>JAAYJE010000055.1 GCA_012523095.1 Actinomycetota bacterium | reverse complement strand
GTCGAGGGCGCCGCCGCTGTCGGGGGCGCCGGCACAGGCATCACGACGCCCGGTATGCCCGGCGCCAAACGGAAGCGGCCCTGGTGGTTCTGGGCCCTCCTGACCCTCGCCGGGCTGGTGGTGATCGCAGCCGCGGTGTTGGGGTCGCTATACGGCGCGGGAGTACTCTGGAAGAGCGTCCCAACAGTCAAGACCACCATGGGAGAGTCCACCGATATCGATGTCCCCTTCGACAGCGCGAAGTACCCGGTGCCGGAGGAAGGCGGTGTGATCAAGGTGCAGGGGGCCGAGATCGCCTTCCCATCGGGGGCCGTAGACGCTACGACGACCGTCGAAGTGAAGGTGCTGAAAGGCCTGTTCAACATGACCGTCGACTCGAGCCTGGCGAACGGGACAAATAGTGACACCGGCGTCATCTGTTCCGTGGGGCCGCGGATACACCTAGGGCCCGCCAACCTGGCCTTCGACAAGAAGATAACCATCACCTTGCCCTATAAGGAGAGCCTGCTCCCGGAGGGAGCCACCGACGACACTATGGCTATGGCCTACTGGAACGGGGCCACTTGGGTGGCGGTCAAGAGCGCGGTCGACACCGAGAGCGACACCGTCTCCGTGAAGGTGGACGAACTCACCGACGCGGTGTGGACCCCTATCTACATGGACGCCCGCAACTACAAGAGCCTCAAAGACGGGCCGCTCCAGATCAACGTGTCGATCTCCCCCGACGACACCGACGCGCTCCCCCCCATGGACTCCGAGAGTACTGAGACCAGCGGTGGGAATGAGAGGCCCGAGAACAACGGCGAGACGGCCGCAGGCGGCGACTACGAGGCCGACGCCACAGACTCGACCGTCCACGTCACGACCTCCGAGCTCGGCGGCATAGACTGGGGCGATATCACCGACGCCGATCTGGCAGGCGCATGGGAGGGCCTCTTGCTGCAGGCCATCGATCTGGAGCAATCAGACCTGAGGATCGAGTTCGTTAGAGGAGCACGTGGCGACTGGACGGTGGAGTTCGAGGGCAGCTCCGCCGGGCCCGTCCCCGTCACTTACGAGAACGGCCTCATCGACTTCGAGTACGAGGGTAGCGTCTTCCAAGGCGCTCTGATCGACGAGAACACCATGAGCGGATGGACCAAGTCGAGCAGCAGCCTCGACTCCCCGGACGGCAGCTGGTATGCGATGCGCAAATAGCGGGCCCGAGCTCCCCTGTCTACTGCGTCAGCAGCCCGTATAGCTCAGGCCGGCGGTCGCGCAGCAAGTCGATCTCAAGTTCTCCCGGGATGATGACCTGGTGCTTCTCGCCGGCCCGCGACGGACTGATGGCGACGTACACGATGTCTTCTTCATAAGGCAGCCCCTCGGCCAACGGCATGCCCCGATGGTCGATCAGCTTACTCCGGCCGATGAATCGGACCCCGCGCTCCTCCCCCACCCTATTCACAGCGGCCACATAGACCATGTTCTCCCGAGCCCGGGCGTGAGCGAGGTACTGAGGAGCGAACTCCACGCCCTCCGGCCAGTTGGAGATGTTCACTATCACCTCGGCGCCGAGCAGCGTGAGGATCCGAGCCTGTTCGGGGAAGTCGAGGTCGTAACAGATGCTCAGCCCTATGCGGCCCAACTTGGTGTCATGAACGCGCGGCGGCCTATCACCCCGCTCCACGAAACGGTCGACGCCCACATAAGGTAGATGGAGCTTGCGATACCTGCCGATCAGTCCGTCCGGCCCCACGAAGGCCGCGGCGTTGTAACAGGTGTCGCCGTCCTTCTCCAAGAGACCGAAGACCGTGTAGACACCCAGCTCGCGGCAGCGCTCGGCGATGCGCTCGCTGCTGGGACCCGGGATGGTCTCCGCCGAGGATACGGCTTCCTCCAGGCTGCCGAACATGTAGCCGCTCAGCGCCGCCTCAGGAAAAATCACCAGCTGAGCCCCCTGGGCGGCCGCCACCCCCAACATCTCCACACACCGGGCCAGGTTGCCGGCGGTGTCGCCCAGGCGGGGCTCCATCTGCACACCGGCTATCTTCACAATGGCGCTCATATCACCCGTCTTTCCCTCGGAACCACCTGCAGAAGACTCTCTCGTCCTCCTTGCCGAACGCTCATAGCGGCGCAGGACTGGTTCCGCCCAAGTCTTCCGGAGCTGCTCCTTCAGCGACGGCCCCGCGGGCCGGTCGTCTCAGCAGGAGAACTGGTGCCGCGGCACGGGGATCGGTGGTTCGTCCTTGACGGCGTCAATTAGATCCCAGGCTTCAGCCAGGTTATCTGCGTGACCTTCGAGCAGCAACACCACTGCCCCCTCGCTCCCTGCTATGCCCCCGCTCGCGATGTGACGCGCGCCTACCCCGGTCAGGATCCCGAGCGCTTCGATCTCCGTGACCACCAGTCCGGCCATGAAAGGAAACAACCACACCGGCAGGCCCATGCTCCGCGAAAGCATCAGTTGGCCCCAGCCGGCGGCCGCATCGACAACGGAGGTCACCAGCTTCTCCAGACCTACCGGCACCACTACCGGGAGTCCGCGCACCGCCACCCGGCTCATGAGGGTCCCGATGGTCCCCGAGGCCGGGTTCCCGGCCAGGATACCCACATGGCCTTGGGCATCCACCGCATTGGCCCCTTTGATAGCGACGTCGCCCTTCTCGAACGCTTCGAAGAAGGTCCGAGCCTCTTCCTCCACCCGCCGGCCTTTCACGAAGAAGCGCGCTGATTCACGGTCCTCCTGCGCGCTCGTGGTGAGCGTACCGTTCGCCACCATGCCCACGCAGTAGCAGTAGGGGGAGACCTTCTCGCCGGTCAGTTCTTCCAGGATGAACGCGGAACTCGTGGAGGTAGAAACGGCCAATCTCGCGTTGGCGAACGCGTCCTTGACCTCCGGCAAAGCCACCACGGCCTTGGCGATGAGGCGCTTTGACGCAGCCGGATTGAGGACCACAGTGGCCCGGTCGACCTTGGATTCGTCCAAATCCAGCTGAACAGGATAGAACATGCTGCACCGCCTTGTTCGGGATCGTATGAAAAGGTAGCAACCACAGGATACCGCGTCGGACGATGGGCGGGCTGCAACCGGGTGTTTTCGACGGGGCGCGCTGTGGGTAAAAGGCACACGGTACGATCACCAGCCCCGGAAGGAGCAGCAGTGACAGAGAAGGACAAGCTGACAACGGAATGGACCGGTCACGACCTCTACGATCTCGACGGTGACAAGATCGGCACGGTCGAGGACGTCATCTACGGCGACGCCACGGGGGGTCTCAAGTGGCTGGTCGTCGAAACCGGGTTACTCGGCCTCAAGAAGATCATGGTGCCGGCAGGCGAGGTCCGACGCTCGGGCGACCGGCTGTCGGTTCCCCATACCAAAGATAGGGTCAAGGCCGCACCTAAGGTAGACGACGAACAGGCCCTCACGCAGGCCGACGAGAGCAAGCTCTGCCGCTACTTCGGACTCCAGTACGCGGGAGCCACGGACCCGTCTGCGGACGGCTGCGAGGACATGACCGATATACGACCTGCCGGATAAACCACAGGTCGTGATGGGCCGTCAACATCGGTCGCACAACTGGCGTGCGGCCAATAGCAACGGGTCCCACACGCTGGAGAATGCGGGCGAGTAGGCTAGGTCGAGTCGCGCGATCTCGTCGATGGTCATGCGGGTCTGGAGCGCAGTCGCGAGGACGTTGATGCGCATGGCCGCACCTCCGCCTCCCACTATCTGCCCACCCAAGAGACGGCCCGCGCCGCGTTCAGCGATCAGCTTCACGCTCATGGGTTCCGAGCCAGGGTAGTACCGGGCCAGAGTGCGGGTGTCGACCTTGGCCGAGACGAAGGGGATCTCATCGCAGGAAAGATCGGCCTCCGAAAGCCCGGTGTGGGCGATCTCAATGGGCCCGGCCCTGAGGATCACCGTTCCGGACGTTCCCATGAACGAAGCGTCGCCGCCGGCTATGTTCGTGCCGGCTACGCGGCCCTGCTTGCTTGCAACCGTAGCAAGCGACGCCCAGAAAGGCCGGCCCGTCACAAGCTGGACCGTCTCCACGCAGTCACCTGCGGCCCAGACCCGCTCGAGCGTGGTCTTCATGTGATCGTCTACCTTCACGGCGTCTTTGAGACCCAGAGGCAGTCCGGCCTCGCGGGCCAGATCGGTGTTGGGTCTAAAACCCATCCCCATGACCACCAAGTCGGCCGGTAGGGTCCGCTTCTCCGTGACGACGGCGGATACCCGGCCGGCCGTCTCCTCGAAGGCCGTCACGGCTTCGCCGAGGTAGAGGTGCACTCCTTCGTCCGCGAGGGCGCCCGACACCAGCGCCCCCATGTCCGGATCGAGACTTCTCAGAAGTTGGGGAGCCCTGCCCACAATGCTCACGTCCAGGTCCCAACGCATCAAGGCTTCCGCCATCTCGAGCCCGATGTACCCACTCCCCACGACAACTGCGTGTTTGGGCTTCTCCCGCTCGAGCCGTTCACGCAAGGCTTGGGCGTCGTCGAGCGAAGTCATCCCGAAGACATCCTGGGAGTCGATCCCGGGAAGCGCAGGTCGGACGGCTCGCGCCCCGGTGGCTATCAGAAGATGGTCGTAAGGCTCTTCATACTCCCGGCTCGACTCGAGATCTCGGACCACCACTTTCGCTTCGTTCGGCAGGATGTGAACGACCTCCTGGCGTACGCGCGCCTCGATATCCTGTCTCTTCTGGAACTCCTCAGGGGTTCTGATCAGTAACTTGTCGAGACCGTCGATCAGGCCGCCGACGTAGTACGGGATGCCGCATGCCGCGTACGACACGTAGTTCCCCTTCTCGAAGGCGACGATCTCCATGTCCGTCCGCCCCCGTCTGACCTGCGAGGCCGCGGTCATAGCGGCGGCGTCTCCACCTATGACTACCAGTTTCTCCCGGCTCATATCTCCACCTTTTGGACTGTCGGTTCAAGGGCGGGCTCGCCACACGGGCCGCATACACCATGAGTTCTCTATCCGTACTTACACCCATGAGACACCGAGCTGCTACATGAGACAATATCACGGCGCCCCCGGCTCAAGCCGGGCGGCGCCTCACTATGAAGAGTCGAAGTAAGGAGCGACATGTACCCGGAGCTGTTCCACATCGGCGGCTTCACCATGAACTCCTATGGGGTCATGATGGCCCTGGCCTTCATCTCGGCCGGTCTCGTCGCTCACTGGCAGTTCAAGAAGCGGGGCATAAGACCCGACTTCATTTACGGCCTGCTCATCGCCTGCATCGTGGGCGGTCTCCTAGGGGCGAAGATCCACTATCTCATCCAGCACCCCCAGGCCTGGCCGAGAGGGCTGCTGAGCGGAGAGGGCCTGGTCTGGTTCGGAGGCCTATTCGGAGCCATTGTGGCGGTGATCGTCGTCACTCTACTCTCCAAACAGAGACTGCCGGCCATCATGGACGCCGGCGGCCCCGCGGTCGCGATGGGTTACGCTTTCGGCCGTATGGGATGCTTCTTCAGAGGATGCTGCCACGGCGAACCCACCGACCTGCCCTGGGGGATGTGGTTCCCGCACGGACTACCGCCCATCCCAGAGGGAGTGCGGGTGCACCCCACCCAGATCTACTCGAGCATCGCCTCGTTGGTCATCTTCGCCTTGTTGGTCTGGGTGATAGGCCCGCGATTCAAGCGTGAAGGTCCTCTCATCTTCGCTTACGCCGTCCTTGCAGGTATCGAGCGGCTGCTCGTCGAGTTCATCCGCACCAATGAAGCCGTGATCTGGGGTCTGACCGAACAGCAGTTGATCGCCATCGCCATGATCGTCGTGGGCGCTGCCGGCGTCTGGTGGTTCGAAACCCACGGAAGGTTGCGTCCGGTCGTGAACGCCAAGAAGCGTGCGGACAAAACAACGGCGCCGAAGCGCGGCCGCTGAGCTCAGGCGCTGAGACCGGGCGCCGCCGCTGAGGCCGCGCGCCGCGCCAACCGCCGCCGCTGAGGTCGGGCGCCGCCGCTGAGGCCGGCCCGCGATGACAAGCGCCGGCATGGCGAGGACTTCTTGTATAGTGGGACGGCTATGTCGCGCGCCCCCCTCTACCTCGGCCAGCTCCTCAGCGGTGTTATCGCCATGACCTTGGGCCCGGTTCTGAACACCGTGCTCAAGGACCTACACATCCCTCTCGCCAAGGGCGGAGCTCCGGCCTTCACCTACTTCTTCGCCACCGTGATCGGCGTTCTGTTGCTGAACTTCGTGATGGCCAGGGTGCCGGTGAAGTGGTGTCTATGCGGCTGCGCTCTCATCGAAGCCGTGGGGCTGACCGCCACGGCCCTCCTGGCCCGGGGTCTGTGGTCATTCGCAGGCCTGTACTTCATCGTGGGCGTACCGTGCTGGGTGCTGGCCGGTATCCCAGGGATGTGGATCAGCGCCCACGTCCGGGAAAGGACCGCTTGGGCGATGAACATCATCATGCTCGCCTCTGTGACGGGCATGACGCTGACCCCGCTCGTGCTGGGAGTCCTCCTCGACCACGGCGCCGGCTGGAGGGCCATCTTCCTGGGCGAGGCGGCGGTTTGCCTGCTGTTCACGGTGGTCTTTGCCATAGCGCCCCTGGCGGACATACCCGGCCGCGAGAACCTACGCGTCCGCCAACTCAAGGCTCTCGTCGGCTTCAAGCCGAAGCTATTGGTCGGTCTCGCCGTCGCCTCCTTTTTCTATATGGGCGCCGAGATGGCCCTCACCACCTGGCTGCCCAAGTTCCAGGTGGACATATTCGGGTCGACCGAGGTCTGGGCCGGCCTCTCGGTGACCTTCTACTTCGTCGGACAAGTCGCGGGCCGGCTGGTCAGCATCCCACTGACGCGCCGCTTCTTGCCCTCCACACTGCTGCTCCGCTATTGTGCGGCGCTGGGAGTGTTCACCGCCGCCGTCGCGGTGTCGCCCACTCAGTCTCTCTCGATGGTCATGGTCTTCCTTGCGGGGTTCGGCGCGGCGTCGACCTTCTCGCTGTTCGCCAGCTACTCCGCCAAGTTCCCGCTCTGGTACGCGGGAGTGGTGTTCTCGGCATACCAGGTAGCGGGAGGAGTCGGAAGCATGATCCTGCCGTACGCTATCGGCCCCCTGGCCGACAACGCCGGCTTCAGGGCGGCCATGGCGTTCTGCGCCCTTCCGTTCCTTATCCTGATCGGCATGGCCCTCTTCCTCCGAAAGGTCTCCGGCGAGACACACCCAAGTCGCCCGGCCTCGAGCTGAGCATCGTGGCCCAAACTAGTGAAAGGAGGGGGTGGTCCCTTCCGCCGATGGAGTACAGGTACTCGGCACAATTGTGGGAATGCGGCTCCTTGATCATGAGAAACGGCTTGTAGACCGGGCGTAAGACCTGAGTGAACGGCTCATCCCAACCCTCCGCGAGACCTTCCTGGTTGATCCCGACGTACACCGGTTGATCGAGGTCCTGGTTGGCTTTGGTCACGATCCCCCAGGGTTCTCTCAAGAAGCACTTCTCGTACCTGTCTCCGGCCGCCTTCTCCCTCCATCATCCGGGTAACCCATTCACCAACAGATCCATGCGACGCAGCCGTCAGGAGCTATTCTCTCAGTTACGTGCCCGGTTTTGCAGAGCGGACCACACACCCGTGCCGGATCGCCCGACGGTCTCCGCCGGGCATCGCCGAAGATCAGGAGGGCGCCGGCACAAGCTCCAATCCGGACACCCATTCTGATACGTCGTCGAAAGTCGCACCGGCGCCGACAAGCGTCACGAGCTCCGGCTGGTCCGGGTTGCTGAGCGCCCGCGTCGGGGAGTCGCTCCTAAGTACTCTTCCCGCTTGGTAAACGATGAGGCGATCGGACAGGTTCCGCGCATCGACCGGATCGTGAGTCACGACCACCATGGGGATGCGCAGCGTCTCGCGTATCTCCAGGAGGACCTGCCACAGCTCGGTCTTCAACGGCAGATCCAAAGCCGAGAAAGGCTCGTCCAGCAACAGGGCCCTCGGTCTACCGGCCAGAGCCCTCGCCAGGCCGACCCGCTGTTTCTGTCCGCCGGAGATCTCTCGCGGATATCGGTCGGCAAGCCCCTCCAGATGGAAGCGGGTAAGGTACTCGTCCGCCCGCTCACGCCGCTCGCGCTTGTTCAGATGCTTGAGACCGTAGGTGATGTTCTTGAGCACCGTCATGTGCGGGAAGAGGGCTAGATCCTGGAACACGAACCCGAGCCGGCGTTCCTGGGGCGGTACCCACCGTTGCGAAGAGCCGTCGAAGACGACTTCACCGTCGAGCACCACCCGGCCCGCATCGGGCTTCACCAGTCCGGCGATGAGACGCAGAGTCAGCGACTTGCCCGATCCCGAGTACCCGAACAGCACCGCCAGCTCGTCATCGATGCACCAGGAGACGTCCAAATCAAAACCGTCGTACCTTTTCGCGAGCCGGACCTCGAGCCTCCGGTCTCCCGTCCTCGTCCCACTCATCTTCGCGCGCCCTCGGCCATCCTGCTTCGACCTTTCACTCAACGGCTATCATCACGCTGCTGGCCTTCACCACCGCGAAGGCGTCGGCGCCTTCAGCGAGGTTGAGCGACTCCGCGGACTGCCGGGTGATGATGGCGACGATCTGCACGCCGGGCGCCGCCTCGAGGATCACCTCGGAGTTCACGGCTCCATGCGTTACCTTCACGACCTTGCCTTTGATCACATTCCTCGCGCTCAGCTTCATCAACGTCACCTCCCAAACCGGTCCTTCGCCGGCTCCTCCGGCCTTGGCCGCCGCGTCCCCTCTGCTGCGACCGGGCGAACCGTCCCAGGTATTGAAGCCCTCGACGGGGACCGTTATACTCAACAAAGTATGATACTCATACGAGTATAACCATTGTATCTTAGGAGGGAACGTCGTGCATCACCGACCGAGCTGTAGATCTACTCTCGCGGTCCTACTGGTGGGCCTGCTCGTCTTGTTGGCGGGAAGCCTTGTTGCATGTGGCGAAGAGACGACCGACACGACCGTTGCGTCCGGCACGGCGACCGGCCCCACCGCCACCGTCGACCCCACCGTCGCGGCGCCCACCACCACGGACGCCGAACCCACTACGACCACCCTCGGCAAGCCGCGGGAGTTGACGGTCTCGGCGGCGTCGAGCCTCAAGGCCGCCTTCACAGAGGCCGGCGCCGCGTTCGACAAGGCCAACAATGCCAAGACCACCTTCAACTTCGACGCTTCAGGCACACTCCAGAAGCAGATCGAGTCCGGCGCTCCGGTGGATGTGTTCGCCGCGGCGGCGATGAAGCAGGTCAACGCTCTGGTGGAAGGCAAGTTCATCGAGCAGGCAGCGGTCGGTGTGTTCGCCGGCAACGAGATCGTGGTGGCGGTTCCCACGGACTCCGCCTTGGAAGTCGCGAGCTTCGAAGACCTGGCCAAGGCAGACGTGAAGAAGGTGGCCTACGGCGACCCGGCGGCGGCGCCGCATGGCGTGTACGCCGAGGAGGCCATGACCACGCTTGGCATTCTCGACCAGGTCAAGCCCAAAGTGATCTACACCAAGAACGCCTCGCAGACGCTCACCTACGTGACCTCGGGCGAAGTGGACGCCGGCATCATGTTCTCCACGGATGCCGTCGCAGGGGGCGAGGAGGTCAAGGTGGCCGTCGTCTCGGACCCGTCGTGGCACGGCGAGATCGTCTACCCCGCCGCCGTGGTCGCAGGTAGTGCGAACCAGGATCTGGCCCAGGCCTTCGTCGCTTTCCTCATGGGCGCCGAAGGCCAAGCGATTCTGGAGAAGCACGGATTCGTACCTCCCCCGGCCTCCGGTGCGACGGTGGACGTGAAGGGGTTGGTGGCCGAGCCGACCACGTTCACGCTCGCCGACCTACAGGCCCTGAAGGTCACCACCATCACCGCCGAGCACCCCAAGAACGGCGCTACCGAATACACCGGGGTGCTCCTTAGCGACCTCATGGCCGCCGTTGGGGTCCAGTCTACGGCGCAGGTGCTCAACATCGCCGCCTCCGACGGCTTCATGGGGATGGTGAACCTCGCCGAACTCGATGCGAATGCCATGATCGCCTTCGGCGACGACGGCAAACTGGACTCCGTGATGCCGGGTCAGACCGGTAAGGCCTGGGTCAAGGACGTCGTCGTATTGGATTTCCAGTAGGGACCGGCACAGTAGCAGAAGGAGGTCGCCCGCATCATGGACGTGGTATTCCCTCTCCGCCTTTCGCTGCAGGTCTCGGTATGCGCGACCGCCATCACGCTGCTCGTCGGCATCCCGATCGCATACCTTCTTGCCCGAAGGCGGTTCAAGGGCAAGAACATCGTCTCCCTGCTCCTTACTCTGCCCATGGTGCTCCCGCCGACGGTCACAGGCTACTTCCTCCTGCTCTTGATAGGTAACAACGGCGTGTTCGGCAGGGCCTGGTCCGCCCTCACCGGCGGTGGCGATCTGGGCATCATGTTCACATGGTACGCGGCGGTGATCGCATCGTTCGTCGTTTCCTTCCCCCTCATGCTGATAACCGCCCGCGCTTCGATGGAGGATGTCGACCAGGAGCTGGTTAACGCCTCCTACATGCTGGGCCGGTCGGAGTTGCAGACGGCCCTCCGAGTTGTCATCCCGCTCTCCGCGCGGGGGATCATCGGCGGCGCCACCCTGGCCTTCGCCCGCGCCATGGGCGAGTTCGGGGCGACCATCATGGTAGCCGGTAACTGGGAGGGCAAGACCAACACCATGCCCATAGCCATCTACACGCAGACGCTCTATGGAGATATGAAGGCGGGCCTGTGGATGGCGTTGGTGTTCGTAGCCGTCGCCGGAGCAGTGATGTACGTTTCGGTGCGCATGGGCAGCAAGGCCGTCAAGACTTGAACCGGCCGCCGGCCGCCGGGGCTTCCTTAGAGCTACGGCGACCGGCGGCCACGACCTGCGTCCAGGCCGGGACCTGTGCCCCGGCCGACGGCCTCCACCTGGTCCGGGCCGCGGCCCGCATCTCAGCCGAGGCCTGCATCCCGGCCGAGGTTTGCGCCCAACCGATAAGACGCCTCCTCCTGCTCTATAATCATCGGTAGTGCGAACAGTGGCCGCAACCCGCATCGAGAAGGAGAATCCCGTGGCCGTGATCACCATCTTCAGGCAGGTAGGCTGCAAAGGACGCTATATCGCGGAGAATGTGGCCCGCACTCTCGATTATCACTTCGCCGACTATGCCACCGCAGAGAGGCTCATGCTGCAGTGCGGATTCCAGCAGACTCCCCAGGTCTACAATTCAGTCTCCGACTTCTGGGACCGCTTCACCAGAAGGGGTATGGAGAGAGACCAGATCAACTCGATGTTGCGCTCCATCGTGCTGGCTACGGCGCAGCATGGCGACGTGGTGCTCTTGGGGCGAGGCTGTTTCGCTCCGCTGCAGGGGCTGTGCGACGTCATCAACGTGCGGGTCAAGGCGCCCCTCCCTTTGAGGATAGAGCGGGTCATGGAAGAACACAGCCTGACCAAACCACGGGCCACTCGCTTCGTCGAAGAAAGAGACACATTGGTGGCCGACTTCGCAGAGACTTCCTACGGCCTCTCCCCCGACGATCTCACCCTGTTCGACCTGGTCATAGACACCAGCAAAGTGCACCCGGATACGGCCATCCGGTGGCTGGTGGAAGCGGCGACCGGCCTCCGGTGCCGGCCCGGCGATCCCACGGCGGCAGCACTCAAAGTCGCGCAGGTCCCGAAGCAGGCCGTTGCCAAGGAGTTCAAGCGCAGGGAACGCCTCCGGACGGAGAAGCTCCCGCGCTTGTAGGAGTGGTGAGCTTCGATTGCAAAGGGCAGGAAGAAGCCTGCCGGGCCCTACCGAAGTACGACGATTGCTTCTGCTCCCCGCTTCCTTGTATAGTGGCGGGCGCCGGCGGACGACACCTCGGCTGATCCCGGATAGAGTGGAATAGGAGGCGACGGTGCGTAGAGACGGATCCAAGAGACTCCTCGGGGCACTGACGGCGGTCGCCGCGTCGCTGGCCGTCGGCTTGGTCATGGGGTTCGCAGGTGGATGCGGCGACGAGCAGAGAGTGATCAGCTCCACCAGCACGGCGGCAGCCGAGTTGCAGACGGCCTTAGGTCCGGCCTCCGGTGCCACGTCAGGAACCCCGGACACGACGGCGATGAACACCGCGACGGACACGACCACAGCCCACGACACGACCACATCCACAGCCCCGGTGGACGGACCGGCCGAGGAAATCGGGGCCACCGTCTTTGTATCGTCCACCAACGGCGCCTACCCAACCGAGGCCGTGCCGGACTGGAGCCGGGTCAGGTCGGCCGAGGCATACCGCAACGCTTCGTACGGAGTGGCCACCGTCTGGGTGAGCTTGGCTACCTACGAGGTCACGGCTGCCGATATCAACGAGTACTGGGATCTCCCCTACCCCGACACCGGCCAAGGGCGCATCGAGCTCGGTCTCACACGTACGTTGCCCGATGTGAACATGCCTCCACTAGCCACCGGTACGTACGATCTCGCCACTCCGCAGGGCCAGGCCGAACTCACCGGCTGGGCGAAGATAGTGCTGCCCGACGGAAGAGCGATCCAGTTCGACCAGGCCTCCATGGAGAGTGACGTGCAGGTCACGGCCCTCAGCGACACCCAGATATCCGGCGTCTTCTATGCTAAGGACAACTGGTCGGAGATCTCGGGCACGTTCACTGCGCCGGTCAAGTAGCCGGCTCCGGCCCGGCGGCGCGATTGGAGGCACGGCTCCGCCAAGCGGGCGGAGCCGGTCAGACAAACGGCTCCGGCCCGGCGGCGCCGGCTCGCGCCTTCTCCACGAACCGTCGGCATATCCGTACGCCCTCCGCGGCGTCGGTGCTCCATGAATGGCCCTTCACGTACCGACAGACCTTGTCGTCGACGGTGCCTCCCCCAAGGATTATGGGTGGAACGTAACCCAGGTCCGAGCCGTGCTGCCTGATCAGCCCGGCGGTGGTCTTCATGCTCTGGAACGCGACCGTTATAAGACCGGAAAGACAGACCACGTCGGGCCGCGTGTCCACGACCTCGTCCAGGATCCGCGCGGGCGGGACGTCCACTCCCATATCGACCACCCTGAAGCCGAAACCGCGGAGAGAAGAGGCGAACAGGTTCTTGCCTATGTCGTGGATGTCACCACGGACCGTCGCCAGCACCACCGTCCCGACCGCTTCTTCGGCGGATACCTGCATTCCTTCGGGCTGCACCAAGTCGACTACTTCGCTGAAGATCTCCCCGGCTACGATCAGACCCTCAAGATAGTACTCTCGACGCTCATACCGTTCGCCGACCACCCGCATCGCCTGCTGGCACACGTTCAGCACCGACAGGGCGGGGACATCCCCTGCCGCGACGATCTCTCGTGCAAGGTTGAGCGCGCCCTCCTCGTCGAGCTCCACCAGAGCGTTAGCGAGCAAACCGAGTTTCGTCAATCCAACCCCCTGTGGACGTCCGGCCGGGGCCCGGTCTCAAGCCGGAGCCCGGTCTCTAGTCGGGACCCAGCCGCCCGGTAAGTTGGAACAGGTCTCCTCTCATGAGGAACCAGCCCCAACTCATGGGCCGGCGGTCGTTGTTCTCGAACACGTGCTCCAAGCAGAGGGCCGGCGATCCTGGAGCCGCCTGGAGCACCCGAGCAGCTTCGTCATCTAGACAAGCGGCCCGCAACTTCACACGTCCGTATGGGAACCCGCGCCCTCTCGCCGGGTCCAGCACTCCCTGCAATGAGGTCAGTTGTAGTTGAGATTCTACGATCGGCTGCCTCACATCAGACACAAGGTATTCCACATGGTACATCCCGGGGACCTCGTCCTTGAGGATCAGACGTTTCAAATAGACCACCCGGTCGCCCGGCGACACCGCGAGCGTCTGCGCGACGTCCGGGCCCGCCTTGGCCGTCGAGGCGGCCAGGAGCCTGATCTCCACAGAGTCGTTCAGCCAATCCGTTCCCAACTGACCGAGCCTGAACACCGTGTCCACGAGGGCGATGGAGCGGATGTACGTTCCGCGACCCTTCTCGGCATGGACGAGTCCTTGATGGGTCAGAGTGGCAAGCGCCTTGCGCAACGTCATCGCGCTCACACCGAACTCGACGCAGAACTGCCTCTCGGGGGGTAGCTTGCTCCCCGGTTCGTAGATCCCGTCGACTATCCTTTGACGGATGAGCGCGGCGACCCGCGCATAGGCGGGCATCGCCGCCCGCGGGGCCGACGCCCCCGCCTTCCTAGGCCTGCGCTCGGATCCGGCTTGTTCCCGCAGTTCTTCCGCCATCGACCGTGCCTACTCCCGGGACTTTGACATTTGTCTTCTTCGATGCACTATAGAGTGCACCTTGTCATGCACTCTATAGTAGGCTAGCATCGATGCGTATAGCCATCATAGTGTGTTGGTGGCTCCTATGTGAACGACGGATGGCGAATCACGCCAGGACAGGGAGGGACAGGTGTCGATCGAAGAGAAAAGCATCAGTCGCCGCGACTTTCTCAAAATAGCCGGCGTAACCGGAGCAGCGGTCGGCCTCAGCGCCGGGCTGGGTGGCCTAGTGGCCGCCTGCGGCGACGGCGAGGAGGCAACGACCACCACCGGCGGAACCACCGAGACCACCGGCGACGTCACCACTACGACCGCGGCAGGCGTCACCACGACGGCCGAGGCCGGGGCCGAGATGGGGCGCGAGATCAAGGTGGGCTTCGTAGACGCCCTCACCGGGCCTCTCGCCGATTTCGGCGTAGCCGGGCAGTACTGCGCCGAACGTTGGCGCGAGTTCGTCGCCGACGGCCTGGTGTGTGGCGACGGCAAGAAGCACCCGATCGACATCATGATCCAGGACAGCCAGTCCGACTCCAACCGGGCGGCCCAGGTGGCCGGCGACTTCATCACCCAAGACAAGTGCGATTTCATCCTGGCGGCGGCGTCTCCGGACACGGTCAACCCGGTGGCCGACCAATGTGAAGCGCTGGGAGCTCCCTGCCTCACCGTGGATTCGCCCATGGAATCGTATTTCTTCGGGCGGAACGGCGACCCGGCCAATCCTTTCAAGTGGACGTACCACATCTTCTGGGGCATGTGGGAGGTGTCCGACAACAGCTTCTCGCTTTGGGACCAGATATCGTCCAACAAGAAGGTGGGCGTCCTTTGGCCCAACAACGTCGACGGCAATGCGTATCGGGATTATTACCCCGATAAGATGGCCGAACATGACTTCATCATGGTGGACGGCGGCGCTTACAACGAGCCGAGCGAGGACTTCACGCAGCAGATCAGCATCTTCAAGAAAGAAGGCTGTGAGCTGGTGACCGGTGTGATAGTGCCGCCGGATGCGACCAACTTCTGGACTCAGGCCAAGCAGCAGGGCTTCAACCCCAAGCTGGTGGAGTTCATCAAGCCCACCTTGTTCCCTGCCGCCATGGAGGCCATGGGCCAACTGGGCGACGGCCTGCTGGGTCCCATGTGGTTCCATCCCACCTTCCCGTTCGCGTCCTCACTCACCGGTGAGACCGTCCAGGAGATGTGCGACGACTTCGAGAAGCGCAACAACATGCAGTGGCAGCAGCCTCTCCTGCATTACGTGGTCTTCGAATGGGTGGTCGACGTCTTGAAGCGCACCACCGACGTGGACGACAAAGAAGAGATCATGAAGCGGGTCGCCGAGACCAACATGCCCATGACCGTCGCCGGGCCCATCGATTTCACCGCGCCGCTCGCCGACCGTACCAAGCACGTGGTCCCCAACGTGGCGGGCTGCGAGCTGTACGGCGGACAGTGGAGACTGTCCGAGGGCGGGAAGTACATGTACGACCTCGTGATCTGCAGCAATACCACCGCCCCGTCCGTTACGGTGCAGGACTCAGTGAGACCGCTGGTCTAGGTTAGGTTTTGCTATCGCCAAGACGCGGACCTGTCTAGGCATGCGACAGTGGGGGGCCGGATCACCTAAGGATGGGTGTCCGGCCCCCGCTCTAACGGCAACATCATGGAAAGATCCCAGGAAAGGCGGATGAGCTCATGATCCCGTCACCCCTCGCCCAGGCCGTGGGCGACCTAGACGAACAGACGGCCGTTACCCTGGTGGAGGAGAAGCTCGCGAAAGGTGAAGCCGCCCTCAGTATCCTTGAGGAGCTGCAGGCCGGCATGAGTGTAGTGGGGGAACGCTTTGAGGGCGGGGAGTACTACCTCTCCGAGCTCATCTACGCCGCCGACATCTTCAAGAAGGCCGGCGCCCCCCTGCAGGAGGAGTTGAAAAGCGCTGCGCCCGCCACTTCGGGCACTCTGGTACTCGGCACCGTCAAGAACGACATCCACGACTTCGGCAAAGACATCGTGGCCACCGTCATGAGTTCCAACGGCATCAAGGTGGTCGACCTAGGCGTGAATGTAGAGCACCAGGCCTTCGTCACGGCCATAAGAGAGCACAGTCCCCAGTTGGTGGGCATGAGCTGCCTCCTCACCACCGTCTTCGATGACATGAAGGAGGCCATCCAGACCATCAAGGAGGCGGGACTGAGAGATCAGGTGAAGATCCTCATCGGAGGCGGTCCGGTGGACGAGGCCACCCGCGAATATGTGGGGGCCGACTACTACTGCAGGACCGCCCAAGACGGGGTGGTAGTCGCCAAGCAGATCCTGGGGGTGGAATAAAATGGCCGGCGAGAACAGACCGGAACTGTATGAGCTTCACGAGAAGCGGCTGCGCGACGCCATCGCCCTCAAGACCCCCGACCGGGTGCCGTTGGCCCTGAACGGTCCGGCGTGGCCGGCCCGAGCCTTGGGCGAGGAGATGACCCAGGTGGCCACCAACCCCATGCGCGCCTACCAGATCATCATCCAGGCCTATTCAAGCCTGGGCGAGATCGAGGCCATCCAGAGTCCCGCCTACGACGTGAGCACCCTGCCGATCATGTGGCTTTCGCGCGTGAAGGCCCCCGGCCGGGAGTTGCCCGTGGACGAGATCTGGCAGGTGGATGAGGCCGAGCTCATGACCGTTGACGACTACGACGCGATCCTTCGCGAAGGGTTCGGGCCGTGGTGGGAACGTTACATGCACGAACGCCTGCCCGGCGTGCTCGAAGACTTCCAGGAGTTCACAAAATCCATCCCCCCCGCCATCCAGGCCTGCCGAGATATCGGAGTGGCTCCCCTCGCTCCGGCCGCGTGCACCATCCCCTATGAGTACTTCTGTGGGGGACGATCGATGAAAGAGTTCATGCTCGACCTATTCCGGCACGGCGACAAGGTCCAAGCGGCCATGGACGAAGCCCTCCCCTTCCTCATCGAGCAGATGCGGGGACTCATCCGCACCTTCGACTTCATGGGGCTATGGATAGGAGGCTGGCGTTCGGCCAGCGAGTTCATCGCACCGCGCTTGTGGAACCGCTTCGTCTTCCCGTACTACCAGAAGATGGTGGACGCAGCCCTGGAGGAGAACGCCATCCCTATCCTTCACTTCGACGCCAACTGGACCCGAGACCTGGAGCGTCTACGCGAGATGCCCAAGGGCAAATGCATCCTCGCACTCGACAGCAAAACCGATATCTTCAAGGCCAAGGAACTCCTGGGCGACCACATGTGCATCATGGGAGACGTACCCCCCGCCCTCTTCTCGCTGGGCACTCCCGACGAGGTGACCGCCTACTGCAGGCGGCTCATCAACGAGGTGGGCCCCGGCGGCTTCATCCTCAGCTCAGGCTGCGACGTGCCGGTGGACGCCCAGTACGACAACGTGAAGGCGATGGTGGAGGCGGTGGCTTAGAGCCCTCTCTTGCACCTGCCGTTTGTGGGGTATGCCCGACGTCGGCCGTGAGACCGCGATGACCGACGCTCACGCAGCGGCGTTCTCCAGGCGCATGAGCTCCTCCAGCGCCCTCTCCCCCACCTCCAGCTGCTCGGGGGTGGGTTCGGTGGTGGTCAGCCGTTTCTGGATCATCCGCCCCGGCGACAGCATGAGGCGGGCGAGCATAGTGTCGCCGTGCTGGTTGGCCCAGCGTAATGCTTCCAGCGCGAGGCCGAGACCGGCCACAGCGGCGGCCGCGGCGGCAAGAGGCGTCTTCTGTCCCGTCCGGCCCCGAGCCAGCCGGTTGGTGGCGATGGTGGCGAGCAGATAAGGCCCCACCAGGTTGGAGCCGCAGCGGTCGTGCTCTTTGGCGGCCGCTGCGGAGTCTCCGGTGACTATCGAGGCCGAATCGGGAGTGAGAGCGGAGCCGGACACGGGCGCGACGAGCGGCGCCGTGGGACCGAGCGGCGCCGCGGCGCGACCGGCTTTCGAGACGGCGCCCCCGGGGGCGCCCGGCTCATTGGGGCCCCGAGGAGCGCCCGCCGCCGCGCGCTTCGCGCGCGCCGCGGCGCGCAGGGCGGCCTCACGCCCGCCGATGACCTTGTGCTCCGCGCCGTGATATCCCGAGATGGCCGAGTTCTTGAGGGCCAGCACCGCCGGGATGAAGGAGGCCAGAGCCGTGCCCACTTCTTCCACCAGCGCCGACTTGGGCGCTATGGCCTTGACCGCCGACGTACCCACCATGGATGCAGCCAAGGCCGCCATCACCCGTCCACTCTCCAAAGGCAGTTGCGCGTTGGGTAGATGCGACTTCGCCTGAGCCAATACCAGCAGAGTCTCTCCAAAGCGTCCGAGGCCGCGAAGCAGTGGCACACCCGCCTCCGCCACGGCGTTCCGCCGGGCCGCGGCGGCCCCCGGGCGGCCACCCCGCCCCGGTAGCTGTGGCTTCTTACCCGAAGCTACCTTGATGCTCCCGTCACCCTCGCGGATGGCCGCCGCCCAGTGACCTTCGGTCACCAGTATCAAGCCGTTCTTGAGTGCGATGCCTCCCATGCGCGGTCCCAGCTCAGCGGGGTCCGGCGCTCCTCGGGGCCGACGCGCCGCAGCGGCCGCGTCCACCGTCTTCTTCAACTGATCCTCAGTCTGCTTCATGCCCCTCCACCATCATCCTGCTCCGCACCCTATCACCCCGGGTGCGTCGCGATCTGCGTTTCCTCACCTCGTCGTCTACGTCCGCTTCGGGGATCTCCCGGGACCCTTCCAGAGCCGCGGCCCAGCCATGGTCGGCGCCGCCCAGCGCCGCTTCGTAAGCCGTCTTACGGGCCGAGATCCGAGTGGCCCCGCCGGCCATGGCGGCCGACCAGGCCGCGTGCGCCCTGCGGTTCCTGCTATAAGCATACGGCAGGTAGATGAGCGCGGCGAACGCCGCAGACGCCAAACCCGCGAGCAAGAACAGATTCTTGATGCCCAGATACTCTCCCAGCACGCCCCCCACCAAGAAACCGGCGGCGGCGCCCGCCTGGCCGAAGCCCGCCCGTAGCGAGATCAAGCGCCCCTTGCCCTCTTTATCCGCCGCCTCCTGGAACATCGTGATGGCCGGCACGAACATCCCCACGTTCACCACCCCGCCGATACCCAGGAGCAGGATCGACAGCCAAAGATGATTGCTGAATCCTATCCCCACCATGCAGGCGCCGGCCGCCAAGAAGGCGCCGAACACGTACCTGTTCTTGTCGCCCCGTAGGGTCATGCGACTGATGATGAGCCCGCCCACGATAAGACCGCAACTCATGGCCACCTCCATCACGGCCAGGGTGGTCGGACCCCGGCCGAACACCACCTTGATCAGCCCGACCGAGTTGGGACTGCTCATCATGACGAACATGAGGGGCAGCACGGCCATGGCCAGGTTGGTGCGGAGTGAGGGGGTCTTCCACAGCCGCCCGAACACCGCCGGCGACTCCCAGATGAGCTTGGCCAGCCGCGGCGGCTCGCCGGCGGTCGACGCCATCCCCCTCGGCAGTCCCAGCAAGAACACGGCCGAGAGAATGTAGCTGCCGCCGTTGGAGAAGAAGGCCGGTGCGTAGCCCACCGCGGCCACCAGCACGCCCCCCACCATATAGCCCACCAGCTCGGCTCCATCGCGAGAGATGCTGAGGTAGGAGTTCATCTTCACCAGTTGCCCAGGCCCGGCCAGCTCGCCCACCAGTTTGATCTGGCCCGGGTTGAAGGCGGCCGAGAAGACCCCTATGAGCCCGGCGATGGCATAGATGGACCACACCGCCCTAGTGGCCACCAACGGCATGAGGCAGATGAGCACCGCCCGCGCAGCGTCGGATACGATCATGACGTACTTGGCGTTGAAGCGGTCGAGCACCGCGCCACCGAACCAGCTGGTCACCACCAGGGGGAAGCTGGTGACGGCCAGTATGGCCCCGAAATGCAGCACCGACCCGGTGATGTCGAGCACCATCCAGGCCATCGCCACCGCGGTCATGGACGTGCCCAGGCTGGACAGGGCCTGAGAGCCCAATATCCGCCAAAGTACGCTGCTACGCATGATTCCCCCCGTGGAGAACGGTGGCCAGGACCTCTATCCTATCAGCCACCGGCCCGCGAGTCGGATTGGGCATCCTCAATCGAGACCTGCCGAGCGGCCGGCACGGGCGCGTCCACCTCCCTCGCAGCCGGCACCTCGTCCTGGGTCATCTCGTCGGGCAGATCGCGCAGGTACTTGATGCGATCGACCTCCAGATTGAAGTCCACCTCCGCACCACGCCGGTAGTCCTCATCGTGCTCCTCCAGCACGGCGAGGAAGGCGTCGACCACCACGGGATCGAACTGCGAACCCTTCTTGTACTCCAACTCAGCCATGGCCACCTCGGTGGAGAGCGGCGGGCCGTAGGGGCGCCTGCTGACCATGGCGGAATAGCTGTCGGCCACACAGATGATGCGGCTGAACAGCGGGATGTCTTCTCCCGCCAAGCCCGCGGGGTAGCCGTTGCCGTCGTAGTGCTCGTGATGGCTGAGCACCACTGTAGCCAGTCCCTCGAACTGCGAGATGTTACACAGGATACGGTAGCCGTGGAGGCAGTGCCCCTCCATGAAGCCCCAGTTCTCAGCGTTGAGGCGCTGGGGCGACTTAAGCAACTCGTCGGGCACTCCGATCTTCCCCACGTCGTGCAGCAGGCTGGCCAGGTGCACCAGGTTGCGGTCGCTCTCGCTCAACCCCAGGTAGGTGGCGATGTCCCGAGCCCACAGAGCCACGGCGGCCGAATGACGGGCGGTGTAATTGTCTTTGAGGTCCAGGGCCGTGATCTGACTCGCGATAGCCTGCAGGGCCAGCCGCTCATTGCGCCGGGCCAGCCGTTCGTTACCGCGCGCCAGCTCCCGCTGGTTGGCATAGGCCCGAAAGGAGTAGATAAGGCCCACCACCGGCATGATGCAGAGCAAGACCAGCAGGGTGGAATAGAGGGTGGACACCTGTCCGCTGGACAGGTAGAGGTGGTAGATGGAGATGAGCCCCAAGCAGATGGCCAGGAAGAAAAGGTCAAAGGGCAGGAAGGGCTTCACCCCATCGCGCCAGGCACGCTTGAGGCCGATGCCGCGGCGGAGCCAGATGACGGGTAATCCAAATGCGAAATTGACAATCTGATAAGCGATGCTTGCGCCCAAGCCCACAATGGCAACTATGGCTATGGACGATTCGAGGAATCCTCCGAGGCGGCGCAGAACGGCCCAATACAGTACGGCAGTCACTCCCGTCACTATGCCGCTGGTTGCGGCATAGCAAAGAATCTGCTCGCGAGGACGACTGCGAAGCCCCGTAAGCTGGCTAACGACTGCAATGACAAAGGCACCGAGCGGACCAACGATAGCCACGCCCAGAAATGCAGCTAGGAAACCAGCAGATATCTCCATACCGGGACCAACACGCACCGTGTTGGACTCGGCAAACAAGGCAAGGAGGAGAAGCAGGATGGCACTAGCCCAAGGGAAAGGTCCAACTGGGTGCAGTCCGGGCACCCGCAACTGCAAATAGAGCAGTCCCCCAAAGAGAAGCAGCACACCAATGGAGAGACCTCTGATATAAAAGGCAGCAAGCCTTAGTCGCGTCTGACGCGACCAAGGCCTAGCTGCACTGCCTATTCGCCCAATGTCCGCTCGCCCCATACGTGCTCACTTCCCGAGCCCGCCGGAGTTGGCTAGCCGCCACCTCCAATATCGGCCCCGTTAGGCCAAAGCGTTAGCGGACGGTCAGCCTACCACCACTTGAAGTTCATCTTCTCTCTCCTCTCGTGCGGCAGCCAAAGCGGGAATCGTCAACTCATCCCCGCCGACGCGTGAGCGACTCCCGCCACGCGCCATACATCGGGTGAATCCGGACGGTCCCATTCACCTCCGGAAACCCCTGCGTCTGCCGGAATCCCCCATTCGGATCCCGACATCAGCATGAGACATGGCACGATGCCATGTCTCACACGTAAGCGTAGTGGCTTGGCATCTCGCTGTCAATACCCAGAGCTAATCACTCGGGTCTCATCAACTCCCGGCGCTGGGAGCCTCCTCCCCCGCCCCGACGGATTCAACCGCGCCACATCTACAGCTGGGTGTCATCCACATCAAACACAACCCCGGCTGCTTTCACCCCTCGTGTGCTACCCTGCCGGGGTTACCGCACGCCTGAGGAGAGTCTCCCCCATGCCCATGCCCATGCCCACCCCACAACCCACCGCAGCCCTCCTCCTCAGCTACCTCGCGGATGCGTACCGGCTGAATCCCGAGACGGAGGTGTCCGGACCCGAGCTCCAACACGAGCTGGGACTGGACGCGCGCGCCGTCAGGGAGGGGGTGGCCGAGCTGGCCCGGCAGGGCCTGGTGGAGTGGGATCCCCTGCTCAGCAACATCTGGTTGCGTCTCACCGATAAGGGGCTGGCGGCGGCTGAGACTCCGCCCCGCATAACCGGAAGGTAGAGGAGCGGAGCAGTTCTCTCAAGATCCCGAACCGCCGGATGGCGTCCGCCACCAACAGCCGGAGGTCTTCGTGAAGCTGCAACAAGACAAGAAGCGAGCCCTGAGTGAACTCGCTTTTCAATCTTTCATCAGTTCTTACTTACTTCCCGCTTCGCTGTACTCCGCGGCCATTTACCTCCGCGTTTTCTCGGCGGGCCCCTTTGTAAGTACCTCGGATGCTGCGTCTGAACTCTCAGGGCTCTGAAATCACTGTACCCGGTTGAACCTGCACGTAACCTGAACACCTCGCGCCTGTCGCGCAACGGGGGCGGTAGTGGAAAATCGTTCAGGACCCGTTCAGGAAAAGGGTGCCATCATACATGCAAGGAGACGCGGAGCCCCTTCCGCCGGAGAAGCGCCGCGACCTAGTGCCCCACAGTGTTCAGCGACTGCGAGGTTGAACACTGTGGGGTGTCCAACCTCTGGAGCCGCTCCGGTGCCGGTCGCTACGGCTTCTGCGCGGGTGATCACACTGTCGTGTTCTTCGTTCCATGAACCGGCCCGGAGGGCCATGATGAAGCCCGCTCCCCAGGGGGGATACGCTAAACCTTCATACCGCCAAAATCACCCAGAGGTTTCATGACTTCGAGGCCCGTTCCTCGGCCATCCGTAGTATCGGAGACGACCGCTGAGATGCGCAGCATGGGTCCGGCGGTTGCCCGGCGGTGGCGGTTCAGGTATAACCTTGATGGAGGTAGAGACAAGGAGGTAGCCCAAGTGAGCAACGCCATCGCCAGAGCTCTGGCCGACAGAAGGTCCATCCGCGGATATACGTCCCAACCTGTATCCGACGATCTGGTGCGCGAGATACTATCCGAGGCGCGTTGGGCGCCTTCAGCTACAAACACCCAGACCGCCTGCGTCTATGTCCTCACCGGCGACGCGTTGGAGGGTTTCAAAGCCGACCTGCGCGCCAATGCCGAGGCGAACACGCCCGAGGACTCCGACCTAGGCCCACGGGTACCGCTGCCACCGCTCTTCCAAGCCCGCCAAGACGAGTTCTTCAAGACGAGAGCCTCCTTTATCGCCGCCGAGGAGGCGAGGCTCGGCGTCGTGGCGGAGACCCCGCCGGTGTCCCCCATGGTGGCCGCCGCCGGCCTCTGGGGAGCGCCCGTCCTATTGGTGCTGGCCATCCCGCGCGACATCGGTCTCCCCTATGGCTGCTTTGACGCCGGGGCGTTCGCTCAGTCCATCGCGCTCGCGGCGCATGCCCGCGGTCTAGGCACCTGCATCAGCGGCTCCAACGTCCGCTACCCCGACATCCTGCGCAGGCAGATCCCCGATACGGAGGACAAGCTCTTCGTGATCGCCATCACACTCGGCTATCCCGACTGGGACGCTCCCCTCAACCACTTCCCGCGCACGCGCCTGGACGTAGACGAGTACGCGACGTTCGTCAGATAGGGGATGACGGCTGCCGCATGCGGCACGGGCCGGGACTCGTAGAGGGGTAGACCCAGGCATCGCCCGGAGACCCGATCAGCCATTCCTCGCGCGACCGCAGCCCGGTGGAGCTTTCGACGTAGACAAGGCCGAAGTCGGCAGACCGTTCGTGACCGCGTGGGATGTTGAGGCCCACGCGATACACGTCGACTTCGGCCCCCCCAGCGTTTGGCGGCCCAGGCGGACGATGGCGGCAGTGTCGGCGACGGCGGCCGTCGTACTCGCACCCCCAAGGGCGGAGCTCCGACTGCCGATGATACTGGAGGGAGTTCGACGGGCCCCGTTTCGCTGGTCACATCGATCAGCGTGGCATCGAGAACGCTGGCGATCACGCCCTGCCGACCGTCGCCCCCAAGCACGGTGAGAAAGAACGACGCATCATGGCGGCCGGGCGCCGCCGGCCTTCCGGGCGCGCCTGAACCACCGTGACCGAACCGTTACTCGATCGTTACCGACCCTCCATCGGCGGCACGCACGATGAATAGAGGGGTCGGAGAGGGCCGGCCCGATGATCTGCCACGAGGGAACGCCGAGAAATGCAGAAGTCAAGATGCGCAGTCTTACTCCTCGCGACCGTGCTGCTGGTGGCCTCAGGCTGCGATAGCCCCCGTACGCCCTCCACGACCACACCCGCGACTCCTGTCACCGCTGCGGCCACGACTGCCGCCACGACCATCCCCACCAGCGCCTCTCAAAGCGCCCCCACGGCCGACGGCCACCCGGACGGGACAAGCCCTTCCGACGACCAAGTGACGCGGGCCGAATGGGCAAGGATGCTCTGCCTGGCGCTCCGACTCCCGGTGGTGGAGGGCGCCTTCCCCTGCCCGTTCTCCGATGTGGAGACACCGGACGACGACCTGTTCCCGGACGATTTCGTCACCGTCGCGGCCGCCAACCAGCTCGTCGCTGGCGGGCCGGGCGGCGTGTTCCGGCCCTCGGCGGGCGTGAGCCGCGCCGCGGCCCTCGACCAGGTCGCATGCGGGCTTAGGGCGGGCTGGCCGGACCTACTCGACGCTTGCACTGAAGCCGGCCTGGGGCAGGGTCTGGAGGCCGTCGGCGCGGACTCCACGGGACTGATGACCCGGGACGAAGCGGCATGGATCGTCCAGAACCTGACAGAGCTAACGAAAGGTCGCGATCTCGAGAGCCGCTACCGGCCCGTGCTACACTCCCATCACAACCGATACTTCCAACGCGTTGGATTCACGTCCGGAGTCACCCATCTTGTGCTCGACCCGGCCGAGGTCGTCGCGGAGCGCGTGTTCCCCCAGAGCGTCCCCGCCTACTACGCACCTCTCAGACCGGTCCCCGCCGGTACCGACCTTCTCTTCCAGACCTACACTTCGGCAGATTGGTTCCCCCGGGACATGGAAGCGACCCCAAACTGGCAGGATCCTGCCATGGAAGAACTCCTCGCCCAACGGCGCGACCCGAACAACGCGAAACCTCCCCCTCTTCACAACGAAAACGTGGTACTCCCCTTGGTCCGCTCTTTTCTCCACGAACACCACCTGTGGCAGACGGACCTCGACAAAGGCGAGGCGGTGTGGGGACAGACCGCGGTGATCGATGGAGTCGACCGAGCCGTCACCGTCGTCGTGACCTACCAGCAGACCGGGGTGGCCGGAGACGGGACGCTCCCCGGACAGTTGCGCGGGGACGTGACGGCCGGCGACCGTCTGGTCAGTCTGGAGTGGGCGCTCATCGATCCGCAGGTCATCGGGCAGGTGCCCGTGCGTTCATGCCAAGAGATCCTGGCCGACACCCAGGCTTGGCTCGACGGAGATGTCGACTGGGACCGCTGGCCCTCTCCCGAGGGGCCTCGTCTGCGACTGGCCGTGACCGGGGTGTTCCTCGACTACGAGCGCATCAGATTCCCGGCCGTCAACGACACGGTGGCGCTCACCCTGATACCCGTCTACCGCTTCCAGGTGAAGGTGACGGAGCCCGCGGACCATGTCGGGGCCACCGGGACATGGACGGTGTGCGCGGCCGCCGACGCCCTGCTTTCCAGGTGAAGCGCGCCGGCCCGGCTTGACAGCCGGACGGCGGCGGGCAAGGATGGACACCACGCGAGTACACCTGCTCCAGAAAGGACCGGATCCTATGGCCAAGGTGCCTCCAGAGAAACCGCTGTCGCGAGAGCAGATCCTGAGGAAGGTGAGATTCTTCCGCTTCATGGCCTCCGTCTTCGGCCGCAGGATGATGGGAGCCGGCAAACCGTTCGGCCGTGAGCTGTTCCTCGACACGCAGGCCGGCAGGGTGCGGGTGCTCGCTTACGACCTTGAGAGAACAGAGAAAATGCCCCTTTACATCAACATCCACGGGGGCGGGTTCGTCCTGGGCCACCCTGAGATGGAAGACCGCTACATGCCCGCCATCGTCCAGAAGGCCGGGGTGAAGATCCTCAGCATCGACTACAGCCTGGCGCCGGAGGCCATGTTCCCAGTAGCCCTTGATGAGTGTTACGCGGTCGTCGGATATGCAAAGGAGCATGCTGTAGAGCTGGGGATAGACCCGGACAACATCGCCATCGGAGGCCAGAGCGCGGGCGGCAACCTGAGCGCCGCCGTCTGCCTGCTCGACGCAGAGCGCCGGGAGCTCGGCCTCAAGGCCCTGGTGCTGGACTATCCCCCGCTCGACATCCACACCGACCCGTACCTGAAGCCCCGACCCAAGAAGGCGCTGTCGCCGCGCATGTCACGCGTGTACGACCAGGCCTACGCCGGCACGCGTGAGGCGGCCAAGAACCCCCTCATCTCCCCCTACTACGCCACGCCCGACCAGGTGAAGACGTTCCCGCCCACCTTGGTCATCACCGCCGGCCGGGACTCGCTGGCGCCGGAGGCCGAGGCCTTCAAAGACAAGCTGATGGAGGCAGGGGTGGCGGTCACTTTCCGGCGCTTCGAAGAGGCCCGGCACGGTTTCAACCTCATGGACGAACCGGGGGCAGCGGAGTCCTGGCAGATGATCATCGACCACCTCAACCGTTACCTGGAGCACCGCGCATAGAACGACCACGGTGAGAGCGGCCCCCCGCCGACAACCCGCGGGGAAGCGGACGGGCCGTCGCATCCCGGTACAAGGCCGGTCAGACCTCTCCCGACACCCGCCGCAGGTAGCGGGTCAACAAAGCCACGAGAAAGACGGGCACAGCGGCCACGGCGAGAGCCGCCCTGAACCCCCACCCGGCCGCCACCGGCCCGGTGAGGTAAGGGAACACCATAGCTCCCACGCCCGCCGAGAACTCGAAGACCGAGAACACCACGCCTGCGTGCCAATGGGGAAATCGGCTGGAGTAGCTGCCGATCACCGAGAGGCATACGCACACACCCAGCCCGGCCACAAAGGTCATCACGAGCGAAACGGTCTGGTTGGGAGATAACGCCACCACCACAATGAAGAGAGCGAGCCAGATGGTGGAGAACATGAGGATGGACGAGGGCAGGCATCGCCTGGTGAGAGGGATGCCGACCACCCGCCCCAGCAACTGTCCGACCCAGTAGAACGTCACCGCGAGACTCGCCCAAGTGGCGGTCGCCGCAAACACGTCGATCTCGAATTTAGGCAACCATACGCTGAGGGTGGTCTCGGCGCCCATGAAGAGAAACGCCGCAGCCACTATGCCCACGAATAGCCTGGGATTGTGGGAGACGACCGCCTTCAACTGACGCAGACGGAGGTTCTCCCTCCCCTCTATGTCGGCGAGTGGACAGAGGGCCAGGACCACCGCCAGCACTATGGCAACGACGGCCTCACCGACGAGCACCCATCTCCAAGTCACACCGGCGCTGAGGAGCCTTCCGATGATGAGCGGGGTGATCATCATACTTGATACCGATGCCGTCATGATAAGGCTGAGCACGTAGGCGGTCTTCTCCCGCATGTGCGCGCTCACCCACATACCGGGGATGAGCGAAATGACCATGCAGGGCAGACCGGCGACGAAGTAGAAGACGACAAACGACCACAAACCTCGAGACAGAAGCCCCGCGGCGGCCAACCCTGCGCACTCCACGATGGCCGCTCCGATGAGACACCACTGCACGGGGATCCGGGCCAAGAAGACGTTAAGTACAGCCGCTCCGGTCACCGTCCCTAAGAAGAAAGCCAACGCCGGCAGCCCTCCTTGGGCCAGGGGGATGTCGAGGTCGCGCAGGACCGAGTCGAGGAGTGGGCCCAGTGTGACCCAGACGATGCCGCTGAAGAATTGGGTGATGTAGAGAGGCAGACGAGACATGCTTCTGCCACTATGGACAAGCGGGTCGGCGAAAACAAGGCGGACGCCCCCGCACCGTCGGCCGGTCGGGGGACATCTTGCCACGCGCCTGCTAGTCGGTGAGCGCCTCCCATTGCCGGATCACGAAGCCCGCCTTGTTGATGTAGGCCTGCTCCGTGCCGGCCTTGTTCAGCTCCACCAGGGCTAAGCCGCCCGGCAGGAACGGCCCGGCTGCGGCGAACTGGGCCGGGATAACCAGTCGGCCCTCCCGGTCGACGTAGCCCCACCGGTAGTCCCCGGCTCCGGCCTTCGGCTGCACGGCGGCGAGTCCCTTGGAGAAAGGTCCCGTATCCCAGTAGCGGGGTGGGATCACCAGGGTCCCCGACTCGTCGATGAACCCATAACCCACGTATCCCGACTCGTCCCTCAGCTTGACCGAGGCGAGACCCTCCGAGAAGGAGCGGGCGTCCCAGAAGCGCGGCTCTATCGCGAAGGCCCCGGATGAGTCTACATATCCCCAGTCTTCGATCCCCTCGGAATCAGTCCACACGGCGGCCAGGCCTCCTGAGAAAGGTTCGCCCGCTACGAACCGGGGAGGGATCACCCAGGCCCCGGTTCGATCTATGTAGCCGGTCTTCGAAGCTTCGCCCACCTTAGGCAACGCAACGGCGGCCAGTCCCTCAGAGAAGGCTCCCGCCCACTCGTATTGGGGTTCGATGACGATCTCTCCGGTCTGGCCCATGTAGCCCCAGAGATAGGTAGGGCCGGCCGAGGCGAGCACAGCCGCCAACCCTTCGGAGAAGGGCTGCGCCCCGGCGGGCGCCGGCCAGATGACGAGCCTGCCGGTCTGGTCGATGTAGCCGAGCCCCCGGCCGACCTTCACCGCCGCCAGGCCTCCCGAGAAGTCGGCCGCTTCGTCGAGCCAAGCCGGGATGACCATCTGTCCGCGGGTATCGATGTAACCCCACACGTTGCCGTCGGCGACGGCGGCCAAACCCTCCGAAAACGACTGCACCCGGGTGAAGCGAGGCTGCACCACCATAGAACCGTCCCTGTCCACAAAGCCGTACCTACCGACATCTGGTCGGTAAATGGGATAGAGATCCGGCGTGTGTACAAAGGCGCCTTCACCCAGAGTGCTCACCGCTATCGCCGTCAAAGTCACGGCCACCACTACCAAGACCACAGCCAGCGCCGGCGGCCATGTGGCGTGCCGTCGGGACGATTCGGGCTCGGCAGGCCTACGGCGTCTCGATTTGGTCGGCCTGTAGCGGGGGCCGCCCAGATCCCAGAGTGAACTGTCGGGCAACAGCGGGGCGCCGCAATTGAAGCACCAGACTTTGGCGTTTCTAGCGACTCTGGATCGACATGTCGCGCACCTGGCCGTCACACGGCCCCTCCGGTCTTCGCCCACCCGGCATTCCGCTGCATCGGGCGCCTCAGATTGTACTGCCCCTCGGGGCCACTTCGATAGGTCCGCCGTCGGTACTGCGTCTATGGCGTCCCTGTAGATGCCTGGGGATTCACGCCCGCGCCTTTCGACACAGGTAGCGGCCGAGAAGATCGCCTTCGATCTCCGCCCACTCGATCTCGAAGCCCGCACGCACCAGCATCTGCCGGATGATCCAGTCGAAGGTGCTGTACTCCTCACGGATGTGGGTACCCATCTCGTCCCGGCCATCAACGTCGATTTGGTCCATCACCCGCTGGAAGACACTCGCCCAGTCGGTCTGCACACGGTCGGCGTAGACTACGTCGGAGAGGTAGAATCGGCCCTCCTCTCGCAGGAAACCGCTCAACCTCTCCAGGGCGATCAGCTTCCACGCGTCGGGCAGATGATGAAGGGCCATCTGAGACACGATCGCGGCAACGGGTGCATCGTGATGCTGGTAGGTGAGGAAACCGGCGTTCACGAACACGATGTTATCGATCTGCTCGCCCTGCGCCTGCAGCGCGGCATAATCCAGCATGGTCGAGGACACATCGATTGCGATCACCTTGCGACACCGCCCGGCCGCTTCTCGGGCAAAGAGGCCGGTGCCCGTGCCGAACTCGAGAACCACGTCGTCAGGAGACAACGCCAAACGGCTGAGGATCTCTCGGGCCTCGTCTTTCGCGTCGCGGAAGGTCGACATACGTTCGTCGTACCGGCGGACCTCGGTGATGCTCTTGTAGTCCCAACCCCTTTGTATCGACTCGTCCCATTGCCACACAGGTCTGCTCACGACTCCCTCCCAACGCTGCGGGCTGCTCTTGTCACGATCCTGCCGAGGATCCGGGTGGCCGCGATGGCCACCATCTCCGCATTCGTCCTGCGTCTGAGCTATGACCCCACCGGCAAGGACGCAATCGCGTCACCAAGCCCCGCCTGCGCGGGCGCCTACCTCACGAACACATGGGCAAGCGGGGGCTTGATAGCGCTCGCACCGTTACCGCGGAGTTGCGCCTTCGCAAGAGAGAAGGCCTGAGCCGGGACAAGCGAGGACAGGGCGGCCGCTCCGTCGGCCGGTGAAAGCGCTCCGGCTTCGATGGTGAACGCCGGAAGCCGGTCCGCATACTCCCCGACCGTCAGTCCCGGTTGCGAGAAACCCTCAGGGTCCAACTCCAATATGAGACCCTCCTCCCGGCCCAGAACAGCCGAGACGGCCCGTTTCAGGCCCTCGAACCCGACGGCGTCGATGGAGGCCAAGACGTCGGACAGCGGGGGTCCTTTGACCGCGACAGGAACGTCCGTCGCCTGGGGAGCCGGACCGCTGGTAGTGGTGGAAGTGCCCAGCACAGCGGTGTCGGAGTAGACGGTCATGGTCTCGCTGCCACTCCGGCCAACGCTGCTCACGGTGACCAGAAGGCCCGCGGAGGTCTTCCCCTGCAGCTCCAGCTGCACTATGGAGCCGTCGCCCGCCCACGCCGCGGTCAGGTGGGTAAGCCGCGCATCGGCCACGTCGAGTCCTTCGCTACCCCGCGTCCACAGGTCGGTCAATCGGGCGCCAACGGTCGCTTGGTCCCACTGGACCCTGTCCGCAAACCCCGAAGCGCAACCCATCTGCTCCGGTCCTGCGCCGAACCTCGTCATCAGGTAGAAACCGAGCACGATGAGTACGATGACCACGACGACTTGGCGCGAGTAGGGCAGGCCTCTCCGGCCCCCGGAACCATCCGGTCCGGCCGCCGGACCGCCACGCCCCTCTTGACCCGAGCCGTCGCTCGGAGACCCGCCCCGGCCCTCGTCTCGATCGCCCGACACTGCGTCCCCTCCTAGGTCGACGCCTACTCCTGCTGCCGGATGATGTTACCGGACCTGTCCATATAGGCCCACGCGGCTGGAGAGAGACGGTCCCCCGAGAGGTTTTCGGATGAGGGTGCGGCCGCCATCGCTTGAGCGACGCCGTCGTCCGTCGCCGGGGCCTCAGCCAGGTAATAGATCCCCACACCGATCGCGGCCAGCACTATGATGGCGACGAGGATCCACGGTATGAAACGCCGCCGACGACTACGCCCCAGATAGCGGAAACCGTGCAGGTTGGCGGGCAGCCCGATGGGCGGTATGGACGCAGTTGGAGCCGGGGACTGCGGCGTGGGGGCCGGGGACGGCGGCGGGGTTGGAGCTGGCGCTATCGACTCACGGGCCTCAGCTTCGCCTTGGCCCGTCGCCGGCGGCGCGCCGCAGTCGGCGCAGAACCTATAGGAGCCTTCAGGCAGTTCAACTCCACAGCGTGCGCACCTCTCCATAACGTCCCCTCGTCCCCTTTGCGTCCGACGCCTACAATGGTAGTGGAGTGAAGAGATTCACTCAAGCGGCAGGCACCCGTATGGGACTGGGCGGTCTCAGCTTCACTAACGGCCCACGCCGTGTCTCGGTGGGCGTCTGTACCTGCTTCCAGGCGCTGCCGTTCGCGCCCGATCAACTGCGGCACCCAGCCATTATCGGGCACCCGGCCGTTGTCCGGCACCTGGCGGCAGTCCCCCGCAGCCCCGTTCATGGATGAGGGGGGCTCCTTCTCGGAGCCCCCCTCACGACGAACCAACCCGTTATACGCGGCTCAGGACTACTGCTCGGACGGGAGGATGTTGCGAAGCGGATAGGCGCCCTTCTCGACGATCTGGGCATTCTCTACCTGCTGTATCCGGCAGGAGTCGACGCCCTGCACGTTACCTTCTCCATAGGTGTATTTGGAGACAGAGATGCCCCCGGTGTCAAGGTCCTTGATCTGCCAGTAGCCCTTCTTGAGCACGTCTTCGGCGGTGAGTTTGGCGGGATCCACCTCCATGGCGGCCAAACGCAGGGCCAAGATCTGCGTCATGCCCTCGATCACGCCGTCAAGGTACATGATGTTGGTGTTCTTCTTGTTGGGTCTGTAGGTATCCTGCAGCATGTCGGCGAACTTGATACCCGGCACGTCTGCGTCCTGGGCGCAGAAGTCGCCCGCGACGACGACTCCGTTGCCGGTCGCCCCCATGTCGGGCAGGAATATCTGCAGGTGGGCCGGATTGCCAAGTGCGAAAGTGATCTCGTACTCCTGTCCCACTCCCATGCCGAGACGGACGGCTTCCTTGACGGTGGGCTGGCTACCCGGGTTGACCATGACGCCCAGCGTCAGGTCGACCTTGTTGTCCTTGAGCCAGGCCAGCTGAGTCGTCGGGGGAGCAGTCGGTACCATGGGCACGAACTGCGCACCCACGAACTCGTAGCCGAGCGACACTAGGTATTCCTGCATCTGAGGGATATCGATGTTGCGGCCCAGCGGGCTGTCGGCCGTCAGATAGGCCACTCTGGGGGCCCGCGTCTCGGTCCAACTCTCGAGGAACCATTCGGCGACCGAGGCCATCTCGTCGGTGTAGATAGGGGCGTTGGTGAAGATGTTGCCCACCGGCTGCAGGTAGGCGGGCGAGGTGGACTGGCTGGTGGCGCCGATGTTGTCCTCAACCAGCAGGTCCTTCAGGGCCATACCCTCCGGGGACCCACTGACCCTCGACACCATCATACCCTTGGACTTCTGGTCCTCGTAGATAGTCAGAGTCTTCGCCGGGTCGAGAGCATCGTCGGCCCAGAGAAGCTCGAAGGTGATGTTGGCCGGGATGGTCCAGTCGGTATGCCAAGGCGCTATGACCTTGTTGTCGTTCACATACTGGACGTAATCCTGGAATCCGGCCAGCACAGCGGCGCAGTCCTCAGCGTACGCACCGGTCAGGGCGAACGTGCCGCCTACGTAAAGGGTGACCGGCTCCCCCACGGTAGTGGTGGTCTCAGCGGGGGCCGTCGTCTCAGTGGCGTCGCCGGTGGTCTCGGTAGCGCCGCCCGCGGTTGTGGTGACGGCGGCAGCGGTAGTGGTGGTCTCGACCTCATCCTCGCCGCACGCCGTCATCAAGGGTAGCGTCACGAGTACAATCGCAAGCAGGCTCAGGATCCAATATCTCTTCATGTTCCCTTCAACCCCTCTCACTTGTTATCCCCGCTTCTTGCCGAATGCCGTTACCTTTGTCGAATCGTCCTACCTCCTCCTTAGAGAGACCGGTCCTCCTTGGCCCGGATAGTGTCCGCCGTCAGAACGGCCATGCCTGATAGTAGTTTCTCAAACGTTCCCATATGTGAGAGATGCCCCGCGGGGCGAATATCAGGAACAGAATGATCGCCAGGCTCGGCAGGATCAGACCCAGACCGACGGCGGCCTGGGGGTTGACGAGGTCGGCGAGTGGCGGCCCGATCTTGGTCGCCAACTGCTGCAGCAGCTTGATGGCTATCGCCCCATATATGGCCCCCGACACACTGCCCATGCCGCCGACGATGAGCATCCCAAGCAACCAGACCGAATCGAAGAACGGGAACTGCTCGACGTTGGCATACAAGTAGTACTGGACCGACAGCCCACCGGCGATGCCGGCGAAGACGTTGCCGATGAAGAACGCCTGCAGCTTGTATGAGAACAGATTGACGCCCATGACCTCGGCCGCCAGGTCGTTGTCGCGGATGGCCACGAAGGCCCGTCCGGCTCGGGTGCGCAGTATGTTCTTGGCCACAATGGTGGCGATCACCACCAGCACCATTACGAAGTAGAAGTAGTGCGCCCTATCCTTAAGTGAGAGCCCGAACAGGTCGGGAGAGGGCACCCTCAGGCCTTCGGTGCCGCCGGTCAGGCTACGGAACTGAAGCACCAACCAGTGGATTATGAAGTAGGCGGCCACCGTCGCCATGATCAGATAGAAGCCCTTTATCCGCAAAGAAGGCAGGCCGAAGATGATGCCTACCACACCTGCCATCAGCCCGGATATGGGGAGGGCCAACCAGAAGGGCAGACCCCCTTTGGCGCAGAGGATGGCCAGCGCATAGCCGCCCACCATCATGAAACCCGAGTGGCCCAGTGACACGAGCCCGCAGTTGCCGGTCAGGATGTTCAGACCGTGGGCGCTGATAATGGTGATGCCGATGACGGTCGAGAGGGCCAGGAAGGAGTTCGAAGCCCACTGCGGGATGGTGAAGACGAAGACGATGACGATCGCTAGAAAAGCCCAGTTCGCCTTAGTGCGCACCAAGGCCGCGTCTTGGCCATAATCCTGAGCATACGTGCCGCTGGGTAGTCTTATCATCTAGACCCTCTCGATCCTCTTGAGGCCGAACAACCCGTGCGGCTTCAGGATCAGCACGGCCAACATGATTATGAAGGGGAAGACACCGGCCAGACCTCCGCCGGAAGGCATCAGGGGATCGAGGTAGCCGGCGGCCAGATTCTCTAGGATCCCAAGCATGACACCCGCCAAGATGGCTCCGCCGATGGAGTCGAGTCCGCCTAAGATGACCACCGCCAGCGCCTTCAGCCCGATCTCGGAGAGCGGTGGTGAGACTCCCGAGACTCCTCCCAGAAGAACCCCTCCGACCACGCCTACCACACAGGCGATCACCCAGACCAAGGCATAGACCATGGTGGCCTTGATGCCCAGACTGCGCGTGACCTGTTCGTCCTCTGCCGTGGCCCTCATGGCCAGCCCTATCTTCGTGTACCGGAATATGAACATGAGGATGGCCACCACGATAACCGAGACGATCAGACCCAGCAGCGAGGAAGGCGGCACCGAAACGGCCCCCAGTTTAAGGGTCAGCTCGGGCAGCACGTCATGGTAGGTCACGTAGTTGCCGCCCCAGCCCATGATGGCGATCCCGTCCATGACCCCGGCGAGCGCGATGGTCATCATGACGATGGCCAACGCAGGTTGACCCAGCAAGGGACGGAGGGCCAGACGCTCGATCACCAGCCCCATGACCACTCCGACCCCGATGGATGCGATGATGGCGATCCAGACCGGCAATCGGAGCGGCATCAGGAACGTGTAGCCGAAGTAGGCGCCCAACATGACGATCTGACCCTGCGCGATGTTGAACGCCTGCGAGCACTTGAAGATGATCACGAACCCGATGGCGATGAGCGCATACATCATGCCCAACGCCAGGCCGGTGACGAACAATTGGAAGAAGAAGGTCATCTGTCACCTCGCCCGACCGTCGCGATTTGGATGGCGGTCGTGACTCTGCCGACACGACCGTCTTGATACGTGATCTCCGCTTCAACCTCGACACTCTTGGCGTCGCCGCCCAGCGCCTCGATGATGGCGGGGTACCTCTCTCTCAAGAGGGCCCGCCGAAGTTTGCGATTGCGGGTCAGTTCAGACTCGTCGGGGTCGAACTCCTTGTGCAGGTTCACGTACTTGCCGATCCAACGGGTGTCCGGCAGACCCTTGTTGACGGTCGAGATCTCCCCCTCGATCAACCGGTAGATCTCAGGCTTCTGCGAGAGGTCGCCGAAGGTCGTATAGGTGGTCTTGTTCTTGTCGGCCCAGCGACCGGTGTTGTCGGCGTCGATGATGATCACGGCCGACACGAAGTCGCAGCCCTCGGCCGCCAGGATCCACGCGTCCTTGATGTAAGGGCTGTGCTTCAGGCGGCTCTCGAGATCCTGAGGAGCGATGACGTCGCCGCACGGCAGGGTGATGAGATCCTCGAGTCGATCGACGAAGACCAGTTCCCCGTCGGGGCCTATGTGGCCCTTATCACCCGTGCGCACCCAGCCGTCGGCCCACGCTCGTTCCGTCGCTACGGGGTCGTCGTGATAGCCAAGGAACGCCCCAGGGCTCCGGACCAGGATCTCGCCCTCGTCGGAGAACGCGACCTCCACGCCGGGATTGACCGTCCCGACGGCGTCCGGAAGCTGGATCTTGTCCGCCGCACCCGTCACGGCCCCCGCCTCGGCAGAGCCATATATGCTCTTCAGGGGCACTCCCAGGGCATGGAAGAAATGGAACGCCTCCGGAGACAACGTCGACCCGTACGTGTAGCAGACCCGCGCACGAGGTAGGCCCAAGCTGTCGCGGACTGGACGGTAGACGAGTAGGTCGGCGAGCACGTTGAGGATCCGCCACTGCAGTCCCGGCCTGCGCCTCTCAAGCTTCGCTTCGGCCATCCTCTCACCCACCGGCATCAACCAGCCCGAGATCGTCCTCTTGAAGAAGTCGGCTCCCCGCAACCTCGCCTGGACATGGCCGGCCTGGTTCTCCCAAAGCCTCGAATTGTAAAGTGCGATCGTGGGCGCGATCTCACGCATGTCCTCCTGCTGGGTCTCCGAACTCTCCGCGTAATTGACGGTGCCCCCGCAGAGAAGGTGGCAGCCTAAGGCGACCCATTGTTCGGTGATCCAAGCAGGTGGCAGGGTGCAGGCCAGATCGTCCTTGTGGCTGAGATGGTCCAGTTCGTAGTAAGTCCACGCACTCGTCATCAATGACCTGTGGCTGTGCAACACTCCCTGAGGAGTCTCTCTCGTCGCGCCTGACGTATAAACGATGGCGCATACGTCGTCTGCACCGCCGGCCGCGACACTTTCCTCGAAAACCCCGGGATGTTCTTCTTCGTAGCGCCGCCCCAGCTCCAAGACATCCCTCAGACCGACGAACGCTCCGTTGTCGTGTCTGCTCAGGCCTTTGTAGCGCCAATAGATGACCGTCTTCAAATGGGGGAGGCGCTCACGGATCAGAAGGATCTTGTCGGTCTGCTCTTCGTCTTCCACCATAGCGAAGTCGGCCTGACAGTCCGCGGCTAAGAACTCGACCTCGGCCGCCGACAGATCGGAGTACAGGCCCACACTGATGCCCCGGTTACACTGGGCGGCCATCTGAGCGAAGAACCACTCCGGAGAATTGTCCCCCACTATGAGAAGCCTGTCTCCAGGATTGAAGCCCAGAGACCGCAGACCCAGGGCGAGATATTTCACCTGCGACAGGTAATCCTGCCAGCTGTGTGACTGCCATATGCCGTAATGCTTGTAGCGCATAGCCTTGGCGGAAGCGCCGAACCGCTCGCTGTTGTGCACCAGCCATTTCGGCCAGGTATCGAGCCTGGTGAGATCGGTGTCGGCCGGCGTCGTCAAGAAAGCCGCCTTTCAACACCTGGGCCGCTCAAGAGAGACGCCTCTGGGGCGTGAGAGCCGCTCAAGAGAGACGCCTCTGTGGCGCGAGAGCCGCTCAAGAGAGCCACCTCTTCCTCCGTCGATAGTGCTTCACTTCTCGGTAGTTCTTGCGCACACCGCTCGACGAGACGCCCATGTAGAACTCCTTGACGTCCTCGTTGTCCTTGAGCTTCTCGGCCGGACCGTCCAGCACTATCCTGCCGTTCTCCATGACGTAGCCGTAGTCGGCGATGCCCAGAGCCGCCTTCACGTTCTGCTCCACTATCAGCAGCGACACGCCGCGTTCCTGGTTGATCCTCTGAACGATCTCGTAGATCTCCTGCACCGCCATGGGCGCCAGACCGAGCGACGGTTCGTCCAGCAGCATAAGACGCGGGTCGGCCATCAGCGCCCGTCCGATGACGAGCATCTGCTGTTCACCGCCCGACAGGTACCCACTGACCCGTTTGCGATAGTCGCGGATCTTCGGGAAGTATGTGTAGACCATCTCCAGGTCGTTCTTGACCCCGGCCCGATCTCTCCGCCGGTAGGCGCCGACCTGCAGATTCTCCTCCACCGTGAGATGTTCCAGCACCCGCCGGCCCTCCATGACCTGACTGATGCCCATCTTCGCGATGCTCTCAGGACCTAGTTGGTCGATGCGCTTGTCGGCCAAAGAGATGTCGCCGCCGCGGATCTGCCCCTGCTCTGTCCTGAGCAGCCCCGAGATAGCTTTGAGCGTGGTGGTCTTGCCTCCGCCGTTGGCCCCGATGAGAGCCACGATCTTGCCGCTTCCCACCTCCAGGGAGATGCCGTGCAATACCCGGATGACACCCAGGTACGAGACCTCGATGTTGTTGACCTTGAGCATCTTGTTACGCCTCCTGCCCCAGGTAGGCCTCGATCACCTCGGGATCGGACTTGATCTGATCCGGTGTGCCCTCCGCGATCTTCCGTCCGAAGTTGAGCACCGCGATCCTCTCGGCGATATCCATGACCACGCCCATATCGTGCTCGACCAGGATGATGCTGCGGATGCCGTCCCTGAGCACCGGGTTGTCCGGGTAGGTGTCCCCTTGGCCTTCGTAGACATCGAGGATGAAGCGGGCGATGTCTTCCTTCTCTTCCAGGTTCATACCCGCCATCGGCTCATCCAGCAAGAGCACCTTGGGCTCCAAGGCCAGAGCTCGTCCCAACTCCACCCGCTTGCGAAGACCGTACGGCAACGCTTCCACTACCTGCTTCCTGATGGACTGGATCTCGAGGAAGTCTATGATCTCCTCGACCGTCTGGCGGTGCTTGATCTCTTCCCTGCGGGAGCGGCCGTAGTAGAGGGCCCCGTCCACGAAGTTCTGTTTCATGAAGACATGGCGGGCCGCCATGATGTTGTCCTGGGTGCTCAGACCGGTGTAGAGCTCGATATTCTGGAAGGTGCGGGCTATACCCATCCTCGCCAGCCGGTCCGGGCGCTGGCGCGCGATCTTGGTCTCGTGGAAGTAGATCTGGCCCCTTTGGGGTTTGTAGAACCCGCTGATGCAGTTAAGGAGCGCCGTCTTGCCGGCGCCGTTGGGCCCGATTATGGCCAGGATCTCGTTGTTGTTGACGTCCAAACTGACGCCGGAGAGGGCGTTGACGCCGCCGAAGCTGAGCGACACGTTTTCAATGCGTAGAACCGTCTCTTTATCGGCTACATCATTCACCGGTAGACCCCATGCAGTTTGACCGTATCGATCATGGCCCGAAGGTTCTGTTCCCTACCCCCATCCGCAACCGCGCCGATGTCGAGAATGAACCCGCCGTGTTCGCCGGCCGAATCGATCAGAGCACGTGTATATTCGATTATCTCCTGCTCGGTGCCGGCATGGATCATAGAGAGAGGGATGTTGCCCTGGATGCAGGCCACGCGGCCTATGGTCTCCTTCGCGAGAGTCATGTCGGTCTGGTCGAAGAGCCAAACTGTGCGGGCCCTCGGCAGGTCCATGATGGCCTTGAGACGTGAGCCGTACCTGCCCTCCGCGAACAGGTAGGGGATGAGGCCCTGCTCGATGAGGCCCAGGATGACCTTCTTCAACGTCGGCCAGTAGAACGTGTCGAACTGCTCATCACTCATGAAGCCGTCCGCCCCCTTGTGCAGCGGTATGAAGATAAGGGGGGTGCTCGGGGGCCTGGCGGCTCTCAGGACCCAGTCGATGGCGATGGGCACGAGCCGTTCACAGGCGGCCACGATCTTCTCGGGGCGTCTGTACATATCGACGACTACGCCTTTGGTCCCTCGCAGGGTGTCGCCGAGGATGTCGAAGGGGGCTTTAGTCCCCCCACCTGCGTAAGAAGGTTGACCGGCGCACCTGAGTTCGTTCAGCAGGGCCAACATGGTCCGCGACCAAACCCCGACAGCACGCGAAGCCGCGGCCAGACCCTCCAACCCTGCCGTCATCTCCGGCGAGCCCCAGGCGCCCACGTGGCCGGCGATAAAGGGCAGCTCGGTGAAATCGAAGAGTGAGGATAGTCGGGCGAAACCTCCAAAGGCCCCGACGGTCCGGGGAAGATAGACGCGCAGCATGTAATCCGAGGGATCCGAGATCAGGTGGTCGTATTCCTCGGGAAGCATCCACTCCCTCTCGTTGTACTGGAAGTTGGCGTCATACGGCACACCGTGCCCCGGCCAGAAATAGAGTCTGTAGTCCACATGCTCCAGGATGGGAGCGGGAGTGGTGGTGAAGAGCGGGCTGACCAGCGAGTCCGGCTGGAATTCCAGGTTGAAGTCCCGCCAAGCGGCGGCCGCTCGGGGAGGATCGCGCATGACATCGTACATGTCGATGCCGGCCCAAACCGCGGGCCAAGTGCCGGCATTGAGGTTGAAGGGCACCCTGTCGGGCACTTCGAGATTGAGCGCTGCAAGCAGCCGGTCGACGCGGACTCTATACATCTCCGCCGCCTCAGAGCTGATGAACTCCAAGTCCGGGTTGCGCCAGCGTTCGATCCTCCGGTCGCGCCGCTCATCGGCGGTCAGCTCTTCCCAGGGCTTCTCCGCGACAGGGCCGTTCGAAACAGCGGCCGTGACCTGCCTATCGAAGGCTTGGTCCATCCGGGCAATCTCGGCTGAGTGATCTCGTCACACCCTCCCCTTCACCGATCATCCGCCCAATGACTATACAAGGTGGCTAGTCGTTGCGCAAGTCACCTATCTATATGTTACGATTCTCATCAAGTAGCCAGGCTTTATAGTGGTTGTCGTGGCTCTAATCGGAGGAAGGCTCTGGGATGGGTACGCGTCCGGCCAAGAACCCAAGTCGCGTCACACTTCCAGAGAGACGCAGAAGTCCCGGGAGAGGGGTGCCTGCGTATCTCCAGATCGCCCAAACCGTCGGCGAGCGCGTGACTTCGGGGTTCTATCCTGAGGGGAGCCTGTTGCCTTCCGGCGCCCAGTTCTGTGCAGAGTTCGGCGTCAGTCCGATGACCGTACGCAGGGCCCTCACGATACTACAGGACCAAGGTCTGGTCGTCGGGAAGAAGGGTAGAGGGACCTTTGCGCGGTCTCTTAACTTCAGCGATTCTGCCTTCCGGCTGGATTCACTCGCGAGTGATTGGCTGGATGCGTCGTCGGAAATACGCCTACTCTCAGCCTCGATGGCTGAGGCGGACAACAAGGTCGCATTGATGCTTGGCGTGACCCCTGGTGAGCTTGTGGTCTTGTTACGGCGCTTGGTGCTCAGGAATGATAGTCCGGCCATGTACCACCGAGAGTACATCGTATACGACCCCCGCCGACCTCTCGTCGAGTCTCAACTACACTTCACCTCCATGGACTCTTTTCTCGACTCGGGCGAGGCAGGAAGGTTCCCGCAGGGTGAACTCACGCTGACCGCCGTGCCCCTGGACGCCGAGAGCTCCGAGGCCTTGCAGGAACCTGAGGGAACCTTCGCCCTATGTTTGGAACACGTCCTCCAAGATAGTGACGGCGCCCCGGTCAGTTGGGGCTGGTTCCTCGTGAAGGCCCAACTATTCCGGCTGACGACGCGCTTGGGATCTCGGCGGACAGGCGAGGGGAGTAGCGCCTGATGATGACGCTCGAAGACCTGCGGATCGCGCTCATCGAACTGGACGAGAAGCGAACCGTCCGGTCGGCACAAGAGTTGCTTGCCAACGGAGAAGCCCCGCCGGAATCGATCCTCAGCACCTGCCATAACGCTCTGAGGGTGGTGGGTGAGCGTTATGAAAGGCAGGAATATTTCCTGTCGGCCCTCATAATGGCGGGCGAGATCTTCACACGGGTCCTCAATTTGGTCGAGCCGGAAGTGAAGCCGATCCTCGGAGAGAAATCCTCCGGGAAGGTGGTGCTGGGGACCGTCGCCGGCGACATCCACGATATCGGGAAGAATATGTTCGCCTCCTCCCTACGGGCCCATGGCTTCACGGTGGTCGATCTGGGCGTGGATGTAGCTCCTCAGATATTCCTGGAGGAGATCAGGCGGAGCCGCCCCGACGTGGTCGGGCTCTCGGGGTTGATAGTCCGCGCTTTCGAAAGCATGAAAACCACGGTGGCCCTCGTGAAGGACGACGAACCGAAGTCAGGATACCGGCCCCCTATCGTGATCGGCGGAGCAATCATCGACAGCCGAATATGCCGGTATTGCGGAGCCGACTCGTGGAGTGCGGATGCCATCGAGGGCGTGCGCATCTGCGAGCGCCTCGTTGCCGCTCGAGCTGCTCAAAACGCCTAGCCGGTGCCGGACTGAGGCGCCGGGATCAGCTTCGGCCTCGGCGCGGCCAACGCCGTATGGCTCTCCGCGCAGGTCCGTTCGGTGAGATGCTACTCGGCCTCTTCCCAGGTCACAAGCGGCAGCTCATGAGGCACCAGCATGTCGGCATGGCAGGGCAGGACCCGCACCGAGTACCCGTGTAGACCGGCAGCCCTAGTGAGCACTGCACCCCTGTAGAGATGCACACCATTATCGCAACCCACCCATTCGAGCGGGGTGCGGCGGCCGTTGCGCAGATTCCCGTCGGGCCGCAGACCACTGCAGTAGGCCTCTACCAGCACATCCGTGCGGTCGAGACTCCCCAGGCAGACTCGGGCTGCGACCTCGATGTTCTCTCCCACGGTCACCTCGAGGGTGCTTGATTCCTCAACCCCGATGATCTTGACGTCGCACCAAGCGCCGCGTATCCGCGTCTTCCAGGCGGACAGCTCTCTGGCCTTGGCGTAATCGTCGGCCTTCATCCTGCGGTAGCGCTCCGCGATGGGGAGGTAGAAGCGCTCGGTGTACTGCCTCACCATCCTGTCCCCGGAGAAGGCGGGGGTCAGGATACGGATTGAATTCTTCATCAGAGCGATCCAGCCTCGAGGGAGGCCGTCGGCATCGCGCTCGTAGAACAGCGGCACCACCTCCTGCTCGAGGAGCGAATAGAGCAGCCCGGCGTCGACTTCGTCCTGATAACCGGCATGGACGAACTCCTCCCCGTTGCCTATCGCCCATCCCGCCCCGGGACGGTACGCTTCGGCCCACCACCCGTCGAGGACCGAAAGATTGAGACCGCCGTTGGGCGCCACCTTCATGCCGCTCGTGCCGCAGGCCTCGTAGGGCCTGCGCGGTGTGTTAAGCCAAACGTCCGCACCCTGAACCAACATGGCCGTCTTGCTAAGGTCGTAGTCTTCGAGGAACACCACGTGGTCGGACAGGCCCTCGCGCTTGACGGTGTCCAACAACTGGCGGATGAAATCCTTGCCGGCTCCGTCTCTCGGATGGGATTTGCCCGCGACGATCAACTGCACCGGCCGCGTCTCGCTCAGCAGGATCGCCTTCAGCCGTTCCACATCGTGAAAGAGAAGCGTGGCCCGCTTATAGGTGGCGAAGCGGCGGGCGAACCCGATGGTGAGCGCATCGGGCCGTAACGGCGTACGAGTGGGGCGCGAGATGGCGCCCGCCCGTAGCAATCCAGACTCACGCGCCCCTGCCTGTTCGCGCGCGTACGCCACCAGCCGTTCGCGCAGGCGGCTGTGAGCATGCCATAGCTCAAGGTCGGGGATACGCTCCACTCTTTGCCAGGAATTCGTCGAGGAGATCTCCTCACGCCATCTGGGCCCTAGATAGTGATCGAAGAGCTGCGCCATCTCCGAGGCCACCCAGCTCTTGGTATGGACACCGTTGGTCACGGATTCTATAGGCATCTCACCAGGAGCGAAATCCACCCAGCCGGGTTGCATCATGCGTGCGGTAGTGCGGCGATGCAGACGGCTGACGGCGTTGCGGCGCGGGGCCTGACGCAGCGCCAGGATGGCGACGTTGAACTCCTCGTCCTCCGCCTCAGGGTTCACCCGGCCCATACCCATGAAGGTTTCGGTCTCGAGGCCGAGCTCCCCGAGGAGGCCCCCCATAAGGTCGTCGATGAGCGGCTTCGAAAACAGGTCGAATCCTGCGGACACGGGGGTGTGTGTAGTGAAGAGAGTCCCGGCTGAGGTCGCCTGTCGGGCCTCCAGGAAGGTCAGCCCGTGTTCCTTCATGGCCTCGCGCATGCGCTCCAGACTGGAGAACACCGTGTGTCCCTCATTAAGGTGGCATACCTGGGGGCTCACACCGAGCGCCTTGAGCGCCCGCATCCCCCCTACGCCGAGCAGCAACTCTTGGGCGAGGCGGTCTTCAACGCCTCCACCGTACAGCTCGCTGGTGATGCGCTGCCCGGCCGAGTCGTTCTCGGGTAGAGCGCTGTCGAGAAGGTACAGCGAGATACGGCCCACTTGGACCCTCCACACCCTGGCCCAAACCGTCCGCCCCGCCATGTCGACCGAGATCTTGAGGGGCGGGCGCCCGTCAAGAGAGGTGGTCCTGCCCGGGTCGGTCGGAGCGGTCGCGTCTGGGTCGGTGCGCGACGCCGGGCGCCACACGTCCCCAGCCGCCACCGGCAGGACCGGCAACGTGCTCAAGTCGTGGACACGATACTCCTCGTACTGCCACCCCTCGTTGTTGAGTCGCTGGGTGAAGTAGCCCTTGTTGTAGAGCAACCCCACCGCCACCAGAGGCAGGTCCAGGTCACTGGCCGATTTGAGATGGTCACCCGACAGGACACCCAGGCCCCCGGAGTAGACAGGGAGACACGCGGCCAGTCCATATTCCATGGAAAAATACGCGATCGCCAGATCGTCCTCTTCTGGATAAGCGGAGCGGAACCACCCAGGCTCCCCTAGGTAGCGGCGCAGGTCGGCCAGGGCTTCGTTCATATGGGTCAGAAAAGCGGGCTCGGCAGCTGCATGCTCCAATCGCTCCCGAGATATGCGCCGCAAGAGCCGGACCGGGTTGCCGCCGCATTTTTCGAGCATTTCAGGATCGAGGTGCTGGAAAACCTTATAAGCGCGGATATCCCATGTCCACCGCAGGTTGACGGCCAGCTCCTGGAGACCACCAAGGCGGGGTGGAATCTCGGGGTACACGCTGAACTGATGGACTTTAGGCACGCTGACTTATTCCCCTCCGTCGCGCGGGCAATGCGCCTAGAACGACACGCGCATTATCCCATACCTCGGCGGGCAGCCGACAAGACCACCCGACAAGGCGATGAATGGAGTGCCGGCGGGGGGAAGGCCGGCCCTTCGAACGGGATCATCCACCGGGTCTAGAAGGACGCTGAAGACCACCCTCTGGCGGCCAGACGTTCGGCCCGCCTCAGCCCCAGGTGGGTGAGCGCCACATGCCCGAGGGTAGTCCACTCCACCACTCCTCGTTCCGCCCAATGGTCGCAGGCCTGTTCGGCATCTTCCGCCGTCAAGCCGAGCTCCAGGCTCACATCACCGTAGAAGACTGACCGCTTGGCCTCTCTCTCCGCCAGTTCGTACAGAGTACGTAGGTAGGCGTGCTCCAAGCCGTTTGCGATCTGCGATACGCGCATCGCCCCTCTCCTCTCGTGGCCGGCCACAAGCTGTATTGTGTCGCCGGATGCCTGAATAGCGCCTGAACACATGATAAGCAACCGAATCCATGCTATCCGTCGACTAGTATTTGGTAGAGTCTTCTTATGCCTCTACAGCGCGTGCAACCGTTCCCAGCAGAGGATTCAGGCGCAGCGTAGACATACCCCAAGGAGGACCAAGTGGCCAAGAAGCTGCACTCGAACCTGATCAAGAAGACGGCGGTGAGACCAGGGCCGGCCGGGCTGTACCCCAAGCCGCTCATCTGGATGGAAGCCAAGGACAT
>JAAYJE010000008.1 GCA_012523095.1 Actinomycetota bacterium | reverse complement strand
TAGAGGTCAACGAGTTGCAGAAGCGGCGTGTGATCGGCAAGCTGAAGCGTTACCTGGGCGAAGAGTTGCGCGGCAGACGCATCGCCCTTCTGGGCCTGGCGTTCAAACCCAACACCGACGACATCCGGCAGGCTTCTTCCATCATCCTGGCCAGTAGGCTGCTGGCCGAAGGCGCCCATGTCGTAGGTTTCGACCCCGTCGCGACGCCCAACATGCGCACGCTCCTTCCTGCCGTCACCTACGTGGAATCGGCCATGGAGGCCCTCCAGGGAGCCGACGCTTGCGTACTCGTGACCGAGTGGAACGAATTCCTGGAGCTCGACTGGGCTTCGGCCAAGACGACGATGGCCCGGCCGATCGTGATCGACGGCCGCAACGCCTTAGACGGACCAGCGCTCGCGAATATGGGCTTTACTTACGAGGGAGTCGGCACGCGTTCAATCGCCTGAATGTAACTCGTGCTAGTGTTATCTGATCATCCCATCATGCAGCCTAAAAAGTGAGGATAAAGATGGTTAGGGGAAAGGGTTTTGAATTGGTGCCCCGACCGGTCCCAACCAGACAAAGGTCGAGTTTCTACAAAGACATCGTCAACGAGTTCCTGAAGAGTGGCGAAGAGAGCGTGGTCATCAGCGGCACCGACCGCAAGCCCGCCACCCTTGTCCAAGGGTTGCGTAAGGTGCTGCAGGCGGAGAATGCCAAGGGCGTAAAAGTGGTCCAACGTTCGCAGGAGGTCTATCTGAGCAAGTGAGATAGACCGCAAGCAGGATAGGCCGGTATTTGCACATTCAGAGCTGGTTGATACTTGCACATGACAGAAGGGCCGCCCCAAGGCGGCCCTTTGCGCATCATCGTCGCCCCACGCGAGGGGGTCTCCCGGCGCGCGGGAAACTCGCGTTGCTACGACCTCTCGTTCAGACGCAGAACAGAAGCGATCAATTCGAACAGGATCCTGCTCCAGAAGATGTAGAGAGCCGCCAAGACCAACGCAATCAGGAAATTGACGACAGACCACCGGTTCGCACCGAAGGCCAAGATCACGATGCTGAGGACCACGTATGCGGCAATCAACCCCAACACGATCGTGTAGAGCGTCTTGATGGACCGCCTAGTGACGAAGCCCTGGAACGAGAAGTCGAAAAGGTGACCCCAGTAGCCCGACTCCCTTGCGTAAGCATACTGAGGAGCACCGTATTCCGGCGGCGGAGGAGCATACTGTTGCGGTGGTTGGGTCCCGTAAGACGGGGGATGTGGTGCCTGCGCTGCGCTCTGAGCGGCAGCCGCACCGGCCGCGGCGGCAGTAGTTGTGACGGCCGGCATGCGGGTACCGCACTTCTCGCAGAAATCGCCGGTCGCCTGACTGTTGCCGCAGTTCGCGCAGGTCCTCAATACGTCGGCCACAGCGCCTCCTCTATGAAAGTTCCACTCACGTGTACACGGTACGTTGCTACGCCTGCGGTGTCAATGCCTGCAGCCCTCAAGTCGGCACCGAGGTGATTACAGGATTCTAAGTCCTGCGCCGATATTGTATGAGAGCATCGTGTTTTGTCCAGGCGGGAATAGGATACCTTCTCCACCGCGTGTCGGAGACGTGGGGGCATGAGACTCCTGCACCTAGGCAGCGCGTGACAATAGACCCTGTGCAGAAGACGACGTTGGGTTAGAGAGTACTGATGGGAACCAGACTACTGGCTCGGCCGAGGGCGGCCCACTTACTGGCCATCGCTGTGGATGTGGGCATCATCCTTGCGATGTACTACCTCGTGCTCAATTTCCGTTACTCCGGAACCCTCGCGGAATGGAAGTCGTGGCCGCTCGCCTTCGCCATCTTCGCCGGCATGGCGTTGGTGGTGCATCTGATCATCAACTGGTTCACGGGCGTCTACAGCATCGTAAGTCAGTATATGAGCCTTGCTCAGGCTGTGCGCATAGGACAGGCAGGCATCCTAGCCGTCGCCGTTCTCTTCGCACTTGTGGTGGCGTGGCCGCTCTACACAGGCGCCTCCAACTACCTCATACCCCGATCTGTGGTGGTGGTGGGAGGTATAGCAACCGTCTCCCTAATGATCGCAGCCCGCTTCGTACGCAGGATCTACTGGGAGATCGCATTGCGTCCCAACAAGACCGCGGAACGCCTGCTCCTGGTGGGAGCCGGACAGGCGGCCGACATGCTCCTGCGCGAGATCAAGCGGACTCCCGCCCTCAATATCAAGGTAGTCGGCCTGGTCGACGACCAGCGTCACCTCCAGAACATGAGCATCCAAGGCTACCCGGTGCTCGGGCGGGTGGCCGACACTCCCGACTTGGTCCAGAAGCACGAGATCACCCAGGTCGTGGTGGCCATCCCCTCCGCCACCGCGGAAGAGATAGTCTCTATCTACCGCGTGTGCAAGCCGACAGGGGCGTCGATCAAGATCCTGCCCAGCTTGGCCGAGCTCGTATCCGGCACGATCAGCCTCCGCGATGCGAGAGATCTGGATATCAAGGACCTGCTGGGCAGGCCGAACATAGAAACCGACGTCGGGGCGATATCCGACTATATCCATGGGCACACCGTCATCGTAACGGGAGCAGGGGGCTCCATCGGCTCCGAGCTATGCCGGCAGATCGCCCGCTACGCTCCGCGGCGCCTAGTCGTCGTCGATCACGACGAGTCGTCGCTTTACGATCTCCATGAGAGTCTCCAGAACCTGGGGTTCCGCAACTACGTCCTCTATCCGGCCAGCATCCTTCACGAACGCAAGCTCGAGAAGATCTTTGCCCAACACCGTCCCCGGCTGGTGTTCCACGCCGCAGCCTACAAGCATGTCCCTCTTATGGAATTGAGCCCCGACGAGGCCGTGCTCAACAACGTAAAAGGCACCTACATGGTTGCTGAGATGGCAGCTAGGTATGGAGTGGAACGGTTCGTGAACATATCCACCGACAAAGCCGTGGAGCCGGCCAACGTCATGGGCGCCACGAAGCGTGCAGGCGAGCTGGTCATCCGCATGCTGGCCGAGCGCTATCGGCAGACCGCGTTCGCCTCGGTGCGGTTCGGCAATGTCCTCGGCAGTCAAGGCAGCGTGATCCCCATCTTCAAGAGCCAGATCGAAAGCGGAGGCCCTTTGATCATCACCCACCCCGACATGACCCGGTATTTCATGCTCATTGAAGAAGCGGTGCAATTGGTGATACAGGCCGCCATCATGGCGGGCGGTGAAGACGGCGATTCCAAGCAGCCCGCGAGCACGTTCATACTCGAGATGGGCAGTCCGGTCTCCATCGTCGATCTGGCGCAGAGGATGATCGACTTCTACTGGAAGAATGAAGCGCACTCGCTGGGAGTCGAGTTCTCGGGTCTCAGACCTGGAGAGAAACTAGAAGAGACCCTGGTCTATCCTTATGAAGCCGCCGTGGCGACCGACCACCCGCTTGTGAAGCGGGTCCAGCATCAACTCGACGCGCAATCGCCCTACAACGGGGCCGGCGAGTTCGAGCAACTGGTCGACAGACTGATACAGCTGGCACATGACCACAGTGATGCCCACAGCATCATCGAAGCCCTCACACTCTGCGTTCCCGACTACTCGCCACAGGAGAGACTACTTTCTCTTGAGAAACCTGTGGTTGTGGTTTAGACTGCAGCCGAATCCGGTATAGTTGGCTATCGTGCGTGCTGAATACTGAGGTCAAGACCGCCGAGGATGAGCCCCGGCGAACTTGAGGAGGGGCATATGGCAAAGAGAATCGTATTGCTGATCGTGGGCTCGCTGCTTTTCACGGCGCTTCTGACGACGGCGGCAATGGCGGGGCCACCTTGGACACCCCAAGACATATATGACGATTTCGTCCAGAACGGGAAGCTGACTCGCGACTACACCGACGCCGAGTTGAAAGCGTATCTGAACGATGCAACCATCGCCCAGTACGGAGGACCCATCAAGGACCGCCTGGACGATGCTGTGATGGACCTGCTTGACCGCGACGAGTTCCCCTTCACTGGGTTCCAGCTGATGATGGCGGGTATCGTGGTCGTTGTCCTCATCGGCGGTGGAGTGATGCTCCGACTCCTGACGCGGCCGAAGAAGTCGTCGGAGAGTTCCTGACCGCGCGCATCCGCAGGTCGGTGATATAGGGTGTCGTCCGCCGGCAGCACCGGTGTAGAAGACGGGGGCAGTCGGCGTATCCTGGGCATCTGGGCCGTTCCAGCCACAGCGCTCGTAGCGCTGTGGCTGTGGCTTGCCTTTTCGTCGGGTGGCTATATCGCGCACCAGTGGCTACCGCCCAGCCTTGCCTTGGGCTTGTTCGCCATCGTCGTCTCGCTGCTGGTGGCGTATCCCCGTCGGCCGCGGCAACTGTCTCTGGCCGTGCTGGGGTTCTTCAGCTGCTACGCCATCTGGGTGGCCGCCTCCGCAGTGTGGGCGGAGTCGACCACCAGAGTGTGGATGGAGAGCGGGCGCACCTTCACCTATCTGCTCGTTTTCGCGCTGGCCCTCGTCTACTTCACCGACGTCGCAGCAAGAAGGGCGTTTCGCTACCTGATCATGCTGGCGGCCCTCATTATCTTGATCGTCTGCGTTGCGAAGCTCTGGTCGACCGACGCCATCGCAGGTCTCTTCATCGAGGATCGGCTCTCTTACCCTGTAAGCTATCCGAACAACGCAGGCGCATTGTTCCTCGTGAGCTTCTGGCCGCTCATGTGGTTGGCTTCAGGACCCGAGGAGAGAGCCCCGGTCAGAGGCGTAGCTCTCGGTCTTGCCACCGGCCTGCTCGGATTGGCGATCATGACTCAGTCGCGCGGAGCTATCTGGAGCCTTGTCGTCAGTTTGGTGTTCATGTTCCTGATCTCCCCGGCCCGCATACGGCTGCTGCTCTATATGCTCGTCCCCTCCCTGCTGATGGTCTACGAATTCCCGAGCCTCAACCGCTACTGGCTCGAGGGTCCGGCCGCCGTGGGAGGCGGACCCGGTGCCCGCACACTGGTGATGGCCTCGGTCACGGCTGCCTTCATCGGTATGATCATCGCCCTGCTCGAGAGATGGGTGAAGGTCAGTCGGCGCATGAAGGCCATTTTTGGAGCCATCGTGCTGCTAGGGGCCTTGGCCGGCGGAATCTACGGCACCATCACCCTCACCAGTGACGCAGGTGGCCCCTTCAAATGGGTGTCGCAGACATGGCGCCAGTTCACGGGGCAGACGCAGCAGGAGTCGCCCGCCGAGGGCGAGTCACGCTTCACGCTGGTGTCCTCAAGCGGCAGAGTGGACATCTGGAAGGTCGCCTGGCAGGGATTCATCGCCGAGCCGCTGCGGGGCGTCGGAGCCGACAACTTCGTGTTCCAGTACGACCGGTTGCGCACACGGCAAACGGCAAAACCCCAGCAGGCACACTCCCTGGGGCTCCAGGTGCTGGGCGAGACCGGCGCCGTCGGCGGCGTCTTCGCCTTCGGGGGGATACTGCTTGCCCTGGGCGGCCTCCTGTGGCCACGCTGCACCGCCGGGTGGCGGGGGGCACGGCTCACCTGGCTGCGACGGCGGGCGAAGACCGACGCTTCCGATCCGAGCGACGAGCCGGCGCCCCATGCCTCGGGCCCACCGGCGGGATCGTTGGACCGTTGGTGCAACCCGCGCTGGGGAAACGATCCTTCGATATACGGGTGGGAGATGGCCCTGCTGGCGGGCGCCACGTACTGGTTCATCCACGCGAACGTCGACTGGCTCTGGCAGATGGCCGGCGTGAGCATACCGGCGCTGCTCTTCGTCGCCGCAGCCGTGGCGAGCGTTGACGGCCGAGTTGACATCTTGTGGCCGCGGGCAGCCCGTTGGCTGAGGATGAAGACACCCGTAACGCCGGTCGAAGCACCGCAACAGGAGAGGGTGGGACTCGAAACGGAGCCGCCCGACCACGAGACTTCCGCGACCGACGGACTGATGTTGGCTCCCCGCAGGGGTGAACAATACACGGCTAGGGCCCGCCGCCGTGTGCGCCGGACCGCGCGAAAAGTCGACTCGCTCAAACGGCTACAGCCGCCTGGAGTGCTGTCTCACGTGTTCCGCGCCCTCTTAGTGGCGCTCTCACTGGTCGTCTTGGTCGTCGCGGGGCTCCCTTACCTTTCGATTGAGTTGCGCAACTCTGCGACCGCACTGGCAAAGACCGACGCCCCGCGCGCCGTCAAGAGAGCCGATTCGACCCGGTGGCTACTACCATCCGATCCTGGTCCCTACCTGACCCAAGCGTCCATCTACGCCGGCGCCGCCCGGCGCGCGCTCAAGTCAGACAGCCCTGACAGAGCGGGAGCCGTACTCGACAACCTGGCTCTTGCGATAGTGAGCCATGAGAAGGCCGCCGCAGTCGAGCCGGCGGACTGGAATTGCCGGCTCAAAGCAGGCGTGGCGACGGCCAACCTACTTCTCGCGAAAGGCTACGTCGAGGGGCGACTTTCTGGGTTCGAATACGACGAGGTAGCCCTGGGTCTAACCGGGCTACAGGACTGGTCGGCGTTGGCGGGCCTCGATCAGGACGTTCCCACCCCCGGAGCGGCGGCCGGATCGCTGGCTCAAGATGAAGCCGGTCGTAGTGATGCTTCTCACTACCGAGACCTGAGCGCGGAAGCGCTCGCGAGTCTGGCACTGGACTTCCTGCACGAGGCGGAGGAGCGGAATCCGCTGGCCGAACAGGTTAAGGTAGGCCTGGAGACGGTCGAAAGAGTCAAACTGATGATCGATTCGCGTCAACGGCTGCGTGGTTTGACGGCCGGGGTCGCAACTCGTTAGGACGCGGATCACCGATGTCCAACGGGGACGGTTCTTCTATGTCCAGGAACGATCGAATCAAGGTATGCTTCGTTGTAGGCACTCTCGGACGAGGCGGTGCCGAACGACAGCTCATCTACATGCTTGGTGCACTGAAGAGCAGACCCGTGGATATCCGTGTCCTCTGTCTCACCAGGGGGGAGGCTTTGGAGGCCGAGATCAAGGACCTAGGTGTATCTGTGGAATGGGTAGGATCCAGCCCCTCGCGTGCCCGCCGTCTTGCGGCCATCGTCCGGTCGCTCCATCGGGAGCCGGCGGACATCGTTCAGTCGGCCCACTTCTATACGAATATCTACGCAGCTATGGCTGCGACCTTGACGGGGTCGAGGAGCATTGGAGCCATCCGTAGCAACGTACTGCTCGAGATCAAAGGAAACCTGCCGCTCGGACTGGCCGGACTTCTCCTACCGGACTATCTCATCGTCAATTCGAGGCCTGCCCGCCGGCGCGTCTTGGAACGAGGCCGGTCACCTGAGCGGGTCAGAATGGTCAAAAACGCAGTCGACGTCCGGCGATTCGCGGGCAGCCACAGCGAAAGGCAGTGCCGATCCCGCGACGTGCTCCATCTCCTTTTCGTGGGCCGGCTCATACCAGAGAAGCGGGTAGATAGGTTCTTGCGTCTCCTGGAGAGAGCCGATCGTACGTTCGTCGACAAACGCGTGGAGGCACGAATAGTCGGTGGAGGACCGGAGAGGGTCCCCCTTGAGAATCTGCGCGCTGAGCTCGGCCTCGATCCTGAAAGGGTCCAGTTCATAGGCGAGGTCAACGACACCGCTCCCCACTACTCTTGGGCAGACCTTCTCGTCCTCACTTCGGACCTCGAGGGCACCCCCAATGTCATCCTTGAGGCGATGGCGTCCGGACTACCGGTCCTGGCAACAGCCGTCGGAGGAGTACCCGATCTACTCTGCCACGGAGGCGGCTTGATGGTAAGGCCAGGTTCTTTGGACGCGCTCTTCACCGCGCTTGCCCAGATGGTCGGCGATGTTGGGCTGGTCGAGCGTCTGGCAAGAGAGGGGCGCCAGTATGTGGCCCGCAACCACTCCCTAGACAGCCTACGTTCCCAGCTTTCTGAGGTGTACGAGGTGGTCATGGCACGAGGCCGTTCATCCACACGGCTGGGTCGATGATGCGACCGCGGATTCTCATAGTGGGCAACTTCGCCTCGTCATGGGGCGGCACGGAAGGCATGGGCGAGGCCTTGGCTGCTCGACTGTCCCTCCGAGGTTACTCTGTTCTGACGGCTTCTCACAAGAAACCTCGAGCGGAGCGCCTCACGGATATGCTCAGTGTGACCTGGCGAAAGCGGCACGAGTACGACGTGGCCATCGTGGAGGTGTTCAGCGGGTTGGCTTTCCTGTGGGCTGAAGCCGTGTGCCGGCTGCTTTCCGTTGCGAAGCAGCCGTGCATCCTCTGGCTTCACGGGGGCAACCTTCCGGAGTTCGCTCAGCGTCGCAGTCGACGCGTCGAAGGCCTCTACGCGCGGGCGGCGGCGGTTGTGGCCCAATCCGACTACCTGGCCAGTACGGTATCTAGGCATCGCGACATGGTCCGACTGATCCCGAATCCGATCGACCTGAGCCACTGCACTTACAGGATGCGACACGTACTGCAGCCAAGACTCGTCTGGCTGAGGTCCTTTCATCATATATACAACCCATCACTGGCCGTCAGGGTGGTGGGCCTCCTGAAGCCCGAGTACCCAGACTTGAGCCTTACGATGATCGGACCCGACAAGGGTGACGGCAGTCTCGAGGCAGCCCGAGAACTGACTGCCGAACTCGGCCTCAAGAAGAACATCCACTTCCAACCCGGAATCCCGAAGGAAGACGTGCCCTTGTGGTTGGATCGTGCCGACATCTTCCTGAATACCACCAACGTCGACAACACCCCGGTCAGTGTACAGGAAGCCATGGCCTGCGGCCTCTGCGTCGTCAGCACCAGGGTGGGAGGAGTGCCCTACCTGGTTACTGATCGAGTAGACGCCTTGCTCGTCCCGCCTGATGACCCACACGCCATGGTCGAGGCCGTTCGTCTGATCCTCGCCGATCCGGAGACGGCTGCCGGGCTCTCTCGGGCCGCTCGCTCGAAGGTCGAGCGAATGGACTGGCCGCTCGTGACCGATCGATGGGAGAGGCTGATCTCGTCGGTCGCATACCAGGCGGGGCGCGTAAGCTCGAGATCCGCATGAGTCTCGCTCAGCGCATATACCCTCATCTCCCTGTAGCCGGCCAGAACCTGGCCCTGGCCGCGTTCGGGCTGAGATATAGAAGACAACGGCTCGGACCGGGCTTCGACCAGTATGTCGCCGCTTTCCGAGAGCGAGACCGGTGGTCGGAAGAGATGATGCGATCCCACACCGTCCAGAGGTTGCGCGAGCTGCTCCTGTGGAGCTTCCAGACTGTTCCCTACTACACCGTGCGGTGGCAGGAGGCGGGGATTGAAGAGGGAGATCTAGCGAAGATGGACGTAGAGGATCTCGCCGGACTCCCCATCACCCCCAAAGAAGACGTCCGGCGCGATCCGACTGCTCTGGTATCTACCACGCTCCCGCGCCGCCCGCGCCTCCAAAGACACCTCACCAGCGGGAGCACCGGGACCCCCACAACGATCTACTTCACTCCTCAGAACGTCCGGCAAGCCATGGCCGTCCGCGAGGCACGCTCGTTCGGCTGGGCCGGAGTGAGCGTACGGATGCCACGATCGACGATCGGTGCCCGTCTTGTCGCCCCACAGACGGACTCCAACGGTCCTGTGTATCGCTACAACCCCATTGAGCACCAGCTCTACCTGTCCGCGCATCATATCTCCCGTGAGAATCTGCCGAGCTATGTTGAGGGGTTCAATCGATACCGGCCCCAAGTCCTGACGGGGTTCGCCTACTCGCACTACCTTCTGGCCAGACTCATGCTCGCGGAGGGTGTGCGGTTGCAGTATCAGCCTCAAGCCGCCGTTCTTGGGAGCGATAAGATCACTCCCCCGATGAAGGCGACCATCGCCGAAGCCTTTGGAGCCCGAGCCTTCGAGGAATACGGAGCCGTAGAGAACTGCGTCCTTGCAACAGAATGCACGGAGGGCAGCCTCCATGTCAGCCCTGACTTTGGGATTCTGGAGATCCTCGACGCAGATGGTGCGCCGGCGGCGCCGGGGCAGCCGGGTAGGTTGATCTGCACCGGTCTACTTAACCGAGCACAGCCTCTGATCCGCTATGCTATCGGGGACCTGGGTGCATGGTCCAAGAGGCACTGCAGCTGCGGGAGAGACGGCCTGCCTGTACTCGAAAGCATAGTCGGCCGCGACACGGACGTCGTAGTGATGCGCGACGGGCGTCGACTGAATACAGCGGTCGCGCTGATCTTCACGGGAGCGCGGGGAGTAGCCGAAGGCCAGGTGGTCCAAGACGGCTACGAGGACTTCACGATACGGGTGGTGCCGACGACAGAGTTCGGAGTCGAACAGGAAGAAAAACTCAAAATAGCTCTGCGGAAACGCATCGGTGATGTCAGGATTAGAGTCCAGACTGTCGAAGAACTGGAAAAGACCACTTCAGGGAAGTCCAGACTGGTCATCAGTAGACTCCGAGACAACAACGATCACAATGGATGACAAGTTCGCGGTAAGAACAACCGAGTAGAGGTCTGGGACAATCAATGACCCGACAGCCCAAAATCGTCGACTGCGAAGAGGATCGCATCAGCCAGGAATCCGGTCATCTACCCCTGGTGAGCATATTGATGCCCGTACGCAATGAGGAAGCGTACATAGCACGCAGCCTGGGCTCGGTTCTCGCACAAGACTACCCCTCAGAACTGATGGAAGTAATCGTGTCTGACGGCATGTCCCACGATCAGACAAGAACGATTATCGCGCAACTACAGTCTGAGCATCCGAATGTGCGGTTGATCGACAATCCGGGTCGAATAGCACCGACCGCCCTCAACCTGGCGACCCTGGCCGCTCACGGCGAGATTCTGATTCGGGTCGACGGCCATTGCGAGATCGCCCCAGACTACGTTAGGAACTGCGTACGCCATCTGACGCAAGATGGTGTGGAGGGAGTCGGCGGCAGCGTCGAAACCATAGGCGAGACTGAGACGGCCCGTGCGATTGCAGTCGCCATGAGCTCGGTGTTCGGCGTCGGTGGATCGGCCTTTCGGACGGTGAAAGACAGAAACATGCTTGCGGACACGATCCCTTTTCCGGCCTACACCCGTGAGTTGATCGATAGGGTCGGCCCTTACGACGAGACAATGGTGCGCGACCAGGACGACGAGTACAACTACCGCATCCGGGAATCGGGCGGCAGACTCCTGTTGGCAGCAGATGTGCGGTCGCGCTACTACAGTCGGGCCGACATGTCCTCACTTTGGAGACAGTATTTCGGCTATGGCTACTGGAAAGCCCGGGTGTTATGGAAGCACCCGAGGCAGATGCGAGCGCGCCAGTTCGTGCCAAGCGTCTTCGTCCTTTGTCTGACTACTCCGGCACTGTTCTGCCTCACTTCCCGGACGGCACGCCGACTCCTCCTAGCCGTAGCCTCCGCCTACGTCGCGGCCAACGGGATGGCATCGGTGAGGGCCGCGTCGTCTTCGGAATGGCGGTATCTGCCTCGGCTTCCTCTGGCCTTCGCCGCTATGCACCTTTCCTATGGGATCGGCTTTCTACTCGGCAACGGCCGTGTCATTGTCGAGCAGACCCGGTCGTCTGACCGCCGCGAAGAAGGAGACAGCGGATGAGAGACACATTCCTCCCGTTCTCCAGACCAGACTTAGACGGATCTGAGTTGAAGCTGGTGAAGGAGGTCTTGGAGTCCGGCTGGATCACCACCGGCGCGATGACCCATGAGCTCGAACGGGCGTTCGCAGCGAGGGTCGGAGCGGCTCACGCCGTCGCAGTCAACTCTTGTACGGCGGCCCTTCACCTCGCTTTGGACGCCGTTGCGTTGAGCCCCGATGACGAGGTGATCACATCTCCTTACACCTTCGCATCGACAGCCGAGGTTGTTCGATATTTCGGGGCTCAGCCACATTTCGTGGATGTGGAAAGGGATACGCTCAATCTGGATCCTGAATCTGTAGCCGCCGCAATCGGCCCTCGAACGCGCGCCGTGATCCCTGTGCACTTTGCCGGACACCCCGCTGAGATGGAGGCTCTGGACGGACTTGCCTCAGAGCACGGACTGGCGATGATCGAGGACGCGGCCCATTCTCTCCCGGCGTCCTATCGGGGGCATGTCATCGGATCACGCCGCCCTGGTCTAGGCGACACCCCACAGCTCACGTGCTTCAGTTTCTATGCGACCAAGACCATGACCACAGGCGAAGGCGGCATGATCTGCACCGACGACGAGGATCTCGCCGAAAGGTGCAGACTGATGTCTCTTCACGGTATCAGCAAGGACGCCTGGAAGCGCTACGCGGCCGACGGCTCATGGAGCTACGAGATCATCGCGCCCGGTTTCAAGTACAACCTCACCGATATCGCCGCTGCCATAGGACTCGCGCAACTGCCAAAGCTTGATTCCATGAACCGCCGTCGTGCAGAGATCGCCGCCCGCTTCACGGAGGCGCTATCGCAAGTCCCTGAGGTGGAGACCCCATCGACGCGATCGTGGGTGGAGCACTCGTGGCACGTGTACGCTTT
>JAAYJE010000054.1 GCA_012523095.1 Actinomycetota bacterium | reverse complement strand
GCCGGAACGAGCTGCCGTCCTCCGAAGCCCAGATCTGAACACCGGTATCGGGATTCTGTACGGCCAGGACGAGTCGTCCGTCGAGCACCATGGGAACAGCAGCGCGGTTCTTCGGATCCCCGAAGCCCCTCTCTCCCAGCTTCGTGAACTCCGTGCCGTCGGAGGTGACCCACACCTCCATCCCCCGGCCCCCAATGTTGATGGAGAGTGCATATAGCTGATCCCTGAAGACCACCAGGTCGAACATGATGTTCGTGGGATCGCCCAGCTCGGCCGTGCCGATCTGCTCCCACGTGATGCCGTCGGCGGTCCGCCAGATATCGCTTCCCTGTTTGTCGCTCCCCGCGATGCGCTTGCCTGCTTCGCTGGCCATCGTACTGACGTAGTAGTAGCCCCGAAACTCGGTACTGAAAATCACATGCGAGTTGCCAGGGTCGGCAAAGCCGCCGGTAACAACACGAGTCCAGCCTTCAGTCATCGAGGGGAAAGGTACGATCGGAGCCGTCTGCGCGAAGACCGGCGCCGGCAGGAGCAAGAGAACAGCCACTGCCGCCGCGATCATCACAGCGGCCCTGCGGAGGAGAGGGCAATCACCTTCCGTGCGCATCCGCCGGTACGCATCAACCGCGCGACTCATGGCGCCTCCTGCTGCCCGGATGCACTCCTACAGCCATACTACGCTCCGTGACCAGCTCGGGGCAACTCAGAGCCGGACATGCCGATGGGTTGCGATAGGTCAAGACGGGTTGGCGATGCGATGAGACTGTTAGTAGCGTTTCGTCAGTCGTAGATTCTGTCGGAATACACTACCCGGTGGTCAATGCCCACATCGGACTGGGAACTGACCATCCTGGCCTCGATCTGCTCCCAAGTCAATGTGTTGTCGTTGAGTAGCACGTAGTACACATATTCTGAGAATGGTGCGGTCCGATTTGCGGGTTTTCCGGAGTACCGAATGAGGTACTTGTAGGCTCGCCTATATTCATTCCTCCCTTCAGTGTAGGTGTAGTGGTATGTGGCGCCGTCAAAATGGATCTCAGCAAGACGGTAGGCTTGGTAGTCCTTCAGCGCCTCGTTGTAGGCCTCAGGTGAGTAGCGCGACTCATCTGGGGGGCTAAGGTAGAACGCCAGTCCTACCGTGCATGGTTCACCAGATGTGGACTTCGAGACGAACTCATCCCACAAGTCCTGTCCGTCAAAGATGTCCATGTCCTTGTACAGAACACGGCCCTGCAATGTGGTGTCGTCAAGGGTGTGGTTGTCGGTCCCCTGACCGGGATCGGCGTCGTCGCCGGTTGGCACGGCAGGGGTTGCATCGCAGCCGGCAGCGCACAGTACCAGCACCACGGAAAACAGGATCAGGGGGACACACAGCCGGACTAGAACCCGGCACACGCAAGAACGTGCAGGGGTCACCCCAAACATACCCATCTCAAATCTCCCCAGATCCACTGCTTCCCCACCAGCTCATTCTAGACAGCCTTGACCCCCCGAGTCAATGCAGGCCGGCCCGCGAGGCCGCCAGGCTCCAGCCCTTGTGCTCACAGCATAGTCCCTCGTGGCAGAAGAGGTCGAGGATCCGATGCCAGTAGGGGGCCTTGGACCGGAGAAGCTCCATGCGCCGGTCGATCTCGGCGTTCTGAGCCATGGTGCGCTCCCGCTTGCCGGGAGGGGGGATTCGCGCATCTTGCTTTGCAAGCTGCCGTCCTCACCTCGCCTACCCGGCTCGGCTAGAGAGCAGCTCGCTGCTCGACAGTCCAAAGAGGCTGTCTCGCTGGAGGCTGCTGGGGAACGACGCTTCGCAGTCCAAGCGAAATAGGTATGCGGGAGAGTAGGACGCAGGGAGCGCAAATAGCAGCGCTATTGGCGCGACCGGGGCACACTATCATGCCGCCCAGTGCGCTCTGGCGGCCGGGGTCTCGTTTCCCAGCAGCCCCTCAACGCTCGCGCCCTCGCCGGTTCGGAATCCGCATCCCTTGCCGGAGGCCTGACGGTCACGCCCGGGGCTGAAGCGCAGAGCTCGGCAGCGTCGACCGGCCGCAGCGTAGATCCGGCCTGAGTCAGACGGGCTTGTCCTCTCCTCCAAAGTAAGGTACAAATGTACGCGTACTATCGTTCTCTATACGGAGGCGGGAGTGGACGCCCACAGAAAAGCAGACTCCAGACCGCGGAAGCGAGACCCTGAACGGCGGCGGCGGGAGATCCTCGAGGCGGCGGCGGAGATCGTGGTCGAGCAGGGGGCGGCCGCACTGACCCATCGGGCCGTCGCAGCACGATCCGGCCTCGCGCTGGGGACTATGACGCGTCACTTCCCGTCGATCGACG
>JAAYJE010000053.1 GCA_012523095.1 Actinomycetota bacterium | reverse complement strand
TCCTACCACCGGCACCACGATCCCATGAAAACCCAGAGAAAGCCGGCATGATGTCAGAAGCATCCGAGACAGTTTCCGAAGACCTCTCCGCGGCGCGAGATAGGATAGCCGCCGCCTACGAACCCCGTCTACTGGAGGAGGCCGGACACCGGTTGGCCGGCCTGCTGGCGAGCCACTTGGCGCGCGCCGAGCGTTCCGAGAACGCCGTATTGCCTTGGACCGAACCGCCCGAGGCCGTCCGGCAGGCCGCCGCGCTACTGAGAGACTCCCCCGCGCGAGGTGAGGGCGTCCCCGATGGTTTTGCGCGACTCGTGACGGGCATGCTCGACCGCGGCCTGAATCTTCACGATCCCCGCTACCTCGGCCACCAGGTGCCGGCATCGGTGCCGCTGGCAGGGCTATTCGACGCCGTCGGGTCGGTGACCAATCAGGTGATGGCCATCTACGAGATGGGGCCCTGGGCGACGGCCGTCGAGCTGGCTATGATCCAGGAGCTGGGGACGACCATAGGTTGGGCGCCGGGTGCCTTCGCCGGTTCTGTGACGCACGGTGGGTCGCTCGCCAACCTTACGGGGCTTCTAACCGCCCGGAACGTGGCCCTCCACGACGGATGGGACCGCGGGCTCTCGGGCGGCGGGGCGACGCCGGTGTTGCTGGCCCATGCCGAGGCCCACTACAGCGTGGCCCGCGCCGCGGGCATCCTCGGGCTGGGTAGCCGGCAGACCTTACGGGTCGGATTGGACTCCCGGGGACGCATGGACCCCCGGCGACTGGATGAAGAACTGACCCGGGTGCGGGCGCAGGGTCGCCCGGTGGTGGCGGTCGTCGCCTGCGCCTGCGCCACTCCCACCGGGGCCTTCGACCCACTGGACGATATCGCCGAAGTATGTCGCCGCCACGAGGTCTGGCTGCATGTCGATGCGGCCCACGGCGGTGCGGCCCTCCTAAGCGACCGGCACCGCCACCTGCTGTCAGGGTTGGAGAAGGCCGACAGCGTGGTGTGGGACGCCCACAAGATGCTCTTCGTACCGGGACTGTGCGCCTTTGTGCTTTACCGAGAAAAAGAACACGGCTTCGACGCCTTTCGCCAGGACGCGCCCTACCTCTTCGACCCGGCGGCGCCCGGCCTGGCCGAGTACGACAGTGGGGTGAGAACTCTGGAATGCACCAAGCGCGCCGCGGCCTTCGGACTGTGGGGCGTGTGGTCTCTCTTCGGCAGGCAGCTCTTCGCCGACATGGTGGACGTGACCTTTGCCCTCGGCCGCGCCTTCTACGACAAGCTGGAGGAGGCCGACGACTTCGCTGCGCTGCACGAACCCCAGTGCAACATCTTGGTCTTCCGGTACGTGCCGGCCGAGCTGCGCGAGGCCCCGGCCGAACGGCTCGGCGACTTCCAGCTGGAGCTCCGCCGCCGCCTGATCGAGTCGGGGGAGTTCTACATCGTGCCTTCCAAATATGAGGGCGTCGGCGCACTGCGGGTGACGATCATAAACCCGCTTACCACCCCGACCCACCTCGATCAGTTGATGGACGCCCTGCGACGCCACGGACGGGAGTCGCTGAACGGCTAGGCAGGTCCCCCGTGGACCCTCGACAAGCGGCACAGGCCCGCTCCGCGGTCTCGGTGGGCCCGCACGTCGTGGACCATGCCCCCTGCCCGGCCATTGTCGTGCCGGC
>JAAYJE010000052.1 GCA_012523095.1 Actinomycetota bacterium | reverse complement strand
CGAGGACAACGTGACTGTGGTGGTGATCGACGTGGTCCCCGGGTCGGACAAGGAGGAAGCCGGAGATCAGGTCGACGATCAAGTGGGCGACCGCATTCTCATAGGGCCGAGCGATAGGGGAGACGCGACCTCCTCTTCGGCGCAGTGGGGCGGAAGGGCAGGAGCGGTCCGGGAGCGTCTGAGCAGGCGGGCGACGCCCTCGGTCCGCCCTGTAGGGGCTCGGTCTGTGGCGCAACCGCGGTCTCCCGAGGAATATCCGACCGGAGCGACTCCGAAAGGAGACCGGTCCGGCTTGCCCGACGAGACGGAGGGGAGGATGGCGGCGACGGAGACTTCCGAGGTTGCCGGACCCGTCGAAGCCGATGACGCCGTCGAGGCCGCTGTGGGCCCGTCGGCCGGGGGCGAGAAGTCGGACCGTCCGCCTTCGGGACCGGGGACCACCGCGCCGGGGACCACCGCGCCGGGGACCACCGCGCCGGGGACCACCGCGCCGGGGACCACCGCGCCGCGCAGGCGTCGGCGTCGCTGGCTTTTCCTCGCGCTTGCGATCGTGCTTGTCATCGCGGTAGTCGTCGCGGGCTTCACCATATATAACTCGAGCGTCTACTACGTGGGCGCCCATGACACCGGTTCTACGACCGTGGTGGCTCTCTACAGGGGCCTGCCGGGGAGACTTCTCGGCATCACTCTCTCCTCGGTGGTCCAGTTGGGAGCCGCCGAGTATCAATCTTTGATACCGCACCTCAGAGAGCGGGTCGATGCGCACGATCTGGTCAGCAAAGAGGAGGGGCGGGCGTTCCTCGAAACGCTGGACGAGCAACAGTGAGTCTACGCAACCGCGAGCTCGTTTTCCTGATACCGGCGCTGGTAGTCACCACTCTGGGTTTCGCGCTCGTCTACACACAGAAATCGGCGGAGCTGACCCTCACCTCACTCACCTACGGGGCGCTGTTCCTGGCGCTGTTCGTGATCGCCCATCTTGGGGTCCGGTTACTGGCATCTCGGGCCGATTGCTACCTTCTCCCTATCACGGCGTTGCTGTCGACCATGGGTCTTGTGGTGCTCTATCGCCTGAACGAGGATCTCGCCCTGAAGCAGGCGATGTGGCTGGTGGCAGGCCTGGCGGTCTTCCTGCTGGTGCTGGCTTTCGTCAGGAACCTCAACATGCTCTACAAATACCGCTACGTCATCGGCGGTCTCGGGTTGCTGCTCTTGTTGCTGACGGCGGTGCTCGGTCGTGAGGTGCACGGGGCGCGTCTGTGGGTGAATCTGGGGCCGATCGGTTTTCAGCCGGGCGAACTGGCTAAGGTTTTCCTCATGGTCTTCTTCGCCGCCTACCTGGTCGATATGCGCGAGGTGCTGACAGTCAGCACCCGCCGGGTGCTGGGGGTTCCTCTGCCCCCTTTTCGCTACCTGGCCCCTCTTCTCATCATATGGGGTCTGTCGCTGGCGCTCATGATCTTCGTGAAGGACCTGGGAGCGAGCCTCCTCTTTTTCGGTGCACTTCTGGCCTTGTTGTATGTGGCGACCGGGCGTTTCTTCTACGTTCTAGTGGGCTTGGCGCTTTTCGCGATAGGAGCGATCGCACTCTACTTCCTCTTCCCCCACGTGCAACTGCGGGTGGACATCTGGCTCGATCCCTGGGCGGACCCCAGCAACCGGGGCTACCAGATCGTCCAGTCTCTCTTCGCCCTGGCTGAGGGCGGCCTGTTCGGTCGAGGGTTGGGCGGAGGCTATCTCTTCCTGCCCTCCGGACGCACCATCATCCCTCACCTTGAGACCGATTTCGTGTTCTCAGCCATAGGCGAGGAGCTGGGACTGGTGGGGGCGGTGGGGATCATCCTGCTATATCTGATCTTCACTTATAGAGGCTTTCGCGTGGCGGTGAGCACCAAGGACGACTTCTCCCGCCTGCTGGCCACGGGGCTCACGAGCATCTTCGCTCTGCAGGCCTTCCTCATCATCGGCGGGGTCATCAAGCTCATCCCGCTCACCGGCATAACCCTCCCGTTTGTGAGCTACGGAGGGAGTTCCATCCTGGCCAACTTCATACTGCTGGCCCTGTTGTTGCGGGCGAGCGCAAAGGCCCGCGAGGTTTAGATGGACAAGCCCATACGCCGCCTCTTCTGGTTCTTCGTCATCCTCTTTGTGGCTCTTCTGCTGCAGCTCACCTATGTCCAAGTGTTTGATGCGTCCGATCTCAAGGCCAAGCCCACCAACACCCGCGCCGTAGAGCAGGAGATGAAGGTGGAGCGGGGGGTGATCGTGTCCGTCGACGGCGTGGAGCTGGCGGTGAACCGCGAAGAGGGCCAGTATTACCTGCGCGAGTATCCCCAAAGCGGCCTCACCTCGCCGTGGCTCGGATACAACAGCCTGCGGTATGGGCGCGCCGGCATCGAGCGCGTCTATAACGAAGAGCTGTCAGGTAAGTCCGGCCTTCTGGGCATCACCGGCTACTGGGACGAGCTCATGGGCAAGACCCACCGGGGGGCCGACCTCAAGCTCACGGTGAACGCGGCTCTGCAGAAGGTGGCTGCGGAGGCGCTTGGTGAGCGCAAGGGTGCGGTCATCGCGCTCGACCCGCGGACCGGCGCTGTGCTCGCCATGGTGTCCTATCCACGCTACGATCCCAACGGTTTGATCGACTCCAGCGTTATGGGGGCGGTCTGGAGCGAGATCAACTCCGATCCCGACACGCCGCTTCTGAACCGAGCCGTTCAGGGCCGCTATCCTCCCGGTTCGGTCTTCAAGATCATCGTCGCGGCCGCTGCGCTCGAGACCGGCGTCGTCACTCCCGACTCGCACTTCGTCGACACCGGCAGTGTCACGGCCGGCGGCTTCGTAGTGGGCAACTTCGGCGACAGCGTTTATGGGGAGCACGACTTCACCAAAGCCTTCGCGAGCAGTATCAACACCACCTTTGCCAAGGTGGGGGTGGACCTGGGTGCGGACGTGCTGGCCGAGTACGCCGCCGGATTCGGTTTCGGCAAAGATTCGCCGTGGCCGCTGGGAGGATCGACGAGCATCTTCCCCGATGCCGGGAGCATGGACAAGGCTCACATCGCTCAGGCCTCGTACGGTCAGGGTCGGGTTCTGGCCTCGCCTCTCCAGATCGCCCTCTCCGTCGCCGCCGTCGCCAATCAGGGCCGGATCATGAAGCCGTACGTCGTTGCCCAGGTGCTTGATTACCACAAGAAGGTCCTGAACGAGACCGACCCGCGTGTGTGGCTCCAGCCCATCTCGAGTGGGACGGCCGACACTCTGAGGGACCTGATGGTGGAAGCCGTCGCCAACGGCACGGGAACCAGGGCGGCCCTGAGCGACGTCCAGGTAGCGGGTAAGACAGGGACTGCAGAAGTGGCCGATGGTGGACCGCACGCCTGGTTCGCCGGGTTCGCGCCGGCTAAGGACCCTCAGGTGGTCGTGGCGGTGTTGGTCGAGAACGCCGGCACCGGCGGTAGTGTCGCGGCCCCGATAGCCCGGCAGGTCATCTCCGCCGCTTTGGGTCTGTGATGCTTGTTTGTAGGGTAGTATTGCGCGCAACGACTCGGGCCGAAAGGTGGGCACGAGTACTCCGGAGGGCGATGGCACTGTGATAGGACGAGTATTCGACGACCGTTATGAGGTCATACGCACCCTGGGCAGCGGTGGTATGGCCGACGTCTATCTCGCGAATGATCGTCTGTTGGGCCGGCAGGTGGCTCTTAAGATCCTCTCTTCCCGCTACGCCACCGACGAGCAGTTCGTGGAGCGTTTCCGCCGGGAGGCGAGCAGCGCGGCGGGTCTGAACCATCCCAATATCGTGCAGATCTATGATCGAGGTGAGGCTGAGGGCACCTACTACATCGCCATGGAGTATCTGGAAGGGCGTTCTCTCAAGGAGATCATCGTCAAGTACGCGCCGCTGGCCCAGGACTTGGTGTTGTCCATAGCCACCCAGATCTTAGAGGCTCTCCGTTTCGCTCATCGCCGGGATGTCATCCATCGCGATATCAAGCCGCAGAACATCATCGTCGACAATGAAGGTCGCGTTAAGGTCACGGATTTCGGCATCGCTCGGGCGGGCAGCGTCGCCACGATGACCGAAGCGGGATCCATCCTGGGGACGGCGCATTATCTGTCGCCCGAACAGGCCCAGGGCAGGCCGGTAGAGGCGGCCTCCGACCTCTACTCTCTGGGCGTAGTGATGTATGAGATGCTGACCGGCAGGCTCCCCTTCGATGGAGACAACCCGGTGAGCATCGCCATGCAGCATGCTCACGAGCACCCCCCCTCGCCGCGAAACGTGGTCCCCGACCTGCCGGACAACCTGGAAGCGGTGATCCTGCGCTCATTGGGCAAGCGTCCTATCGAACGGTATCTCACTGCCCAGGCGATGTTGGATGATCTGGAGAGAGTGCAGAGAGGGGAGCCGATCAGCATCCCGGCGCCCTACATGGAAGAGGCCACCCAGGTCATGACCCCTGTGGCGGTCGCTGCGGCGGCCGGCGCCGGCGAAGGTCCGGGGCTGCAGCCCACCCAGATCCGGCGCAGGAGCGCCGACGACCCGGATATCGCTCCGGAGCCGTATTTCGACGAACCTCCCAGGCGTCAGTCCGTGTGGCCATGGGTGCTGGTCATAGTTCTCATCCTGGCTTTGGGGGGCGCCGCGTACGCCATCTTCTCCAATTGGGGCGCCGGTGAGACCGAGTTCGGAGTAGTGCCCAGCGTGGTCGGACTTGCAAGAGCCGACGCCGAAAAGAAGATCAAAGAGGCCGGTTTCAAGCCTGAGTATAAGGGCGAGGAGGAGTCGTCCGACCATACAGCAGGCGAGGTGCTCCGCCAGAGCCCGAAGGCGGGGATCGACCTGAAGAAGGGCGAGACGGTGGAGTTCTGGGTCTCGTCGGGTGAGAACAAGATCCCGGTGCCCGACCTTGTCGGCCTGTCCGAGGCCGACGCGGCGGCGAAGTTGGCCTCGCTCGGGCTCGAGCGTGATACGCAGAGGGAGGCCACGGCTGATGAAGAGAAGGTGGGCACGGTCCTTCGCCAAGAACCGCCGGAGGGCGAGTATGTGAACGAAGGCCACATGGTGACCATCTGGGTTGGAGAGGCCAGCGAGGTGGTGGTCGTGCCGCTCCTGATCGGGATGCCTGAGGATCAGGCCATCGCTATGCTCCTGGGCATGGATCTCGTGCCCGAGCCGAGGACGGTCGAGTCGCAGCTGCCAGGGGGTACGGTGGTGAATCAGAACCCCATGGAGAAGACCCCGGTAACGCGAGGCTCCAAGGTCGTCATCGAGATCAGCAACGCTCCCGAGCCGACGACGGTACGGGTCCCGCCGGTGGCCGACATGGGCTACACGCTTTCAGAGGCCAGACGGATTCTTTCCGAATACTCCCTACGTGCCAGGGTGGTCGAATACCCGACGGCCGAGTACCAGCCGGGCATCGTCCTGATGCAGGATCCCGCTTTCGGTGACGAGGTGCAGAAGAACAGCGTGGTGGAGCTGTGGGTCTCCACGGAAGAGACGACCACTACGACGACCAGCACCACGACGACCACCGAACCACCCACCGTCTCCACCGAACCACCCACCACCGAACCGGCCACAACCACTATCGTCACGGAGTTCTAGAGTGAGCAAGGGAAAGCCGACCTTCCAGGACATTCTCCTGGGTCTGCAGGAATATTGGGCCAAGAAGGGCTGCCTCATCTGGCAGCCGCACCACACTGAGGTGGGGGCGGGTACGGCGAACCCGGGCACCTTCCTCAAGGTGCTGGGCCCGCGCCCCTGGAACGTGGCATACGTGGAGCCCTCCATCCGTCCCACCGACGGTCGATATGGAGAGAATCCCTATCGTCTGGGTCATTACTACCAGTACCAGGTGATACTGAAGCCGTGCCCGGACAACATCCAGGACCTTTATCTTGCCTCGCTGGAGCATCTGGGCATCGACCTCGCCAAGCACGACGTGCGATTCGTCGAGGACGACTGGGAGCAGCCTACGCTCGGCGCCTGGGGTCTGGGTTGGGAAGTGTGGATAGACGGGATGGAGTGCACCCAGTTCACCTACTTCCAGCAGGTGGGCGGCATCGATCTGGATCCTCCCAGCGTGGAGCTGACCTACGGCACCGAACGTCTGTCTATGTACCTACAGGGCATCGACAGCGCCTTCGACCTGGAGTGGATCCCCGGTATCACCTACGGCGATGTCTACAAGGCCAACGAGGCCCAGTGGTCGGTCTACAACTTCGACCTGGCCGACATCTCCTTCCTCCAACGGGCATTCGTTGATTACGAAAGGGAATGTGAACGCTGTCTGGAACGCAGGCTGTCTCGGCCGGCGTACGACTTCGTGCTCAAGGCCTCTCACATGTTCAACCTGCTGGACGCTCGGGGCGCCGTCAGCGTGACCGAACGGACCGGCTACATCGCCCGCGTTCGCGCCTTGGCCGCTAAGGTGGCCGAGACGTACGCATCGGAACTAGGCGAGGAGGCGGGTGATAGGGCCGCCGGAGGGTCGGGCGCCAACGTCGGCGCCGTCGCCGCCGAGACCGCGTGGATCCCGCCGGACGACCGCGGGTCCCGCGATCTTCTGCTGGAGATAGGAGTGGAGGAGCTGCCGGCCTCCGCCTGCCGGGCGGCCATCGATCTGCTTCCCGAGCGGGTGGCCGCGCTGTTCGCCGCCGAGGGAGTGGAGGTCGCCCCCGAAAACGTCCAGGTGATGGTCTCACCCCGGCGCATCGCGATCCTGATCGAGGACGTGCCGGGTGAACAGGCTCCCCGTGAATCCACCCAGCGAGGCCCGGCTTTCGAGGCAGCCTTCGACGCCGAGGGCAATCCCACCAAGGCCTGCGAGGGCTTCGCGCGTGCCAAGGGGGTCTCGGCCAAGGATCTCGAGGTACGGGAAGAAGCAGGGCGCCGCTTCGTCTACTACGTGACCCGCGGTGAGAGCCGTCCGACGGCCGGGCTCTTGCCCGACATCTGTCTCAAGATCGTCCGCGACATGTACTTCCCCAAGAACATGCGCTGGGGCTTCCGCGACATCCGTTTCTCGCGGCCTATCCGCTGGCTGGTGGCTCTGTGGGGTGAGACGGTGATCCCGTTCAGGTATGCAGGGCTGGCGTCAGGCAGGACCAGCTACGGACACCGCTGGCTCGGCGGTCCGGTCGAGGTCCGACGTCCCGGTGGTTACGTGGAGGCGATGCGATCGGTGAGCGTCATGGTCGACCATCGCGAGCGGGAGCGTTTGATCCGGGACGGGCTGGAACGGGTGGCTTCCAAACGGGGACTGAAGGTCACGGACCCGATGGGGAAGATGGAGGAGGTCCTTTTCTTGGTGGAATGGCCTACGGTGGCGCAGGGGCAGTTCTCCGCCCAGTATCTGAGCCTGCCCACCGAGGTGCTCGAGACCGCCATGCAATCTCACCAGCGATACTTTCCGATGCTTGACGCGGAAGGGGCTCTTTCCAACCGCTTCCTCTACGTGAGCAACGGAGACCCGGCCGGTCTTGATGAGATAACCGCCGGCAATGAACGGGTCCTGCGGGGCCGCATCGAGGACGCCGAGTTCTCTTTCGAGAAAGACAAGGCCATGGGGTTGGAAGCCATGGCGGCCGAGCTCGACAAGATCGTCTTCCACGTCAAGGCCGGGACCATGAAGGACAAGACCGAGCGGTTGGTGACGCTGACCGACTACCTGGCGGAAGTCTCCGGTGTTCCCGGCGAAGTCCGGGAGCGCGCACTCGAAGCCGCCCGGCTGTCAAAGGCAGACCAAGTGTCGATCATGGTGCGTGAATTCGCCGATCTGGAAGGGGTGATGGGCGAGACGTACGCGCTCATGGAAGGACATCATCCCGAGGTGGCCCACGCCATCCGCGAGCAGTTCTTGCCCGACGCGGCCGGGGGAGCGGTGCCGGCCGGCCTCCCGGGGGCGCTGCTCGCGACGGCGGAGAAGGTGGACAACATCACGGCCGCTTTCGCCTGTGGAGAGCCGCCCACCGGCTCCAAGGATCCCTACGGCCTGCGCAGAGCGGCTGCCGGCATGGTGGCGATCGCCATGGAGCATGAGCTGCACTACGACGTCGACCGGTTGCTTCAGAGGGCATATGACGAGCTGGAACGGTTCCCCGGTCTGGTGGAGCGTGCGACGGTAGTGCCAGAGGCCACCGATTTCATCCTCGAACGCCTGGCCAGAGTGCTTGTCGACGACGGTTTGACGCGCGACACAGTGGACGCCGTGCTGCAGACCTCACGGGATTTCCTCGATCTGCGGCTGCGCGCCCTGGCGCTGCATGAGTTCCGTTCCGGCTCCGGATGGGACGATCTCGTGACGGTCTTCACCCGACCCTCCAACCTGGCGAAGAAGTTGCCCGCGGAATCGGCGGAAGAGGCGGCTTCGCGACCGCATGGCGGCGTATCGGCGGCCCTTTTTCACGCCGAGGTCGAAGACGTCTTGTTCGCCGCTTGGAGGCAGGTCGCCGATGAAGTGGCGGAAGCCATCAAAGAGCAGCGCTATGGCGACGCCCTAACGACGCTGGCCGACCTACGGCCGGTGATCGACCGGTACTTCGATGACGTACTGGTGATGGCCGAAGACGACGCGGTCCGTAACAACCGGTTGCGTCAATTGGCTGCCATCGCGGGCACGGTGCGCAGCGTGGCTCGGTTGGAACTGGTGCAGGGATAAGACCCGGCTGCGCCGGCGCCCTCGGCTCGAAGGCGGGCCGCCCTGGTGGGCGAATGGAGGCAGACGAACAAGAAGGACCGGGATGATCCCGGTCCTTCTTGTCAAGCAACGATCGTCTCGCGGTGTCAGCTGCGGACGCCCACCTCTTCGGTGACCGGTTCGCCGGCTTCCTCGGGGAGCTCGTCGGCGTCGCCCGCGCGACTCTTGCGCCTCTGGTACTCGAAATCGCTCTCCAGGTAGGTGTCGACCCACTTCATGTCGTTCTCCCACACCGGGTTGAGGATGTCGCGTACCTCAGTCGCGTACTTGTGAAGGCCCGGTTGCAGCTCGTGGAGCAGCGACTCGGCGCCCTCGTGGGTCGGATGGGCGTTGTTGCGCTCCACGGCGCGCTTCATCACGGCCGGATGGTCGATGATGGGGCAAGGCCGCAGCAGGTTCTTGCCGAAAGGCTGCATTCTGCGGATGTCCTTGAAGAAGTCGGAGCACAAGCACTCGAGCAGCGACGTCTCCTTGATGTTGTCTGTGGCGAAATGCGCGAAGATGCAGGGTTCGACATCGCCCTTGTTGTTGATGTGTATGTACCTTCTGCCTCCGGACAGGCAGCCGCCTGTGAGGGTGCCGTCGCCCCAGAAGTCCGCCAGCAGAAGCGGCCGGGTGTTGCGGAGGTGCATCACGCCCTCATGGAGTTGCAGACGCTGCTCGGCGCTGGGCATGAGGCTGAGGTCGGGTTCGCGGCCTACCGGCATGTACAAGAAATACCAGCCGTAGAACGCACCCTTCTCCACCATGAGGTCGGCGAACTCTTCAGAGGTGATCTCCTCGATGTTCTGGCTCGTGGCGGTGCAAGAGATGGCGAAGATTATGCCGCGCTCGCGCAGGCGGTCCATCGCGGTCATTATGCGGTCGTAGGTGCCGGCGCCCCGGCGGGCGTCGGTGGACTCCTTCGAACCCTCGATGCTGATGGTGGGGCAGACGTTGCCCACCTCGAGCAACCGGTCTGCCACGCGGTCGTTGATCATGGTGGCGTTGGTGAACACCAAGAACACGGAATGTGGATGACGCTCGGCCACGTCGAGAAGATGCGGCCAGACGAAGGGCTCGCCTCCCAGCATGACGTAGACCCGGGAGCCGATGGCCTCTCCCTGGTTGATGATGCTCTCGACCTCTTCTTCGGACAGCTCTTCCTCGGCGGTGTATTCCGAGGCGTAGCAGCCCACACACTGTAGATTGCACCGCATCGATGGACTGATGAGTATCGCCGTGGGCGATGAGATACCTCGCTCAGCTAGGAGCGCTTTGGTGAACTCCGGATCCCGCAGGAAGAAATTGGCCAGCATCCCGGCAACGAAACCTTTACGGATATTGGGATGAAGACGACTGATGTTCTTGAAGAATATGTTGCCGGGGTTGCCTGGGGCCGTGTAGTTCCTGAGCCAATCAGCGGTCTGTTGCTGCTGCGGCGTCTTGACTGTACGCTTCACAGCGGCGTTCAGACCCTTCATGGCTAGATCCGAACTGCCGACTAGGGACAGAGCCGCCGATATTATCGAAGCGGTCCGTTCGTAGTCGCGTCGCTCCCGAGCCTGCGTGGATGACTGCTCGGGCATTGTGTCGTTCTCCTTTCTATTCAGACGGTTTTGCGGACACAAATACCATAACATACCTCAGAAGGCCTCTGGCGGCCGCCAATGGGGCTTCGAGCGGTCTTCTGTCCGGGGGTCGGCCGGCTTCCCAAGCGGGGCTTGCTTCGTTAGAATACGGGGCTCCGAGGGACCGTTTTCCTGCAGCCGGTCGCATGATTTCGAAGGGAGTATGGTCAGATGAGTCCCAGCAAGTATGTCTACGACTTCTCCGAGGGCAACGCCACCATGAAATCCTTGCTGGGAGGCAAGGGGGCGAACCTGGCGGAGATGACCGGACTGGGTATCCCCGTACCTCCCGGTTTCACCGTGACCACCGAAGCATGCGTCTACTACTCCACTCATGGGGAGTATCCGGCGGGACTCAAGGAGGAGATCGAGGGTCATCTGCGCGCGCTCGAGAAGTCGACCGGCAAGGTCCTGGGCGACCCGAAGAACCCCCTGCTGCTGTCCGTACGCTCGGGCGCCGTGTTCTCCATGCCGGGCATGATGGATACGGTCCTCAACCTGGGTCTCAACGACGAGACGGTCGAAGGGATGGCGCAGGCCACCGGCAACCCGCGGTTCGTGTATGACTCGTATCGCCGCTTCATCAGCATGTTCGGCGATGTGGTCATGGGTGTCGACTCTCAGGTGTTCGAGGATGCCCTCACCGCCAAGAAGGCCGAGGTGGGTGCCCGGCTAGACACGGATCTCACAGCCGGCGATCTGCGCGATCTGACCATGCGTCTCAAGAGGATCCTGGGCGAGGAGGCCGGTGAGCAGTTCCCAGACGATACGCTCAAGCAACTGCACATGGCGATCGTGGCTGTGTTCAAGAGCTGGGATAACCATCGCGCGAGGGTATACCGCCGCACCCAAGGCATCCCAGACGACCTCGGCACCGCCGTGAACCTGCAGAGCATGGTGTTCGGCAATAAGGGCGAGACGTCCGGCACCGGCGTGGCCTTCACGCGCGATCCCTCCACCGGCGAGGACTTCTTCTACGGCGAGTTCCTTATGAACGCCCAGGGTGAGGACGTAGTGGCCGGTGTACGTGTGCCGCGGCCTCTGCCCGAGCTCGGAGAGATCATGCCTGAGGCCCTCGAGCAGCTCCACAAGATCCGCGAGACCCTCGAGAAGCACTACCGTGACATGCAGGATGTGGAGTTCACCATCGAGGATGGAAAGCTCTATATGCTGCAGACCCGCAGCGGTAAGCGTACTGCTCAGGCCGCGTTGAAGATGGCCGTGGACATGGTAGAAGAGGGTCTCATCTCCAAGGAAGAGGCCATCATGCGCGTAGACCCGGGTCAGCTCGATCAGCTGCTCCATCCACGTCTCGATCCCGACCAGACCCTCAACGTCCTCGCCACGGGGCTGGGTGCTTCGCCCGGCGCGGGCGTGGGTAGGGTCGTGTTCGACGCCGACACCGCCGAAGAGCAGGGTTCGAAGGGCGAGCCGGTCATCCTCGTGCGGTGGGAGACCAACCCCGACGATATCCACGGCCTCATGCACTCCCAGGGCGTCATCACCAGTCACGGCGGCATGACTTCTCACGCAGCCGTCGTCGCCCGCGGCATGGGCAAGCCTTGTATAGCCGGCGTCCAGGAGATGCAGATCGATGACAAGAACAAGCAGGTGACCGTCGGCGATACCACCCTCAGGGAGGGCGACTGGATCTCCATGGACGGAGCCACGGGCCGCGTGATCCTGGGCCGGGCGAAGCTGACCGAAAGCGGTTTCGACGAGAGGGTCGGTACCGTACTCGCTTGGGCCGACGAGATCCGCCGGCTGCGCGTGCGCACAAACGCCGATAATCCCGAAGACGCGAAGCAGGCTCGGGAATTCGGGGCCGAGGGCATCGGCCTCTGTCGGACCGAGCACATGTTCATGCATCAGGAGCGTCTGCCCCACGTGCGCAACATGATCATGTCGGAGACTACCGAGGAGAGGGAGGAGCACCTCGCCAAACTGCTGCCCTTCCAGCGTGAAGACTTTGACGGGATCTTCCGGACCATGGCCGGTCTGCCTGTTACCATCCGTCTGCTCGACCCGCCGCTGCACGAGTTCCTGCCCGACTACACTGAGGCCATGGTGGAGCTGGAGAAACTGCGTATGAACGGCGCTTCCGCCGAGGCGATCGCCGCCCAGGAGAAGCTGGTCGCCACTGTCAAGGCACTGGCCGAGTCCAATCCCATGCTGGGTACGCGTGGTTGCCGCTTGGGCATCCAGTGGCCGGAGATCTACGCCATGCAGGTGCGGGCCATCATCGAGGCGGCGGCCGACGTGTTCGCGGCGACCGGTGAGGAGCCGCGGGTGGAGATCATGATCCCGTTGGTGGGCTTCGAGGAAGAGCTGAAGCGCATGCGGGCGCTCACTGTGGAGACGGCCGACGCGGTCCTGAAGGAGCGCGGCGTGCAGATCGATTATACCGTCGGCACTATGATCGAGGTGCCGCGTGCAGCCCTGACCGCCGACGAGATCGCGCGGCAGGCCGACTTCTTCAGCTTCGGCACCAACGACCTCACCCAGATGACCCTCGGCTTCTCTCGCGACGACGCGGAGGGCAAGTTCCTCACGCACTATCTGAAGATCGACTTGCTGAAGAGCAATCCGTTTGAGAAGCTCGATCAGACCGGTGTGGGGCAGTTGGTCGTCATGGCCGTGCAGAAGGGCCGCTCGGTCAAGCCGGAGCTCAAGACCGGCATCTGCGGCGAGCACGGTGGTGAGCCGACAAGCGTGAAGTTCTGTCACCGCACCGGCCTCGACTATGTGAGCTGCAGCCCATACCGGGTGCCGCTGGCTCGATTGGCGGCGGCGCAGGCGGTGTTGGAAGAGACGATGGCGGCAAAAACCGGTGACTGACGGCCGGCGGCACAAGCCGCCGGCCCACACAATCGAACGGCGGAGCGGGTGAGGTCGTGAAGCACGAGTGGCCCGGTAGAGTGAGCCTGTCGGCCGACCTCTACGAGGCCGGGCTCTCACGATGGGCGCAACGAGCGTCGGCTTCACTGGGGCGGGAGCGCCCCGAGGAGCCTTGTGCCATCCGCACCCCGTACCAGCGGGACCGGGACCGCATCGTTCACAGCAAGGCGTTCCGCCGACTGAAGCACAAGACGCAGGTCTTCATCGCTCCTGAAGGCGATCACTATCGCACTCGGTTGACACATACTCTGGAGGTCTCCGGCATCGCCCGGACGGCAGCGAGGGCGCTCAGGCTGAACGAGGACCTGACCGAAGCCATCGCTCTGGGTCACGACCTAGGGCACACCCCCTTCGGCCACGCCGGAGAGGGGGTCCTCGACGAGATGCTGCGGCGCCTGGGAGCCGGGGGGTTCCAGCATAACGAGCAGAGCGCCCGGGTGGTGGAGGTGTTGGAGAACGACGGCCGGGGTTTGAACCTCACTTGGGAGGTGCGGGACGGCATCCGCCACCATTCCGGTGGCGGCCGGTGCGCCACGCTGGAGGCGCAGATCGTGCATGTGGCCGACCGCGTCGCTTACGTGAACCACGACATCGACGATGCTCTTCGGGCCGGCCTCATCTCCCCCGCCGACCTGCCCGACGAGCCTGTCGGCCTCCTGGGTGGCTCGGGGACCGAACGCATCGACGCCCTCGTCCACGACTTGGTGGATAGGAGCGTCGACGGCGACGCCATCGCGCAGACCCCGGCGGTCGGCCGGGCTCTCGACGAACTGCGGACGTTTCTTTTTCGGACCGTATATCCACGCGCGCTCGAAGAGGCAGACGGCGAAAAAGTGCGGCGACTTCTCACGCAGTTGATGGAGTACTTCCTGGATCATCCGGAGGCTCTGCCGTCGATCCCATCGACCGCGGACGGCACGGGGACCGACCGCATGGAACGCATCCGGGCCGTCACCGACTATGTGGCGGGTATGACCGACCGCTACGCGCAACGGCTCTATCTAGAGCTTTTCATGCCCACCTGCTGGGGCGATCTGTGAACCGGATGGCGGGGGCCGCTCCTTGAGCCCGTTCATCAAAGACGCGTCGGTGCAGGCCGTGTTGGCCGCCGCCGGTATCGTGGACGTGATCTCCGGCTACACGAGCCTGCGCAAGCGGGGGGCGACCTACACCGGTCTTTGCCCCTTTCATCAGGAGAAGACCCCGTCCTTCACCGTCAGCGCCGAAAAGGGCCTTTACTACTGTTTCGGCTGCGGCGAGGGCGGGGATGTGGTCCGCTTCTTGGAGCGGGCGGAGAACCTGTCCTTCGTGGAGGCCATCGAGCAGCTGGGGGAGCGTTTCGGTGTGCCCGTGGAGTTCGAGGCGGGCGCAGGGCCGGACGCCGCCCGCAAGGACCGCGAATCACGCCTGCTGTTGCTGCTCGACAAAGCGGCTACGTTTTACCAGCGGTTTCTTTGGGAAACAGAAAGCGGTCGTGCTGCCCTCGACTATCTGGAGAAGCGCGGGCTCGGCGAGGAGGTATGCCGGGCGTTCCGGGTGGGCTTCTCACCTGACGAATGGAGAGGGCTGAAGCGCCGCGCAACCAAGGAGGGTTTCACAGACCGGGAGTTGGAGGAGGCCGGTCTGCTGGTCCGCCAGACGGGGAAGACGTACGACCGCTTCCGCGGACGTCTCATGTTCCCGTTGGTGGACCACCGAGGCAGAGTCCTGGGGTTCGGGGGGAGGACGCTGAAAGATGAGACCCCGAAGTATCTCAACTCGCCGGAAGGGCCCTTGTATCAGAAGGGAAGGCTCCTGTACGGGCTGTACCAGGCGCGCAGAGCGGTGGCCGAGGCCGACGAGGTCATCGTGGTAGAGGGCTACACAGATGTGCTGGGTCTCGTGCAGGTGGGCGTGGGCAACGTGGTGGCTTCCATGGGCACTGCGCTTACCGACGCTCAAATCGGGCTCATGCTGCGCTTCACGGGCAACGTCACCTTCATGTTCGACGCAGATCGGGCGGGTACCGACGCCATGCTGCGGTCCGGCGAGTTGGCTCGTGGCCATTCACTGCGTCCGATGGTGGCCCTTCTCCCCGGTGGCCGGGATCCGGCCGATCTCGCCGTCTCAGGCGGTCCGGAAGCGGTGACGAAGGTGACCGCGGGGAAGGTCTCCCTGCTCGGTTTTGAACTGCGGCAGGCACTGGCTCGGGGCGACACCTCCACCGCCGACGGGAGGGTGCGCGCTTTCGAAGATGTGCGTCGCATCATGGGCCGGGTCTCTTCGTTGAAGGAGCGGGAAGAGGAGATCCCCTTGGTGGCCGACCGGCTCCGCCTCTCACCCGACAGCGTCGCGCTGCTTCTGAGGGGCGGTCGTGCTCCTTCCCGGAGTGATGCGGTAAGAGGCGGCCGGGAGACGGCGATGCTGACCCGACGGCTGCTGGGAAGCGAGACTGCCGTCGAACGGGACTTCCTTGTCGCGGCGGCCTGCAACCCGGAGCGGGCGGTCGATATTCTGGGAGCATTGACGCCCGAGCATTTCGCCGACCTCGATAACCGAGAGGTCTTCGCCGGGCTCCGGGAGGCTTTGGCTCTCATGACCGGTCCCGGCGACCACGAAGCCGCCTTTGCCAAGCTCAGATCGCGTGCCCACGATGATTCGAGCGTCGGGCCTCTGTTCGTTCGGCTGGTCATGGAGGCCGACCAGGGGCGATACTCCGTTGCCGTCCTGGACGAGCTCTGCCTCCGTCTCCAAGAGCAGTATCTCAAGCGGGAGATCGGCGCTCTGCGGGCGACCCTCGACGATGGAGAGGATAGGGTTGAAGAGCAGAAGCGTCTCGTGCGCCTGGAGCGGTTGCTACAGAGCGTCCGCGCCAACCTCAAGGACCTGGACCCCGAAGAAGGACGTACCTGAGATGCTTGAGGAGAGCGAACTGACGGCCGAGATCTTGCAGGGCGTGCTGGGGCGGGCGCGGACTCGGGGTTCGCTCACCCTTGACGAGGTCGGCGCTGTTGCTCAGGAAGCCGACCTTTCTCCCGACGAGGTAGAGTTCCTCTACTCGCTTCTCATGGACATGGGCATAGAGATCATCGAAGAAGAGACCGAGGAATCGGGTGATTTCTCCGAAGAAGAGGAGTTTCTGAATCACTTGGACGTCACGATCGACCATACGGTCAACGACCCGGTCCGGATGTATCTGCGCGAGATAGGCAGAGTGCCTCTTCTCACATCTGAGGAGGAGATCCGGCTGGCCAAGCTGGTTGAGAAGAAGGACGTGGAGGCGAAGCGACGGCTGACCGAGGCGAACCTCCGGTTGGTGGTTTCTATCGCAAAACGCTACATGGGCCGGGGGCTGCTGTTCCTCGACCTCATCCAAGAAGGCAACTTGGGCCTCATCCGAGCGGTGGAGAAGTTCGACTACCGCTTAGGATACAAGTTCTCGACGTATGCCACCTGGTGGATACGCCAGGCTGTGACCAGGGCCATCGCCGACCAGGCGCGAACCATCCGGGTGCCCGTTCACGCAGTCGAGACGATGAACAAGCTGAACCGGATTCAACGCGAGTTGCTGCAGAAGAGCGGGCGGGAGCCCACCGTGGGCGAGATCGCCGAGGCGATGGGGATGACTCCGCACAAGGTGAGGGAGATCCAGAAGGCCACCCAAGAACCCGTCTCGCTGGAGACTCCGGTGGGAGACGAGGATGACTCAGAGCTGGGAGACTTCATCGAAGACGCCGATGCCGACCAGCCGCTCGAAGTGGTATTTCGCGAGATCAGGCGAGAGGAACTCTTCCGGGTGCTCGACAGCCTGCCCGTCCGGGACCGCAAGGTGCTCGAGCTGCGTTTCGGACTGAGAGGGGAGCGTCCACGCACCTTGGAAGAGGTGGGCGAGCGCTTCGGAGTGACGCGGGAGCGTATCCGTCAGGTTGAGGCGAAGACCCTCAACCGCCTCAAGAACTTCCGTGATGCTCAGGCTCTGCGGGATCTGGACGTATAGATCCGACCGCACGTGTTTCGGGCGATTCGCCAAAACTAAGTCTTGACCACGGCCTCAGGTTCCGCTACTGTAGCGCCGCGAGTCTGGAAAACACCGGGCCGCGTGTGTTGGAGAGGGGTGGGCCCGGGTATCGTGTCGCCCCGAAACATATGGAGGTTGTAGGGTTGGCTGAGGGGACTGTCAAGTGGTTTAGTCCCGAGAAGGGCTACGGATTCATTGAGCAGCCGGAGGGGGAGGATCTCTTCGTCCACTTCAGTGAGATCCAGGTGGAGGGCTTCCGTACGCTCTCCGAGGGGCAGGCTGTCAGATTCGACGTGGTCCAAGGTCCGAAGGGCCTTCAGGCGGCGAATGTGTCGCCGGCCTAGCACGCGCGAGGAGCCGTCTCTTTTCATCAGCCCCGCTTCGGCGGGGCTTTTTTGATGCGTGAAGGTTCTGATCCGGCGTATTTCAAGTGGCACATAGAGAAGAATGCGTGGATCACGCACTAAAGGTTCCCCGACTCACGCCGATACAGGTATTGAGAGTTTCCCATTCAAGACTCTCCTTTCTCCTCTCGGGCGCCTGGCCAAGGCGCCCTTTTCCGTCCGCCGCCGCCCTGTTGATGTCGGCTGCGAGGATTATGCGAACAGGTGCCGAAAACAGAGGGTGAGAGTTTCCCATTCAAGACTCTCCCCTCTCCTCTCGGGCGCCTGGCCAAGGCGCCCTGTTCTTTTCCGCTATAATCCGTCCGGTCCGCGGTCGTGGGCGGCGGTTTCGGATTGTGGCGCGCGCCCGTGCTTGGTCGCTCCAAGGAGAGTCGCAGATGATTTCCCGGCAGGAAGTAGAGCATGTGGCACGTCTTACCCGTCTTCGCTTCGATGAAGACGAGCTGTGCAGGCTACAAGCGGAGCTCGGCCGGATCATCGACTGGGTGGAGCAACTCGCCGGGTTGGATCTTTCCGGCCTGGAGCCGACCTCCCACGCGGCGTCTCTCAAGAACGTCCTCCGAGCCGACGAGCCGGTGGCCGGCCTAAGCCAGGAGGAGGCCGTCGCCAATGGACCGGATGTGGAGCAGGGCCAATTCGTGGTGCCGCGGATCGGGTAGGAAGAGATGAGCGCAGCCGGCGGCGGGGCCGCTCTCGATGTCACCACCTTGACTGCCTACCGGTGCCGGGAACTGCTGGCTCGCGGAGACGTGTCCGCCACGGAGTTGACCCGCGCCTATCTGGATCGCATAGCCGCGGTGGACGAACAGGTGCAGGCTTTTTTGCGGGTTGATGAATCCGGTGCGATGGCGGCCGCCGCCGCGGTGGACGCCAAGCCACGAAGCGGGCGGCAGCCCTGGGAGGGTGTGCCCATCGGCCTCAAAGACATCTTCTGCGTGAAGGGCGTGGAGACCACATGCGCCTCGCGTATCCTCAAAGACTACATCCCGCCTTACGACGCCACCATCATCGCCAAGCTGCGGACCGCCGGTCTCATCTTTCTGGGCAAGTTGAACATGGACGAGTTCGCCATGGGCAGCTCAACTGAGAACTCGGCGTTTCATACCACGCGGAACCCGTGGGACTTCGACCGGGTCCCGGGCGGCTCCAGTGGCGGCTCCGCCGCCTGCGTCGCCGCCTCCGAGGCCCCCTGGGCGCTGGGCACCGATACCGGAGGCTCCATCCGGCAGCCGGCCTCTCTGTGCGGGGTGGTGGGACTCAGGCCGACCTACGGCGCGGTCAGCCGCTATGGGGTCATCGCGTTCGCCAGTTCGTTGGACCAGGTCGGAACGCTCACCCGCGACGTGAGGGACGCAGCGGCGCTCCTGGACCTCATCGCCGGCCGCGACGCGATGGATTGCACCAGCACCGGCCTGTCGGAGCCGGCCGGGACGCCGGGCCGCGCCGATCTGAGGGGTCTGAGGTTCGGGGTCATCGAGGAGTACATGGGAGAGGCCTGCCGGTCCGGTGTTCGGGAGGTGTTCGACGCGGCAGTGGACTCCATCAGCGCTCTGGGAGGAGTCTGCGAGGTAGTGAGCCTTCCCAGCGTCGAGAGAGGCGTCGCCGCATACTATCTGATCGCTGCATCGGAAGCCGGCTCGAATCTGGCCCGGTTCGACGGGGTACGCTACGGTCACCGTACGGAGCACAGTGAGGACCTGTACGAGATGTACGTCCGTACCCGCAGCGAGGGTTTCGGCCCCGAGGTCAAACGGCGCATCATGATCGGCGCCTACGCGCTTTCGGCCGGCTACTACGATGCGTATTACGCTCAGGCCCAGCGGGCCCGCACGCTCATCATCCAGGACTTCGCACGGGCCTTCGAACGGTTCGACTTCCTCATCTCGCCGACCTCGCCGACCGTGGCCTTCGAGATCGGCGAGCGTGCCGCGGACCCGCTGGCGATGTACCTCTCCGATCTCTGCACCGTCCCGGTCAGCTTGGCGGCGTTGCCGGGCATCAGCATCCCGGCCGGGTTCTCGGCAGGGCTCCCGGTGGGGTTCCAGATCATCGGGCCTCATTTTTCGGAACGGGGACTTCTGAACGTGGCGTATGCGCTGGAGCAGAGCCTGGACGTGAACACCGTAGCCCCGCTCGCGGAGACGGCAGGATGAACGCGGCGCCGACCGGGAAGAGTGGCGCCGCCGGCGACGGCTTGAATGACGGAAGCCGGGAACCTACTGTCGACCGCGAAGCCTGGGAGTCGGTCATCGGTCTCGAGATACATGTGCAACTGAGCACCCAGACCAAGATGTTCTGCGGTTGCACGGTCACGTTCGGCGACCCGCCCAACACACACGTGTGCCCGGTCTGTCTGGGCCACCCAGGAGTGCTGCCGGTCTGTAACGAGAGGGCGATCGAGTACGCCACCCGTATCGCACTGGCCCTCGACTGCCGCATAGCGGAGCGCACCGTCTTTCACCGCAAGAACTACTTCTATCCCGATCTGCCCAAGGCTTATCAGATCTCGCAGTACGACCAACCCTTGGGCCTAGGTGGGCATCTGGACGTAGAGTTGGAGGACGGGAGTCGTTTCACGGTCGGAATCACCAGGGCGCACATGGAAGAAGACGCCGGCAAGTTGGTCCACGCCGGCGGGGCGTCCGGTCGCATAGACGGGGCCGACTACTCCCTGGTGGACTTCAACCGGGGTGGCATCCCGCTCGTGGAGATCGTCACCGAGCCCGACCTCCGCACCCCCGACCAGGCCCGCGTCTTCCTGGTCCAGTTGCGCAGTCTGCTGCAACAACTGGGGGTCTCAGATGTGAACATGGAGGAGGGGTCGCTCCGTTGCGACGCCAATGTGTCGATACGTAGGCCCGGTGACCCGTTCGGCACCAAGACCGAACTCAAGAACATGAACTCCTTCCGGTTTCTCCAGCGGGGCTTGGAGGCTGAGATCGAGCGACAGATCGACACTCTCGAGGCCGGAGAGACCGTCGTACAGCAGACCGTGCATTTCGATCCCGCTTCAGGAGCCGTGTCTGCGCTGCGTAGCAAGGAAGAGGCTCACGACTACCGCTACTTCCCGGAGCCCGACTTGACCCCTATCGAGTTGGATGCTGAGTATGTCGAGCGGGTGAGGGAGAGCCTCCCCGAGTTGCCGGCCGCCCGCAAAGAGCGCCTGATGGAGCAGTATTCTCTGCCTGCCAAGGATGCCGCCGCCTTGGCGGGCAACAAGCCTCTTGGTGACTACTTCGAGGAACTGGCGGCGGCGTCCGGAGACGCCCGTACGGCGGCGAACTGGGTGCTGGGTGACCTCTCCGCCTATCTCAACACCTCCGGCGTGGAGGTGGCCGATTGTCCGGTGAAGGTGGCGCCTCTGGCGGAGTTGTTGGGCCTGGTGGACGACGGCACCCTCTCGGGCAAGATGGCCAAGGAGGTTTTCGAGACCATGGCCTCCACCGGCAAGGACGCCAAGACCATCGTCGCGGAGGAAGGCCTCGGGCAGATCTCCGACCTGGGAGAGCTCGAGACCATAGTGGTCCGCATCGTGGCGGCCAACCCAGGCCCGGCAGAGGAATTCCGGCAGGGGCGGGAGAAGGTCCTGGGCTTCTTCGTGGGCCAGGTGATGAAAGAGACCCAAGGCCAGGCGAACCCGCAGATCGTCAACGACCTGTTACGGAAGCAACTGGGCGCATCGGGCGTCTGAACGTCGCTTCTAAGCCTTTGAAGAGGGAGTGATGAGGTCGAAGATCGGGTTTCCGCTGTTGAAAAGCAGGACTATCTCTGGTACCTTGCTTTACCTTTTCAGGAACCGGCGAACGCCGGGATCCAGCAGAGTGTTGAGCAAAGTCTGAACATGCCAGGAAGGTGTCGGCTTCGTGCAATCCACAGATGCGCACCCTGAGTCGTGCCCCGTTCTGAAGACCGCCGGTATCATCTCAGGCAAGTGGACGCTCCTCATATTGCGTGATCTCTCCAAAGGTATCAATCGCTTCAGCGCCCTAGAGCGCTCGCTCGTCGGGATCAGCCCAAAGACGCTCTCAGAACGTCTCAAAGGGCTGGAGAAGGCAGGCATCATCACTCGCAAGAGTTATGCGGAGGTGCCGCCCAGAGTGGAGTACAGCCTCACGGGCATGGGCTGGGATCTCATCCCGCTCATCGAACACATGCGCGACTACGGAGCCAAATGGCTTGGCGACGGCGCTGACTCCAAGACGGCGAAAGACGACCACGCGCCCGGCGCGTAATCTCATAGACCATCGTACCGGGCACGGAGGCGGGAATTGACCAGCACCCCTGCTTCAGAAGGTTGGCTCCTCAATGTAGAAGAGGTGGACGCCCTCATCGAGGTTGGACGCGGCCGGGGGTTCATCACCGCCGAAGACATCGCCGAAGTGTTGGCGGAACTGGATCTCTCGACCGAGCAGATCGAAGCCATGTACGCCACGCTTATCGACCAGGGCATCGAGGTGGTCGACGAGAGTTCGTTGGATGCTGACGACGATCTGGAACTCGATGGCGGAAGCAATCGGGTCGATTGGCGGAAGAACGTGGACGAGCTCGACCTGAGCGTGGACGTCCCCACCACCGACCCGGTGCGTATGTACCTCAAGGAGATAGGGCGGGTCAAATTGCTGACGGCGCAGCAGGAAGTGTCGTTGGCCAAGCGCATCGAGCGGGGGGACATCCGGGCCAAGCACGAGTTGACGGAGGCCAACCTGCGCCTGGTGGTCTCCATCGCCAAGCGCTACCACACCGATGGGATGAGCTTCCTGGATCTGATCCAGGAGGGCAACCTCGGTCTCATCCGGGCGGTGGAGAAGTTCGACTACCGCAAGGGGCACAAGTTCTCCACGTATGCCACCTGGTGGATCCGTCAAGCAATCACCCGAGCTATAGCCGACAAGGCCCGCACCATCCGCATCCCCGTGCACATGGTGGAGAAGATCAACAAGCTCATCCGCGTGCAGCGCCAATTGCTGCAGAACATGGGCCGGGAGCCGGTGCCCGAGGAGATAGCCTGCCAGATGGGCATGACCGACGTGGAGATACGAGAGATCCTTCGCATCAGCCAGACCACCGTCTCCCTCGAGACCCCCATCGGTGAAGAAGAGGACTCGGAGCTGGGCGACTTCATCGAGGATGAAGACGCCGTGCGCTCTTTCGACGCCGTTGCCCTCCAGCTCGATCGGGACGGAGTGAACGATGCACTGGCCATGCTCCCCTACAGGGAACGTAAGGTCATAGAGCTGCGCTTCGGCCTCAAGGGCGAGCACCCGCGCACCCTTGAAGAGGTGGCCAAACGCTTCGGAGTCACGCGGGAGCGCATCCGGCAGATCGAAGCCAAAGCTCTGGCCAAACTTCAAGCCATCGACAAGACCCGCAATCTCCGGAGCCGGGTCCAGTAGGCCGGCAGGGCGGCGTCTGGGGCCTGCCCTCATGCCGGACCGGTGAGGAGAACCGGTGGATGCCAAAGACCTGATCACCGCTTCTTTCCCAGTTCTGGGCATGAGTTGCGCCGCCTGTTCCGCGCGGGTGGAGAAGACCGTGCAGGGCCTGCAGGGAGTCACGCGCGTGGTGATCAATCTGGCTACCGAGACGCTGACGGTCACGTACGTCCGGGGGGCGATCTCGCCGGGCGAGATCGCCAAAGCGGTGGCAGGCGCGGGTTACCGGTTGGTGCTGCCGGAAGGGGGAGCATCGGGCGACGGCCTTCGCGGTGAAGAGGCGACCGACGCCGCTGGATCCGACGCCGCCCGCTCCGGCGCCACCGGGCGTGCGGCCGGCGGCGACCCTTTCGCAGTGGCTGAGGCCGCTCGTCGCCGGCAGACCCGACTGCTCCTGGTGAAATTCATCGCGGCCCTCGCGGTTGGAGCCATCCTCTTACTGATGATGCTCATCCCTGAGTCCGCGGTCGCCTTGAAGTGGCAGTGGCTGGTCATGTTCGTGCTTGCCACCCCGGTTCAGTTCTGGGTGGGTGCTCAGTTCTACCGGGGAGCCTGGGCGGCGCTCCGGCATCGTACGAGCGACATGAACACGCTTATCGCGGTAGGTACGTCGGTGGCCTACCTCTACTCCGCGGTGGCGACCTTTTTCCCCGGGGTACTCGAGGGGGCCGAGGGGGCTGGTTTCGAGGCCGCCGTCTACTACGATTCGGCCGTGATAATCATCGGGTTGGTGCTCCTGGGACGGTATCTGGAGGCCCGCGCCAAGGGCCAGACTTCGGCCTCCATGCGGCGGCTGGTGGGTCTGCAGGCGAAAACGGCTCGTGTACTTAGACGGCCGGGCGACATGGAGCCCGGTGCGGTGGACGGCGGAGCGCGTGAACTCGACATCCCGGTGGAAGAGGTGGTCGTGGGCGACGTCATCGTTGTGCGGCCGGGCGAGAAGATCCCGGTGGACGGAGTCGTCCTGGAGGGCCGTTCGGCCGTCGACGAATCCATGCTCACGGGCGAATCCATCCCCGTCGAGAAAGGACCGGGCGACGAGGTGATCGGAGCGACCCTCAACCGTACCGGCTCCTTCAGCTTTCGCGCCACGAAAGTGGGGCTGGATACGGTCCTGGCTCAGATAGTGCGCCTGGTGGAAGAGGCTCAGGGCTCCAAAGCCCCCATCCAACGCTTGGCCGATCGCATAGCCAGCGTCTTCGTGCCCATCGTGCTGGTGGTGGCGACCGTGACCTTCCTGATCTGGTCCTTCGTCGGTCCGGAGCCCCGCTTCACCCTGGCGCTCCTGGCCTTCGTCTCGGTGGTGGTGATCGCTTGCCCCTGCGCTATGGGTCTGGCCACGCCCACGGCCATCGTAGTGGGGACGGGCAAGGGAGCCGAGAACGGCATCCTCATCCGTTCGGGGGAAGCGTTGGAGCGGGCCCATAAGCTCAACGCCGTCCTTCTCGACAAGACCGGGACCCTGACCCGAGGCAAGCCGGAGGTGACCGACGTGATGCCGAGCAGCTCCATGCCTCTAGTGGGTACGATGGCGCGAAGCGATATCGCGCTCGAAGGCGGAGGCATAAAGAAGCGCGACGCGTCCAAGGACCTCTTGCGCCTGGCGGCCTCCGCCGAACGCGGATCGGAGCACCCGCTGGGGGAGGCCATCGTCGAGGCCGCCCGCTCCGAGGATCTGCAACTGCTGAGGGCCGCGGACTTCTCCGCCGTGCCGGGGAGGGGGGTGGAGGCAGGTCTGAGCCGGCTGGAGCCCCCGGTACTCCGACCTTCCAAGAACTTCGCGGACACCTCCACCACCGAAGGGACCCGGCCGCCGACCTTGGGCGCGGCCTCGTCGCCCGAGACCCCGCCGCTCATCCGAGTGCTGATGGGCAATCGGCGGCTCATGGAGGAGCGCGGCGTCCTCCTCGGCGAACTGAAAGACGCAGCCGCACGGCTGGCCGAAGAGGGCAAGACCCCGATGTTCGTGGCGGTGGATGGAGTGGCGGCCGGTGTGATCGGAGTGGCCGACGTAGTCAAACCCGACTCGGCGGCGGCCGTGCGTAGCCTGCGATCGCTGGGCCTAGATGTCTTCATGATCACCGGCGACAACCGGAGCACGGCGGAGGCCATCGCCCGCCAGGTGGGAGTGGACAACGTGCTTGCCGAAGTGTTGCCCGAGCGCAAAGCCCAAGCGGTCAAAGATCTACAGGCGGCCGGGAAGGTGGTCGCTATGGTAGGTGACGGCATCAACGACGCGCCTGCTCTGGCTCAGGCCGATATCGGAATCGCCATCGGCACCGGGACCGATGTCGCCATGGAGACGTCCGATATCACACTCATCAGAGGAGACCTGACCCCCATCAGCACCGCCGTCCGGCTCAGTCGGGCCACCATGCGGGTCATCAAGCAGAACCTGGGCTGGGCCTTCGGCTACAACATCGCCCTCATCCCGGTGGCTGCGGGAGTGCTCTATCCGGCCTTCGGTATCCTCCTCGACCCGATGTACGCGGCGGTAGCGATGGCGCTGTCGTCGGTGAGCGTGGTCTCCAACTCGCTGAGGCTACGGCGGTTCAAGGTGGGACCTCAGTGACGGACGGCAGAACGGCGGGCGTGTCGGTTCCGGTCACGCGGACGCTCTTCCCGACCTTGGCGGCCCTGCGACGCTGCTGGTATTATTCTCGCCCCTGACGTGGGCGATTAGCTCAGGGGGAGAGCGCTGTCTTCACACGGCAGAAGTCGCTGGTTCAAATCCAGCATCGCCCACCTAGGTCTAGGAGCTCCGCGGGTTATGCGGGGCTCCTTGTGTGTGGCCGGCCAGGAATCGTGCGCGGAGGCATCGTCCACATGGAGCCGGCCGGCGACCGAGTGAAGCTGGGCGGCCGGGCCGTGGATGTGTTGCGGGGTAGGTTGACCGCTCAGCACGGCGCCGTTGCACCGTGGGGGCGGTCAACCCTTGGCCCTCAGTCCCCGCGCACCCCTATCTCGTCACCGAAGTGCTCCAATATGGACATGAAGGCTACCGAGCTCGTCTGACCCAGTCCGCACTTGGCGGCATCCTTCATGGTTGTTGAGAGCGACTGCATCTCTTTCAGATGAGCGGTGGTGAACCTGCCCTTGCGGAGCAGTTCCACCGCATCGAGCAGCTTCCTGTTGCCGAGACGGCAGGGGGCGCAGTTGCCGCAGGACTCGTCTACGAAGAAGTCCATCACGTTGTGGGCCAGGTCCAGCATGTCTCTGTCGGGCCCGATGACCATGATGGAACCCCCGGTGGGGATGTCTTCGAAGGCCAGCCGGCGCTCGAACTCCTTGCCGGGTACGCACTGTCCCGACGCACCTCCGATCTGCACGGCCTTGGCTTCTTCGCCACCGACCTGGCGCAGTAGTTCGGTGACGGTGATGCCGAAAGGAAACTCATAGACACCCGGGCGTTCGCAGTCTCCCGACACACTGAACAGCTTGTGGCCCGCTGAGTTCTCCGTCCCCAGACTCCGGAACCAGTCCACGCCCCGGGAGAAGATGCAGGGCACCCACGCCAGAGTCTCGACGTTGTTGACCACCGAGGGACGGCCCATGAAGCCCGAGACCACCGGGAATGGAGGCCGGTTCCGCGGTTCGCCCCGCGCTCCCTCCAGGGACTCGATGAGCGCCGTCTCCTCACCGCAGATGTATGCGCCTGCGCCCATGGCCACCACGATGTTGAAGTCGAAGCCCTCGATGCCGCCGATGCGCCCGCCCAGGAGGCCGGCCTCCTTGCGCCGTTGTATGACTTCGTCCAGGCGAGGCCGCAGATAGGCGTACTCGGCCCGCAGGTAGATGACTCCCATGGGGGATCCGATAGCCCGCGCTCCGATGGTCATGCCCTCCATCACGAGGTCGGCATGCGCGCTTAGGATCAACCGGTCTTTGAAGGTGCCCGGCTCGCCCTCGTCGGCGTTGCAGATGATGTACTTCGGCATGCGCCGTTCGGCGGCGGCGAAGTTCCACTTCATACCGGTGGGGAAGCCCGCCCCTCCCCGCCCCTTGAGCTTGGAGTCGCGGACCATGTCGATGATATCGACCCGTGACATCTCCAGCGCCTTCCCAAGCCCCTCATTCTCCGGGATAGTGATGAAGGTCAGCTCGTTGGCGGCGGTCGCAAGGTCCTCGGGCACGTCTGAATGGACCGAGGCGGTGGCGACGCCGCGGTCGGTGTCGTCGGCCGAACCGGCGGTCGCGAGACCGACATCCTCAGCTTCAACTCGTTTGCGGTATCTCGCTATGATCTCCTCGACCTTCTCGGGGGTGAGCCGTGTGTAGATCTCATCGTTCACCAGCATGGCGGGGCCTTGGTCGCACATGCCCATGCAACTGGCCCACTCCAGTGTGAACGAACCATCAGCGGAGGTCTCCCCGAAGCGGATGCCTAGCTCGCGTTCCAGCCGGCGTGCAACCTCCTCCTTGCCGGCCAGCTCGCACGAATATGTCCGGCACAACCGGAACGCGTAACGGCCCTGACTCTCTGGTTTGATGAAGGCGTAGAAGGTGGAGACCGCGTACACCTCGACCAAAGGGATACCTAGGACCTCGGAGACCACCTGGACGGCTTCAGTGCTGATGCCGCGGTGCCTCTCCTTGATGTTCCTGAGTATGGGGATGAGGGAGCCCTTGCTGAAGTTGTTCAACCGGGCTGTCGCTATGACCTCCTCGCGGAGTCTATCCAGCTCAGTCGTTACCATAGCGCCTCTCCCCGCTCTTCGGTCAGCCACCTGACCTTCTCTACCAGGGTCGCCGGGTCGATGGGCTTCTCCATGAACTCGTCCACAGGCACGATCTCTTCGTCCTTGCCGATCTGGAGGCCTAGGGCGCGGTTGACGCTGGTGAGCATGAGGATGGGCAGCGGATTGCCCTCGCGCCTGACCCTGCGGGCGAACATCAGACCTTCGTCAGGTTCCTCCATCATCACATCTAGGATCAGGAGGTCGGGGCGACCTTCCTCCAGCCGGGTCCACCCATCCGACACGTTCGAAGCGCTCTCGACTGCGTACCCTTCGCGTTCCAGCACGATCCGGATGGCCTCCACCATGTCCGGATCATCGTCTATCACCAAGACTTTGTACACGATGCACCCCCTGATCGGACAACGGGCCTTCGATGGCCGAGCAGCATGGCCTTGCCGGTCGGCGTCATCGGACAGTCCGAATAGTATCTCAGCCGGTCGCCGGGGGATAGGGGGGCTGCGGACGACCGTTAAGAAGTCTGCAGCACTCCGGTCACCTCAGCCGGCTTAGAGACGCCGTCGATCTCGGGCACAGCGTCACGGAGGGTCACAGTGAAGATGCTGCCTGAGCCCCTCTCGCTTCTGACGGTGGCGTCTCCACCGTAGAGTCGGGCCAGCTTGTGGATGGTGGAGAGTCCAAGGCCACTGCCTAGGATCTTGTAGGTGTCTTCGTTCTTTATGCGCGTGAACTCGGTGAAGATCTTGGCGCTCTCCTCGGGAGTCATGCCGATACCCGTATCGGCCACCTGGATCTTGACCACGTCGCCCTCGCGCTCTAGGAGCACGGTCACGCTGCCTGAGTCCTTGTTGTACTTCACGGCGTTAGACACCAGGTTGTTGAGCACGATCTCGATCTCACCGGGATCGGCCACCATCTCCACGGGCGGGCCGTCGCGCAGCGTGATCCCGATCTTGCGTTCGGAGGCTTCGCCCTGGAAGAGTTCGATGGTCCTCTTGGCCAACGCCCGGATGTCGACGGTGCTGAACTCGCGGGCCTTCTGGCCGGACTCGATGCGGGTGAGGTCGAGGAGGTCGAAGATGAGCTTCCTCATGCCGTCGAGGCGGATGAGGCTGCGGTCGATCATCGGCCGCCGCTCGGTGGGTTCGTCCTCCTGGAGTATCTTGAGGTACCCCTCGATCGCGTTAAGAGGCGCCTTCAGCTCGTGCGACAGCACTGAGATGAAGTTGAAGCGCACCTGACGCTGTTCCTCCGCCAGCCGGCGGGCCTCCCGGCTGATGACCAGCTGCTCGCTGGCTTTGCGGATCGTATAGCGCAACTCCTCCGGTGAGAACGGCTTGGCGAGGAAGTCGTAGGCTCCCAGTTTGGTCGCCTGCACCGCGGTGTCGAAGGTCGCGTAGGCGGTGATCATGATGGGGACGATCGTGTGGCCCCGTTCGCTGATCTCGGACAGCACGTCCAGTCCGTTCATGCCGGGAAGCTTGAGGTCCAGCAGAAGAAGGTCGTACTCCGCTCCTTCGTCCAGGCTCGCAAGGAACTCCTCACCGTTGGCGAAGTGGGAGCACGTGTAGACTACCTCGACGCCCACCTCTTCCACGCGCACCCGATACTTGGCCAAAATGCGGCGGACCGCCAGCGAGAGCGGGACCTCGTCGTCCACCATGGCGACTCTGAGCAGGTTATCCGGACCGGCCATCAGCCTACGACCCCCTGCTCATGGCGCGGGAGGGTCACGGTGAAGGTGGTGCCTGTGGGACCGGCCTTGCGGTCGGCGTTGGACTTCACGGCGATACGGCCCTTGTGCATCTTGACGATGCCGTGCGTGACGGCCAGGCCCAAGCCCGTCCCCATGCCGACCTGTTTGGTGGAGAAGAAAGGATCGAACACCCTTCCGATGTCTTCCTCGGGTATTCCGGCACCGTCGTCGGTGACCTCCACCGTTACGTATTGCGGATCGTCGCGAAGGACGATCGTGAGGAGACCCCCCTCGGGCATGGCCTGCTGAGCGTTCGTGTAGAGGTTGGTGAGGACTTGCACCATCTGATCGGGGTCGACGTCGGCCACCGGGTCTTCCATGATGTTCTCGACGTCCACGTGAACGCCGTTCACGATCGGCGCCGTCCGTATGGTCCTCTCCACGAGTTCGGCCATGTCGGTGGGTTGGTGCAGAACCCGGCTTTGGCGGGCGAAGTTGAGCAGGCCGGAGATGATGCGTTTGCAGCGGTTGGCCTGGTCGACGATGGTCTCCACGTCGTCCTTGATCTGAGAGCCTTCTTCACACTCCTCCAAGGCCAAGTCGGCGTGGAGCAACAGGGTGGCCAGCGGGTTGTTGACCTCGTGCGCGATGCCGGCCGCGAGCTGGCCCATGCTGGCCAGTCTGCCGGAACGCTCGAGTGCTTCTTTCGCTTCCTCCAACGAGCGGTGGGAGACCTCCAGTTCTTCATAGGCGGTGCGCAGTTGCTCGATGGTGTTGGGCAGGCACATCTCTGAGTCGGCCAGTCCGGCATAGACGGCCCGTGCGTGATCCAGGCAGGTATCGTACCCGCAGGCGCCGCAGTCGAGTAGATCCTCTGGTGTGAACTTGCCCATACGACGGAGGATCTCTTCGATCTCTTCCGAGGTGACCGTGTCGCCGAGGGTCTGCTCGTCGGCCCGGTATCTACGGGACAGATCGAGGCCCTCGTACCGCTCCTCCGCGCTCAGCACCTCGGCCGTTTCGTCGTCGGAGTAGGCGGTCAGCCGGTCCTTGGCGTAGTTGCTGATGCGGGTCCTTCGTTGCAGCATCGTCTCGTTGGTGGTCATCCCCGGGCCTGCATAGCACCCCTGGCAGGCGAGGATGTCGAGGAGGTGAGTGTCTGCGTGGGCGAGGTCGAATTCACTGATGGTCTCGACGAACTCGTTGCGACCCTCGGCGACAACTACTTCTGCGGAGAGCAGATCTTCCTCCAGCTCGGCCGCCTGAAGAAGCCCACCCGAGATGGGGAAGACCATCCCTACTCCCGCGCGCGGTGGGTCGAAATCGTCCTCGTCGGGAAGTGACTCCGGTCTGATGCCCCGTTTGTCGAACATGTCGCGCAGCTCCGCGAAGGTGAGGACGGCCTCCACCTCAAGATGGGTGGTGTCGATGGACGCGCGTTTCTTGGCCACGCACGGGCCCATGAAGACCGTCTTGATATTGGGCCCCAGATCGTGGCGCAGGATGCGTGCCATGGCGACCATGGGAGAGACCACCGGCGCCAAGTAGGGCATCAAACGGGGGTGGTACTTGCGCACGTAGGAAACCACGGCCGGGCAGGGAGTGGTGATGTAGCGCTTGTCCGGGTTCTCCTCCAACAGGCGGCGGTATTCTCGGGCCACCAGGTCGGCCCCCAACGCCACCTCGTGCACCGAGTCGAAACCCAGGGCTCTGATCATCGCCACCAGTTTGCCGGGTGGGATATCGGTGAACTCGGCGGGGAAGCTGGGCGCCACCATGGCCACCACGCCGGCGTCGGAATCGAGCAGTGCGAAAGTCCGCTCGGTGTCGTCGCGGACCTGCTTGGCATTCTGGCTGCAGACCCGCAGGCAGTTGCCGCAGCCGATGCAGCGTGGCTGGATCACCCTGGCCTGCCCGTCGACGACCTGGATGGCCTTAGCGGGACACTCTCTCACGCATGCGTAGCACATGCGGCACTTATCGGTCACGATGGTGATGAGGGGGTTGTCCCAGGTGGGCATCAGCCCTCACCGTCCCCCTGCGCGGCATGTGGTTGCAGCAACTCGCCTATGGTGGCGATCAGCCGGTGATGGTCGAGAGGCTTGTCGAAATAAGCATCGACGTGCATCTGGGCTCGGTCTTCTTCGGTGCGGGGCCTGAAGTCGAGTCCTAGAGCGCTGGACACCGATGTGGCTATGATGACCGGCACGTCGGCATAGCGCGGATCTTCCTTGATCTTGCGCGCGAACAAGAAACCGGAGTCAAGAGTGGTCATCATCAGGTCTGTGATGACCAGGTCAGGCTTCTGTTCTTCCATGCGCGCAAGCGCCTGCTTGGGTTCGGCGGCCGTCACGACGCGATAGCCAGCTTTCTCGAGGATCATACGGGTGATCTCGAGAAAGTCGTAATCGTCGTCGACGACCAGGATGAGTGCAGCCTCAGATGTCGTCATGGTGGATGAAGACTCCGAGGACTTTCCTATGACCCGACACGAAAGCAACCTCCTTGCCGCCGAGAGCCACAGCAGAGGGTCAGACCACGTCTCCCAATGTTAGCATCGGCGACGCTTCGGCCCACTACCACGCCGCCCTTGGCGAGTCGGCCTGTTTCCATCTGTGCCGTCTTTCATCTACCATGACTGCATGGGAATCAAGAAAGGGGGCGATATGCTTCAGGGTAAGGATCTGCGGGGCTACAGGATCTTCATCGAGCTGGTCGACGACGAACTGGATGTGTTGGCTCCTCTGGCGAGGGAGGAGACCTTCGAGCCGGGCACAAGGATCATCACCGAAGGTGAACCCGCCGCCTATCTTTATCTGGTCAAGTCGGGCAAGGCTTTGGTCAAGATGACCGGTGCCAGCGGGCAGGACGTGGTTCTTGACATAGCGGCGCCGAGGATGAGCATGGGATGGTCGGCCCTGGCCGAGCGTAGGATCTCCACGGCCACGGTCGACGTTGTGGAGCCCACGGAGGTCATATCGTTCGAGAGTGAACGGTTGCGCCGACTTTTTGTCGAGAATCCCAACATCGGCTATGGGGTCATGAGAGGCCTGGTGGTGATCGTATCCCGCCGGCTCGACAGGTGCAGGAGCCACTTCGCTGCGAGGCAGTAGAAAAGGCGGCCGAAAGGCCCTGCTGACCGTTGGCTTCCTTCCTAGGTTGCTCTAGAATGTGGTAAGCGCCGGGAGACCGGTCGCTGCACTGCTTTTCTGAAAGGAGCCCCATGGCAGGCAAATTCACGCTGGACGGCAAGACTGTTGCTTTCCGCGAGGGACAGACGGTACTGGAAGTGGCTCAGGAGAACCGGGTCAAGATCCCCTCGCTCTGTTATCACCGCAAGACGGGGCCCGCAGGCCGCTGTCGCCTCTGTGTGGTGGAGGTGGAGGGTCAGCGCGCGCTGGTGACCGCCTGCACGGCCGAAGCTCGGGACGGCATGGTGGTGCGCACCGACACCGAGCGCGTCATCGAAGCGCGCCGTATGATCGTCAATCTCCTACTCTCGAACGGCGAGCACAGCTGTCTTGCGTGCGAGCAGAACGGGGCCTGTGAGCTTCAGGACGCAGCCTACGACCTCGGTATCGAGGCGCCTGCGTTCTTGGTGTCGGGTGCTGAGATCACCGTGGATACCTCGAGCGAGATGATCACCGTCGACCGGCGTAGGTGCATCCTCTGCGGCCGTTGTGTCGCAGCCTGCAACAACGTCGTTGTGAACGAAGTGCTCGGCATGGGGGAGCGCAGCTTCGAGTCTCACATCATGTTCGACATGGACCGGCCCATGGGCCGGTCGACCTGCGTGCAGTGCGGCGAGTGCGTCCAGATCTGCCCGGTGGGGGCCATCATAGACAAGAAGGCCGTGGGCAAGGGACGCGCTAAGGACCTCGACAAGGTCAACAGCACCTGCCCCTACTGTGGTGTAGGTTGCCAGATGACGTTGCACGTCGACCGCGACGCCAACCACATCGTGAGGGTGACCGGTCGCGAGATCGAGCCCAACGACGGCATGCTCTGTGTCAAGGGGCGCTACGGCTTTGAGTTCCCCTCCAGTGACAAACGGCTCACCGACCCCATGATCCGCAAGGACGGCAGACTTGTGCCGGTCTCCTGGGACGAGTGCCTCGATTACATGGCGAATCGCATCGACAAGATCGTCAAAGAGCACGGTCCGGACGTGTTCTCAGCCTTCGGCTCGGGTCGCATCACGAACGAGAACAACTACGCCATCTCGAAATTCACGAGGGCGGTGATCAAGACAAACAACGTAGACCATTGCGCACGAACCTGACACGCTCCTACTGTCGCCGGTCTGGCGACCAGCTTTGGTTCAGGCGCGATGACCAACTCCGTCAAGGAATTGGAGGACGCTGATCTTATATTCGTGATCGGCTCCAACATGACGGAGGCTCATCCGGTTATTTCCTACTTCGTGAAGCGGGCCAAGAAAAAGGGCGCCACTCTCATTGTGAACGACCCCCGGCGCATCGATCTCTGTCATTGGGCCGACCGTTACGTACGGATCAAGTCCGGCTCCGACATCGCCTACATCAACGGTCTCATCAACGAGATATTCAAGAACGGTTGGGCCGACGAGGAGTTCTTGAAGGAGCATACCGAGAATCCGGACGAGATCCGCGAGTGGGTGAAAGACTACCCTGTCGAGAAGGCCAGCGAGATCTGCGGTGTACCCGTGGAGGAGATGAAGGAGGTCGCTCGACTGCTCGGCACAGCCAAGTCGACCAGCGTATGCTACACCTTGGGCATCACCGAGCATATCTGCGGCACCGACAATGTGAAGACCCTCGCCAACCTACAGATGGTGCTGGGCAACCTCGGCAAGCACGCGGCCGGTCTCAACCCGCTCCGTGGCCAGAACAACGTGCAGGGCGCCTGCGATATGGGTGCACTGCCGAACGTATTCCACTGTTATCAACCGGTTGACGATCCCAAGGTCATCGAGAAGATGGAGAAGGACTGGGGCGTCACAGGATTGTCGAACAAGCCCGGCTACAAGATGCCCACCATGGTGCGCAAAGCACTCGAAGGCGGCACCAAGATACTCTACTGCCTCGGCGACAACGCGGTGCAGACCGAGCCGCACATGGCGCACACGGTCAAGGGACTGGAGGCTCTCGAACTGCTGATCGTGAGCGACATCTTCCCCAACCTCACCACCGAGCTTGCGCATGTGGTGCTGCCCGACTACTCATGGGGTGAAGAAGAGGGTACCTTCAGCAACACCGAACGTCGTGTCCAGCGTGTCCGTGGCGTCCTCGACCCGCCGGGGAACGCAAAGCCCAACTGGTGGGTGTTGCAACAACTCGGCAAGAGGTTGGGCTACGATCTGGGCTTCACTTCATCGGAGGCCATCTTCGAAGATATGCGCCGTACGGCCACGAGCTACGCCGGTATCACCTACGACCGGATCGAAGAAATAGGTCTGCAGTGGCCGTGCCCCACGATTGAGCATCCTGGGACGCGTTATCTGCACAAGGATGGCAACTTCACCCGGGGCAAAGGATTGTTCACCCACACCGACTGGATCCCGCCGGCCGAACTGCCCGACGATGAGTACCCACTGATACTCTCCACAGGGCGCAGGCTCTGGCACTATCACAGCAGCACGCAGACGCGCAACTCGGTGGGTCTTGAGAACCTCTTCCCGGAGGAGCTCATCGAGATTCATCCGGACGACGCCTGCAGGCTGAACATAAACCATGGCGACTGGGTCAAAGCCAAGAGCCGCCGCGGCGAAGTCACCCTACGGGCCTGGGTCACCGAGCGCTCTGCTCCGGGTCTGTGCTGGATGGCCTTCCACTTCGCGGAGGCCTGCGCGAACGTTCTTACGATCGATGCCTTCGACCCGGTCACCGAGACCGCTGAATACAAAGTGTGCGCCATCAAGGTCGAGAAGGTCCGTGACGGAGAGCCGTTGGAGTCGGAGCTGGTCCGCCAAGCTCGGCCTTAGGCTTCAACAAAGGAGAGGAAAGTGTCAGACAGTTACGACATCACGGCCATCCTTAAGGCGGCGATCCGCAACGAGGAAGATGCCTACGACTTCTATACCGAGGTGGCGGAGCGCGCGACGAACCCGGTCGTCAGACAGACCTTCGCAGAGCTGGCGGGCGACGAGCTGGGCCACAAGGTGTTCCTGACGTCCTGTCTGAAGGATACGTGTATGCTCGAGGACTTTCCCGTGGGGCCCGACTACAAGGTTGCAGAGGCCACCCCACTGCCGGACCTTTCCGTCGACATGACGCCTGCCGACGCTTTGGCGCTCGCCATGAAGAAGGAGGAGCAGGCGGCTCGCGGTTATGAGGCCCTTGCGAAGGAAGCCCCGGACGCCGACCGGAAGAAGGTCTTTGAGAATCTGGCCAAGATGGAGATCGCTCATAAGACCCGGCTCGAGACCCTGTTCGTAGATATCGGCTACCCAGAGGCCTTCTGACGGGAGCCCGCCGGCCGGTTGTGACACCGACCGCGGCGCCGGAAGCGCGGCTCCGGAAGCGGGCACACAAGACTTGAGAAGACGGCGCCCCGGGAAGAGCACTGCTCTTCCCGGGGCGCCTTGTTCCTGCAGAGAGGTCTTCGACCTGAATGTTACTTATCCGCGTCGGCCTTGGCCGCCTCTGCGGCCTTGACCCTCTTGGACTTGCGCACATAGGTGAACCAGTACGCGCTTCCGACGAAGATGCCACCGCCGATGATGTTGCCGATGGACACGGGGATCAAGTTCTTGTAGAAGAAGGTGCCCCAGTTGAGGTGGTCGGCGACGGCGATCTTGAAGCCGTCCAGCGCCGCTTGTGCGGCCTCGGGACCGGCCGCCGCGGCGGCGGCCGCGTTCAGGATGATCTCGTTGTCGCTGACCATGATGCCCATGGGGATGAAGAACATGTTGGCCACGCTGTGCTCGAAGCCCATGGCGACGAAGGCCATGATCGGGAAGAAGATGCCGAAGATCTTGCCCACAACGTCTTTGGATGCCAGCGCCAGCCAAACGGCCATGCATACCAGCCAGTTGCAGAGGATGCCGCGGAGTAGAGCCGCCCAGAAGGTCAGCTCCACCTTGCCTTTGGCGATGGCGACCGCCTTCGCCCCGATGCCGCCTTTGAAAAGGCCGGCGCCGTCACCCGTGGCGTAGAACGCGCCGTATATGATCATCACGAGGATGAGAGCACCGATGAGGTTGGTGATCCAGACCACCGCCCAGTTCTTACCCAGACTGCGCCAGGTGGTGGTGCCTTCCAGCGCTCCCACCATCATGAACATGTTGTTCCCGGTGAACAGTTCGGAGCCGCCGATGACAACCATTATGAGGCCGACGGTGAACACCGAACCGAATAGCAGCTGACCGACTCCGTTGCCGAGGAACTGGGAGGCATCGTGGCCGACCGTGGTGGCCAGATAGGCTCCGAAACCGATATAAGCTCCGGCCAGCAGGCCCAGAACGATCATCTTGCCCAGTGGGAGTGCGGCCTTCGCCTTGCTCGTATTGCATGCGATCTGCGCGACTTCGCCCGGAGCGTTGCAGGCGGCCGTGACGACTGGTGCAGACATACTCTCTTTTCCTTTCTGTTGTTCGTCCCTATATCGAGTTCCACGTGCCGGTGGGGTACGGGTTCGTTGGTCCGCCACCGGGCTTCTACGGCTTGTCTGGCCGGCCTCTCCTTTCTGTCAGCCGGTCTGCGCCGGTTTCTTCAGTAGCTGATGCAGACAGGTCATCCGTCGTCTCCTTCGGAACCGACGGGGCTTGCGGTCACCTTCCCGTAGTCGCAGCGCAGGCACCGCTTAGCTTCAGCGCATGCGGTCTCCGTGCTCCAGGAGAGCTCCACCTCGTCGAACGTACAGGCTCGTGCCTCGGGATCCAGGCAAACCACGGCGGCTCGTTCGGTCGCCACCGGGTCGGCATCGGGATCGAAATAGGTGTCCACGACGGCGTCTCGACGCCAGAAAGCGTGCTCTTCTCCCGTGAGGAACTGATCGATGCCCACGGCGGCACGCTCACCCGCGCCCACGGCCTCGACCACCGAGGCAGGACCGGTGGTCGCGTCGCCTCCGGCGAAGATCCATTCCACGCTGGTGGCGCCGGTGGCCCGGTCGACCTTGAACCAATTGTTGCGTAGTTCCACCGGTAGATCGCCGAGCAGTGTCTGCGCGTCGAGAGATTGACCGACGGCGGCGATCACCTGATCGCACGGCACGGTGAAGTCGGGGTTGCGGCCCGCCACCGGGCGGCGCCGGCCGCTCTTGTCGTAGTCACCGAGGGCCATCTGCTGGCAGAGCACGCCGGTGACCTTGCCGTCGGCGTCGCGGAGGACCTCTTTGGGCGCGGTCAAAGGCAGTAAGGTGATGCCCTCGTCGTCGGCGGCGATGACCTCCTCGGCCCAGGCGGGCATCTGGTCACGCTGGCGCCGGTAGAGGATGTTCACGTGCTTGGCGCCAAGGCGCAGAGCCGTCCGGGCCGCGTCGACGGCGGAGTTGCCGCCTCCAACGATGGCCACTTCTTCGCCTACCCAAGCAGTGCCGTCCACGTTGTAGTCGCGTAGGAAGGTTAGGGCCTCCGTGACGCCTTCGCCCTCCTCGCCGGGGATGCCCAGGTTGGTGCCTGATGGGGCTCCCACGCCTAGGAAGACCGCCTGATAACCCTGATCTTTGAGATCGGTTAGTGTGAAGTCTTCTCCGAGAGCTTTGCCGGTCTCGATGGTGACGCCCATGCTCTCGATCATGCTGATCTCGCGGCCCAATTCTTCGCGGGGGAGCCGGTAGGCGGGGATGGCCTGCACCAGCATGCCGCCGGGACTGGTCTCCTTCTCGAAGATGGTCGGTTTATAGCCAAGGCGGGCCAGGAAGTAGGCGCAGGAAAGACCGGCCGGACCACTGCCGACGATGGCCACCTTGCGCGCGGCGTTCTCGGCGCTCATATGTACCTCGGGGATCTGTATCTCGGTTTCCTGCTCGGTCATGAACCGCTTCAGGCTGCGGATGGCCACCGGGTCGTCCAGACCGCCTCGCACACACTTGCTCTCGCAAGGGTGGAAGCACACCCGCCCACAGATGCTTGCCAGCGGGTTTCGCTCCCGGTGCAGTCGGAGCGCTTCGTCGAAGCGTTGCTCGCCGATGAGGCTCACGAAGCCCGGCACGTTGACGCTCGCCGGACAGGCGTTGGTGCAACGAGCGGTGAACAGGCTGGAGCAGACTCCGGCCTCGCAATAATGGTCTCTGATATGCGCCTCGTACTCATGCCGGAAGTGGCGGATGGTGGACAAGACCGGGTTGGGAGCGGTCTGGCCGAGTCCGCACAGGGAGGTATCCTTGATGATGGCGCCCAGCCTCTCGAGTTCTTCGATGTCGCCTTCCTTGCCCTCGCCGTTGCAGATGGCGGTGACGATCTCGAGCATGCGTTTCGTCCCCACCCGGCAGGGCACGCACTTGCCGCAGCTCTCATCTTGGATGAAATCGAGGAAGAAGCGGGCTACGTCGACCATGCAGCTGTCATCATCCATGACCACACAGCCGCCCGAACCCATGATGGCTCCCAGGTCCTGCAGAGTCTCGTAGTCGACCGGCACATTCAGGTCGGACTTGGGGATGCAACCCCCCGAGGGGCCGCCCAACTGCACGGCCTTCAGCTCCTTGCCTCCGGGCACCCCGCCGCCGATCTCGAAAACCATCTCGCCCAGTTGGACCCCGACAGGGACTTCGACGAGCCCGGCATGCTGGATGGCGCCTCCCAGAGCGAACACTTTCGTGCCCTTGCTCTTCTCGGTGCCCGTACTCGCGTACCACTCCCACCCCTTGAGGATGATGGGGGCTATGTTGGCGAAGGTCTCGACGTTGTTGAGCACGCTGGGTTTCTCCCACAGGCCTCTCTCCGCTGGAAACGGCGGCCGGGGGCGAGGTTCGCCGCGTTTCCCCTCGATGGAGCGCATGAGGGCCGTCTCTTCGCCACAGACGAAGGCTCCGGAGCCTTTGCGGATCTCGAGGTCGAAACTGAAGCCGGTGCCCATGATGTCCTCGCCGAGGAGGCCGTATTCGCGGGCCTGGTCGATGGCATACTGCAGGCGCTCGATCGCGAGGGGATACTCCGCGCGCAGGTAGACGAACCCCTCTCTGGCGCTGATGGCGTAGGCGCCGATGGCCATGCCTTCGATCAAGCTGTGCGGGTCGCCTTCCAGCACTGACCGGTCCATGAAAGCCCCGGGGTCGCCCTCGTCGGCATTGCAGAGCATGTACTTCACGTCGGAGTCGGCGTGCATGGCGAACTGCCACTTGAGACCGGTGGAGAAGCCTGCGCCGCCGCGGCCGCGTAGGCCGCTGCGGACGATCTCGGTCACCACGTCCTCAGGCTGCATCTCCGTGAGGGCCTTGGCCAACGCTTGGTATCCCTCACGAGCGATGTACTCTTCGATCTTGAGCGGGTCGATGATGCCGGAGTTGCGGAGGACGATCTTCACCTGGCGCTTGAAGAAGTCGACATCTTCCATCTCGGCGACGGTCCGGTCGGTGCCCGGAGCATGGCTCACGAGCCGTTGGACGATGCGGCCCTTCAGCAGATGCTCCGATACGATCTCGGGGACGTCCTCGAGTTTGACGTTCTGATAGAAGACTCCGTCGGGGTAGATGAGTACCACGGGGCCCACCGCGCAGGGGCCAAGGCAACCGGTCTCGATGACCTGGTTGAAGTTCGAGAGGCCTTGGTTGGCGATCTCTTCCTTGAAGGCGGCGCTGACTTCGAGAGACCCCGAGGCGATGCACCCACCTCCGGTGCAGACAAGTACTTGATTAGTGATCTGGTCCATTAGTTCTTCCCTCGGTATTCCATGAGATGGGTGTCTATGCCGACTTGATGAGATACTCGGCCACCGGAGCGCCGCCTACCAGGTGATTCTGAACGATCTCATGGATCTTCTTGCGATCCTCGAGATGGCCGTAGTGATAAAGGGTCCCATCAGCCATTTCCACGGTTGCCATCGGCTCCATCTCACAGAGCCCGGCGCAGCCGGATTGGTGGATGGCGACGTTGTCCAGTTTGGCGTCGGCGATCTCCCCTATGAAGGCGACCACCACGTCGCGGGCGCCGGCCGCGATGCCGCATGTACCCATGTGGACCGTCACTTTGATCTCTTTGGCGCCCGAACGGAGGTCGATGGCCTCTTTGGCCTTGTTGGCCATAGAGAGTAGGTCTGCGGGGCTTTTGATCTTGTCGGCCATGGTCAATTGCTCCTTTCGCCCGACCCGGCTGTGGCCGTTTCCAGCGCCGGTCCGGAGCAGTACTGGACGAGGATGTCGTTGATCCGGGCGGGTTTGACCCTGTGGTGGACGATATCGTTGACGGTGATGACGGGCGCCAGCCCACAGGCGCCGAAGCAGCGCGCCACCTCGAGAGAGAACTCGCGGTCGGCGGTCGTCTCACCCACGTCGATGCCGAGCTCTTTCTTCAGCGAGTCAAGGACGGCCAGGCCGCCCCGCACATAGCAGGCGGTGCCGAGACACACGCGGATCACGTTGCGGCCCCGCGGCACCGTCGAGAAGAAGGAGTAGAAACCGACCACGCCGGCGACCTCGCTGTAGGGTCTTCCGAGTCCCTCGGCGATGTGTTTAAGCGCGAACTCGGGTAGGTAGCCGATGATCCCCTGGGCCACCTGCAGCACCGGGATCAAAGCGCCGGGCTTGTCTCGGTAGCTCTCTATGACCTCATCCAGCCGGGCAAGGAGCTCCTCCTCGGAGGTCTCTTCTCCGCAGCAGCCTGAGCAGCCGGGTTCGGTCTTGTCCACTTCGTCATTCATGTTCAGAACTCCCTGGTCGGTTTGGGTCTCAGTCGTTTGTTCGGTAACTGGATCGATGGGTTGTTTGAGAGCGAGTCTTTCGGCGGCCTCCTGAGGGGAGCCCCGGAGCAACGGTGGTAAGAAATGGTCGCCCGTCAGCGTCACGGCGAAATCGATGCCTGGGTTGGTGACGGCGGTCACGATGATGCTGGCGGCCACGTCGCCGAGCGGGGGCCGGTCGACGTGATCGAGTTGCATACGGGTCTCCATACGCACGCCGCTCAAAGTGGGCGAGGGCCCGATGCTGAGGTCGCCACCGGCCGCCTGGGCGTCCGCCCTCAGCAGGCTCAGGCCGAGCCCCGTCTTCTTGCCCGGTTTGGTGGTGAAGAAGGGATCGAGGATCTGGTCCGGGGAGGTGGTCAGGCCGTGCCCGTCGTCGTCCACAGTCATCTGTAATGTGTCCGTGGCGCTATCGATGGTGAGGCCGATCTCCACTCGGTTCGCACCGGCCCGCACCGAGTTCTCGAGCACCTCGAGCAGATAAAGCGACAGGTCATGCACGGGTCACGCTTCTTCCGTCGACCCCGGCAAGCGCGAGGGAGAGTTCGGCGAACGTGGGCTCTAGAGCTCGGATGACGGTCGTGCCCGTCCCAACCTCTTCCAGGAAGTGGCCGTCGGAGGAACCCACCACCGGCAGGCCTAGAGAGGAGAACTCTTCCATGCGGGAGGAGGCCGCATCCGTATGGCGCGACACCTCTATGGCATCGAAGCCCGCGTCCTCTGGGAAGAAGCCCAACTGTGAGCAGACACTAAAAGACCTGCGGTCGACGTGGGCGGCGATGGCGAGCCCGCCGTGGTCGTGTATGAGCCCCACTATGTCGTTCAAGTCGAGAGGCACGGCGGCCGCCAGTGTCGCGGTCTCCCTGCCGGTCTCCCGGCCGTCGGCGGCTAGCAACGGTTGTTCGCCGAAGAAGGCGTAGTAACCCGGGTCTGCCGCGGGAAGGAGCGCGCGCAGCCGGTCGGCCACGTTCTCGGCGGTGCGCAGATCGGCAAACAGGCCCACCACGTGGACCTCTTCCTCGCTCGTGATCTCCATGCCGGGAAGCACCGTCAGCTCTCCTCCGGCAGACTCGGCCGCCTTCTGCACGGCTCCCACATTGCCCGCCGTGTTATGGTCGCAGATGGCGATCACGTCAACCCCCTTCATCAAGGCGGCCTGCACGATCGCCGGAGGAGTCATCTGCTCCGAAGCACAGGGCGATAGGGCTGTGTGGATGTGAAGATCCGCACGCAGCGACCGGAGACGCGGCACCTGGGCTGTAGCCTCGGCGCTCAATCATGGCGTCCTTCCGGCCGGAGGCATATGGCGGTCGGGATCCTCAAGCCGTGCTCCCCCTCAGACCCAGTTCGTACAGCCGCCCCACGATCTCGAAGGTGTCGGCGGAGGACATGAAGAGCGACAGACCCTCCTCGGCGGCCTTCTCGATCACGTCATCCTCCGGGGCCCTTCCACACGAGAAGATGACGGCCCGGAGTCCGGCGTGGCTCGCAACGGCTATCACGTTCAGGTGGACCTGCAGGGTGACGAGGACCCCACCGGCGGGCGCGTTGGCGAGAACGTCGCTCAGGAGATCGGACGCGTAGCCACGGGTGATGTCGACGGCGCCGTCACCTTGGCCGCTCTCGGCGTCGTGCTGATCCAGGGTGGGAGTCAATGGACTGAGGTCCAGGAGGCGCGCCAGTTCGTGGAGTTCCATCAGTCCTGCTCCTCCTTCTGAGTGTCTCTGTAAGGGCACAGCTCGATGCCCGCCCGCTCCATGACGACGTCCTCGGCGAGGGCCGCGCAACTGGGAGCGCCGCACGTACCGCAATCCCTTCCCGGCAGCAGACGAACCAGCCTCTGGAGCTCCCCGAGTTTCTGGATGGCACGACCCATGTCGGGGTCGAGCCTGATGCCTGGGCGTGGCATGAAGGGCCGGCGTCGGGCCACAGCAACGCCGCTCGGCGTCGGGCCCGCCGCCTCCACGGCCTCTCTTCCTTGATTCCAACGTCGGGCGGCCACATGGTGGTCTTCGCTCAGCAACGGCGAGCCGAAACAACCGCCGTCGCAGGCATACGGTTCAACGACGGTCACGTCGTCCAGAAGACCGTCCTCGACTTTCTCCAGAACCGCACCTACATGCGTCGTGCCCGTGACCACGAGCGCTTGATCCACCGGGCCGGGTTCCACCGGCTCGGGATCGGCGGGACGGGTTCGGACGGCCGCCGGCGCGGCGCCGGCCGGCGTCGCGCGGATCGTATCGGCGCCAACCGTATGTGGGCCAATCCCATCTACGCCGACCTGTTTGTGGCCCGTGAGTCTCATCATGACCGCCTGTCGGATCACCTCCGGCGAGAGGTACTCGACCCGGGGCTGCCGACCGGCGTCGGCTCCGGTTCCTCCGCCGATGGTTTGGACCTGTAGGAGGGCAGAACGCTGGCTCGGGCATGAGACCACGTAGGCCGCGGGCCGGTCACCATAAACGGCCTGCACCGCCTCCAGCGGCGAGTCGAAGGCCGCCAGGTGCGGCACCAGAGAGGGGAAGCGTAGTTCGATCAGGTTGACGACCGCCGGGCAAACCGGCACTATCACGGGCCGCGGCGACGGAGCGCCGCCGGCCTCGGCGGCCCTAGCCCCAGCCCCAGCCTCGGCGGCCCCAGCCCCGGCCTCGGCGGCCCCAGCCCCGGCCCCGGTGGCCCCAGCCCCGGCCCCGGTGGCCTCGGCGGCCCCAGCCCCGGCCCCGGTGGCCTCTCTTAGGGCTTGTTCAAAGGGGGCCGAGATGACCACCTCCGCGAAGCCCAGCGTCTGGAGCGCGGCCAGCACCTGCACGGGCGGGTAGTCTGCTCCGCAGCCGGCCAGCACGGCGGGCGGCACGACCAGGAGCATGTCCGCCTTGTCGGGCAGGTCGTCCAAAGAGGTGACCTCTTCCCGAGTGCTGAGCGCCAGGCTGCTGCAGGCCGCGATACAGGCGGCGCAATCGACGCAGAGATGCTCCAGCACGCTCGGGCTGCCCCTCCTCACCCGCATCGCCTGGGTGGGACAGGCGGTCAGGCACGCCCGACAGTCTCGGCACCGGTCGGTGAAGGCATACAACGATATGATCCGCGGCCCCTCGGCCCATTCGGGTTTCAGATAGACGGTGAAGCTTACTCGGGTGCCTTCGTCTACGCGTGAGGCGACGCGCAGCCTGTCGCTGTTGCGTTTGATGTTGGGAAGGCCCATGCCCGCTCCAAAACCAAGGGCGCGTGCTTCGGCGCTCGCCGTCGAATAGCCCTCCACCATAGCCTGCTCGATATCGGGAATACCGGGCCCGTCGTCCACAACGCTCACGTCTATCTGCGAGTCGGAAAGAGACGCCTCCAGCCGGCCTCCCACCGAATGGATGACCACGTTCATCTCGGCCTCGTACGCCGCGATCATGGTGCGGCGGATGGCCTCGGCATCGGCGCCTATCCGCTTAAGGTGCTCCTTGATGGAGCGTGAAGCCGCACCCGCCCGTCGGAAGTCGTTGCTCGCTATGTCGTATGAGACGAATTCCATGATGTACGTGGCGTCAGTTCTGGGAATCGGAGGTCAGCAGTTGGTAGATGAGGCCGCAGGTCTCGAAGACACCTACGGGCGAGACCATGAGCAGAGTACCGTTCTCGGTGGCGAGTTCGATGATCTCCTGGCTTGGATCGACTCCGTCGACGAAACAGATGCCGGGCACCTCCATGAGCTCGGCTACCCGAACCATCTGCAGATTGGCCAGGTTCGTCACGAGCAGGGTCTTGTTCGACGCCTCGTTCAAGAGGTCGCTCACCCTGTCTCCGGCGTAGATGCGGGTCACCTCTTTGCCGCCCTTGAGTCCGGGGGTCAGTATCCGGGCTCCGATCTTCGTGGCGAGTTCGTCCAGCTTCATGTTGGCTCCGGCCAGCAGGGTGTCGATGGTACGGATCATGGGGTCGATGTCGGGTTCGGATCCGTTCTCCACGCCATTGTCCGCGCCGTTCTCCGCACCGTTCTCCACGGTGGGCGACACCGGCTGCTCTTGTCTGGCGAAGAAGGCGGCGGACTCCAGCGCGGACGTGATATCCATGTGATCGACGAACACATCTTCGGGCACCTGCAGGGGGATGCCGGTGAAGTCGACGAAGCTGCGCACCCCGGCTCGGACTAAGATCTCGGCCACACTCTGCGCCATTTCGGGCGGCACGGCCAAGATGGCGATACGGATGCCCATCTCCGAGACCACCCGTTCCATCTCGGTCACTCCGTATATGGGGCACCCTTCGATGGAGGCCCCGACCAGAGACTCGTCGGCGTCGAAGCCGGCGGCGATGCCCAGCAAGGGGCGCTGGCCGGCGAAGTGGATCAGGAGGGAGCGGCCCAGCCTGCCCAGCCCTACCAGAGCCACGTCCTGGCGGCTGGTGCCTTCGAGCAGGTTCTCGATGCTGGCCAGGCAGGTCTCGACCTCATAACCTTTGTTGGGGCTGCCGGAATAGCCGATGACCATGAGATCCCGACGGACTTGGGTGGCGCTCACTCCGGCGAGATGGGCAAGTTCGTGTGAATAGATGTTGGTGGTGCCGGACTGTCTCAGGTTGTCGAGCAACCTTCGGTACAGGCTGAGCCTGTTGACCGTCTTGCGAGAAACCGTCGGCTTTCCCGCTGTGGCCATATCCCTGGCGCGTACTCCTTGCAAGAGGTATCGTTACGCAGATAACGCTGTTACGTGTTTCACAATTTACTCTGCCGGGGCACATACGTCAATGTAAAATCGACTTGTAAGCAAAGGAAAGGAATCGCATGCCGGCTTGTCGCAAGATGCTGATGACGCTCGCCATTCTGTCGATGGCTCTTCTTGTCGTGGGTTGCGGGTCGTCGGACGTCCGGACCACGACGTCTGAGATCGGCACTGCGACGTCGGCGGGCGTGACCGCCACATCGGCGCCTACGTTGAGTAAACTGACTTTGGTGGCCCCCCCGGGGCCCATGGCCGTTCCGATGGCCTACTTGGCCGTGAATGACAAATTAGTCGAGGTGGCGGAAGAGACCGAGCTCGTGATCTGGGAGAACGCCGACCAGCTGAAGGCCATAGTGGCGGGCCGCCAGGGCGACTTCGTTACCATGCCCTCCAACAACGCCGCCGTCTTCTATAACAAGGGTCTGGAGATCAAACTGCTCGACATCTCAGTGTGGAATATCACCTATCTGGTGACGGCCGACCCCCAGGCCACCGGTTTCAGTGACATCAAGGGACAATCATTGGTGGTGTCGCTCCAGGGCAGTGTGCCCGACGTGATGTTCCGGTTCCTGTGCGCGAAAGAAGGGCTGGATCCAGAGAAGGATTTCGCCTTCCGCTACGCCACCGACCCCACCCAGGCCGCCCAACTGCTGCTGGCCGGCCAGGTTGACAATGCGGTGCTGAGCGAGGCGCTCGCGACCGCAGTCGTCATGCAGACCAAGACCGGTGAGAGGCCTCTCCGCAAGGCGCTCGCCTTCGACGCCGCCTGGGTCGGAGCCACCACCCCCTCCGACGACACTCCCATCGCCGGCACGGTGGCCACGCCGCGTGTCCTGGACGCGCCGTGGGTTGTCGCGACCTTCCAGCGCGAGTACCAGGCGGCGGTGGACTGGATGCTCGAGGACCCGGTGGCGGCCGGTGAGCTCGTCGAGACTGAGCTCCCTCAGCTTGGGCTCAAAGCTCCTATAATGACCGCGTCGCTCGAGAGCATCACCTGGAGATTCACTCCGGCGGACGTGGCGCGTCCCTATCTGGAGCGGTTCTACGCGAACCTGGCGGAATTCTCTCCCGAGGTCATCGGCGGCAGATCGCCGGATGATGCGTTCTACTACGTCCCATAGGAGGTCGCTCTACGCGGCCCTGGGGGTCGCCGCCATCCTGGCGTTGTGGGAGCTTCTGTCTTTGGTGGTGAATCCGGCCATCATGGCTTCTCCCGTGGACACGGCCAAAGCGCTTGCCGGCCTGGCGTGGGGGAGCAGGCTGTGGGTCGAGTTGCTCATCACGCTCAAGCGGCTGGTGATCGGGCTGGCTGTAGGGGCGGGCGCCGGACTGGTCCTGGGGGTGCTGGCGGGCATGGAGGGCCGGGTGCGTTCTTTCCTCGAGCCCCTGCGCTGGGCAGGCATGACCATCCCGGCGGTCATCATCGCCGTACTGGCCATGTTCTGGTTCGGTTTGGGCGACTTCACCGTGATCTTCATCGTGGCGCTGATCGTTTGGCCCACCATGTATGTGAATACGGTCTCCGGGATCCGATCTGTCGACCCCAAGCTGGTGGAGATGGGGCGTGTCTATCACTTCCCACGTCGCCTGCTGCTGGGCGAGATCTACCTGCCCGGCATAGCGTCGCCGGTGATGGCCGGGCTCACGCTGTCGACGGGCATCGCGGTGCGGGCGACCGTGCTGGCGGAGGTGCTCGGGGCTCTGAGCGGGATCGGGCATGCCTTCTACCGAGCCAACAGCAATCTGGACGCACCTCAGCTGTTCGCCTGGATCGTCGTGCTCTTGGCCCTCATGGCCGTCATCGAGTTCGGCGTCCTGCGTCCGCTGAAGAGACGCGTGTTGCGCTGGAGGAAGGAGGCCGGATGATCACCTTCCAGAACGTGAGCAAGGCCTTCGATTCGCTCAAAGTCTTCAACGATCTCTCTCTCCACGTGGCGACGGGGGAGATCCTGGGAGTGGTGGGGCCGTCCGGGTCGGGCAAGACGACCATGCTCAAGCTCATCACAGGGATCGTGCCGCCCGACACGGGGACGGTCACCGTCGCCGAGGGCGCCGTCGGCTATGTCTTCCAGGAGCCTCGATTGCTGCCCTGGAGGACCGCACTCGACAATGTGGCCGGGTCACTCCGCGCCCAAGGGAAAGACAAGGCCGGGGCGCGGGCGGCCGCCGCCGGTTGGTTGGAGCGAGTAGGATTGGCGGGCTTCGAGGGGTACCACCCGGCCGAGCTGAGCGGCGGCATGGCCCAGCGGGTGTCGGTCGCGAGGGCCTTCGCGGTCGAACCGCGTATCCTGCTTCTGGACGAGCCTTTCAGCAGTGTCGACACGGTCCTCAAGAGCTCGCTCATGGACATCCTGGAGAGCATCATCAGGGAGCGACGGGCTACGGTCGTGTATGTGACCCACGACCTCGGAGAAGCCCGGCGGCTGGCCGACCGCATCGTGGAGATCGTGCCGAGGCGTGGGGTGCGCGAACTGGGTGCATAGAGGAAGCACCCCCGCGTCCGCGCCAAGATTCAACTTCCGTTGTAGAGACCCCGGCCGTTCCTCCCTCTACCATCGCCCCGTCGTGAAGACATGGAGAGACGATCGAGGGCAAGGAGGAGTCATGTTCGAGAAACAGGCATGGATGCACCGGGCCGGCGAATATCCACAGTCCGACCAGGAGTATTTCGGGCTTCTGGCGAGGGCTGTGTTCTCGGCCGGGTTGGGCCCCAAGGTGGTGGAGTCACGATGGAAAGAGATGGGGCGCGCTTTTCACGGCTTCGACCCGGCCAAGGTGGCCGCGATGGGCGAGGCGGACGTCTCCCGTCTCCTCGGCGACCCCGGGGTCATCCGCAACCGGCGCAAGATCGAAGCAGTGATTGAGAACGCCAAACGGTTCGTCGAAAACCTGAAGGACCAGGCCTCGTTCCACTCCTATATCGCCGGGCTGGGCGCGCCGGAAGACCTGGACATGGCGGCCGAGCAGTTGACTCAGACGTTCGCCCACTTGGGTAGGACGTCGGCCCTGTTCTTCCTCTTCAGCGCCGGTTGGCGGCCGCCCCAGACGGCCGACGCCTGAACGGAGGGTTTGCGGGCCGTCCGAAACGGTTAGAAAACTGATAAGCCCACGCACTCGAAGGGAGGCTATATGGAACCGACGCTTCTCCGTGAGTACGAAGCCAAGCTCGTGTACTGGCTGTCCCAAGGGTACAAGCTCCTCGTTGACGATATCGATGGGGAGTTGCGGGTGACCGCGCATTTCGTGTCACGCGACGGCGCGGTGGGCAGCGAGCGGGCGCAGGAACACTGGCCCATGACCGCCGGGCTCGTCGAGTTGCTGACCGACAATGGTGTGGAGATCTCGCGGGCGCTGGCCGGCCCCAGACCCTGGGCGGGTCCACACCCTGAAGACCTGTAGATCGAAGCGGTATGTCGGTAGGTCAAGAGGTATCAAGGGTGGTATCTTCTTTCGGTACACTTCGTGCATCAATGCGCGTTTGAATATGAAAGGAGATCCCCCTTGTCTCGAGAAGTCGTGATTCTTAGCGCTGCCCGCACCCCGGTGGGTCGCTACCTGGGCACTCTGGCCGATATTCCGGCTTGGAAGCTCGGCTCTATCGCTATTGCCGAGGCCGTGAAGCGCGCCGGTATCGACACCGCTGAGGTCGAAGAAGTCATCATGGGCAACGTTCTCACGGCGGGTCAGGGCCAGAACCCCGCCCGACAGGCCTCCCTGGCCGCGGGCATACCCCAAGAGATCCCCGCGTGGACTCTCAACATCGTGTGCGGCTCGGGTATGAAGAGCGTGCACGAGGCCGCCAACGCCATCAGAGCCGGCGAGGCTGAGGTCATGGTGGCCGGCGGCATGGAGAACATGACGTGGGCTCCCTACCTGGTCCCGAAGGCTCGCCAGGGATACCGCATGGGGGACGGTGTCCTTGTTGATGAGATGATCATGGACGGTCTACGGTGTGCTCTCGGCGAGTACCACATGGGCATAACGGCTGAGAACGTGGCCGAGAAGTATGGTATTACCCGCGAGGTCCAGGACCAGATCGGGTACGACAGCCAGCGTAAGGCCGCCGCGGCCATCGCCGACGGCAAGTTCAAGGCCGAGATCGTGCCGGTGGTCATCCCGCAGAGGAAGGGCGACCCCAAGGTGTTCGATACCGACGAGCACCCGCGGGCCGAAACCACACTCGAAGGTCTGGCCAAGCTGTCCACCGCGTTCAAGAAAGAGGGCGGCACGGTGACGGCCGGCAACGCTTCCGGCATCAACGACGCGGCCGCGGCTTTCGTGGTGGCGTCTAAGGAATGGGCTGATAAGAAGGGCATCAAGCCCCTCGCCACCATCATCGGTTACGCGACCGCCGCTCTGGATCCCGCGTATATGGGCATGGGCCCCTTCCATGCAACCAAGAAGGTCCTGGCCAAAACGGGTATGTCAATCGATCAGATGGATGTGATCGAGGCCAACGAGGCCTTCGCCGCCCAGGCCGGAGCTGTGGCTCAGGAACTGGGGCTGGACATGAGCAAAGTCAACCTCTACGGGGGCGCCATCGCACTTGGCCACCCCATCGGCGCCTCTGGCGCACGTATCCTCACCACCCTCATCTATGCCCTCAAGCAGGAGGGTGGCGTGTACGGCCTCGCCACCATGTGCATCGGCGGTGGCCAGGGTATCGCGACCATCATCAAGGTCTGATTTCAAAGCAGCGAGACAGGAGAAGCACGTGAAAGACCGCGTTGAAAAGGCACTGGACCTCATCCGGCCGGCCCTGCAAAACGACGGTGGCAATGTCGAGTTGGTCGATGTTGACGAGGCCACCGGTATCGTGAAGGTCAAGCTGGTCGGCGCCTGCGGGAGCTGTCCCATGTCGCAGATGACTCTGCGCATGGGCGTCGAGCGGGTGCTGAAGGAGCAGATCCCCGAGATCGTCGAAGTGCAGGGGGTCTAGGACTTCAGCCTGAAGAGGCGGCCGACCGACCGGTCGTATTCGGCCTTCAGGTAGGCCAACTGATCAGTCGTGGCCGAAAGGCGTCGCAGCCCTTCGGCCACGACTTCTTGTCTTTTTTGGACTTCTCGCGCACGGATCTCCACAGCGCGGATCCGGCGTCTTACTTCTTCGACATCGGCCTTGGAGGCGATGCCCGCCTTTCGGGCGGCCTTGGAGAGCCGGTAGGCCGGGAGCCCCACCGCCGTCAGTCCGGCGATCAGGAGGGCGCAGCCGACGCATATGAGGACGATCATTATGATCGTGGCGACCGTCATGTCCCTATTCTACCGGACTAGTTGACCGTGGGAAGTCCGTACCTGGGTTGTGGGTCGAAGCGACGGATGTGGGATAGGTTGGTCTTCCAGTCGACCATCCAGATGCTGACCACGTCACCGGTGCGGGGAGCGTGGATGAACATGCCTTCGCCGATGTAGATGCCCACGTGGTGGACGGGATCGCCGAAGCAGAGTAAGTCGCCCGGCCTGAGGTCTTCGGGCATCACCGGCCGGCCCATTCGAGCCTGGTAGCCGGAGTAATGGGGCAGATAGACACCGTGCTGTCCATACACGTACTGGGTGAGCCCGGAGCAGTCGAAGCCGGTCGACGGTCGGTCACCCGCCCATACGTACGGTATGCCGAGATAGAAGGCGGCCGTCTCGAGGAGCTGAGCGACGACTTCGTCATCGGTCTTGGGGATCAGGCCGCTGTATGATCGGCCTTGCAGAGTGGCCTTCAGGGATTCCGTCAGTGCGGCCCGTTCTTGCTCCTGGCGGTCGTGCTCTGCTTCGATGATCGAACGGATCTCGCCATCGAGACCGGCGAGGGTTCTCTCGCGCTCCGCCAGCGAAGCGGCGATCTGATTGCGCTGGCCGCTGATCTCCTTGTTGATGCTAAGTTGTTCCCGCTTAGCCTCGTCGATCTGGGCGAGGAGGGAATCGAGCTTCTTGGCGCTCTCGCTGAGGTTGTCGACGATGCGTTGATCCTGGTCGGCCAGGCTGGCCACGAGGCGCACCCTCTTGAAGAAGTCGTCGAACCCGCCGCAATCGAGGAGAAGGGCCAAGAATTGATCGCTCTTGCCTCCCGATTTATAGATCTCGCAGAGGCGTTTCTCGAACTTTTTGACCCGGTAGCCGTGCTCGGCCTGGGCCGCTTGGTACTCTCGGCGGAGCGAGGCCATCTGCACGTTGACCTCATCGAGCTTCACCTGCAGGTGGTTGAAGTTCTCCGTCCACCGCTCGAGTTCTACGTCAAGCGCGTCTATCTCGCTCTGCACTTGGTTCGCACGGACACTGAGGTCGTTGATCTCCGCGGCCAGGTTGTCGGGAAGCTGGACGGAGCGTAGGTCGAAGGGGATGGCTCTTGCCGGGGACGGACTCACGAATGGGAAGAGGACGCAGCAGAGTACGGTGGCGGCCAGGAGGACGATCCCCACCAGCAGCCAGCGAGGGATGACGCGGAGTGGTCGGGGTGCGCCGTGGAGACGTCGCGACACGAACGCGAAGCACACGCGGCCGCGCGCGTTCAGGAACGCGTCCGATGAGCACCTGCTGTTGGACCGCTTACCAGCCATCAGTATGAGTACGACCCTTCGCTGATTGCCTTTCGTCGAGTTATCGGCAGAAAGAAGCGAACACTTGCGCGATTCGCCGTCAAGTCGTGGTTCGCCTCGCCGCTGCGGATGCCTTCCCCGCATGTCAACAAACGCCGAGAGCGATTCTACCGCGTGGCTGCTTGGGGTGTTCTAGGACCGGGGACCGAGGTTGGCGCAGAGCAGCATAGTGGCTGAGAGGCCGGGTCAGATGTGAGCATATCAACGCGCCGGCGTCAACGTGTTGGGTCGGTGCTCCAGGAACAATCGGCCCGTCATACCGGGTGACGTGGTTGTGACGCCCTATGCTATACTCCACCACTCAAGCGGCGCGGGGTGGAGCAGTCCGGTAGCTCGTCGGGCTCATAACCCGAAGGTCGCAGGTTCAAATCCTGCCCCCGCTACCATCATGAAGCCCCGTAGAAAGCGGGGCTTTATTTTTGGGAAGCAAGCGCCGAAGACCCTCTTGCCCACGTCTTGCCCACAAGAAGTGCGCGGTCATTATGCGCTCCCGTAGCAGGTGCGGCACATTCTTCCGTCCCCACTCTGGCCCCGGCTGCGCGACTATCATCTGCGGAGGAGATGCCTCTGATGGTTTGTAATTGATGGCGCGCGATGTGGGCTGCTTGGGCGACAGAGGCACTGTTCGGGGTTGTTTGACTCGCTGCAGCGCGGCATACGTGGTCTGCCATCGAGGGCCGTGTGGTGCATCGCCTCCCAGCTATCCTGACAGATCCAATAGCGGATGGACCGGAAAGAGCGAGGCCTGGCGTGACGAAACCACGTAAACGTCGTGGCAGCACGTTAGCGTGAACCTGAGAAGCACTGGCAGACATAGAGGAGAGAGCAAGGGTAAGGCAGGGCTCCAGACAACCTTGGGGGGGGGTCTGGCCCCTCTGCTTCAAGGCATGAATGTTACCTAACAATGAGCTCTCTACGAATCGGGAACACCTAACATCGTATCGTGGCCTGTGTCGGCTCCAAGCTCGACCGCGACGCTGGCCACGGTGTTTTTTGACTGTACGCAGCCAGAGTCCCATCGCGCGCGAGCGTCAGCCTCCCTGCCAGTTCATCGACGAGGTCTTCTGCGGATTGCAGGGAGTTGCGGGTCAGAGCTTCTGAGGGGGCCACACCTCGGCGCTTGGTCGCGGTCCGTCCAGGTAGGCGTGGTACTCTTCGCATAGTGTCTGAACGCCTAACAGGACGGCTCGTGGCAAAGGAGAGAAGAGATGCTTCTCAATGTTGATACTGAGGCTCGTCTAGCAACCAAGGTTCGCAGCGTGCGGCTTTCGGATTTCGAGCTGGACGAACGCGGACTACAGGACATCTTCTTCCGCGCCCTGGATCGGCTCTTTCCTGACGAAGAGCTACTCCTCATTATGCAATCACGCCGCTGGCGTGAGGAACCCGATCTTATGGCCCTTGACGCTGAAGGAACTCTCTACATATTTGAGCTAAAGGCCTGGGAGTCTCATCCCGAGAACATTCTGCAAGCTCTGCGCTATGGGCAGATCTACGGACAATACAACTACGATCAACTCGACGAGTTGTTCCGGTCTTTCCATCCTGAAAAGAAGTCGTTGCGAGACGCGCATCAAGCCGCCTTCGGTGTTGCGCTTACTGAAGATGACTTCAACGCAAAGCAGGCTTTTGTTGTCATGACCAACGGGATGGATTACAAGACCCGGGAGGCTGTGCAGTACTGGCGGTCTCGTGGTCTCAATGTTCGTCCGTGGATCTATCGCGTGTATCGTGACGCGGGCGACAAGATGCTTCTCGAGGTCTCCCGATTCGCGACCGTGGACGATCCCTACGAGGATCTCCAGGAGGGCTATTACATCGTAAACACAAACTACAACAACGACACCAAGGACCACGACATGATGCTCAAAGAGCGCGTTGTAGCTGCGTTCTTCACCCCCTGGAAACAGAAGATTGCGCGTATCAGCAAAGGGGACGTCGTCTTTCTATACCAGTCGGGAGCCGGGATTGTCGCGGTTGGCGTCGCCAACGGTAAGCTGAAGAAGCGCCCGTACCAAGGGAACCCTGAGTACCCGGACGAAGAGTTTTCTGTACCGTTGGCCAAGTTTCAGACCATCGAGGAGCCGATTTCCGCCGCAGAAATTAAAGAAATCTGCGGAGTCAACTACCGTTTCAGAAGCACGCTGTTTTCTATTGATGCGGAATCCGGAAGAAAACTTGATGCCGCAATCAGATCAAGGACCAAGAGCAAGTAGGAGGCATGGCGAAGTTTCCCGGCCCTCTCAAGGATGCGATTGGCCGGAAGAACTTCATCCTCATGGACATGTATCGCAAGATCGAGGAGCTATGGCCGACGCATTAGACGTAGATGCGATCACCACGATGCGCAGGGCGGCACGGGACACGACGCCGATGAAGTGGGCGACACATCGCAGGAGGGCACCGGCACAGGGAGGGGGTCTGCTTGATGACGGAGAACAAGGACGGGGATCAGGTGCGTGAAGCCAATCTGGACACGGGCGATCTTACGCGATCCGGTCGGAGGCGCTCTGCGTCTGCTGATAAACAAGCCGCGTTCGCTGGACTCGAAGACTGATGGACTGGCTCTCACGACTTCAAGAGGCGGGCTTTCGGCCTGTGGGTCAGTGGACCATGGTAGCGGGCGCGCCGACCTGTCAGCTCACCTCGCATGCATCCAACTCGGATGTTCTGTACGCGTTCGTGATTGATGGCGGCGTTATGTACATCGGCAAGACGACCATGTCGCTTTCGCGCAGGATGTACGGCTATCAGAAGCCCGGTCCCACCCAGTACACCAACATCGCCAACAACAGACACATCTCAAGGGCGCTGACCGCTGGAAGACGTGTCGACGTGTACGCTCTGGTCGCCGATCAAGAGCTCACGTATCACGGGTTTCGAGTCAGTCTCGCCGCCGGGTTGGAGGACGATCTCATCCGCCAAGTGAAGCCACCCTGGAACAAGTCCGGATCATGATATTGTGGCGGTCGGCCGTTGAGTGCCTCAAACGGAGCGCCGCCGGGCAGACTGATTCAGGATCGCACGAGCACAAGCTGCCGTTGCACATGTAGATCGAGGGCTCATGGCATCATGCAGACGACAGCGCCAGCAGGAACATCCCGGCAAGAAGAAGTACTTCCGCTGTTGTATCTCGAGAAACCGCACATGTAAGGCGCTCAAGATGGTCAGGGCGGCCTGAGAACGCCTAGATGGCCACCTCTGCCTCATTGGGAAAGAAGTGAAGCAGGGAGTGAGGGGGCGTCCTGATAGTGGTGCCGACGGATACCATCCTTCTCTGACAAACCTACCTTGCTGGGCGAAGAAGCGGGGCTGCGCAACATGTCCCTTCCCTGTAAGTCAGGCTCAGTTGCTCCAGTCAAGCCATCTTCGGATTCGAGCGGGTTCGGGCGGTATCACCTTCCTCGTCAGGGTGACCCAGTAGTACTCGTTGATGAGCTCGGCCGCCGTTGATTGGGGTCGCCCGACAGTCTTTGGCAGAGCATCGAGAGGGATATCTAGAGTTGCACACTGATTGGCGATTGTTCTCAGCTTCCCACGGACGTCTGCGAGCAGTCGCACATAGGATGCCCCCGAACCATCGTGGCCCAGGTTGCTGCGGATGGCATCATCCCAAGCTACGAATACGTGTGGTCGAAGGGCGAAAAGGGTCTTGGCGGCCGCTGTAGGACCGAGGGAAACCGTGTGCGATTGTCCACCGCGGGTCTTGCGGGCAGCATCGAGGTTCTTCAATGAATCGAAGAGCGCGACGAACTGCTCGAGCTGCGAATCTTCGAGCGAGCCCAGACGAGCGTCGAGACCCGGTAGCCGGCTTTGATTAGCCTGATACCAGCCGGCGAGGGACGCCGACGCCAGGTCGTGATGGTCTGTTGCCAGATGTCGGCAACCCCAGCGGTTTAGCCAATGTAGAAGATGATAGCGATGCTCAGGGAGCGCCAGATCGACACCGGGCTTGGTCAGCCGTCGGAAGTCAGCGACGGACTTGTCATAGCCAGTCATGGACTTGTACACATAGCAGGCAAAGGCGAGGTCTCCGAGGGAGAAGCAGTCAGAAGTCACCGCGGCGCCTCCCTGGTGTCTTGTCACAAGTACTCAGGAAGTAGCATGCGCTCCTCCTCCGTGCTCATCTCGTTCCAGCCGAACGTGACCCGTGACACGATCATGGGGGAGACCGTGCCGGTGAAGTAGCGCTCCTTGCGGTTCAACGGGAGTCCGGTCTTCATGAGATTCGAAAGAGACATGACCCCTCTTCCGTCGTGGAGTGATGCTCCATGGCCATTTCAAATCCTAGCAGATAGGCTAGACGTTCCCTTGCGCCGCCGGATCAGGGTGTCCCAGATACAGGATCACTACGCCGTCCAAGCCCGGTGCACTCATTGAACGCGCCGCTCACGATGCTTCAATCGGTTATCAAGGGAATCAGTCATCCGGTTGGGGTCGTAGAATCGAAGTGGTCGCGTCGTGGACCGTGTTAACCCGCGACAACAAGGATCAAGGACGTGTCGTCAAACCCAATTGTCAGCTGCGGGGTGAACGGTGATCCCCTCCACAAAGGCAAGCTGGATCTGCCCGAGCTGCTCGAGGTGCCTACTAGGGAGGACTGGACATGGGCGAGTGGCTTTCAGGCTGCAGTCGGAAGGTGTCTTGGTTGCTGTGCGGGGGAGGTGAATCCGAGTGATATCGTGGCTGCGGGAGGCGGTGAGGCGGGCGGTCAGAAGAACTCGTCTATCCGAGCGCGGGCTGCGTTGGCCTGTTGAGGGCCGGGGGGTTTGTCGTCGTCCTCAGTCTTGTCCCGTACCCAGGACACGGTAAGCTCACGGGACTCGCGATTGAATAGCGGGAGCGTCGCATAACCGAGCAGCTTGCAGGCTTCCTCGTAAGTCATAGTTGTATTTTGTGCGTCCACGTCAGGACATGATAGGGCCTCAAGGCACTATCCGTCGATGACGGCGGCCGGCTGCGAGACCACTTCTTTCTGAATCCCCGGCAGGACGTGAGCGTACACAGTGAGGGCAAAGGCGACCGAGGCGTGTCCAAGCCGCTCGGATATGATCTTGGCGTTCTCGTCGTTTGCCAGCAGCAGGATGGCATGGGTGTGCCTGAGGTCGTGGAGTGTCGCTGCCGCTGCCCCGGTCAGTCAAGACTGATTCCGGTGGTCAGTCAGACCGGATAGCACTTGCTGGCTTCATAAGGGTTGACGTATGACGCGACGCGTTATACCGTCCGCTCATGATCAACTCGATCGCTCTTCGCAAGCTGCGGAGGATCAGCAACGCGCACGCGATCAACGACCGGTACCGGATCTGCTTCGTCTGGGAGGACGGAGACGCCTACGACGTTGAGATCGTCGACTATCACTAGGAAGGAGGCCTGCCATGAATACCAAGAAGCTTGCGCCGGTACATCCCGGTGAAGTGCTACTCGAGGAGTTCCTCAACCCTCTGGGTTTGAGCCAGAACAGGTTGGCCCTGAACATCGGTGTGCCGCCTCGGCGCATCAACGAGATCGTCCTGGGCAAGCGCCGCGTGACCGCCGAGACAGCGTTGCGGCTCGCGCGATACTTCGACACCACGCCACAGTTCTGGCTCGGCCTTCAGGCCGACTATGATCTGGATGTCGCGGCGGATGAGCTGGGCCAGCGGCTCGACCATGAGATTCGTGGCCACGCCGCCGCGATGTAGGAAATCGAGGTCGCCGGGATCCTCGGCGCCGGCGAGTCGACGGTCTCGGAACTGCTCGCCGGCAGACTGGACGGCTTCTCCATCGAGCGTCTCACCCGCTACCTCAATGCGCTCGACCAAAATGTGCAGATCGTTGTCAGCCCGAGACCACGGTCGCGGGCGCGCGCGACACTCAAGGTGATCGGTAAGTCATGCTCCTCCCGCAGTAGTGACGTCGCCTGTTCCGGGTAACCGTCTGTGCGGACTAGCGGGCGGCGGATCTGTGCGACAAGCGCCGGAACAATCTCGGAACGCCGGCAGTCGGAAGTGATGTGGCGCTTCATAAGGGCCGGCGGCTTCGCGGGCCCGGCGCCTGCGGCCATCAGCGAGAGAGGAGGCTCCATGCGACTTACCAGGGTGGGGAAGAGGTCGGGGCTCGGCGCCGGTGTGGGGCTGGCGCTTGTGCTGCTGGTGTTCGGTGTCGCCGCCTGCACCTCGGACTCGACCACGTCGACGACGGCTGAAAGCTCCACAACCAGCTCTACCACGACGACGGTCGGTGCACCGGGGGAGCAGAGTCCCCTTCTCCATACGGTCACCGTCTCCGGCGCCGGCCACATGAGTGCGCGTCCCGACCAAGCCGTCATCAACATCGGCGTGCAGAATCGCGCGGCGACCGCAGCAGAGGCGCTCGACGCCAATTCCAAACAGATGCAGGAGGTCCTGACTCGGCTGAAGGCGGATGGGATACCGGACTCGGCCGTCGAGACCGCCGATGTGAGTGTCTACGGATATCCCATCCACGATCCGAAGACCGGAGAACAGACCAGCATCAGCTATCAGGCATCGAACTTGGCGAAGGTCACCTTGACCGACTTCAGCGCTATTGGGAAGGTGTTCGGCGCCGCGGCCGAGGCGGGAGCCAACAATCTCTCCGGCCCCAACTGGCAGCTCTCCGATAACACGGAAGCCCAGGCGGAAGCATTGGCCCAAGCCTCGGCGCAAGCTCGTGCGAAAGCCGAGGCCTTTGCCGCGGCCAATGGGGTGACCCTGGGCGACGTGCTCGTCCTGACCGAGGGCTACTCGTCCCCTGTCTACTACTATGGGAGAGGAGCCTCAACGGCCACGACTATGGCCGCCGCCGAGGTTTACTCCCCGCCGATCAACCCTCAGACTCTGGACATCTACGTCAACGCGACCATCACCTACGAACTCAGGCGTTAGACCGCTGCGAGTGGGATCCAACCGAATTGGCTACCCTGCGCGAGAAGAAGCCGGGGTAGGTGCGGGGTAGGTGCGGCATCGCTCCCATCAGCCCTACTTCACTTCCACGAGGCCACGTCCTGTCAAGTGTACGAATTCGATCGGTCCATCCTCGCGACACCGGCTGTGAGCCACGTGGTGCCAGGTGCCTCTCGCCTACCCGGCCTTGATCGACAAGAGAAGCGGAGGTATTGACACGATGAGAAATGGGTGTAGAATGTTTGCGAATTGGGTGATTGTAGTACTACTACTAACCTTGAAGGTCCCATGCTGGCGAAGAGAGAACCGAACGTCGAAGAGAGAATCCTCCAATCAGCCAAGAGGCTGTTTTTCGATCGGGGGGTTTCTAGGACGCCCTTGCGGGCCATCGCCATGGATGTTGGTACGAGCGAGAGCGGGATTCTGAGATTCTTCCACGACAAGCACGACTTGGTAGGTGCCGTCGCGGGGCTCTGCTGGGACGAGGTGTATGACTATATCGTCGAAGCGCTACGAGCTAGGCACGTCTGTAGCCATGACCCACGGGTCGAATTACTCGAGGTCATGCAGGCCGTTCTGGAGCATGCCGAGGCCAACAGGGCGACCGTTTCGTTCCTTGTCGACCATTTCCACTACCGTGTTGCCGCCGGTCTCGATACGGCCGCTCTGGCGCGTCACGAAGCTCGGTGGGATGGGTATACGCAGTACCGAAGGATGATCGAACAGCTTTGCATGCGGATTTTGAATGAGAACCCCGGCCTCCGCGCCGCAGGGATCACATACCTCGGCCTGTGTAATCTGACGCTCTGCTTGATCTATGGTGCCAGTGGTGGGTGGCGCTTGTCCGAAGCGAATCCGCTGGTACACGGCGAGAAGGTCCCCATTGAGGACATCCTCGCCGTGTTGCGCAAGGTGATCTATAAGAATGGTCCCTCGACCGACGACGCTACTGACAGACGCTGCTGAGACACGAATCCGGCTCAGACATACCCCAAGGAGGACCAAGTGGCCAAGAAGCTGCACTCGAACCTGATCAAGAAGACGGCGGTGAGACCAGGGCCGGCCGGGCTGTACCCCAAGCCGCTCATCTGGATGGAAGCCAAGGACAT
>JAAYJE010000051.1 GCA_012523095.1 Actinomycetota bacterium | reverse complement strand
TGTATACGCCACAGGGCAAGTCCTACATCGTGCTTTGCGATTCCATCGGCAACATGTTCCTGCTCGAGGGAACAACGGGGAAGGTCCTTGATTCCCTCAACCTGGGAACGAATATCGAGGCTTCGCCCGCGGCCTTCGGGGACATGATCGTGGTGGGGACGCGGGGTCAGAAGATCTATGGGGTCAGGATCGACTAGCCGGGCGTCACGGGCGTCTCACCCTCGAACCTGCACACGCGCGTGTCCGTCTTGGGTCGTTCGGTCGTCAATCACTGGACGTCGTACTTGGCAAGCGCCTCTTTAGCTCCTGCGTCGTCACTGGAGATCTTCGGCTCGGCTTTGTCACCCTTGGGGAACGTCGTCACGTCCTTGGCCACGCCATCGACCGCCCAGAACCGGCCGGCGCCTCCTGGGTCATCGGTGGCCCACAGCCCTACGTGATTCTCCGTGCTGCTCGAGAACTCCATGGCTACGAAGTAGATGTTCGCCGTGTTTGCACTGCTGATGATCCAGGCCGTCAGTGGGCGCACCACTTTGCCGTCCTTCGCGCCCGCGCCGATAGCGTCCAGGACAGCGTTCGACGCCATCATGGCGACTTTCTCCCCTGACGGGGCGTCGGATCCCGCTGTCGTTTCCGTCGCCGCAACGGTCGTATCCGTCGACTTGGCGTCTTCACCGCAGGCAGCCAGCGGTATGAGAAGCAAGGAGATGACAAGCAGGATCAGAACGTTACGCAACTTCATTTCACGGGCCCCCGTCTTGTTGGTTGAGTACCACTTGAGTCGACCATTATCGATCGACGGGCGTACAGCTTATCATCCGAGCACGATCGGCCGCGCGAAGGGGGCCCTCAAGTACTGCGGGTCTTTCAGACGATGCGAACGCTCGACGTCGGAAGCCATCCTTATAGATCGGGTCTGCTCACTCCGACGGCTTGAAGTCACAGCCCCTAGCCTCGGTCCATTCCTCGTGCACGCATCCGAGTCGCCCATATATGGCCTCGAGGATCGCGCCTTCCTCAATGAGCCTATCCTTGAAGGACCGCGTATCGGCCTTGACAATGCTCATCAGTAGTCCGTCCAGGCGGCCTTTCACCGCATCGGCCAGGACCTGGGCTTCTTCATCGGTCAGAGTGAGCTGCATAATCCATCCTCTCTGATCGGAGTCGGTGAAACGAGCTCTACAACAGTTCTGCGGCTCTAGACCGCACGTAGCGGCAGTCTACCCATTACGCCGGCCAAGTAATCGCGGAGGGGCCTAGGCCGCAGCCAGGGCCGGGACTTCTGGTGGTCATGAGCGGGGGGCTTCCAGGTGGCCGTCGACAGCTGCCTTGTCTGAGGAGCTTCGAACAGTACTCGTCGGCACGAGATCATATGGCGGAGCGTAGGCAGAGCAACCAGGAGGCCGACGTATGCCCTATCATGTAGTACCCATTTCAGAGGCTAGTAGTGGAGGTCCTCGTGGAGAGCACGGAACAATATGGCTGCCTGCTCGACCTGGTGAAAAGAAGGCGGAGCGTTCGTCAGTTCAAGCCCGACCCTGTTCCAGAAGAATACATCACCAAGATCATGGAATTGGCCCGCTGGGCTCCTTCGGGTTTTCACACTCAGCCGTGGGAGTTCGTGGTCATCAGGGATCCCGAAGTCAAGGCGGGAATCGTCGCCGCTCTGGACGAGCGCGCTCCCGCCATAACCGATCCGGCAAAGAAGGCAGCAGCGCGTAACAGTTTTCGCGATGCGCCGGTCTTCATCCTCGCCCTGTGCGATTGGCGGGCCAAGGTCGGTCTGCCGCGCCAGCCTCGCACCATGGAGGACACGGCCCCTCTCTATCAGTCGAGCATGGCCAACGTCTTTTTGTACATGCAGCTGGCGGCCACCACTCTGGGTCTGGCCTCACAATGGTATACGGCTACGTCGAGCCCGGGGGCCGAGAAGGCCATCAAGGAGATAGTCGGCATCCCAGAGCCACTGACCATCTACGACATGATGGTGGTCGGCTACGAAGCGGTTGCGCCCGGTCCCAAGATAGTCCGGGAAGTCGCGGACATGGTCCACTACGATGCTTGCGGCGTCGAGGACTTCCGCACCGACGATGAAGTCGAGGAGTACGCTAAGCTCACTTACGCGTGGTGCTTAAGAGAGCACTAGGATCCCAACGACGCAGTCGGCCCGCAATCGGTGGCTATGGACGTCGATGACATACAGGCCACGATGGATGAACTGCGTACCAAAGGCGCCAAGATAACCATGGAGCCGCTGGCGATAACCGTCGGGTCTGAGATCGGGGCTTGACGTCGTCCTCAGTCGTGTGAATAGCGCTGCTCTTCACGCTCTTTGCGGCGCATACCTATTGCGCTCTTGTGGCTCTCGGTTGTGTCCGAAGAATAGGATTGCTGATACGAAGCGGCCCACCCTCTGGTAGTGTAGTGGCATCGCAAGAATGCCAAACATGGTCTCGGTGGCTTCGCGATGCTCGTGACTCTTGCTAAGCAGTCTCGCCACGTGTTTTCACCGCGACCTCAGCCGCCGATTTGCCGGCTCGTTTCAAGCGCGCAGCGGCTGCAACCGGAGGGGGGCGGATGGACGCGGCGAGGAGCCTGCTTGAAGTCAAGCTGCGGGAGTTTGATCCTCAGATCGATAGGTTGATCCGGGACGAGATGCGGCGTAACGAAGAGACGATCAATCTGATCGCGTCGGAGAACTACCCGCCCAAATCGGCGATGAAAGCGATAAGCTCGATGCTCTCCGGCGTATACAGCGAAGGATATCCCGGGGAACGCTACTACCGCGGGCTGGAGAACATCGACAAGATCGAGTCTCTGGCAGTCAGCCGAGCGAAGAAGGTCTTCGGGGCGGAACACGCCAATGTTCAGGCTCTCTCCGGCTCGGTGGCGAACATCGCCGCCTACCTATCTCTCCTGGAGATCGGCGACCAGATCTTGAGTATGGACATTGGCGCCGGAGGGCATCTCAGCCACGGGGCCAAGGTGAACATCGTCTCCAAGCTGTTTCGGGTGACCCAGTATGGCGTTGATCCGCACACCGGGCTTCTGGACTACGACAAGATCCGGGAGATGGCCCTCAATGTGAGGCCTAGACTGGTGGTCTGTGGAGCCAGCGCTTATCCGCGGACAATCGATTATGCCCGCTTTGAAGGAATCGCTAGAGAAGTGGGAGCCTACCTTATGGCCGACATGGCTCATATCGCCGGCTTGGTCGCTACCGGAAATCATCCGAACCCTGTACCCCATTGTGACATCGTAACGACGACTACTCACAAGACCCTACGTATGACCAGAGGGGCGCTCATCCTTTGCCGCCAAGAGCACGCCGCCAAGCTGGACAGGGCGGTCTTCCCTTTGCTGCAGGGGGGTCCTCATCAGGCGAACATCGCTGCCATCGCCGTGGGTCTCGAGCACCTGTCGACCTACGAATACAAGGACTATATCCGAAGAGTTCTGGCAAACGCGCGCTTGCTGGCCACAGAGCTTCAGAGGTTGGGACTTACCATCTCCACCGGCGGCACGGATAATCATCTGCTGCTGCTGGATCTCTCGCCCCAAGAGATCGATGGCGACCGCGTTTCTACCCTCCTCGAGGAGGCGAACATCATCGTCAACAAGAACCGCGTCCCAGGTGACAAGGGAACGGCCCAGAAACCATTCGGCATTCGTCTGGGAAGCCCGGCCCTCACTACCCGCGGACTGGGGCCGGATGAAATCCTTTCCATCGCCCGATGGATAGCGGACGTCATTCTGCACCCCGAAGACCAGGCGCTCCGCGCACGGATTAGGGCCGAAGTGATCGATCTATGCCGGAGGTTCCCGATTTACCGGTCGACGTTCTAACCGCTTTTCGTCTGGGCCGGAGTGACCCCGGCTGGGTTGAGGTTTCGAGAGCGAAAATCCTAGAGATAGAGCACGGCATCATCCAAGGCATGAGAGAAGCTGCCGGCCTCATCGTAATGGGGGTTTCGCAGGCAGCAGACGGAGCGGTCGGTGCAGCAGTGTATGGCCCGAACGGTCGTAGCATCGGCGGACGGAGGAGAAGTGGGTGCCCGGCGTGCACGCAGTCATTTAGGAACCAGCCGTCAGCCTCCCAGGTAGGCTTTCCTCACGACGTCGTTGCACCTGAACGTCTCGGCATCACCTTCCAGAATCACCTTACCTACCTGCAGTGCGTAGGCTCGGTCGGCCACCTTGAGGGCCAGCGGGACGTTCTGCTCGACAAGAAGGACTCCGACGCCCTGCTCATTGATGTCTTTGATGACCGGCACCAGCCCATTGACCATAATAGGGGCCAACCCGAGAGACGGCTCATCTAGACACAACAGCTTGGGTCTGCCCACCATGGCTCGGGCGATGGCCAGCATCTGCTGCTCGCCACCGCTGAGCGAGCCGGCCTTCTGATTGCGGCGTTCCCTGAGGATGGGGAAATGCTCAAAGACTTCCTCCATATCCTTTCTTATGCCTGCCTTGTCCTTGCGGAGGCTGGCACCCATCTGCATGTTGGTCCACACAGAGAGGTAAGGGAACAACCGTCGGCCTTCGGGCACCTGCATCAGACCGCGCCTGACGATTTCGTATGCGGGCAGCCGGTCGATGCGCTCCTCCCCGAACCAGATCTCCCCAGAACTGAGGGGAGTAAGACCTGATATGGCCTCCAGAATAGTGCTCTTGCCGGAGCCGTTCGCTCCCACTATAGCCACTACTTCGCCGGCGCCCACCCGGATGGAGACGCCGTCCACGGCTATGGCTTTGCCGTAGTGGATGCGGATATCTCTGATGTCTAGTTGCATCGTTGATCTCGTCTAGTCATCTTCGGTCCCGAAAAAAGCCTCGCAGACATCGGCGTCTTTGCGCACCTCTTGAGGTGTGCCTTCGGCGATCTTGTGGCCGAAGTTGAGGACAAACACTCTGTCGCAGAGGGTCATGAACTCCAGATTGTGCTCGATGAGAAGGATGGCTACTCCCTGCTCCCGGATCTTTTTGAAAACGTCTAGAGAAAAAGCGATCTCCTCCGCGGTCATGCCGGCGACAGGCTCATCCAGCAGCAACAGCTTGGGCTTGACCGCCAGAGCTCGGGCCACGCCGAGCACCTTCTGGTAGCCGTGGGCAAGGTTCTTGGCAAGCTCGTCCTGCATGGGCTCCAGCCCCACGAATTCGAGGATCTCTTTCGCCTGCTCCAGCTTGGCTGCTTCTTTGCGCCGGTACCCAGGGGTGCGGAGGGTCGCCTCCCAGAAATTGCACTTGGGATGCAGAAACGATGCCGCCACCAAGTTCTCGAGCACGGTGAAGTCCGGGAACAGATAAGCCGATTGGAAGGTGCGGCCGATCCCCAGCTTGGCGGTGACGTGCGCCTTTTTGTTAGTGATGTCGGCGCCGTCGAAGATGATCTGTCCGGCGGTGGGACGAAGGACGCCCGTGATGAGATTGAACACCGTCGACTTACCGGCCCCGTTCGGCCCAATAAGGCCCACGATCTGTCCGTCGGCCACCTGTATATCGAGGTCTGCAACGGCCCTTAGGCCCCCGAAGACCTTGGAGAGTCCCCTAGTCTTCAGCAGCACTCTTGGTCACCCTTTCCTCGCGGCTCTTAAGCAGCTGCCCTTTCAGCTGGTCATATAGACCGGCCAGACCCTCCGGCATGAGATAGACCACGATGAGCATGACGACGCCCAAGACTAGTGGCGCCGCCGTACCGAGTCTGCGGAAGATCTCAGGGATCGAATAGAGAAGGCCTGCGCCGATGATCGGCCCTGCGAAGCTTTTCTGTCCACCTACCAACATGTACATGACCAGGAAAATACTGGGCAGGAAGCCGTAGGAGTCGGGCGATAGAGTCATGTTGAAGTGGGCATACCAGGCGCCGGCCAGTCCGGCGAAGAAACATCCGACGGCCAGAGCCAGGACTCGATAGAAGGCCTCGTTGATGCCGACGCTCGACGCCACCAGGTGCGACTGGGCAATGGCCTTCCAGTTCATTCCCACCCGACTGTGCTCTATTCGCCACAGAATGATCAGGCAGACGATGGTGAGGGCCAGCGTGCAGTAGTAGTAGGGGACCTTCTGCCCCACGAAGCTCTGGGCTAAAGGTGGTATTTTGGAGAGACCCGTGCCGCCCCCGGTCCAGGTGCGGGCGACACGTATGAGGTCCACCAGGAAGATCCCCCCGAACAGACTCACCATGGCGAAGTAGATGGCTCTCACCCGGGTGAAGGGGATGCCCAAGAGAACCCCCAGCACCATCGCCATGATCGCTCCCGCGGGGATGGTGATCCAGGGAGCGAGGGCGAACTGCTTGGCGAGGACGCCGGCAAAATAGGCGCCACAACCGACAAAGGCCGCGTGGGCTACGGAGATCTGCCCAGAAAGAAAGATCGTCCGCAGACTACTTACCATGATGATGTTGAGTAGCACCATCACTCCGACGTGCAGCACGTACGGACGCCCACCGACTATTACCGGTACCAGGAACAAGATCACCAGTAACAGCAGTAAGCCCGCAAGCTTGGACCATCTGGACTCTAACAACTGTGGTCCTCCAGGCGATTTCTCGGTGCTCATGACTCTACGCCTCGTGACCGAAGAGACCCTGCGGTCTGAACAGCATGATGACGATGATGACCGCTACGCCGACAGCATCAACGGCGCTCCCCTCCAACCACAGAGGCAGGAAGGCATTGAGCACCCCCAAGATGAGCCCTCCGACCAGCACTCCGCCGATGCTGCCGATGCCCGCCAGGATGACCACCTGGATGGCCCGCACCAGCATCTGGTCGCCCGCAAAAGGGTTCAGAAACATCAGTGATCCCATCAGGCCACCGGCCACCGCCGCCAGCGCGCAGGCGATGAAGGCCGCTATGGCGGTGATACGGTAGATGTTGATGCCCTGAAGGGTGGCGCCCACGAAATCCTGGGATGTGGCCAGCATCTGCTGGCCTGTCCGTGAGCGTCGTATGAAGGTGAACACCGCAATCAGAAGCACCGCTGCCGCCACGAACGCGATGATCCTCTCGTGGGCGATCCATACACCTTTGATTTGAAAGCTTCCCGACCAGAAGCTGGGGATCGCCCTTACCTCACTGCCGACCAGTACGTTCACGAGGGACTCGAGGATGACGATGACGGCAAGAGTGAGGACGATGATGCGGTTGGTATTGCCAAAGAACGGGCGGAAACCAAACCTCTCCAAAAAGAGTCCGAACAGGCCCAGCCCCAAAGCCGTGATGGCCAAGGCGACCCAGTTATTGAGTCCCGCAGTGACGATGAGCTCGTAGCAAACATAGCCGCCGACCATGTAGATAACGGCGTGGGCGAAGTTGACCACGCCCATGATGCTGAGAAGTAGGGCGAAGCCAAGCGCCATGAGGATGTATAGCGATGACAACACCAGGGCGTTCACCGCGCTCTGGGCCAGCAGACTTCCGCTCAAGACCTCGCGTCTCCTTCTAGTCTTCGTACAGACACTTGTACCAGCCCGGCCGTCCCACGAATAGGGGCTCCCTTCGCAGAACAGCCGGGCTCAGAGATTCGATGAGACTGTGCTACGGCAGTTCTACCGGCAGGAAGTCGATGAACTCCACCTTGCCGTCCTTCAACATACTGAACGGCGTAGCGTAGCTCACGTTGTGTTTGATGCCGTAGCTCTTGAGGCCGCCCATGACCCCAGGACCGTAAACCGTGTCGATGGAGGGCATGTTTTCCCAAGCCTCAGCCACTACCTTGGGATCCAGGCTCTGAGCATGCTCGATCGCCTGGACGAGGCAGTAGCAGGAGTTGAAGCCCCAGACGTAAGTCGGAGACTGCTTGCCGAACATATCCTGCCCAAGGGCGAGGATCTCCTGGATGAGCGGAGTCATCTTGGGCGAATCCATCTGGATGTTGTGGGTATAGAAATCCGTCGAAGCCTCCGGGCCGGCGATCTCGGCTATGTCGTACGGGTCTTCGTGTGAGCCGAAAATCGGGCCTGTGAAGCCGTTCTGGCGGGCGATCTTGAGCATATTGCCCATGAAGATGGGCCAGCCGTTGATGAAGAACATGGCATCGGGTTTCGTTGCCAGAGCCTGCGTCACGTACGGAGTGAAGTCCGGTGCTGCCATGTCGTACTCGAAGTAGTTGAGGAGTTCGAACCCGGAGTCCACCATCATCTCTTTGACCATCGGCATGAAGATGGGCGGCGCCCCATCGTCCGGAGTGAGGACCGTGAGCTTCTTCACGTCCGGATAGTTAGCTTTGAGATAGTCGAGGTCTGGCTGGATGAAGTCGGTGGTGACGTCGTTGGCGATGAAGGTCAGGGGCGTGTCGGGACCATATTCGTCAGGAGTGTGGCAGTTGTACAAGACGACACGAAGCACACCGGCGGGCTCGGTCACGGTGCCTGAGGCGATGACCGTGAAGGGCACGATCGGCCCAACCTGGAAATTGCAGCCGGCATCGATGAGTTTGGTGGCTGCCGTCGAGGAGCCCTCGGCCGTGCTCTGGCAGTCCTCGGCGATTATCTTGATCAAGTACTGCTGTCCGTCAACAGTGATGCCGCCCTTTGTGTTGATCCAGCTCTCGAAGATCTGCTCGCCTTCCCAAACGAGTTGTTCAGAAGCTGAGAAGAGTCCGGTCAAAGAGACCGCTGCTCCGATCCTGAGTTCTTTCGGTTCGGCCGGAGTGGTGGTGGGCGGCGCTTCGGTGGCGGGCGGTGCTTCGGTGGCGGGCGGCGCCGCGGTCGTTTCGCTGGTTGGTGCAGGTGCTGCAGTAGTCGTGGTCACCTTCTCTTCGCCGCAACCCGCGGCAAGCGCCCCCAGGGCGAGCATGACGACCAAAGCGAACAAGACGGCCACTGCTGTGCTCTTTCTCACTTCGTAACCCCCTTTAGTCAAGTCCCTGTGCCTGGCAGTTCGTCATATCCTCGGAACTGAATCGGCCTCTGCTCATCCTCCTTTCGCCATTCGACTACGTCGCGGGTCAAGTGCCGGACCGGTAGAGCAATAACGCGGGTGCGGAATGAACGGTCTGCCGGGGAATGGCATGGACCCACGAACATCCAGGCCATGACTCACCCAACTCCCCCCGGACCCCCCCGTCAAACCCGGTCTGTTGCGCATTCTATCGCACGTTACGCGTCTGGTCTATCTCTCACTATCTGCTCTGCCGGGGTGGTGCGTCGTCCCTTTCGTCCGCCCCATCACCCGGTACTTGATTCGCACCCTGGGGTGTGTCTGAAGGCTATCGAGACACTGCGTACGGGGATGACGGGTTTAGTCGTGTGAGTCGGCGGGGCATAGCGATCGTAGAGCAAAGGAAAGGCAGCGACGTGCCATGGTGATCAAGCTCAAGCGGGTCTACGAACCGCCGAGCCCTGAAGATGGGTTTCGAATACTTGTCGATCGCCTGTGGCCCAGGGGTTTGAGCAAGGAGAGGGCCCAGGTAGATCTCTGGATGCGTGACATAGCCCCTTCCACCGAACTGCGGAAGTGGTTCGGCCATGAGCCTGCGAAATGGGAGGGATTCGGCGAGCGCTACCGGGAGGAACTGGGCGGTCATGAGGACCTTCTGGATCAACTCCGCGATTTGGAGCGGCGCGAGGGAACCTTGACGCTCCTCTTCGGGGCTCGTGACGAGGTGCACAATGAGGCCCAAGTGATCGAGCAGGTGTTGCTCGAGCGGGACTCTACGCGGCCGACGTGATCATTTCGGTCCTGCGTGGACAACGCGAGTGCCTGGTGTTGTGGCCGACCGCATCGAACAGTACGGCCTGATCGGCGATACACGGACCGCCGCTCTCGTCGGCGGCAAAGACAATGGGCACCGGCACATCTGTCCGAGGTGGACTGAAGACGTAAACGGTGTCAGCGGGGACGTTCGTTCCGAGTGGGGTCGCCGACGGTCTGCCACCGCTTCGATTCTCCTGGAGAGAGCAGAGCCTCACGACGACGGCGCCGGTAGACCACGAAGGGCCTGCTGAGATACCAGACGGGCATGCTCCAGAAATGTACGAAGCGGGTGAATGGGAACAAGGCCAGATATACCCAGGCCATGGTGATGTGCACCATATAGAGGGTGGGCACGCCGCTTAAGTCGGCCACATCGGGTTGCAGACTGAAGATGCCCCTCATCCACACGGAGATGGTGGGCCGGTAGTCATAACCCGGCCCGAGTAGGTTGAATATCACCGTCTGGCCGAAACCCAGAAGGATCATCACCCAGAGGATGGAGAAGGCGGCCAGATCGAGCTTGGTCGTAGCCTGCCGCACGCGGTCGCGGGCGGCGCGGCGCACAGTGAGGACGACGAGTCCGATGATGATGAGCACGACCGACGTGGTCCCGGCCACCTCGGCAAGCAGGTTGTAAGGACGTTCGGTGAGCCCGATCGCCTCAGTCCACGAGGCCGGGATCAGCAGGCCGAGCGCGTGACCTCCAATGGCGAGCAGGGTCCCGTAGTGGAATAAAGGGGAGCCCAGCAGGAGTAGCTTCTTCTCGTAGAGTTGGGTAGAACGCGAGGTCCAGCCGAACTGATCGAAGCGGTAGCGCCAGATGTGGCCGAGTAAGAAGATGGTCAGCGACACATACGGCAGGATGACGAAGAGGAGCAGCTCCCAGGCGTTCTTCGTGTTCACCGTGGTCCTCCTCGCTCGGGCGTGTGATCCCGATCCCTCATGGCGGCTAGGATCGCCGCCAGTACGTCCGCGAAGGGACTGGCGGATGCCTCCAGGGAGTCCCGCAGCTCAAGGAGGGCCTCCCGCTCACCGGCGAGCACGTCCATACCCCCCGGGGCGGCGGCCGCAAACTCAAGGACCATGGGCAGATAGTCGGGTAATTCGCTCGAACAGGGCTCCCACCCGTGTTCGCGGTAGATATCCCGTAGTCGGATCAGTTCCTGCCCACGATGGTGTTTGTCGCGGGATCGCTTCGAGGTCAGGTGGAGACAGGCGCCGGCTCCTAGTTCGAATGTATTCACGTATGCCACTTCGCGGTCCCGTGGGGTGAGGCCACCCCACCATGCCACGAACCGACCCAGCCTATCGCCGACCTCCCCCTTTGGCAGCTCGTCGAGCGCCTCCGCTATGAGCGCCAGGTCGGTCTCGCTGTCGGCCGGGTAGTCGAGGAGAAAGGAAGCCGCCTGCAGAGCGACGGCCGTCGCTTCGGGGAGAACGGCGTCCGAGCTGCGTGATACCGCGCAAGGCGGACCGGGAGGGGGAGCGGTCCACTGGGGCGAAGCCTTGCCGCGTGTGCCGTCCGGGCTTCCGCGGGTCGTTTTCACGGCCGGCGCTCCCGTCGGTGTCCTCGTCGGGGGCTGCGTCCGGCGCCGCCGCGACCACCGGCGCCTCGGAATTGGCTCTGCAGGGCTGCTCCCGCTTCGAAACGGGCCTTGGGGATCACATAGCGGTCCTCTCGTGAGGCCACCGCCAGCAGCCGGTACATCTGTTCGAGTTGTTCTGCCCGCATATCGACTGCTTGGGCAAGGGCCACCTCGCGCCGGCCCGTTAGCTGCAGACGGCGCATGTAAGTCCTCATAGCCGTCAGCCGGCGTAGGGCGTCGTCGACTTGGGCTGTGTCACCCGCGGCCAAGATGTTCGCCACATACTGCATGGGGATGCGCATATCATCCACGGCTCCGAAGACCTCGACCGGGTCCTCGGGGTCGTATCCTGCTTCCCCGATGCCACTCAGAAGTGGCGACAGCGGCGGGACGTACCAAACCATAGGGAGAGTACGGTATTCGGGATGGAGCGGAAGGGCGACGCGGAGGTCCTTGGCAAGAGCATAGACAGGCGAACGACGAGCGGCTTCGATCCAGTCATAAGGGATATTGTTCTTCTCCGCCTGCTTCACCACCATCGGGTTGTGGGGGTCGAGGAGCGATTGCCGCTGCGCCTCCACCAGATCGGCTTCCTCGGCGGTCTCGGCCATGGCGGTCACCGCTTCCAGGTCGTAGAGGACCACCCCCAGATACCGTATCCGGCCCACGCAGGTGTCCGAGCAGATCGTAGGCAGGCCGTCCTCCGTCACCCCCGCATAGCAGAAGATGCACTTCTCGGCCTTAGTGGTGACGGGGTTGAAGTAGACCTTCTTGTAGGGACAGCCGGATACGCAGAAACGCCATGCCCGACACTTATCCTGATCGACGAGCACCAGCCCGTCGCTCGCCCGCTTGTACATGGCGCCTGAAGGGCAGGACGCAACACATGAAGGGTTCAGGCAATGGTTGCAGATGCGGGGTAGATAGAAGAGGAAGACTTCTTCGTAGCGCCCGAGCAGCTCTCTTTCCAGCCCGGCGGCAGCCGGGTCGTCAGCCGGTTTCACGCCGGCCAGGTTGTCTTCCCAATTGGGGCCCCAGCGTAGATCCATGGGCCTGCCGGTGATCCGGGAGCGGGCGGTGGCCACCGGTGGTCCGTCGGCGAGCGGGGCATCGATAAGCTTCGCGTAGTCGTAAGTCCACGGTTCGTAGTAGTCGTCGATGGCGGGAAGATCGAAGTTGCCGAAGATGGTGATCAACTTCTGCCCGCGTCCTCCGGCCCGTAGCTTGAGCCTCCCTCTGCGGTCGAGCTTCCAGCCGCCCCGCCAATGGGCCTGGTCCTCCCAGCGTTTGGGGTACCCACTCCCGGGTTTGGTCTCGACGTTGTTGAACCACACGTAGTCGACTCCGTCGCGATTGGTCCATGCCTGTTTGCAGGTGACGCTGCACGTGTGGCACCCGAGACACTTGTCCAGCACCATCACCATCATCAGGTGTGCCTGCACCTGCATCAGAACTTCACCGCCTGGTCGGTGCGCCTGCGCACGACGACCACCTCATCGCGTTGGGAGGCGGCGCAGCCGTAGTAGTTGAGGGCGTAGGAGAGTTGGCTGTATCCACCGATCATATGAGTGGGTTTCAGGAGCAGCCGGGTGAGGGAGTTGTCGGTTCCGCCGGGCCTGCCTGTCATCTCGGTGCGGGGCGTCTGCACGTGGCGGTCCTTGGCGTGGTACATGTAGCAAAGGCCTCGGGGCATGCGCGCCGATACCACCGCTCGGCAGCCCAGCACTCCGTTGCGGTTCCACATCTCCACCCAGTCGTTGTCGTTCACTTCGATCTCTGCGGCGTCCTCGGGAGAGAGCCACAACACCGGCCCCCCGCGGAACAGGGTCAACATCAGGAGGTTGTCCTGGAAATCGCTGTGGATAGACCATTTGGAGTGCGGAGTCAGGTAGCGGAGCGTCACCGTCTCTCCCTCCGGGCGCATCACGTCAGGATACTGGTCCGGGGGATTGAGCGGCGGCCGGTAGATGGGCAGTTGCTCTCCCAAGTCCGCTATCCATCCGTGGTCTAAGAAGAAGTGCATCCGTCCCGTGAGCGTGCGCCAGGGCACCAGATGCTCGACGTTGATGGAAAAGGCGCTGTACTGGCGGGAACCGGCCTCGTCTCCAGACCATTCTGGGCTGGTGAAGGTCTTCTGCGGGCGGGCCTGCACGTCCGACCAGCGGATCCGTTCTCCGGTTCCGCAGGCCAGCGCCTCGGCGAGGGGTCTTCCCACTCGCTCCTCCAGGGCCGTGAACCCCGCATGGGCGGCTCTTGCGTTGGTCGACCCGGAAAGGGCCAGGATCGCTTCCGCCACGTCCTCGGCATGATACAGCGAGGGTCGTCCCTCGGCGCTGCGGCCGACGGTGGGGGCGGTACCTGCGCTGAGAGCGGGGCCGTCGGCGGTGCGAGCTGTGCCGTTGGCCGTCCGTAACCACTCGATCTCCTCGGTGGCGTCCCAGGTCACCCCTTTCGCTCCCACTCCAAGCGAGTCTATGGCAGGGCCCAGGCTGGTGAAATGGTCGTAGACGGCGCCGTAATCGCGCTCCACGAGTGTGAAGAGGGGCATGGTCTCCCCCGGAACCGGTGCCACTTCTCCTTTGCTCCAGTCTCTCACGTGGCCGAAAGGTTGGGCCGCTTCGGCCGGGGTGTCTTTCGCCAAGGCTGTGGCCACCAGGTCCTTGCGCACACCCAAGTGGCGGGCCGCCATTTCCGAGAATACTCGGGCCAGTTCCCGGAACGCGTCCCAATCGGAACGCGCTTCCCAGGGCGGGTCGATGGCGGGGTTGAAAGAGTGGATATAGGGATGCATGTCGGTACAGGAAAGATCCGCTTTCTCATACCAAGTGGCGGCGGGTAGGATCACGTCGGCGAAAGCGCCCGTGCTGGTCATCCGGAAGTCGAGTGTCACCAACAGAT
>JAAYJE010000050.1 GCA_012523095.1 Actinomycetota bacterium | reverse complement strand
GGCGAAGAAGAGGTAAGAGACATAGATGCCGGCCAACGAGACCACCGCCACGACTATCTGAGGTCCCACTCCGCCGGCGAAGCCTCCCGGGCGCGCGGCCGGCGAGGCGGCCGCCGGTTCTAGGAACTTGGTGAAGAGGGCCAGATCTCCCCATTGCGACGGCAGCTGGATCCAGCCGGCACCGATGGCAAGCACGGCCAGAGCCACGACCGGCATAACGGCCGCCTTCCCGAATCTAAGCAAGGCAGGGGCTCGTCCTTCTGCCCGCTCTCCAAAGAACGCCACGAATACCAGGCGGAAGGCGTATAGCGAAGTGAGGAAGGCGCCGATCACAGCGGCCGCCCATAACCACGCACTGCCCTGGGCCGACGTGAGGGTAGATTCGATGATCAGGTCCTTGCTGTAGAAGCCGGCGGTCACTCCGGGGACGGCCGCGAGAGACGCCGCCCCGGCCAGGAAGGTCCAGAACACCAGAGGCTGGTCGTGGCGGAGTCCGCCCATCTTGTAGATGTCGTGCTCTTCGCCTAGAGCTTTGATGACCAGTCCGGCGCCCAAAAAGAGCAGGGCCTTGAAGAAGGCGTGGACCATGAAGTGGAATGCGGCCGCCGACCAGGCCGCCACGCCGAGGGCGAGGAACATATACCCGATCTGACTGATGGTGGAGTAGGCCAATACCCGTTTGATATCTCGTTGAGCCAGCGCGCACAGGCCTCCATAGAGGAGGGTGGCGGCGCCGCTCACCGCTACGACGAGGCGGGCGGTGGAGCTGAGTTCGAACAAGACCCGGGTCCTGGCCACCAGGTACACGCCGGCGGTGACCATGGTGGCGGCATGGATGAGGGCGCTGACAGGAGTCGGTCCGGCCATGGCGTCGGGCAGCCAGGTCTGCAGCGGGAGTTGGGCCGACTTGCCCAGAGCTCCACCCAGGATCAGGAGGGCGGCGGCCGTCGCCAGGCCGGCCCCGCCCGCCCAATGTTGCTGTGCCAGACCCATGGACTCTTGGATGTTGAGGGAGCCCAGTTCGGTGAAGATCAGCAGCAGCCCCACCAAGAGAGCAGTATCGCCCACCCGGGTCACGATGAAGGCCTTGCGCGCAGCCGCGCCGTTCGCGGGATCGCGATACCAGAAACCGATGAGCAGGTAGCTGCTCAGACCCACACCCTCCCAGCCCACCAGGAGGAAGAGGAGGTCATCGGCCAAGACCAGAAGGAGCATCGAGGCCACGAAAAGATTCATGTAGGCAAAAAAGCGGCGGTAGCCCTCCTCGCCACGCATGAATTCAGTCGAGTAGACGAGGATGAGGAAGCTTACGAAGACCACCACCAGCATCATGACGAGGGAGAGTGGGTCTAAGTACAGGGCAATACGGGGAGTGAAGCCGTCTACCTGCAGCCACGTCCAAAGCGTCTGCGAGAACACTCGGCCGGCCGGGGGAGAGGTGATGAAGGCCGCTGCCACCACCAGCCCTATGGCCGCCGCGGCGCCCGTCATCGCGGTTCCCACCAGGCCGATCACCCGCGCGCTCATGCGGCCGCCCGCGAGGGCCAGCACAGCGAAGGCCAACAAGGGCAGGAAGGGTATGGTCCACAACAAGTGAAGCATCAGCGGTCCCTCAGCCGGTCGGCCGCGTCGATGTCAAGGGTGCCGAAGAGCCGTCTGAACCGCAGGGCCAAGGCCAGGCCCACTGACACTTCCGCCGCGGCGACAGCCAGGATGAAGATGACCATCACCTGACCGTCCGCCATGCCCCAGTGGGCGCCGGCCACCACGAAGGCCAGTCCCGCCGCGCTCAGCATGATCTCGATGGACGCGAGGATGAAGATGATGTTGCGCCGCACCAGCACCCCCGTCAGGCCCAGCAGGAAGAGGATGGCGGCCAGTATCAGCCCGTATTCCATGGGGACGTCGGCCATCACTCTTCTTCCCGGGTGAGTCGATGGGCGCCCACCAGTCCGGCCAGCAGCAGGATGGAGGCCAGTTCCACCCCCAGCAGGTACGTCCCGAAGAGCGACGCCCCTACTTCCTTCGGCCCCACGATTATCGAGGCGGGCGCCGGCAGGCCCGCCGCGCCCGCCCCTCCACCGGCCGCCAGATAGACGAGCTCGGCCAGGAGAACGGCGGCGAGGATGCTCGGACCTATCCAGGCCCGGAGCCTCAGCCATTCCCGCTCCTGGGCCCGTGCTTCGCGGCCGAGATTGAGGAGCATCACGGCGAAAAGGAAGAGGACCATGATGGCCCCCGCGTAGATGATCACCTGCAAAGCGGCCACAAAGGGCGCTCCCAGGACGTAGAAGACCAGCGCCAGCGACAGAAAAGAGACCACCAAGTAGAGGAGGGCATGGATCGCGTGCGCTCGGGTGATGACCATGAAGGTGGAGACGACCGCCACCCCTCCCGCTATGTAGAAGGCGACATTCACGGCAGCAGACTCCGCAGGTCGACCGGCGCATCCTCGCTCTCGGCCTCCCCCTTGCCCTTGCCCCCTACAGCCACCCCCGCCACTCGATAGAAGTCGTAATCGAGGTACTTCCCCGGGCCGGAGATGAGCAAGTCCTCCTTCTCGTACACCAGGTTGGGACGGTGATACTCGGCCATGTCGGTATCGGGGATGAGCTGGATGGCGTACGTGGGACAGGCTTCCTCGCAGAACCCGCAGAAGATGCATCGGGAGAAGTTGATACGGAACCACTTGGGATACCGGCGCCCGGTCTCGTCCTCGGTGGCCTCCAATGCGATGCAGTCGACAGGACAGGCCGCCGCGCACAGGTAGCAGGCTACGCAGCGCTCCTCGCCGTCGGGACTTCGGGAAAGGATGATCCGCCCCCGGTAGCGCGGAGGAAGGTAAGGCTCTCTTTCAGGGAAAAGGACCGTGTCCCGGCGCCGAAACATGTGCCGGAAGACTATCCACAGGGCTCTGAGAGCGCTAAGCACCGGACTCACCCTTTAGCCAAGAGAACGGCGGCGGTGACCATGAGATTGACCAGCCCCAAGGGAAGCATGATCTTCCACCCCAGGCCCATGAGCTGGTCGTAGCGGACCCGGGGCAGGGAAGCCCGTATGAGGATGAAGAGCCCGATGAAAATGAAGGTCTTGATGAAGAACCACAAGACCGGGGGTAGCCACGGTCCCAGCCAGCCTCCGAAGTAGAGAAGGGTGATGAGCGACGACATGAGCGTGATGCCCATGTACTCGCCGATGAAGAACAGACCGAACTTCATCCCCGAGTATTCGGTGTGGTAACCGGCCACCAACTCGCTGTCCGCTTCGGGCAGGTCGAAGGGGAGGCGCCGAGTCTCGGCCAGACCGGCCACGAAAAAAACGAGGAACCCTACGAACTGAGGCCCTACGTACCAGAGACCCTGTTGAGCCTCGACGATGCGGCTGATATTGAACGACCCGGCCATCATCACCACGCCCATAAGCGAGATCCCCATGAAGACCTCGTACCCAAGCATCTGGGCGGCCGCTCGCAGGCCGCCGAGGAGGGAGTACTTGCTGCCCGACGACCAACCGGCCAGGGCGACGCTGTAGACGGCCAGGGACGAGGTCGCCAGAAGGAAGAGGAGGCCGACGTTGAGATCTATCACCACGAAACCCGGCGCCAGAGGGATGACGGCGAAGCCCGCCAGTACGCAGGTCACGATGATGGCCGGCGCGGCCACGAACGTGGCTCCGTCGGCGCGGGGAGGTATCCAGTCCTCTTTGAAGAGAAGCTTGACTGCGTCGGCCAGCACCTGCAGCAGGCCGAAGGGGCCCACGCGATTCGGTCCGTAGCGGTCCTGCCAGAGGGCGAGCAGCCGGCGCTCCGCCCACACCAGCCCGGCGGCCAGGAGAAGGGGCATCAACAGCATCACCACTACGTGCACCGCTCCCCAACCGGCTTCAGGCATGACGGTCTCCTTCGGGGCGGACCAGACGGGCTCGGAAGGGAGGGAGCAGGCCTACCGTAGCCGGAAGCCCGTATGGTAATACCACCATACCATCACGGAGCGAAGGCACGACCTCTACGGGGAAAGTGCGGACGGTCCCCTCCATCTCAAGGGTCAGTGGGTCACCTCCGTCCACCCCAAGGCGGGCGGCGTCTCGAGGACTCAGGCCCACATAGGGAGCGGGTGCGCAGGAGGCTATGCTCGGGGAGCGCATGCTCAACTCCTCCGAACCGAAGATGTGGTGGATCGGCGTCACCAGCACCTCACCCTCGTATCCGCCGAAGGCGGGCGGCACGTCGTAGAAGTGAGAGGGACGCTCGACCGCACAGGACCCGATCATGCAGACTCCCGGATCGCCGCCCCGCAAAGGCCCAAAGACCTCCTCTTGGAACTTCACCAGCGCCTGTGGGGAGTTCCAGCCGGGCGCCCAGAAACGGGGCAGGAGGGGCGGCGGCGGGTGGCCGAAATAGCCCTCCATGGAGAAGACAAGCGCCGAATCAGGGTCATCCGGAGGAGGCGGCTCAAAGACGGTGGCGTCGGCACTTACGGCGGTCCGGCCGCTGGCGCGGTGTGACTGCCTGGCGATCTTCATCCCGGCGATGCGGAAGTCCGCGGTAGGCGCCGCATCCACCAATCGGTCGAAGGCGGGGATATCCCGGGCGATGGCGGCCGCCAGGGTGTCGAAGTCGGCGCATTGGAGGGCCTCGGGCCGGCCCAGCTCTCCGAGCATGTCCCCGAACCAGCGCCGGCTTTCCCGGACGTCGCTATCTTCGGTGAATACCTGGAAGAAGCGTTGTGCTCTCCCCTCGTTGTTGAGCAGGGTGCCGGTGCTCTCGGCAAAAGTGGCGGCCGGCAACACCACTTCGGCGGCGCGGGAGGTACGGCTCTCCGAGTGGTCGACGACCACTACATGCCGGCAAAGTCCCAAGAAACGGTCTACGGCGCGCTCGTCACAACGTCTGTAGAGGTCGTTCTCGAGCACGATGGCGACGTCTATCCCCGGCTCGTCGACGGCGGCGAAGGCTTCACTAAGGGGGCGGCCTCCCATGAGGCCCAGCCCGACGCTGTTGCATTCCGGCGCTACGAATCCAAGCCCGGCCGCCTCTCCTCGAGAGTGCAAGGACCAAGCTACGTTCGCCGCCGCATGCATGACCGTCTTGCTGCCGCAGCTGGTGCCGGAGATCACGATCGGCCGCTCCGCCTTCTCGAACGCAGCGGCTATCCGTCGAGCGTGCCCCTCGATGTCGTCAGAAAGGTCGGGTACTGCGGGGGCCTCTGGGTCGAGCAGGTGTGCGACCGCGAAGCCAAGGCGTGACAGATCGTCGGGGGCGCCTCGGTATGCCAGGGCGGCGACGCGATCGAGCTTGGTGGCCGCGACGGTGGCTATGTATAGGGGGCTGGGCTCCTGGTGCACGATCCTGCCCACGGCAGAGTCGTTCCAGTCGGGGATCTGCAGGCGGAGGCGTTCCGGGTTCGGACGGCGACGCAGCCACTGCCTGACGGAGTAGTCGAGCATGGGGGCGGTATTGGTGACGTCCTCCCCCAGAATGAGCATGGCGTCGGCATACTTCATGTCGCGG
>JAAYJE010000049.1 GCA_012523095.1 Actinomycetota bacterium | reverse complement strand
GAGCGGCTCTATACTCCTGTTTGTGCTCTTTTTGTGTCTGGCCGTGGCGATTGTGGCGCAGAGTGTATGCGCGGTGGTCCTCTGTGCCGAAAGAAGCGTGGTCGATGAGTCGGTGGGGCGCCGGTGCCTGGCGGATAGGGACCAGGGTTTGATGACGCTGCGACAGATGGCGCTTGCAGCTTGGCGACCGTCACCTTGGAGTGTGGTGTGGGATAGTACGGCATGTCCTGATGCCACCGGCCCTGTGGAGGGGACTCTCCGCGAGTCGGAAGGCGATGCGGATTGGACCCTGGAGGCCGCGGTACGGCAGGAGCCTACAGTCTCGGCGCCGGCGGTCTCAGCCTGGGTGGAGCGCGGCCGCGACGGCATCGATCTGCCTGTGGCGGCTCTAGTGGCTGGGATGGTCACGGCGGCATTGGGACGGTCGGAGCCTTGGCTGTCGGTCGAAAACGTGGGGGGAGGGGAGGAGGCTGCGGCCGGCACGGCCGTGGGCTACGTGGTGGGTGCTCCGAAAGAGCCGCTGCTGGACGACGGTTGCACGCTGGCGGAGATGAGAGACCCATGGCGGCTGGACCCGGGATGGAAGGCTCTCGAGTCGAGCTCGGCCATCGAAGCGCAGGCGGCGGCGCGGGCCGAGGCTCCGGAGGACGGCAGCAACGGCGGTGATGATGGCGGTGGGACGCCGTTGGTCGCCGTAGCGCCGGGTCCGCAGGTGGTACTGTTGGGTCGAGACGCCGGGCCCGGAATCAGACTGTCGGATGGGCCGAGGGGGACTCCCGAGCAACCCGTCCTGGCCCTGATGATCGGCGGCGCCGAGCTCGACGCCCGGGACCTCGGCGATCTTTACGGCGTCGTGGTGATCGACGAAGGCTCGCTCCTTCTCGACGGGACTACTGTGCACGGCGCCGTTTTCGTCACAGGGAGCGTGGATTTCGGCGACAACGGTCGGGTTGTCTTCTCTCGCAGTGTCCTCCGCTGGGCGACCGATAGGTCGCTCCGGCGTGCACGATTGGTGCCGGGAACACGTTGGGAGGGTATGGAATAGGCTGGCGACGGTATACTTTGCGCATGGAGAGCATCGATAACAAGCTTGATGCCGCTACCCCTTGGCGGAACAGACGCCGGCGTTTGAGGCTGGAATGCCGGGAATGCGAGGTCGTCTGCGAGCGGGTGGTATCGCCGTGGCAGTGCCTTCGCTCGAACTGTCCCTATGTCTACTCATATCACGACGGGGAGACGACATACTTCGGTTGTCTCCACAAGGTCTTCTTGCCGGAACTGAATCTGAGAGCCTTCACGGAGAACGGCGGAGCATCACGGAGGCGTTCCGATCCGTATGGGCCTCTGCGCGTGAATAGGACGCCGCTCAGTCACTGCCGGGTCTGGGTCGAGCAGGCCTACGGGGCGTCCACCGGAGCCACTGCGTGCTGCAACCCCACCTTCTTCCACGACCCTTCGAGCGATACTGAGGACAGCATCCGTCTCACTGCCAGAGCTCCCAAGGTCGACGGACCCTCTGGGGACTAAGGAAGGCCCGGATTGGATCTGCACCTAGTGTTCTTGGGGACGGCCGGAGCTACGCCCACGGTCGACCGGGGTTCGCCGGCCGTGCTCCTTGCGCGGGGGGGAGAGCGGACGCTCATCGACTGCGGCGAGGGTACGCAGCGCCAGCTCATGCGGTCGGTCGGACTGGCCCGCATCAACATGATCCTCCTCACCCATCTCCACGGCGATCACTATCTGGGTCTGCCCGGCCTACTCAAGACCTACAGCCTGCTCGGACGTGAGGAGCCGCTGTTGCTTTTCGGACCCAGCGGACTGTATGAGATGCTGCGTGACGCTGAGCGCTTGGTCGGCAGGCCCCGCTTCCCGTTCCTGGTGGAGGAGGTGGGCGAAGGAACGGTTCTCGAGACTGAGGACCTTTATTTGAAGACCGCTTCGACCGACCACGGACTGCCCGGGTTGGCGTGGTGCTTGGAGGAGAAGTCGCGGCCCGGACAGTTCCATCCGGAACGGGCCGCAGAGCTGGGTATCCGGCCCGGCCCCGATTTCGGGCGGCTGCAGCGCGGAGAGACGGTGACGACCGGCGAAGGCCGGGAAGTGAAGCCTGAAGAGGTGATGGACGCCTCTCGGTCCGGCCGGAAGGTGGTGGTGACCGGCGACACCCGGCCCTGCGCCTCGGTGATCGGGTTGGCCGCCGGCGCGTCGGTGTTGGTGCACGACTCCACCTTCGGCATGTCCGAGATCGACCGCGCTCTAGAGACGGGTCACTCCACAGCGCGAGAGGCTGCTGAGGTGGCCCGTGCGGCCGGAGTGGGCACGCTGGTACTCACCCATATCAGCTCTCGGCACAGCTGGAGAGAACTGCGTGACGAGGCCCGGGAGGTGTTCCCGGGCGCTCTCCTGCCGCGCGATCTCGACACTCTCGTGGTGCCGTATCCTGAGAAGGGCCGGGCTCGGCTCGAACGGGTATAATGACCCCTCTCCCGGCGTGGTACTCGGCCGGTCGCTCGGCCGGCATCGTCACCGATCACGCCCACGTAGCTCAGGGGATAGAGCACTGGCCTCCGGAGCCAGGTGCCGCAGGTTCGAATCCTGCCGTGGGCACTTCTCGGGTGGTCGCCACGCTCGGCGGGCGGGGAGCTGCCGCCGCCCGACTCAACAGTCAGGCCGGGGGTGGCGCGGGCGTGGGGGCGCCGGGCTTCTCAGAGTCCCAGGTGGGCCTCCACCTCCGAGTAAGACAGTTTCCGCGGAGCGCTCAGGTTCCAGCCGAACACCATCTCGGCCGCCCGCACATAGGCGGTCTTCACCCGGTTCATGGGAGGCGCCTCGCCTGTCAGCTCCTGTAGGCTGGTCTGCCGCAGGTCGGGTTCGCCGCAGGACACGATGAGATCGAACAGGCTGAGGTCCGTGGTCACGTTCAATGACGTGCCGTGACTGGACACCCATCGGTGGCAACGCAGGCCCACCGAGGCGATCTTGCGGCCGTCGACATACAGTCCCGGCCGGCCGTCGCGCCGGTCGGCGCTCACGCCGAACTCCTCCAAGAGCAGCACCAGGATCTCCTCCAGACCTGTCACAAAGGCCCGCAGGTCCCGACGGGGGATGGGCACGATGGGGTAGCCGACCAACTGGCCGGGAGCGTGGAGCGTCGCCCGGCCCCCTCTCTCCGACTCTACGACCTCCAGCCCTCTGTCGCGGATAAGCGAAGAGTCGCGCAGGTCGTCGGGACTGCGCCTGTTGCCGAGAGTGACGACGGGTGTGTGCTCGAGAAGGAGGATCACACCGGGAACGGCTCCGGCGGCCACCCTAGAGCGCAGCCGGCCCTGCAACTCCTGCACGGGGAGATAGGGGGCGACGCCCAGGTCGAACACCGGGTAGACCCCGTTACTCGAGTCGGCCCGCCGGGGGGCTTCGCTACCCTGGAGGGCTCCGCCACCCTGGAGGGCTCCGCCACCCTGGAGGGCCCCGCTATCCCGAGAGGCCCCGCTATCCCGAGGGGCCCCGCTATCCCGAGGGGCCCCGCTGCCCGCCGTCGCGGCTTTGTCTTCTGGTGCATCCATATCCGTCTCCGAGTCGCGTGACTCCTGGCCACGCGTGGCTTCCTGTGAGAGACTCCGTCGGAAAGGTCAGGATACCGTACCGCGGTGGCGCGGATCCGGCCCCCAGGGCGGGAGGAGAGATGGCGAAAAAGAAGCACGATCCCCTATGGGAGGTCGTGGGCGAGAAGATAGCCCTTCAAGGCCGGGAGCCCGACGTGGACGTCCTGTGCCCGCACTGTGGAGTGCTCGTGCATCTGGGGACCTCCGCGAAGGCCGGTGAGCGATACGCCTGCGGGCTCTGCGGCGGCGTGTCTGAGGTGGTGGAAGGCGGCGACGGGCCGGATCTGAAACGGGCCCCGCAGGCTTCTCGATCCCCTCGGTCGCGTGGTCAGTAGCGGATGATCTGGCGACCCAGATCGTCCGGGAGCTTTCCCAGTTCGGTGGGGAGGTCGTGCGGCGCGGAGATGGTGATGGGGTCGCCGTCTGAGATGTAGCGCATCCCGGGGTTCTTCTTGAGCGCCTTGATGGCGTCGGTGATGAAATCGGCGCTGCCTCTGATACGCGGGATGTGGAGCGGTCTGAATTCCGTCGAGAACGGGGAGGGACAAGGCACTGCGCCCAGCGAGAGGGCCGCCGTATACGCGTACGTGATGTCTTCGTACCGGCCGCCCGCGAGGATGCTGTCGGACTCAGGGTAGGAGCCGAAGGGGATGGCGAGGCTCGTGACTTCGTAGCTGTTGCCGATGAGTCCTTCCAGGATCGACTTGGACTGAGCAAGTTGCTTCACAGCCTCTTCTTCCGAGGCTTTGCTGAGATCCAGGTGGGTCACCGTATGACTGCCGACCTCGTACCCCCAGTCGACCAGGTTCCTGAGCTTCTCCTTCCTGACGCTCTCCTGGCCGAAGATCTCGCGATCCCTGGAGTCCACGTCGATGAGGCAGAAGAAGGAGGCCCGCGAGGCCCAATCCCCGTCGTCTACGGCCTGCTGCATTATGGCTACGGCGCAGTCGGGATCGATGGCGCCGTCGTCGAGGATACGGTACTGCCCGGAGCTGGAGTCGTCGAAGGTGAGGACGACCGGTGTCTTCCCGGCGGGTATATCGATGTTGCCGGTGACCAGGTCGCGCACGTTGACAGGGTAGAAGCCCTCGGCTTTGAGCAGAGCCAGATCACTGCGGAAATTGGCGGGGGTGCGGGTCCACTCGGCTTCTTCGGGGCCGAAATGGTGGTACATGAGCACCAGGAGCCGGCCCATCTCGTTGGCGCCGATGGCCTTCGCTCGTTCGGGGGTCATAGGCTCGTAGATGGTGGATGTATCGGCCGACGGATCGGTGGCGTCGGCCTGGGAGTGGTCGGAGGTCTTGGCGGACTGTCTGGGCGTGCTCCGGCCCGACCCACCGCCGAACGCCAGCCCCCCGATGAGACCGATGAAGGCGCCTATCGCGAAGGTAAGAATGACGAATCGGAAGACCTTATCTCGCCGCATAGCGGGAAGAGTTTAGCAGAAGGCTCTGATACACTGTCCGGGCCATGGCTCAAGTCCGCTCCAGCAGGAATCCCCGTCACCCCCGACCTGTCCGGCCGCGCCGAGGCGCAGGGATCCGTTTGGCCTTCATCGCCTTCTTGGGAGCGGCCGGGTTCGCGGTGGGATTCATACTCCTTTGGGCTCTGGGGAGCGTGATGGTGGGTGGCCCGGGTTTCCCTTGGAAGTCCGAAGGGGGCTCCGTGACCCTGCCCTCCGTGATGCCGGTTGACGCTGAGTACAAGATCGAGCCGTTGGTGGACCTGGTCGCTCTTCGCGACCTCGCCTATGTGCCCGTCAAAGGGGTCTACGTGACCAGCTATGTGGCGGGAGACGCCGGCAGGATGACCAAGTTGCTGGGACTGGCCGACAGAACGGAGATCAACGCGTTCGTCATCGATATAAAAGAAGACCTGGGGATGGTGACCTACGACGCGGACGTAGCCTTTGCGAAGGAGCTGGGGTTGGTCGAGAAACGGATCTCCGACGTCGACGGATTGCTGGCCACTCTTGCCGAGCACGACGTCATCCCGATAGCCAGGGTGGTTTGCTTCAAAGACACCAAGCTGGCTCAGGCCAGACCCGATCTGGCGGTGCAGAGCACCGAAGGGGGCATGTGGGCCGACTGGAAGGGGCTCAATTACACCAACCCCTACAACCATGAGGTCTGGGAATACATCGTCCAGGTGGCGGAGGATGCCGCCCGGCACGGATTCCGGGAGATCCAGTTCGATTACGTACGCTTCCCCACGGACGGTCCGATATCCAAAGCCTCATATCCAGGCAAGTACTGCAAGATGGAGGACGCTATTGCGGGGTTCCTGGCCTACGCCAGGGACCGACTGGAGAAGCTGGGGGTGTGGGTGTCGGCGGATGTCTTCGGTCTGACCGTACACGCCAGTGACGACGGAGGTTTCGGACAGAAGATCGAGAAGGTCTGTATGAATGTGGACATCGTCTGTCCGATGGTCTATCCCTCTCACTACGATGACGGCTCCTACGGACTGGACAAACCCGACGCTCATCCGTTCGAACTGATCACCGCCGCAATGAAAGACACCACCCGCAGGCTGGCCGGCACGGGCGCGAAGGGAAGGCCCTGGCTCAAAGACGACGACTACGGTGTGGATTACGGCGTGGAGGAGGTCAAGGCCGAGATCGAAGCCGCGGAACGACAGGGCTACGACGAGTGGCTGCTTTGGAATGCAGGCAACAAGTACACCGAAGGAGCTCTGCGCCCTAGTCCGGCAGGAGGGTAGCCTCCGTTACGGCCGGTGGACGGTGGACACATCCGACCCTTCATGATCGGCAGGTCGAGGGGCCGAGCGTCGGAGCCCTGCACCCGCGCCGTTCGCGCATATGCATCCCGTGTACTAGAATAGCGTCCGTTCGTCGTACTTTGGGCCGGCGCGCCTGAGAAGCGTCCATCGATCGTGTGGGGGGCCTGATGAGCATTCCGCAGTTGTCGGTATTCGTCGAGAACAAGCCGGGGCACCTGGCGGATACTCTTGCCACGCTGGCGCGCGGGAACGTCAACGTTCTCTCCTTCACCATCGCCGACACGATCGATTACGGCATCCTCCGCCTGGTGGTCGACCAAGTGGACAAGGCCAAGGAGTTGCTGGGGGCCGGAGGGTACGCGGTGGTGGAGCATCCGGTGGTCTGCGCCCTCTTGCCCAACGAGCCCGGGGTCCTGGCGGCGGTGGCGCGTCTGGTGGCCGAGTCGGGCCTCGATATCGAGTATATCTACTTGGGGACGCACGACTCGCTCCTACTGAAGACCGAAGAATTGGAGCGGCTCGAGGGGTTGCTGGTGGAACACGGTTTCCGGGTGCTCGGCCCCGGCGACCTCAGCTGAGCGAGGACGGGACGGCGGACGAGTCGTGACCTTCGAGCAGTTCCTCCAATACATCTTCAGCGGCGTCACCAGCGGGAGCGTGTATGCGCTCACGGCCATGGGCTTCACCCTGGTGTTCAACGCCACCCAGATCATCAACTTCTCCCAAGGCCAGCTGGTCATGCTGGGAGGGATGATCGCAGTGGGGCTGTACGGAGCGGGAGCGCCCTTGTGGGGTGCGTTTCTGGGCTCAGTCGCCATCGTGGTGTTGGTGGCCGTCGGCTTCGAACGGATCGCCATCAGGCCCCTGCTGCGCAAAGGCATCCTGGCGCAGGTCATAGCTACCGTGGGGGCTTCCTTCGTGTTCGAGACGGCCGCCATGCTCATCTGGGGCAGGGACGCCGTCACCCTGCCGGCCTTCTCCGGTGAAGAACCGCTGTCCGTGGGCGGAGCCACCGTGGTGCCTCAGACCCTGTGGGTGGTCGGGCTCACCATCGTGATCGTGGTGGCGTTGCAGCTCTTCTACCGTAAGAGCCTATTCGGCAAGGCCGTCAGGGCCTGCGCCGTCGATGCTACTTCGGCCCGCCTGCAGGGCATCTCCTACAGCCGCGTGGTCATCTTCAGTTTCGCGCTTACAGGGGCCATTTCGGCGGCTGCCGGAGTGATGATCACCCCCATCAGTTTCATGGGTTTCCACTCAGGCTCGCTCCTGGGTATGAAGGGTTTCGCAGCCGCGATGCTCGGAGGGCTGGGCAATCCGGTGGGCGCGGTGTTGGGCGGGTTCATACTGGGCATAGTGGAGGCTCTGGGAGTGGGCGTGGTTTCCGCGGGCTACAAGGACGCCATCGCCTTCGTCATCCTTCTGCTCGTGCTCTTCGTCAGGCCCGTAGGGCTGCTGGGCGCCAAGATGGGGAACAGAGGGTGACCAGGGTGGAGACAGTGGTGTCGTATCTACGCAAACACGCGGCGTACCTGGCGTTCGCGGTGATCGTGATGACCATCCCCGCCTACCTGAGCGACTCGTACTACCTGTCGATACTGGCCTTTGTGGCCACCAAGTTCATGATGGCGCTCGGTTTGAGCCTGCTACTGGGGCAGGCGGGCCAGATCTCGCTCGGCCAGGCCGGTTTCGTAGGCATCGGCGCCTATGGGGCGGCCATCCTGACCACCCGTCTGGGGTGGGATCCCTGGCTGGCCATGGGGACGGCTGCTTTGGTCTCTGCCACCATAGCCGGACTGGTGGGGATGCCGGCCCTCAGGCTCAAGGGCTACTACCTGGCCATGGCCACGTTGGGAGTGAACGAGATCATCTACATCCTTCTGATCCAGCTCAAGAGTCTCACCAACGGCACCGACGGCATATCGGGCATCCCTCCGCTCTCCATCGGCGGCTTGGGTCTGAGCGGGCCGAGGGCCTATCACTTGGTGGTGTGGGGGGTGGCACTACTCATGCTCCGTTTCTCGCTCAACCTCTCGAGCAGCCGGGTGGGGCGGTCGCTGCGGGCTCTGCACCGTTCGGAGCCTGCCGCCCAATCGCTGGGTGTAGACACCTCGTACCGCAAGGTGCAGGTGTTCATGCTGGCGGCGGTGTTCGCCAGCATCGCGGGGAGCTTCGACGCCTATTACGTGCGCTTCATCAGCCCGGAGAGTTACACCATCACCTTCTCGATCATCCTGATCACGGGGGTCATCATCGGGGGTCTGAGAACGGTGTGGGGCGCCATGTGGGGGACTCTCGTCATCGTCATCCTGCCCGAGCTGCTGAAACGGGTGAACGACGACATCACCAACTTGGTGTTCGGCGTGCTCTTGGTGGCCATCATGGTGCTGTGGCAGGGTCGCACCCGGGGTCTTTGGCAGATGGTGAAGGAGCGGCGGTCGCGGAGCGGCCCGGGAGGCTCGAGACCGCCCGGGCCGGGAGAGTAGCAGGCGATGCCTCTCCTCAGGATAGATTCGGTATCGAAGAGGTTCGGAGGGCTGGACGCCCTTCGAGGGGTCACCTTCGCCGTGCATCAAGGGCAGATCAAGGCGCTGATCGGGCCCAACGGCGCCGGCAAGACCACCCTCTTCAACGTGGCTTCGGGCTCCTACCGTCCCGACGAGGGTCGAGTGGTATTCTCCAAAGAGGACGTCACCGGTCGGGCGCCGCACCGGATATGCCGGCTGGGTCTGGGGAGGACCTTCCAGCACAGCCTTGTCTTCGACGGCATGAGTGTGGTGGAGAACGTGGCCGTGGGCCGGTACTCGCGCACCAAGGCAGGAGTCCTGTCGGCGGCCCTCAGCCTGCCGCTGCACAGGCGTGAAGAGAAGGAGGCGTTCAAAGCCGCGCATGAGGCATTACGACGGGTGGGCCTCGACCACCACGCGGAGGAGCCTGCGGAGAACCTGCCCATGGGGGAGCGTCATCTGTTGGAGATCGCAAGGGCGCTGGCGTCGGAGCCGAAGCTGCTGCTGTTGGATGAGCCGGCGGCCGGGTTGAACGACGAGGAGACGGAGAGACTGGCCGACACGGTGAGGAGGATCAGGGACGAGGGTGTGACCGTGCTTCTGGTGGAGCACGACATGACCTTCGTCATGGAGATATCCGACGAAGTGGTGGTGCTCGACTACGGACGGAAGATTGCCGAGGGCCCGCCGCTCATGATCCAGGACAACGAGGAAGTGATCAAGGCGTATCTGGGAGAGGAGTTGGGGTGATGAAGAACGGACATGACAAGAGGGTCGGGGGTCGCGGAAGGTCTTCACTGCGGGGGGTCTCCCTGTTGTTCGCATTGGCGCTGGCGTTCGCACTGACGACGGCGATGATCGCGGGCTGCGGCGGCGAAACGACGGCCGCAGGGGGCTCTGCGACGGCCGGCCCTCCCATCGTGATCGGGGCCATCGTGTCGGCAACGGGCCCCAACTCGGCGCTGGGCGCGCAGGAGCGGAACGTGTTCGTGATGATGGAGACCGTCATCAATGACGGTGGAGGCATACTGGGACGGCCCGTCGAGATCCTGATCGAGGATGACGAGAGCGACGCGCAGAAGGCCGTCACGGCGGCCAATCGCCTCATCGATCAGAAGAAGGCGGTGGCGATCATCGCCGCCACCGGGTCGGCGCCTACGCTTGCCGTGAAACCCATAACGGCGGAGAAGGGCCTACCGCAGATATCCATGGCGGCCGCGAACGACGTCACCGACGTCCCGCCCGCTGAATGGATGTGGCGCACTCCGCACAAGGACGCCATGGCCGCGGCTCGGGCGCTGAAGTACGTGGCTGAGTCGCTTGGGGTCAAGAAAGTCGCCATCCTCCACGACGAGAACGCCTTCGGCTCGTCCGGAGCGGCCGAGATCGAGAAGTCGGCGCCGAGCCTGGGGCTGGATATCGTCGCCAAGGAGTCGTACAAGACGGCCGACACCGATGTCACGGCGCAGTTGACGAAGATCAAGGGCGCAGCACCGGAAGTCCTCATAGTGTGGGGGACCAATCCGGGCCCGGCTTTGGCGGCCAAGAACCTGAAGCAACTGGGGATGGACATCCCGTACGTGGGTAGCCACGGCATCGCCAACAAGACCTTCATCGAGCTTGCCGGCGACGCGGCGGAGGGCGTCGTCTTCCCCGCCGGCCGGCTGCTGGTGCCGAGCTCCATCACCGAACCATCGCAGAAAGCCGTCACCGACGGATTCATCGCGAACTACCAAGCTGCGTACAACGGTGAGTCGCCCAACGCTTTCGCCGGGTATGCCTTCGAGGCCATCACGCTGCTCGCTTCGGCCATAGAGAGGGCGGGGAGCACGGAGCCGGCGGCCCTCCAGGCGGCCTTGAACTCGACTCAGGACTTCGCCGGCCCGGACGGCATCTACAACTACTCGGCCACCGACCGTGACGGCCTGACGCCCGACGACATGATCATAGTGAGGGTCGAGGGGGGCACTTGGGTGCTGGTGGAATAGCAACGAGAGGACGGCGGCGTGCTTGAGCTGCGTGGAGTCCGGGCCGGCTACGGCAGGATCGAGGTCCTGCACGGGATAGACCTCACTGTCGGTGAAGGCGAGATCCTCACCATCGTGGGAGCCAACGGCGCCGGCAAGAGCACGCTGCTCAAGGCCGTTTCGGGAGTGGTCCGCATCTCGGGAGGCTCCATCACTTATGACGGAGAGCGGATCGATCCGCTGGGCGTGGAGAACATCGTATCCCGGAGGTTGATCCAGATCCCTGAGGGTCGCCGGCTCTTCGGTCCGATGAGCGTGGAGGAGAATCTGCAGCTGGGCGGCTACTCCCGGCGGGGGAGCGGCAGTCCTGTGGCCGAGCGTTTGGAGCGCGTGTTCGCGCTGTTCCCCAGGCTGAAGGAGCGGCTGAGCCAGCAGGCCGGGACTCTTTCCGGAGGAGAACAGCAGATGTTGGCCGTGGGCCGGGCCCTGATGGCCGAGCCCCGGTTACTGCTGCTCGATGAGCCCTCCATGGGTCTGGCGCCCATCGTGGTGCAGGACATATTCACCGGCCTCCGCCGTTTGAACCAAGAAGGCCTCACCATGGTCTTGGTCGAGCAGGACGCGCGCATCGCCCTCAGTCTTGCCCACAGAGGTCTGGTCATGGAGAGGGGCCGCATCGTTCTTGAGGATTCCGCGCAGGCGTTGTTGGACAACCCAGAGGTGCGGGCGATCTACTTCGGCCGGCGCAACGCCGGGTACAGACGCGGGATGGAGAAGACATGAACGAGATCTGGAACCCCGAGTACGAGACCATGAGCAGGGACGAGCTGCGTGAGTTGCAGTTCAAGCGGCTCCAGATGACGCTCAGGTGGGTGTACGAGAACGTCCCCTTCCACCGCGAACGATGGGCGAACCTGAAGCTGAAGCCGGGTGACATCCGCAGCCTGGACGACCTGCACAAGGTCCCCTTCACGGTGAAGGCCGACTTCAAGGCCGCTTACCCTTACGGCCTCTTCGCCCTGCCTCTGGAGAAAGTGGTGCGCGTCCACGCCTCCTCTGGGATGATGTCCAATCCCACCGTCATGGGATACAGCCGTGGCGACCTCAGTACGTGGTCTGAGCTCTGCGCCCGGGTGGCGGTGGCCGGGGGCGCGCGCTACCACGATGTGGCGCAGATAGCCTTCGAGTACGGCCTCACCACCGGCGCGTTCGGCATGCATGCGGGCTTGGAGCGGGTGGGCGTGACCGTCATCCCCGCCTCGACCGGTAACACCATCCGGCAGCTGCAGATCATGCGCGACTTCGAGACCACCGTGCTGGTAGGCACTCCCTCTTATGTGATGCATCTCACCGACGTGGCTCTAGAGTCGGGCTACGACTTCAAGGACCTGAAGCTCCGGGTGGGCCTGCTGGGGTCGGAGCCGTGGACCAACCAGCTGCGGACCAGACTGGAGGAGCGCACAGGGATGTCGGCCTGCGACATCTACGGGCTCTCCGAGGTGATAGGTCCGGGCGTCTCCTTCGAGTGCTGGAACAAGGATGGGCTCCATATCAATGAGGACCATCTGCTCGTCGAGGTGATCGATCCGGAGACCGGTGAGCCCGTGCCCGAAGGCAAGGAGGGCGAGCTGGTGTTCACCTCGCTCACGAAGGAGGCCGTGCCGGTCATACGGTATCGGAGCGGTGATCTGGCCGGTGTCAGCTACAGGCCGTGCGTGTGCGGACGGACCCTCGCCCGGCACAGCAAGGTCTACGCGAGGACCGACGACATGTTCGTCATCCGGGGAGTGAACGTGTACCCGGCTTCCATTGAAGCCGTCCTTCTAGACATCGAGAAGGCCGAGCCACACTACCAGGTCATCCTATACCGAGAAGGTTCGCTCGATCAGATCGAAGTGCAGATGGAGGTGGCGCCCTCCTTCTTCTCCGACGCCGTGCGGAAGCTTCAGAGCTTCCAGCAACACGTGGAGGAGCGTCTGCGCCAGGAACTGGGTATCCGGCCCCGCGTGCGGCTGGTGGAGCCCAAGACCATACCCCGTTCGTCGGGTGTGGCGCGCCGGGTCGTAGACAACCGCGGAGTGTGAGACCGAGGGGTCTGATACACTGCCGCGATGGTGAGCGAAGGCCGGGCGGGACCCGGCTTTGAACGTCAGTCTTGGAGGTCGTTGTGGAGAATCGTGACTTTTTGTTCACATCGGAGTCGGTGAGCGAGGGACATCCCGATAAGATCGCCGATCAGATCGCAGATGCGGTGCTGGACGCCGTCCTCAGAGACGATCCGCAGGGCCACGTCGCCTGCGAGACGCTGATCACCACCGGCCTGGTGGTCGTTGCGGGGGAGATCACGACCTCCACTTACGTCGACGTGCCCACCATCGTGCGAAGGACTGTGGAGCGCATCGGCTACACACGCGCGAAGTATGGTTTCGACGCCTCCACCTGCGGTGTGGTCACGGCCATCCACGAACAATCGCCCGACATCGCTCAGGGCGTGTCGGCGGCTCTAGAGAGCCGGACCGATCCTCACGACAAAGACGCACTGGACCGCCAGGGCGCGGGCGATCAGGGGATGATGTTCGGATACGCGTGCCGCGATACCGACGTTCTTATGCCCATGCCTATCTACCTCGCCCACCGCCTGGTGCACCGTCTGAGCGAGATCCGCAAGGGCGATGTCCTCGGATATCTACGTCCCGACAGCAAGAGCCAGGTCACGGTCAGGTATGTCGACGGCAGGCCGGAGTTCATCACGGCCGTGGTCATCTCCACGCAACACAAGGACGGCATCGACATAGACACGCTGCTGCGCCCCGACCTGATCGACCATGTCATCAAGCCGATCCTGCCCCAAGGGCTTTATGATCCGGAGTTCAAGGAGACCAAGCTCTACGTGAATCCGACGGGCAAGTTCGTCATCGGAGGGCCGATGGGTGACACAGGGGTCACCGGACGGAAGATCATCGTGGACACGTACGGAGGCTTCGGGCGACACGGCGGTGGGGCGTTCTCAGGGAAAGATCCCTCCAAGGTGGACCGCTCGGCGGCCTACGCAGCCCGTTATGTGGCCAAGAACGTGGTGGCGGCCGGACTGGCCGACCGCTGCGAGGTCCAGATCGCGTACGCCATCGGGGTGGCGCATCCGGTCAGCATCATGGTGGAGTGCTTCGGGACGGCAAAGGTCGACCCGGCAGTCATCGAGGAGTTGGTGCGGAGCCATTTCGATCTCAGGCCCGCCGCCATCATCCGCGATCTCAGGCTGCTCCGGCCGATCTACGAGAAGACGGCGGCCTACGGTCACTTCGGGCGTGAGGACGCCGACTTCACCTGGGAGAAGACGGACAAGGCCGAAGCCTTGCGCGGCGACGCGGGGTTGAGCTAGGGCGAATCGCCGCGGCGCGGAGGTGACGAGGCAGCCGGAGGTGGAGATGCCGCCGGCCTCTGATGAACTTAGAGCACGGGTGGTCCAAGTGGTGCCGCTGCTCAAACTGCGGCATCTGGGCGACCGGAGTTTCGACTATCTCGTACCCGAGGAACTTGCCGATCGGGTCCAGATCGGTTCGCTCGTGCGGGTCCCCTTCGGTCGCCGGACGGCCTTGGCTGTAGTCGAGAGCCTGGGAGCCAGCGGCGAAGTCGAAGAGGGAGGACTGCGACGCCTCGAGTCGGTCACGGGAGACTACGTGCCGCCCGAGCTGCTCGCCCTCGCTCGTACCTTGTCTGCGCGATTTCTGGCTTCGTATGAGTCGTGTCTTCGACTTATGGCTCCACCCTCTACGACGCGTCGTGGCGGGCCTGTCGGAGGAAGTCGGAACACCTGGGTGGAACGGACCGATGGAGAGACCGACGCCGGCGGCGCATCCGACGCCGATGACGGGCCGGAACCAGGTTGCGCGTCGGGCGCCGATGGCGGGCGAGGCTCCGGCGCCGCGTCCGACGCCGGCGGCCCTACAGTGCGACTCACCGCCAAGCAGAAGGCGCTGCTCGAAGCCATCCCGGTCGGAGGCACGGCGATCGCCGCCGTTTGTGAGCAGGTGGGGGTCGGTCCTGGGGTGGTCCGGGCTCTGGCGGCGAAGGGTCTTGTAGAGATCCGGCCGAGACGGCCGGGCGAGCAGGCCGCCGGCGCGGGCCACGGAGCTCAGGCGGCGCACGACCGGGGAGTGGGTGCTCAGGTTGCATGGGGAGTGACGGGGCCGCCCCTTCGAGTCGAGCAGGAGAGAGCCGTCGAGGCGCTCATCAGAGCCTACGCGGAGCCGGGATTCTCACAACGGCTTCTTTGGGGTGTTACGGGCAGCGGTAAGACCGAGGTGTACCTGCGCGTCGTCGCCCACGTCTTGGCGGAGGGGGCGGGGGCGATCCTGCTGGTGCCGGAGATCGCCTTGACGCCGCAGATGATCAGCCGGGTGCGGGCCCGCTTCGGGAACAAGGTGGGAGTGCTGCACAGCGGTCTCGCCCAGGGGGAACGTGTGACGGAGCATCGGCGCATCGCGAGCGGGGAGGCTCCGGTGGTAGTGGGCGCCCGGTCGGCGGTGTTCGCCCCGGTGCGCGACCTGCGGTTGATCGTGATCGACGAGAGTCACGACTCCTCTTACAAACAGGAGGAGGAGCCTCGGTATCATGCAAGGACGGCCGCTGCGCTGCGCCTGCGGGAGTCGGGAGGGCTGCTGTTGGAGGGCAGCGCCACGCCCGCCGTGGAGGATATGGAGCGGGGTGGAGAGCGGATACGATTGACCTACCGGGCGGCCGGTGCTCCGCCGGAATGCGAAGTGGTCGACATGCGCCGCCAAGGAGCCGCCTCGTTGCTGGCCCCGCGATCACGGGAGGCGCTGGCGGAGACGCTCAGGCGGGGAGAACAGGCCATCGTACTGCTGAACCGGCGGGGCTTCGCGGCGCATGTTCACTGCGACCTGTGCGGGCACGTCATGACATGCCGAGACTGTGAGTTGTCCCTCACCTACCACAGCCGGGAACGACGTCTCGTCTGCCATCACTGCGGCAGAGCGTATGCTCAGCCGGCCTTATGCCCCGAGTGCGGCGAGGCTCCACTCACGCGGACGGCTCCAGGGACGGAACGCTTGGACCGGGAACTTCGGGGGCTGGTACCGCGGGGACAGGTGTTCCGCATGGACTCCGACGTACTCACGAGCGGCAGCCGGGTGCAGGCGATCCTGGAGGAATTCGCCGTGACACGTCCGGCCGTGCTCGTGGGAACCCAGATGGTGGCCAAGGGCCACGACTTCGCAGATGTCACGCTGGTGCTGGTGGCCGATGCCGACACCGGCTTATACCTCCCCGACTTCCGAGCGGCGGAACGGACCTTCCAGTTACTGACGCAGGTGGCCGGGCGCGCCGGACGGGCCGAGCGCCCCGGCCGGGTGCTCGTGCAGACCTGGAATCCCGATGTGCCCTGTATTAGAATGGCGCTGGAGCGGGACGAGGAGCTTTTCTACAAGGAGGAGCTGAGCGTCCGGGAGCGTCTCGGGTACCCGCCTTTCACGGAGCTCATCCGGGTGATGACGGTGGCCGAGCATGCTGAACGGGCTCAGGTCGCGTCCCAGTATCTCGTGGAACGTTTGGCGGCCCACTTCAAAGGTGAGGAGATCAAAGGGCCGGTGCGGTTGCCCAAGTTGCGCGGGCGCGCACGGTGGCACCTCTTGATAGCGGCTCGCGATGGGGCGCGCGCACGGCGGATAGTGGGCCAGGCCATGGCTCAGCTCTCCGAGCCGTACAGACGCCGCGGGGTCACGCTCCTTGTGGACGTGGATCCTCAGTCCTTCGGCTGAGGTCAGAAGCGGAGCGAAGAGGCCCAGAATGAGTGCAAAAAGAGCATCCTCGAAGACACAGACAGACAAGGCGGTCCCCCTGGCGCAGATACGCACGCTGGGCGACCCGGTCCTCAGGCAGCAAACCAAACCGGTCACCGCGTTCGATGCACGGTTGAAGAAACTGGCTCAGGTCATGATGGAAGTCATGGTGCGTGACGAGGGCGTGGGACTGGCGGCGAACCAGATCGGTGTGGTCAGCCGGGTCATGGTGTGGAGGAACCCCGACGCCGACGAGGAGCGATATGCGTGGGTGAATCCCGTGATCGTGGAGGAGTCGGAAGCCCGCTGCACGGAGATAGAAGGTTGCTTGTCTGTGCCGGGGGCGGCTATGGAGGTGGCTCGGGCGGAGGAAGTGGTGGTGGAATGCCAGGACCTCTCGGGAGAACCGCTGCGCGTGCGCCTGGTCGGTCTTCCGGCCCGTATCGCCCAACACGAGATCGACCATCTGGAGGGCCGCCTCATCCTCGACAGGGCCAGCCCCGAGGAACGCCGTCGAGTGATGAAAGAGCTACGCGAGCAGGCCCTAGCGGTCGAAACGTGAACTTCGCTTTCGCCGGCAGCCCTCAGTTCGCGGCTTGGGTCTTAAGCGACCTGGACGGTCTGGGAAGGCGGCCGTCGCTCGTCATCTCGCAGCCGGACAGACCCAGGGGACGCGGATTGAGACCGGCCCCGCCGCCCGCGGCGGGCGAGGCGGCCCGTCTGGGGCTCGAGTGCCTGCAGACCGACGACATCAACTCACCGGCCGTGCTGGAGCGTTTGAGGGCTGCGGGAGCCTCCACATTGGTCATCGCGGCCTTCGGGCAGATCCTCTCACCGTCTCTGTTGGAAGGTGTGTTCTGCCTCAACATCCACGCCTCTCTGTTGCCGGCCTACCGGGGGGCGGCTCCCATCGAGCGGGCCCTGGCGGCCGGCGAGCCCTATACGGGAGTCACCATCATGCGGGTCACGGAGGCCCTCGACCATGGTCCCTGGACCGTGCAGACGTCGGTATCGATAGGTCTGCGGGACGACGCCGGGTCCATCGCGCGTATCTTGGCCCTGCTCGGGGCTGCTGGGATCGATCAGACGCTGACCGGGCTCGACGACGGCACCGTGGTCTGGCGCGAGCAGGAAGGTGAGAGTTGGTACGCCGCCAAGCTTCGTGCAGAAGACTGTCGATTCGTCACATCTTTGGGCGCTAAGGCGGTGCACGACCGGGTGCGGTCTTTATCTCCGGCTATCGGCGCGCGGGCGACCGCCGGACGCCTGGACCTCAAGATCTGGCGCACCTGGCCGTACGGGCAGCCTGGACTGGCTTCCGTGCCCCCGGCCGCAGAGGCGGCTTCCGGCGACGCCGGACGGGTGGTGACGGCCGGCGGGCGGCTATTCGTGGGCTGCGTCGAAGGGGTGGTGGAGATCCTAGAGGTCCAACCGGCCGGTAAGGGCAGGATGGACACCGCCGCGTTCCTCCGTGGTTACGGGGGCCGTCTCCCGGAGCGGCTGGGACTCGAGCCGAGTCGCACCATCGAAAGGTGCCGGGAGCAGTGATACTTGAGAACGTGGAGACGGAGGAGGCGATCACTTGACGATCCCCCTGGCTGCATATAAAGAGATCCAACTGCTCCCGTCGATCCTTTCGGCCGATTTCTCCCGTTTAGGAGAGGAGATAGGCGCCGTGATGGATGCCGGGGTGCGGATCATCCATGTCGACGTCATGGATGGTCATTTCGTCCCCAACATCACTATCGGGCCGGTGGTGGTGGAGGCGGTCGCTCCTCTGGTCCACGAGCGGGGCGGCCTGCTGTCCGTGCACCTCATGATAGAGAAGCCTGAACGCTACCTGGAGGCTTTCGCGAAGGCCGGCGCCGATGCTCTAAGCGTGCATGCAGAGGCCGGGCCGCACCTCTATCACACCGTCGAGACCATGAAGGCCCTGGGCGTGGGGGCCGGGGTGGCTCTGAACCCCGGCACCGACGTGTCGCGGGTGCGGGAGGTGGCCGGGCTGGTGGACCTCGTGCTCATCATGACGGTGAACCCGGGCTTCGGCGGACAGAAGCTCATCGAGAGGGTGCTGGAGAAAGTCCCCGTCCTGCGGGAGATGCTTCCCGAGGAGGCCGCCATCGAGCTGGACGGAGGTGTGAACCGGGAGAACATCCGCCGGGTGGTCGAGTTGGGGGCCAACTGGATCGTGGCGGGATCGGCGGTCTTCGGTGCACAGGATCCGGGAGCCGAAGCGCGGGTATTGCAGGACCTGATGACGGGTCACGGCTCTGTGTGGTAGATTCTACGCTGCACCGGAAGGTGTGCGGCACCTGTATGGTGCGAGACGACACATGGTCTTCGGGGTCGGGTGAGATTCCCTACCGGCGGTGACAGCCCGCGAGCCCTCTGGGGCCGACCAGGTGAGAGCCCTGGGCCGACAGTGAAAGTCTGGAAGAGAGAAGACCGGTGCGCGGCAGGAATGTGCGCGCCGTCCCGACCCCTGGCCCATGGCTGAAGGGGTTGTTTTTTTTGGGACTCAACCGGGTGGATATGGCATATCTCGACCGGGCTTTGGCGCTTGCCGAGCTCGGCCGGGGTTGCACCAGCCCCAATCCCGTCGTAGGAGCCGTCATCGTCAGGGATTCCGAGGTCCTGGGTGAGGGGCACCACGCCGGGCCGGGACGCGATCACGCCGAGGTGGTGGCCATCAAGGATGCGCTCAACCGGGCGGGGACGCCGGTGGACACCCCTGTCGCCACCGTGGTGGACGCTTCCAAGTGTCGGCCGGTCTGCGCCGACGCCACGATGTATGTCACGCTCGAGCCCTGCTGTGTCTACGGACGTACGCCGCCCTGCACCGAGGCTCTGATCGGCGCAGGCTTCGGCCGGGTGGTAGTGGGAGCGCTCGACCCCTCGCCCCAGATGAACGGCAAGGGGGTAGACCTGCTGCGTGCGGCGGGCATCGAGGTCGACCTTGCCGAGGGGGCGTTGGCGCTGCGGGCGAAACGACAGAACAACGGGCAACGCAAGGCGGCCATCACGGGTCTTCCCTTCGTCATCTACAAGTACGCCATGACCCTGGACGGGCGCGTGGCGACCGACTCCGGCGATTCGCGGTGGATCTCCAGCGAACAGAGCCGCGCCCTAGTACATCAATGGCGGGCCTGGTCCGATGCAGTGGTGGTCGGGGCCGGGACGCTCCGCGCCGACGATCCGAGGCTGACGGCTCGAGACGTCCGCTGCGAGCGGCAACCCCTTCGAGTGGTGGTCGATCGTCGCTTGGAGCTGGATCCTTCCTCCGCTCTGGTGCGGTCGGTCGATGACGGGCCGGTGCTGGCCGTCTGCGGCGCGGATGTGAGCGAAAAGAGGCGTGACGAGGTGGAGCAGTGGGGTGTGGAGACCGTTGCCGTGGCCGCAGGAGCTTCCGGCATGCTGGATCCTGTGGCGGTGGCTAAGCTTCTGGGGGAGCGGAACGTGCAGACGGTGCTGCTGGAGGGGGGGCCGAAGCTGGCGGGGTCGTGGTGGAATGCCGGGTTGGTGGACCAGGTCGGCGTCTTCGTGTGCCCCCTCATGGCGGCGGGTGTGGATAACCGAGGCGCGCTCTGCGGCCCCGGCGCCGCGCGCATGGACGAAGCAGTGAGGCTGCGCGAGACAGAGGTGGAGCAGGTCGGTCCGGATGTACTGGTATCGGGCTACACGGGAGAGCCGTTCTGATGTTCACGGGACTGGTGGAAGAGCTCGGGGTGGTGCAGAGCGTGGAGCGTTCCCGCGAGGGGGGCCGCATGAGCCTGCGGGCCCGCAAGGTGCTCGAGGGTACATCCATCGGGGACTCCATAGCGGTGAGCGGCGCGTGCCTTACCGTGGTCGATCTGGCCCGGGACGGATTCACGGTGGACTGCATGCCGGAGACCTTCCTGCGCACCACCCTTGGACAGGCCGGCCGGGGCGTCTTGGTCAACCTGGAACGTTCACTGGCCGTGGGGAGCAGGTTGGGAGGACACCTCGTGCTCGGACACGTAGACGCTGTGGCCGAGGTCCTCGCGCTGGAGCGCAAAGGTCGCACCTGGGAGGTGAGCTTCTCTCTCCCCGACGAAGTCCGTGGTTGTATCGCGGCCAAGGGATCGGTGGCCATCGATGGGATCTCACTCACTGTGGTGCGTGTCTCCGACGGCGGCTTCGATGTGGGCGTCATCCCCCACACGCTGAGCGAGACCACGCTGAAGTCGGTCACCGTGGGCACACGGGTGAATGTGGAAGCGGACGTACTGGCCCGCTACGTTGAGCGGGCCTTGGAACTTATAAGAAAGGATGAGGTCCCGAGTGGGCTCGTGAAAGACGGACTCACGGAGGACCTCTTGCGGGAACAGGGGTTCATATGAGAAACGGAGTGGATTTTGCCACCATCGAGGAGGCTCTCGAAGAGTTCAAGGCCGGACGGATGGTGGTGGTCGTCGACGATGAAGACCGCGAGAACGAGGGTGACCTCACCATGGCCGCCCAGTTCGTATCGCCGGGCGCCGTCAACTTCATGGCCCTGCACGGACGAGGGTTGATCTGTCTATCGCTCACGGAGGAGCGCGCCGGCGTTCTGCGGCTGCACCCTATGGCTCGTGAGAACCAATCGCGCTTCGGCACGGCCTTCACGGTCTCGATCGAGGCCCGCCAGGGGGTGACGACCGGCATCTCCGCGGCCGACAGGGCCCACACCATACAAGTGGCCATCGATCCGAGCAGTTCGCCGCAAGACCTGGTCCGCCCAGGCCATGTGTTCCCCCTCGTCGCTCGTCCCGGAGGCGTGCTGACGCGGGCCGGACAGACGGAGGCGGCCGTCGACCTGGCCAGGCTGGCGGGACTGATCCCGGCCGGGGTCATATGCGAGATCATGAACGAGGACGGGACAATGGCTCGTGTCCCCGACCTGGTGAAGTACTGCCAGCGTCACGGCCTGAAGATGATCACGGTGGCCGACCTCATCAAGTACCGGCGGCGCACCGAGAAGCTGGTCCGACAGGTGGCTACGGCCCATCTGCCCACCCGTTTCGGCGACTTCATGGCGTACGGGTACGAGAGCCTGCTGGACGGTGAGCAACACCTGGCGATCGTCAAAGGTGACGTGGCGGGCAAGGAGAACGTGCTCGTGCGGGTGCACTCGGAGTGTCTCACCGGCGACGTGTTCCACTCGCTGCGGTGCGACTGCGGCGACCAGCTGGAAGCTGCGATCGACGCCATCGAGGATGAGGGGCTGGGCGTGATCCTCTACCTGGCGCAGGAGGGACGTGGTATCGGGCTGCTCAACAAACTCAGAGCTTATGAGCTGCAGGAGCACGGCAGAGACACTGTGGAGGCAAACGTGGAACTGGGGTTCGCGCCCGATCTCCGCGACTATGGGACCGGGGCTCAGATCCTCAACGACCTGGGTCTGTCCTCCATACGCGTCATGACCAACAACCCGCGCAAGCTGGTCGGTCTGGAAGGATACGGCCTCACCATCACCGAGCGGGTCCCGTTGGAGATGAAGCCCAACCGCACCAATGTGCGCTACCTGCAGGCCAAGAGGGAGAAGATGGGCCACATCCTCCATCATCAAGGACTGCAATACGAAGAAGACGACGGAAAGGACGGAGGGGATGAATGAGAAGGGTCAAGTATTCGAAGGGGTCTTGAAGGGAGAAGGACTCCGCTTCGGCATAGTGGTGGGACGCTTCAACGAGTTCATCGGCAGCAGACTGCTCTCGGGAGCCCAGGATTGTCTTATGCGTCACGGTGTCAGGCCCGGCGATGTGGATGTAGCGTGGGTGCCCGGGGCTATGGAGATCCCCTTGGTCGCCCAACGATTGGCCGTGAGCAAGAAGTACGACGCGGTGATCTGTCTGGGGGCGGTCATCCGGGGCTCGACCCCTCACTTCGACTACGTGGCCTCTGAGGTGGCCAAGGGAGTGGCCCACGTACAGCTGGCGACCGGCGTGCCCATCATCTTCGGGGTCCTGACGACGGAGAACATCGAGCAGGCGGTCGAGCGTGCGGGGACCAAATCCGGCAACAAGGGCTGGGACGGGGCCCTTTCGGCTCTGGAGATGGCCGACCTCGTACGAAAACTGGACGAGGTCGCGAAATAGGTCAGCCTACTTTGTCTACCTTGTGAGCCTTGATGCACTTCGCGCAGACGTAGGCGCGGGTCGGCCGACCGTCAAGGAGGATGCGGACCTTCTGTACGTTAGGGTCCCAGCGGCGCGGGGTGGCGCGCATAGAGTGGCTCCTATTGTTGCCGAAGCTGGGTTTTTTTCCGCAGATCACACACACTTTGGACATGTTCGATCATCCTTGTCTCTGTCGTCCGCACGGGGAGTGCCATAGTATGCCGCAGCCGCACCGCCCCTGACAAGGGGCTGTTGTCTATAGGCTCCGTCCGCCTTCGTTGGTTACGATAGAATACCAGCACGAGACGAGCAGGTGGGGGAAAGGAGACGGCCATCTTCACGAAGGACATGTCGTTGATGGAGGCGCTGCAGGCCGACCCGCGGGCGCGTGACGTGTTCGCCGCTCACGGGATGGGGTGTATCGGCTGCATAGGGATGAGCGTGGAGACGATCGAGGAAGGCGCTAGGATGCATGGTCTTGATCCCGAACAGGTCGTCGCCGATCTGAACAGACTCGTCGAACACCGACCCGCGCCGGCGGAGTAGGGGGCGGGCGAGTCATGGACGCTCAGAAGGCGGGTATGACTGGGGCAGAGTCCACCATCGCCGGCCGCTTGGTCGTCACCGACCGAGCCGTAGCCGATATCGTGGGCTGGACGGTCTTGGAATGCTATGGAGTGGTGGGCATGGCCTCACCGAACCTGCGCAGAGGAGTGGCGTCACTCTTGTCCCGCGACCGGCTTCATCAGGGCATAAAGGTGGATCAGGACGGCGGGCAACTGCGGATCAAGCTCTACATCATCGTGGAGTACGGGTTGAATGTGGCGGAAGTGGCCGGAAACGTGCGCTCTCAGGTGGCCTACAACGTGGAGAAGATGATCGGGCTGCCCGCCACGACTCTGCAGATCTATGTGCAGGGGGTCCGGGTTGGGGAATAGCGGTGAAGCGATGCTGACGGTCACTCGGGCTCGGTCTGTGCTGAGGGCCGGTGTCAAGGCGCTCGAAGAACGCAAGCAAGAGATCAACGATCTCAACGTATATCCGGTCCCCGACGGCGATACCGGCACGAACCTCGCTCTCACGATGCGCGGCATCCTGGAAGCGGTAGCGCAACTCCCTGAAGGGCTCTCGACCAAGGAGCTATGTGCAGCCATCTCTCAGGCCGCCCTCATGGGGGCGCGGGGCAACAGCGGGGTCATCCTCTCGCAGATCGTTCGAGGGGCGATGGAGATCTTGGGCGAGCAGGTCTACGTGACGCCTGAAGTGATCAGTCAGGCTTTGACCAACGCCACCGAGACCGCCTACCGGGCCGTTCGTAGGCCGGTGGAGGGCACGATGTTGACCGTCCTTCGAGAGATGGCGGAGGCTGCGGTGGAGGCCCCCGTCGGCGATGGGCGTAAGGCGTTCATGGACCATGTAGTGACGGCGGGGTGGAAGAGCGTGGAAAGGACACCCACCCTACTGAAAGTGCTGGCCGACGCCGGGGTGGTGGATGCCGGTGGCTTCGGTTTGGTGGTCATCTTGGAGGGGGCGGCGAATGGAAGCAGCGGCTGGGAGGTGCCCATCGCGACTCATGTGGCTCCGAGCCCGGCTTTCGAGGGTCTGCGTTATGAAGACGAAGCCGCCGAAGAGGAGAGCGAATATACCTACTGCACCAGCTTCCTTCTCAGCGGTTGGAACCTGGACAAGGCCCTCCTGGAAGAGGAGTTTGGAAGACTGGGCGACAGTCTGCTGGTGGTGGGGGACGCGCGGCAGATCAAGGTGCATGTGCACACCGACGATCCGGGGACGGTCATCGGTTTGGCTACGGCGCGGGGTGTCTTGAGCGAGATCGAGATAGACAACATGAAAGAGCAGACCGCCGCCCGCACCAAGCGGCTCCGAGAGGCGTCCGGACAGGGTGTGGCTGAGGATTCCCTCACTCAAGTGGTGGCGGTCGTGGCCGGTGAAGGGAACAAGGCCTTGTTCCGCAACCTGGGCGTGGAGCTCATAGTCGATGGAGGGCAGTCCATGAACCCATCGGCTGAGGATCTCATACGGGCTGTGGAGCGGTCGACGGCCCCTGCAGTCGTGATTCTGCCCAATAACGCCAACGTGATAATGACCGCCGAGCAGACCATCGGTTTGACGGGCCGCAAGGTCTACGTCGTGCCGACGCGCACCATACAGGCCGGTTTGAGCGCCGCCGTGGCATATGACAAGCGGAACTCGGGCGACGTGAACGCTGAGGAGATGGGCCTTGCTCTCGAGAACGTTGCCGCGGGCGAAGTGACGCGGGCGGTGCGAGATTCGCTGGTGGACGGCATACAGGTGAAGATCGACGACTATATCGGTCTTATCGACGATCATGTGGTGGTCGCATCACGAGACCTGGAGGCCGTGATAGACGATCTCGCCGAGCGGCTTCTTGAGGGGGAGCGGGAGATGCTGACGATCCTCCTAGGCGCAGGAGGGGAGGACGAGCGGGCGCGGGAGGCGGTCGAACGTCTGCAACAGCGTTATCCTGGGGTGGAGATGGACGTCCATGACGGCGGGCAGCCGCACTATCCGGTCCTGCTGGCAGCCGAGTAGTGGGGAGTGCTGAGTCGTAATTTGAGAGGGGGCGACAGATGATCATCAATCGAGAGACGACCGCCTTGGTCGTGGACTCCACCGCCGATCTTCCAGAGTACTTGGTCAAGGATCCCAATCTGACCATGATCCCTCTGACCGTCTATTTCGGCGACGAAGCCTTCCTCGATTGGGCTGAATTGGAGCCCGTCGAGTTCTACGATAGGTTGAGCAAAGCGTCCGAACTGCCCCGTACTTCGCAGCCGTCTGCGGGGGCGTTTCTCGAGATGTACAAGGGGCTGCGCGAGAAGTACGAGAGGGTCTATTCGGTCCATCTGAGCAGCCAGATGAGCGGCACCTGCGCAAGCGCCGAAGTAGCCCGCAGCCAGATCGACGGGGTGAAGGTCGTGGACTCGCAGCTCGCTACCGGGGGCATAGCTCTGTTGGTGGATAGGATCATGGAGCGCATCGATCGAGGAACGACGGAAGAAGAGCTCGATGCCTACATCGACAGGTTCTTGAGGGACAAGATCTTCTACTTCCTGCCCACCACGCTGGACCAGCTCTACAAAGGGGGCCGCATCGGCAGGGCGTCGCACCTGGTCGGCACCATGCTGAACATCAAGCCGGTGCTGAGCATCGAAGAGGGCGTGATAGACGTCTATAAGAAGGTGCGCGGCCTGCGCCAGGCGCTGGAGGTGATGCGCGACGGGTTGGTGGAGAACACGCGACCCGGCACGACCATCTACGCGAGTCTGTCCCACGGGCTCAACGAGCCTGTCCTCGGCCAGCTGCGCGAGCTCGTCGAGACGGTGCCGGACCGTGACATCGAGATCCGACTGACCAGCGAAGTGGGGGCGGTCATCGGCACCTATGTGGGGCCGAAGGCCGTCGCCGTCTGCTTCATACAGGAATGAACGCCCGCGCAAGGGGTGGTGTCCACTACCCCTTGGGCTCTCGCGAGGTGCTGAGGAGCCGTCGATCCACAGGCATGGTCACCTCCAAAGGGAGCCTGGATCCCCGGTATCTGGACGAGCGCGTATCCATCCTGAAGGGCGTCGGCAAGACCACGGAGCGCAGGCTTGCCGGACTGGGTATCGAGACCGTCCGCGGACTCATCATGCATCTGCCCTTCCGTCACGAGCCGCCGTCGCGGTTGTGCGGGGCCGGAGATCTCCACGTGGGCGAAGAGGTGACCCTGCGCGTGCGTGTAGTGTCCTCTGCGGTCCGTGAGACGCTCAAGCGTCGAGTGAAGGTGCTCGAAGCACTGGTGTCCGACGACACCGGGAGCGTCCTTGCCACTTGGTACAACCAGGCCTATCTGGAGGCGGCTTTCAGGGAGCGGCCGGAGGTTCTTCTGAAGGGTGTCTTGATCAGGCAGCGAGGAGTCTCGACCTTCCTGGTCAAGCGCCATGAGATACTGAGCGAGACGGGCGAGAGCCGCCATATCATGGGCCTCATACCCGTGTATCCCAGCACGGCCGATCTCAGCGTACGTACCATCCGCACTCTACTTCACGAAGCGGCGCCTCGGGCGCACCATCTGGTCGACCCGCTGCCCGCGGCCCTACGGGCGCGCAGGCGTTATCCGGCGAAGGCGGAGGCGGTCTTGTGCTGTCACTTCCCCAAGGATCTGAGGGAGGCCAAGCAGGCTCGGGAACGGCTGGCGTTCGAGGAGCTGCTCCTCCTACAGATGGCCGTATTGGAGCAGAAGAAGGCCAAAGAGGGAGAACGCCGCGCGCGGGCGCTTGGGGCGCCGGGGGAGCTGTCGTTCCGTTATCTAGACGAGCTTCCCTACACCCCGACGGCTGCCCAGAGGAGGGTGATAGCCGAGATCGAGGCCGACCTGGCCCGTACCGTACCCATGCGTCGCCTTCTGCACGGCGATGTGGGGTCGGGTAAGACCATGATCGCGGCCTACTGTTTGCTGCGGGCTGTAGAACAGGGGGCCCAGGGCGCTCTGATGGCACCCACGGAGGTGCTGGCCGACCAACACTACATCGGGCTACAAGAACAGATGGAGCGGCAGGGGGTGCGGTTGGGGCTTCTGAAGGGGAGCCAACCGGCAGGCGAGCGTCGCGCCGTCCGCCGAGCGCTGGAGTGTGGTGAGTTGTCCGTTGTGGTGGGCACCCACGCTCTCATCCAGGAAGGGGTCCGTTTCCACGATCTTCGGCTTGCCGTGGTGGATGAACAACACCGCTTCGGAGTACGGCAACGAGACGCTATCCTCGGAGGAGAGGGCGACCCGGGTCTCTGGCCGCACACTATGCACATGTCGGCTACTCCCATACCGCGGACGCTCAGTCTGACGCTGTACGGAGATCTGGACGTCAGCGTTCTTGACGAGATGCCGGCAGGCAGACGGCCGGTCTCCACTAAGGTAGTGGCGCAGGAGTCACAAGGGCCGATGTGGGAAGCGGTACGAGCGGAGTTGTCGCGCGGCCGGCAGGCATACGTGGTGTGTCCCTTGATAGAGGAGAGCGAGAGCCTGCAGACGGCTTCAGCCCGGCGCGCTTTCGAAGAGCTCGCGGCGGATGAGTTGGCCGGGTTCCGCCTACGATTGCTCCACGGCCAGCTGCCCCCGGCGGAGAAGAGCAGCGCCATGGCCGCCTACACCGCCGGGGAGGTGGACGTGTTGGTGAGCACCTCGGTGATCGAGGTGGGGGTTGATGTGCCCAACGCGACCGTGATGGTCATCATGGGAGCGCGACGCTTCGGTCTTTCGCAGCTGCATCAGTTGCGAGGACGGGTGGGCCGTGGAAGCGAGAAATCCTACTGTTACCTGCTTGCGGAAGGCGAGGATGAGGCCGTGCTTGAACGGCTCGAGCTGTTTTCACGCATCTCCGACGGATTCGCCCTCGCGGAAGCTGATTTGGCCGGTCGCGGGGAGGGACAGCTTTTCGGGGAACGCCAATCGGGCGTCGGGGATCTCGAGGTGGCGTCTCTCGTCAGAGACCGAAGGCTGCTGGAGGAAGCACGCGCCGAAGCTGAGAGCCTGCTCTCGAAGGCGCTCAGATCACGGCCGTCCGCATCGGCTGTGTACGCGCTCGAGGCGGCCCGAGCCCGGTTCGGCGGCAGGATGACGTGGATGGACCGTGTATGAGCGGCAGGCTCCCGAGAAACGTGCGGATCGTGGGCGGCGCAAAGAGGGGTCACCGCCTGAAGGTGGCGCGAGGGGGCGCTACGAGGCCCACCGGTGAACGGGTGCGGGAGGCGATCTTCGACGCCCTAGGGCCGGTGGACGGCCTCAAGGTGCTGGATCTGTTCGCGGGCACCGGGGCCATGGGGCTGGAGGCTCTCTCCCGCGGGGCGGAGCGGTGCGTCTTCGTAGAAGAAGACAGGGGCGTGACCGTCGTGCTTAGAGAGAACATCGCGGCTTTGGGATACGGCTCTCGTTCGCGAGTCATGCTCGCCGGGTACGAGCGGGCCGCGCGCCGTCTTGGGCAGGAAGAGAAGGGGTTTGATTTGCTCTTTGTCGACCCTCCCTATAGAATGCTGGCGGAAGTTGAAGTAACGCTGAAGCCGCTGCTGGCGTCGCTTCTCGCTGAGGACGGCGTGGCGGTTGTGGAAGGCGGCAAGTCGTCCCAGACGACGTTCGGCCAAACTACGGTATTCGACCGGATCTACGGCGACACCAAGGTCATGATGATCACCATGAGGAGGAATATCGCGTGAAGACCGCGCTCTGCCCCGGCACGTACGATCCCGTGACCGTCGGACATGTGGATGTCATCACTCGCTGCAGCGCCATATTCGACGAAGTGGTCGTCGCCGTGGTGGACGATTCGTTCCGCAAGACCGTGCTTTTCAAGGTGGAGGAGCGGGTACGTTTCTTGGAGGAGTCGACCAGGCAACTGCCGAATGTTAGAGTCGTCGTCATGCGCGGGCTGGTGGTCGAATTGGCGCGTGAGGTGGGGGCTCATGTCTTGGTAAAAGGACTTCGGGCCTTCACCGACTTCGAATACGAGTTCCAGATGGCTCAACTCAACCGTAAACTGGACCCCGACTTGGAGACGATGTACCTTATGGCGTCACCTGAGCACTCGTTCCTCAGCTCGAGTGGGGTGAAGGAGATAGCCAAGTTCGGCGGCTGCGTGAGCGACCTTGTCCCTGAAGTCGTAGAGGGTCGTTTCGCAGAAATGTACGGATCCGCGGAGGACTAAGGATGGATGTTCTCGTTCTGATCGACAAACTGGACGATCTCGTCCATGGTGCGAGCACGTTCCCTATGACTGATAAGGTGATGATCGATAGGGATGAGATCTACGACTTGCTCGACCAGATGCGGGCCACCATCCCAGAGGAGATCAAGCAGGCGCGTTGGATCGTCAAGGAGCGCCAGGAGATGCTTCAAGAGGCCAAAGAGGAGTCTGATCGCATCCTGAGCGAGGCCCGGGAGGAGGCTCAACGCCTCGCCAGCGAGCAGGAGGTGGTGAAGAGGGCTCAACGCCAGTCGGAGGAGATCATCCGCGAAGCAGAGGCCCGGGAGCGCGAGATACGCTTGGGCGCCGAGGACTACGCCGACGAGATCCTGAAGACGCTGGAGACCAATCTGGACAAGTTCTTAGCCGCCGTACAACGCGGTCGCGAGCGTTTGCAGAGCGGCCAGTCCGGCGAGGCCGTGTAGCCCCGCCTCCCGCACCACTCAGCGCGAAGGGCGGTCTGGTGCTACTCGATCTGAACGATCTCTCTCTGCGCGCCGGAGAGCGACACGAACGTGTCTACTCCCTGGACGTGGATCCTGTGGTCCTTGGGGGCATCGCCTACCAGGCCCTGCTGCCCGAGGGAGTCACCGTCACGGTGGACAGAGTGGCCGGCGGTTTTGTGGTGTCGATATCCGCGATGGCCAGGGTCTACGGGCCTTGTGCGCGTTGTCTTGCTGAGACGATGGTAGAGGTGACGGCGGAACAGCAGGAGTTCGCTCCCACCGCCCGCGATGGATGGGAAGGTTCCGACCTGAGCGCCTTCGTCGAAGATCTGATCGTGGACGTGGCCGGTCTGACGAGAGAGGCCGTCGTCTTGGCGTTGCCCGAACGACTGGTCTGTTCGGAGGAGTGCAGGGGACTCTGCCCGCAGTGCGGGCAGGATCTGAACGTCGAGAAGTGCGCGTGCGAGGCAAACGCCGGCGACGAACGGTGGCAGAAACTGAGAGAACTAGGGTTTGACGACGAACTCGGCCCTTGAAATATCCCGGCTGATGGGGTACAAATATTCGGTTTCCGTATAGGTCGATAGAGAGGCAGAACATGGCCGTTCCCAAGAAGAAAACCTCGCGTGCACGCAGGGATGCGCGCCGAGCCACCCATGCCCCCAGCGCCCCGACCATCGTCGAGTGTTCGCATTGCCATAGCCCGAAGCTTCCGCACCGAGTGTGCCCGAATTGCGGGATGTACAGGGGTCGACAGGTCATCAAGGAAGAAGAATAGGTCGATATGTCAAGAGTGGCTGAGTATGCCACGAGGAGTTGACGTCACATGCAGATCATAGTGCAAGAGGGCGAGATCTTGGTCAGCCTGATCACGGCCATCCAGGCGCCGGACGAGAATCTGCGGACTATGACCGTGCAGATCGTGACCGGCCCGGGCAAGGTCTATTATCGTGATCTAGAGGTCGTCCGTGTCGAGGTGCGGGAAGGCGCTCTTGAGATCCTCCCCGCCGCCATCGGATCTTTGGCCTGGCTGAAGAAGGGACGGCGTTATCAACTCAAGATCGGTGGAGAGGGCTGAGCAAGAGCTATTCGACCATGTCTAGAATGAAGGACTACGAAAAGACCGGCATTGGATCTGCCGACATGCATGCTTTGTGGCGAGGAACGCTGCCCCCTGGGCGGCGTTTTTCGCTAATGGGGTTCTGACACCCCGCTATCCAGACGGCTACCTAAGAAGGCTGACACGAGGAGGAGTCATGGCGCTGGTGGACCCGGGGAAGATCAGGAATGTCGCGGTGGTAGGTCACCGAGGAGCAGGGAAGACGTCACTCGTGGAGGCGCTCCTCTTCACGGCCGGTGCGAAGAACCGTCTCGGCACCGTCATGGACGGTACTACGACGATGGACCACGATGAAGACGAGATCAGACGGCAGATGACCATCTCCGCCGGTCTTGCGCACGCGGAGTGGGCCCACCACAAGGTCAACCTGGTCGACACTCCCGGTGAGGCCTCCTTCATCACCGAGGCCCTGGGTGCCCTCCCGGTGGTCGAGACGGCCTTAGTGGTCGTCAATGCGGTCACGAAGGTGGAGGTCCAGACGGAGAGACTGTGGAAGAGGGCGCGGGACATGGGTGTGGCTCGGGTCGCGGCGGTCAACATGATGGACCGGGAGCGGGCCTATTTCGGCGAGGTGATGGAGACCCTCAAGGCCCGCTTCGGAGACGAGGTGGTCGCCGTCGCGCTCCCCATCGGAGAAGAAGCCGGGTTCGAGGGTGTGGTCGACCTGGTCGCCGGCAGGGCGTACACCTATTCGGGAAGTGCCGGCAAGGGGATGGAGGGCCCCATTCCCGACGACCTGGAAGAGGCGGCCGCAGAGGCCAGGGAGATATTGGTGGACCGGGTGGCGGAGTCGGATGACGCCCTGCTGGAGAAGTACTTGGAGGGGAACGAGCTCACCCAGGACGAGATCGCCTTGGCCCTGGCGGAAGCCGTCAAGAGTGGTTCGATGTGCCCGGTCATGCCTGTGTGCTCGACGAAGAACATAGGGGTCGACCGGCTTCTCGAGCTGTTGCTGGCCGGTCCATCCCCGGCTGATGTGCCCGAGCGCACGGCCTCAGGGGGAGGCGGTGAGACCGGGGAGACGACGCTCGCGACCGACACGGGCGCGCCGGCGGCTCTATTCGTCTTCAAGACCATCTACGACCAGTTCTCAGGTAGGGTCAACCTGGTCCGCGTCTTCTCGGGCAAGATCGCTACGGATTCACAATTGGTCAACAGTCGGACTGGGGACAAGGAGCGCACAGGGAACATCCTGCTCATGCAGGGCAAAGAGACTAAGGCCATCGAGGAAGCAGGGGCGGGGGACATCGTAGCCCTAGCCAAGTTGAAAGACACCGGTACGGGAGACACCCTGTCCGATCCGGCCCGCCCGGTACGTTTCCAACCTTTGGAGTTCCCGCCCCCCGCGATATCCTTCGCCATCACTCCCAAGACGCGTGGTGATGAGGAGAAGGTCAGCAACGGCCTGCGGCGCCTGGCCGAAGAGGACCCGGCGATGGAGCTGCGTTTCGATTCTCAAACCAAGGAGATGCTCATCTCCGGCACCAGCCAGGTGCACGTGGAGGTCATACTCGACAAGTTGAAGAGGCGCTTCGGGGTGGAGGTGGAACTGCACCCCCCGCAGGTGCCGTACAGGGAGACCATCAGGAAGAAGGCAGGTGCTCAGGGCCGGCACAAGAAGCAAACGGGCGGCCGGGGCCAGTTCGGCGATTGCTGGATCGAAGTGGAGCCGAGACCGCGGGGCGAGGGCTACGAGTTCGAGGACGCTATTTTTGGCGGCGCGATACCACGCAACTTCATCCCGGCGGTGGAGAAAGGCATAGTGGAAGCCATGGAACAGGGCGTCGTGGCCGGATATCCCGTCGTGGACGTGAAGGTGAAGCTCTACGACGGCTCGTACCATACTGTCGATTCATCGGAACTCGCCTTCAAGCTCGCCGGCTCCCTTGCGTGGAACAAGGCCATGTCTGAGGCTGTACCGGTGCTTCTGGAGCCGGTGATGAACGTGGAAGTGACGGCTCCGGAAGAGAACATGGGCGATATCATGGGTGACCTTTCCGGCCGTCGCGGCAGACCACAGGGCAGTGAGGCTATGGGCGAGATGCATGCCATCCGGGCCCAGGTGCCACTGGCCGAGATGCTGACGTACGCGCCGCAGCTCAGGTCGATGACCGGCGGTCGAGGCTCGTTCACGCTCGAGTTCGACCACTACGAAGAAGTCCCCTCTCATCTCTCGGAGAAGATCGTGGCGGAGGCAAAAGCACGAAAGGCGGCTGAGTGATATGGACAAATGGATCTGTTTGGTCTGCGACTACGTCTACGACCCGGCCGTGGGAGATCCCACCCAGGGAGTACCCCCGGGCACGGCTTTCGAGGACCTGCCCGAAGACTGGGTCTGTCCCGACTGTGGGGTGGGAGTGGAGGAGTTCGAGAAGGTGGAGGACGAATAGGAAGTCAAGACTTCCGTACAAGTGAAGCCCGTCGTTCGGCGGCCCCCCGGGGCCGCCGAACGCGTCTCAGGGCCCTCCAGAGGTCGGCCGCTTCAGATTCAAGCCTCATCCTCCGATGAAGGGTGGAGGAGGCCTGCAACGATTGTTGTATAATTTAGTGCATGCAACTCTCATCTGTTGCTGGAGGGACGTTGGACGACGCCAGACCACGGCGGGTAAGTGATCTCTTGCGGGATGGCTTTGAGGGGTTCTCGCGATCCCAGAAGGCCATTGCGCGCTACATCATCGACCACCTCGAAGAAGTGGGCTATTTGAGCGCGGAGGAGTTGGGGCGGAAGGGCAACACCTCGAGCTCCACGGTGGTGCGCTTCGCCCAATCGCTCGGCTTCAACGGCTATCCGGAGCTACAGAAGGCGGCGCGCGACGAGTACAGATTGGGAGCGACCGCCCGGCCGGTGGTGCACGAGGATCAGCTGGGATTCTCCATAGAGGAGGATGTTCTCACTAGGTCGCTGCGCACCGACGGTCTCAGCCTGGAGGAGACCATCAGCAAGAACAGCCTGGAGCGCTTCAACCGGGCCGTACACATGCTGGCCGAGGCCGGAACGGTGCTGGTGGTGGGTCTCCACGAGGCTTCAGTAGTGGCGCAGCACGCGTCATATGTCTTCGAGTTGCTGGGGATCCCCTGTCTGGCGGTGACCGACAGCACGGAATCGAACGTGGCGAGACTTGCACGTCTCGGACCGGGTGATGTATTGATGGCAGTAGGGTTCCGCAGGGCCCATTCCGTGACCATCTCGTTCGCAGAGAAGGCGGCCGCGCAGAACGCGGACGTTATAGTCGTCACCGACAACTCCTTATCCGAACTGGCCGATAAGGGGACGGTGACTTTGTACGCCGACATCGATTCCACCTTCTTCGCACATTCGCTGGTGGGGCCTATCAGCTTGGTGAGCGCGTTGGCGGCCGCCGTCTACAGCCGGGATCGGGACCTCTACGATGCGCGGGTGAGGGCGGTCCGTGACAAAGCGGCGGAGTCGGGCTGGCTGCGCTGAAGGGTTTCACAACGGCGGACGCGTTGAAGGCGTCCGGGGCCTCGGCTAAACTCAAGAGCAGGCGGAATCCATGACACCACACCGGTGCTCGAGCGGAGGTCTGTGACATGGCGGGGCATTCAAAGTGGGCAGGGATCAAGCACAAGAAGGCATTGGTCGACGCGAAGAGGGGCAAACTCTTCGGCAAGTTGGCCCGGGCCATCACGGTGGCTGCGCGTGAAGGCGGCGGGGATCCCGATCACAACGCGACGCTGGCCCAGGCCATTGTCAAGGCCAAAGACGCGAACATGCCCTACGACAACATCGACCGGGCCATCAAGAAAGGCACTGGGGAGGGGGCGGACGCGGAAGCGTTCCAGCATCTCACGTACGAAGGTTACGGCCCGAACGGGGTGGCCGTGTACGTCACGGCTCTCACCGACAACAAGAACCGCACCGCCGCAGATATCCGCTTCGCGTTCGACCGGGTGGGCGGCAAGCTGGGCACCGACGGGTCGGTGGGATGGATCTTCGAGCGTAAGGGGGTCGTCTTCGTCGATGCCGCGGAGCAGGACGAGGACGAGTTGATGATGGCCGTCATCGACGCCGGAGCGGAGGATGTCTTGGCTGAGGACGACATGTACGAGGTCAGGTGCGATGTGGCCGATTTCATGAGTTTACGCAAGAGCTTGGAGGAAGCGGGGATAGCCTATACGTCGGCCGAACTCACGATGATTCCTAAGAACACGGTGGCGCTTGACGAGGCCGACGCCCGCAAGACCCTCAGGCTGCTGGACGCATTGGAGGACAACGACGACGTGCAAGAGGTCTATGCCAACTTCGATATCCCCGACGATGTAATGCAAGCGCTGGCCGAGTGATGACGGCCTCATCTTCATGAGCGGGGTGGAAGGCCGAGTGATCTTGGGGCTGGACCCCGGAACGGCCTCCACGGGCTTCGGCGTGATATCGGTGGTGGGAAACCGGTTTCGGGTCATGGAATATGGAGTGGTCGAGACGGCTGCGGGGCTTGCGCTCGAACGCAGGCTTGAGCAGATCTACAGCGACGTAGGAGAGGTCCTGAAGCGGCACCGACCGGTCGCGACGGCCATCGAGGCGCTCTTCTTCAATGCAAACGCCCGCACGGCCCTCGCAGTGGGACAGGCGCGGGGTGTGACACTACTCGCCTGTTCGCAGGTGGGCTGTCAGGTGTACGAGTATACGCCACAGCAGGTCAAGCAGGCTGTGGTGGGGTATGGAAAGGCCGACAAGAAGCAGGTGATGGAGATGGTCCGCGTGTTGTTGGGAATGGCGGAGACGCCGCGGCCCGACCATGCTGCCGATGCACTGGGAGTAGCCATCTGTCATGCCAACAGCTCCGGGGTCCTGGAGAGGATCGCTCGGAGTCAGGCTGCTACGGCTGAGCGACGAAGGCCTCGATGATCGAGCGCATCACAGGTACGGTGGCGGCAAAGACGGCCGACCACGTGGTCGTCGACGTCGGAGGCGTGGGCTTCCTACTGGATGTGTCGGCCGTCACCCTGAGCGACGTCGCCGCCGTAGGGGAGCAGACGCTGCTTTTCACCCACCTGCACGTACGAGAAGACGTCCTACAACTGTACGGTTTCTCCACCGAGGAGGAGCGCGAGCTGTTCCGGCAGTTCCTGGGGGTCAGTAAGATCGGACCCAAGATCGCCTTGGCGGCTCTCTCCTGCAGGCGGGCTCGCGACCTGAGGAAGGCACTTGCAACCGGCGATGTGGCTCTGTTCGCATCGGTGCCCGGCATCGGGAAGAAGACGGCTGAGCGCCTGATTCTTGAGCTGCGGGAGAAGATGGGTGACGTCGACCTGGTCGGAGGGTCGGAGACGGCCGGCGGGGCCACAACAGAGGCGGGCTCGATACCGCTGGCGAGGGCAGCGCTTGTGGAGCTCGGCTATAGCGTCCTTGAGGCCGACAAGCTGCTGAGTCCTCTCGACGCTGAGCTTCCGGTGGAGGAACTGATACGCGAAGCTTTGACCAAACGCGTGTGATCTGTCTATGACACACGCAGAGATTAGAGTGCGATGAGCGACGAAGATAGACTGGCAGACCCGGAGGAGGTACCCCTCGAGCAGGAGCTCGAACGCACGTTGCGACCCCGTTCGCTCGCGACTTTCGTGGGGCAGCCCGTCCTCCGTGAACAGCTGCAGATATTCATAGAAGCAGCCACCTCCCGTGGCGAGCCGCTCGATCACGTACTCCTCGCCGGCCCTCCGGGGTTAGGCAAGACGACACTCGCCAACATCATCGCCCTAGAGATGAGGGTGAACATCGTCACCACATCGGGCCCGGCCCTGGAGCGCAAGGCCGACATGGCCGCCATCCTCACCCATCTCCAGGAAGGCGACGTGCTTTTTATCGACGAGATCCATCGACTCAACCGCTCCATCGAGGAGATCCTGTATCCGGCGATGGAGGACTTCGAGATCGATATCGTCATAGGGCAGGGGCCGAGTGCCCGCACCATCCGCCTGCCGGCGGAGCATTTCACCCTCATCGGCGCGACCACGCGCAGCGGGCTCATCACCACTCCGCTTCGCGATCGTTTCGGTTTCTCGCATCGACTCGACTACTACTCCGTGGACGACTTGGCGCTGATCGTGCGGCGGTCGGCCGAGATCCTCTCTGTGGGCCTAGACGACGAGGGGGCACAGGAGTTGGCCCTGCGGTCGCGCGGCACTCCCCGTATCGCCAACCGTCTGCTCAGGCGGGTGCGCGACTATGCGCAGGTCCGTCATGAGGGACGCATCTCCAGGTCGATCGCTCTGGAGGCTCTGCGGCTCTTCGAGGTTGACGATGAAGGGCTCGACAGAGTCGATCGCGAGATCTTGAATCTCATCCTCCATAAGTTCGACGGCGGTCCGGTCGGGCTTTCGACACTCGCCGTGGCCATCGGTGAGGAGGCGGACACCATCGAGGACGTATACGAACCGTTTCTGTTGCAGCGTGGCTTCCTGATGCGTACTCCGCGCGGGCGGGTGCTTACACGGTTGGGATACGAGCACTGCGGGGTGACGCCGCCGGCAGCTACGCGGCCGGCACCTCCCGACACACTGTTCAACTGAAGGAGTGGAGTGGGTTGCGGCGATGACGAGACTCATGCTCCATGTGTGCTGCGGTCCCTGCGCGAGTGCCACGATCCCTTTCTGGAGACAGAGAGGCGTCGATCCGGTGGGGCTGTTCTTCAACCCCAATATCCATCCGCTGCTCGAATACCGCCGACGGCTCACCGGGGCCCACGAGGTGGCCGATATGAGTAGGGTGGAGCTGGTCACCGACGAGGCGTACGACCCCGAGGTCTGGTTCGGCTCGGTGGCGGGAGAGGCCGGGACGCGGTGCAGTCGGTGCATCGGTCTGCGACTCGAGCGGACGGCCCGCGAAGCCGTTGCGCTGGATTGCGACGCGTTCTCCACCACCCTGGCCATCAGTCCCTGGCAGGACCATGAGGCCATCGCGACCGAGGGTGCCCAAGCCGCAGAACGTCATGGGGTGGAGTTCGCCTACGAAGACCTCCGGCCTCTGTACAGAGAATCGCGCCGGCTCAGCAGGGAGTGGGGGATCTATCGCCAGAAGTACTGCGGATGCCTGGTGTCGGAGTGGGAGAGATACCGTGGGTCTTGAGGCGGGCGGCTCTACACCCGTCGCCCTGCGGTCGCCATGCGTCTAGAGGAACTCGATTTCCACATCCCGCAGAACTTGATCGCTCAGGAACCGACCGACCCCCGGGATTCCTGCCGGCTCATGTCTCTGGCCGCAGACGGGAGGAGAGAGCATCTCGTGTTCTCAGACCTTCCTGATCTGCTGCGACCGGGCGACACCCTCGTACTCAACGATTCGCGCGTGTTGGCGGCCAGGGTTGAAGCCCGGAGGCTCACCGGTGGCCTCATCGAAGCGTTGTTCTTGAGGCCGTGTGAAGAGACCGGGCGTTCGTGGGAGATCCTTGCCCACCCATCCCGTCGCCTGCGCGCCGGAGAGGAGCTGGAGCTGGCCGATGGTTCTCGGCTGACCCTCCGAGCCGCGCTCGGGCAGGGGCGTTGGGTGGTCGAGGGCCCGTCCGAGCGTTCCATGATCGACATCATGGAGAAGCAGGGGAGGCTGCCTCTGCCTCCTTATATCCACACCTATCCGGATGACCCGGCTTCGTATCAGACCGTGTTCGCCTCACGGCCGGGGTCCGCGGCCGCCCCGACGGCCGGCCTGCATTTCACTTCCGAGCTGTTGGAGGTCCTGAGGCAGGCCGGAGTCCGGTCGGCCTGCGTGACGTTGCACGTCGGTCTAGACACCTTCCTACCCATCCACGAAGAGATCGTCGAGGCGCACCATATCCACCGAGAGAGGTACTATGTGGGGGCGCAGGCTCTGGAGACCATACGTGACACTCTCGTCTCGCGCGGACGAATAGTCGCAGTGGGCACGACGGTCACCCGGGTCTTGGAAACCCTGGCAGGGAACGGGGCACTAGACTCTTCAACGCCGGGAGAGCCCATCTGGGGAGAGACCGATATTCTCATCACCCCCGGGCATGTGTTCCGCGCAGTCGACGTCCTGCTCACCAACCTTCATCTGCCGCGCAGCACTGTTCTCGCTCTGACCATGGCTTTCGCCGGGGTCGGGCGACTGCGCGAGGCCTACGCGGAAGCCGTGGCTATGCGGTACCGTTTCTTCAGTTTCGGTGATGCCATGCTGATCGAGAAGCTCCAAGGAGGCGCCGGTGCGAACGGTTGATGGGCTCCCCGATTTCCCATTCGTGCTGGAGGCTCAGGATGGGGAGGCCCGCGCCGGGCGTCTTGAGACTCCGCACGGCGTCGTGGAGACTCCCTGCTTCATGCCCGTGGGCACCAAGGGCTCGGTCAAGGCCATGAGCCCGGAACGTCTGAGGGCTGTGGGCGCTCAGATCATCCTCGCCAATACATATCACCTCGCTCTGCGTCCCGGCAGTGAGACGGTGCGGCGATTGGGCGGGTTGCACCGCTTCATGCAATGGGACGGCCCGATACTGACCGACAGCGGCGGGTACCAGGTGTTCAGCCTCAGGGACACTGCACACATCGCCGACGACGGGGTCGAATTCCGTTCCATCTACGACGGGTCCAGGAACGTGTTCACGCCGGAGCGCGCTATGGCCGAGCAGGCAGCCCTCGGTGCAGACCTTGTCATGTGTTTCGACCAGTGTCCTCCCGGTTCGGCCGACGAATCGGAGATCGGGAAGGCGGTGGAGCGCACGGCGGTGTGGGCCGCGCGCTGCAAGAGCGCTCACCAGGAGAGGGGAGGACTCGGCGCCGATGGACCCCAGATGCTGCTCGGGATAGTCCAAGGAGGAGTGGTGGAGCGCCTTCGGCGAGAGAGTGTCGAACAGCTGCTCGCGATCGGCTTTCCCGGCTATGCGATAGGCGGACTCACCGTGGGAGAAGACCGGGACGCCATGCTCGAGACCACCTCCTTCACCACTTCGCTGCTCCCGGCCGAGAGGCTCCGTTACTTCATGGGCATCGGTGACCCCGAGGGCCTCGTGGAGGTCATAGCCCGCGGGGTGGACATCTTCGATTGTGTGCTTCCTACACGCACGGCGCGTATGGGCACGGCCTTCACGAAACAGGGTAGGCTCAACCTGCGTAATGCCGAGCACGCGTCATCAGACACGCCGCTCGAGGAAGGCTGTCCCTGCACCGCCTGTATGGGGTTCTCGAGGGGCGCCATCCGGCATTTCGTGATGCAGAAGGAGATACTGGGACTCATGCTGCTCACGGAGCACAACCTGACCTTCCTCACAGGACTCGTCCGCCGCGCGCGGGAAGCGATACTGGCAGGAGGGTTCTCCGCCTTCCGAAGGGAAAAGTGTACTGCGTGGTAAGATAGCTGGTCGCGAATAAAGACTCCGTGTCCGCCCGCGCACAGGCGGGCGGGACTCACCAAGGAGGACAGGTTGACCGGGTCATCTTGGATGCTGATCATCTATGTGGTTGCGTTCATCGCCATCTTCTATTTCATGGCGATCAGACCGCAACAGAGGCAGCGCCGTGCCCATCAGGCCCTGCTCTCGGCGCTGAAGAAGGGCGACCGGATCGTCATGGCTTCCGGCATCTACGGCACAGTGAAACGGGTGGAAGAGAACATGGTGGTCGTCGAGGTGGCCAAAGGCGTCAACATGAAGATAGCGCGGCGTGCTGTGGCCGAGATCATCAGGGACAGCACCGAGGCGCGCGCCGTCGCTCCGGAGGGCCCATCCACGAGTCGTAGCAAGCGCTGGAGGGCGGACATCGAGGCGGGCGCCTCGGATGATATGGATACAGGGGGAGGCGATTCGGCTGAAGACGCCGACGATGATCCCTGGAGCAAGGATGTTTGGAAGAAGGACGACTAACGTCTCCTAGTTCCTCTCCGTGTTGGAAAGCCGCGGCGTCAGAAGGGCCGCAGGTCTCGTTGACAGTGCTGCCGTGGTGACCTATTCTCGTGCCCTGTGGCCGGAGGGGCCTGCAAAGGATGGCCGCCGGATTCGCTATTGAACCGTTCCTCAGGAAGGTGCGTCCTTGTCCAGAATACAGCGCGACGTGGTGATACTGATCATAGTGGCGATACTCATCGGCGTCGCCGCCTACTTCGCTTTCCCAGTGTCAAAGACTAAGCTGGGCCTCGATTTGCAGGGAGGCCTTTCGGTCATCCTCGAGGCGAAGGACCCCTCCATCAGCAACTTCAGCAGCAAGATGGACCGTGCCAGAGAGATCATCCAGAGCCGCGTGAACAAGTTAGGCGTGGCCGAGCCCGAGATCCAGCGGCTGGGCGACTCCAAGATCAGCGTCCAACTGCCGGGAATCGACAACCCGGAAGAGGCCATGGAGGTCATCGGCAAGACGGCCCTGCTCCAATTCTTCGACGTGAATGATTTCGGCGCACCGTACGCGAGCGAAGCAGAGGCTTTGGCCGCCGCGAGCGTGGCTTCCGCGGACGATCTGCCCGAAGGGACCCAGTTGATCTTCTGGCCGGTGAGAGGGGATGCCACCCACGACCAATACTTCCTGGTCTCGGCTGAGCCGGCCCTGACGGGGGACATGCTCAAGGACGCACAGAGTTCCTTTGAACAGCTGAACAACAACCCCAAAGTAGATATGCAGTTCACGAGCGAAGGGGCGGAGGTTTTCGCCCAGGTGACCAAGAGGATGGCAGAGACCTCTCAGATAACGGGGCAAGATCAGTTGCTCGCCATCGTCTTGGACGGGGTCGTCGAGTCGGCGCCTCGCGTGCTGGGGGAGATAACAGGCGGCAACGCCGAGATCACGGGTAAGTTCACCCGGGATGAGACGCGGAATCTGGCTCTGGTGTTGCAGACCGGCGCTCTGCCTATCGAGCTGCAACCGGTCAGCAAGAACGAGATCGGCGCCACTCTGGGCAGGGCGGCCCTTGACCAGGCCTTGGTCGCGGGGCTTGTGGGGGTGGCGCTCATAATAGTGTTCATGATCGCCTATTACCGTCTTCTGGGTGTGGTGGCCAGCATCGCGCTCTTCGTCTATGCCGTCCTGTTCCTTGGGATACTGAACGCGGTAGGGGTGACCATGACCCTACCGGGCATCGCGGGGATGATCCTCACCTTCGGCATGGCGGTGGACGCCAACGTGCTCATCTTTGCGCGCATGCGCGACGAGGTGGCCGCGGGCAAGACGATCGGAGCCGCTACCAGCGCCGGATTCAGTAAGGCTTTCAGGGCCGTGTTCGACTGCAATATGACCACCATCATCACCGCGATCATCCTGTTTTGGGCCGCAAGCGGCGGCGTCAGAGGATTCGCGCTCACCCTCGGGATAGGCGTGGCGCTCTCCTTCTTGACCGCGGTGCTTGTGACCCGCTCCCTGCTCAGCGTGTTGAGCGGCTGGAAGCTGTTCCAGAACCGCAGACTGCTTGGACTGCATGTGCCGCGGGCGAAGGTGCTCTCGCCGGATAAGGGGGGGCGGTCATGAGAGTGGTCCCGTTCATGCGCTACAAGTGGTGGTTCATCGTATCGCTTAGCGCGGTGACGGTTTTCGCCATCATCGCCGTGTTCATCGTGGGGCTGGACCTCGGCATCGATTTCAAGGGCGGAGTCCGAATGCAGGTGGGCTTGGAGCAGCAGGCTTCCGAAGGCGAGGTCCGCTCCCTGGTCAGAGATCTAGGTATTCAGGACCCGGTGGTGCAGACGGTCAAAGGAGCGAGTGGCACCTACTCCTTCATGATCACCGCCGAGGAGATGGACGAGACGCAGCAGAACGCGGTCGAAGCTGCACTGGAGTCCCGATTCGGGGTCGACGAAGGGTCTTTGGCCGTAGAACGGGTCGGTGGCAGCTTCAGTAAGGAGACGACCAACCGGGCGTTCATAGCCATAGCCATAGCCGTTGTGGCCATCATCGCCTATCTCACGCTGCGGTTCGAGTTCAAATTCGCCCTCCCGGCTATCGTCTCTCTTGTGCACGACGTCGGTCTTACCTTGGGTATCTACGCGGCCACCAACCGTTTGGTGACGGCCGCCACTGTGGCGGCCATCTTGACGATCTTGGGCTACTCCGTCCACGACACGATCGTCGTCTTCGACCGCATGCGCGAGAACACCCATCTGATGAAGAGAGAGACGTATGGGGAGATGGCCGATCTGTCCATCGCCCAGACGGTCGTCCGTTCCATCAACACGAGCGTGAGTACCCTGCTACCACTGCTGGCTATATTGATCTTCGGCGGCCCGACCCTGAACGATTTCGCCTTCGCGCTCACGATCGGTGTGATCACCGGCACGTATTCTTCGTTCTTCGTAGCGACGCCGCTGGCGGTGCTTCTGAAGGAGAGGGAGCCTCGCTATCGCAAGCGACTGCAGGCGGCCGCGGCGGGTGCAGGCGCAGCTGTGGATGTGGGCACGGCGGCGGAAGCGGTGCTGCCTGAACAAGGGGCGAAGACGGCCTCCGCCAAATCGAGCGGCGTCAAGAGTAACGCTCCTAAGCCGTCGCAGGGCCGGGTTTCGCAGAAGCCGAAGAAAGGTAAGACAAGCAGCAAGCGACCGGCAGGGAAGGGAACCAAGCGGACGTCTCGTTGAGAGGAGGACGCCGTGACCGAAGAGGCCGAGAACAAGAACGGTACTGAGACCAAGGGGATCACCGGACAGGCCATCCGGGATTTGATAGAACGTACTTTTCTAGCAGGCATGGGGGCTGCCGCTTTGACAAAGGACCGGGTCCATGAGTTGGTGGAGGACCTCGTCCGTCGCGGACAGTTGAGTAGCGATGAGGGTCGTGACGTGATCGACCGACTCGTTGCGCGGAGCCGTGAAGAGGCGCGCACGGTTATCCAGCGGGCGGATTCATCGCTGCAGGGTGCGTACCGCGATCTGGGCATCAGCACCAAGCGCGAACTGGAAGACTTGGACTTCCGGGTCCGCCAACTCGAGATGCGGGTGCAGCTCCTCGAGGCCGCCGCCGACGCGAACCAGGAACCTGGTTCGGCGGCAGAGAACAAAGCCAGAAGCTAGGCCGTCCCGGGTATCCGCCCAGGCGCCGGAAGGGTGCCGCCTTGCAGTCGATTCAGCTACTGCATCCGGTCAGGAGGCGTCTCCGCAACCTAGAGAGGATGCGGGAGATATCCCGGGTCGCTGTGCGGCATGGTTTCGGGTATTTCTTCGAGCGTCATAAACTTCTTGGCCTGATCCCTCGCTGGCGGCCGGTCAGTACCCGCCTACCGACGCAGCGGGGCCGGCATATCCGGGAGATGCTGGACGAACTGGGTCCCACGTTCGTCAAGTTCGGCCAACTGCTGAGCACCCGGCCCGACATCGTCCCGCCCGACATCGTCGAAGAGCTGGTCAGACTCCAAGACGACGTGTCGCCCTTCGACTTCTCCATCGTCGATCAGGTTATAAGGGAGGATCTGGGGTTGACGATCGTACGGGCCTTCGAAAGCTTCGATGCCGAGCCGTTGGCGTCCGCCTCCATCGGCCAGGTGCATTCGGCTCGACTCCCCGGCGGCCGAAAAGTGGTTGTGAAGGTACAAAGGCCGGATGCAGCGCGCCGTATCGGGCAGGATATCGAGCTGTTGCTTCAGTTCGCCGAGCTTCTGGAAGGGCGACTGGAGATCGGGTTCTCGCTCGTGGAGCTCGTGCGGGAGTTCGCGCGTACCATCAACCGAGAGCTCGACTACGTGCTCGAAGCACGGAACGCGGCCCGTTTCTCCGCCAACTTCGCCGACGACGACAGCGTGCGCATCCCCGCCCTGTTCACGCGCTACTGCAGTTCCCGTATCCTCACCATGGAGCGCATCGAAGGACCGACACTCAATGATCCCGCGATCATGGCTCTTCCCTTGGAGGAGCGAAAAGTGCTGGCGGAGACGATCTCCGCCTGCTGGTTCAGGCAGATCCTCCACCATGGTTTCGTACACGCCGACCCGCATCCGGCGAACATAGTGTACCTGGGGGAGGGCAGGATCGGCCTGCTGGATTTCGGGATGGTGAGCGTTCTGCGTGCCGACGACCTTGAAGAAGGTACGAAGCTGTTCTTGCGGGTCATGCGATCAGATATACCCGGCATAAAGCGCTCTTTGAAACGCTTGGGGATGCAGTGGCACCCGGCTGTCGATGAGGCCGTGACTCAGGCCATCGAGGATAGCTTCAGTCGTTATTTCGGGGTATCGGTCAAGAACGTCGACGTCCGGACACTTCTCCACCAGGTGATCGAGCTTGTGTATTCGCTGCGGCTGCGTCTGCCCAGCCGGTTCCTTGCCCTGGATAAGGCGGTGCTCACGCTGGAGGGAGTTGTGAACCGGCTCTATCCCGACATCAACCTCTTCGAGATCGCCGGCCGATACACCGGCGAGTTGAAGTGGGGCTTGGTCGACCCACGACGTGTCCCCACACGGCTGCAACGGTACGCGGCCGAGTACGCCCAGATCTTCAGCGAATATCCTCTTCAGGTGTACGACGTGTTGAACGAATTGAGAGACGGGGAGGTCGAGATCAAGTTCCGTCACACCGGCTTGGAGGGGATGATCCACCGGCTCGATGTGATCGCCAACCGCGTGGTGGTAGCTTTGGTGAGTATCGCGCTGGGCGTCACCGGCATGGCGGTGGCCGTTACGGTCGATGGCGGGCCGCAAGTGGGCGGTCTCTCCTTGTGGGGCATACCCGGACTAGTCGCGGCCCTCATTTTCGGGGTATGGCTGATCTACGCCATCATCCGCTCGGGCAGGCTCTGACCCTGTATGAATCACAGGGGCGCGTGGGCCCACATGCTGCGCGGACGTGCATTCCGTCCTCCCCGGCCGCTATAGTGTCCTCGACATGAGTGGGAGCAGTGACACCGAACGGACCTCCTGGGCGGTCAATCCCTATCCTTGGCGCGAGACGCAGGCGCTGGCCGACGAGTTAGGTCTCCCTCCGATCGCGGCCATGGTGCTGGCCGGCCGGGGTCTGGCGGATCCGGCGGAGGCCAAGGCGTTTCTCGAATGCTCGTACCCCTTGCCCGACCCCTTCCTCTTCGGCCACATGGAGGCCGCTGTGACCGTTCTTGGTGACGCCGTTCGTCAGGGTAGGCGGATCGTCATCCACGGTGACTACGACGCCGACGGCATCACCGCCACGGCGTTGATGCTCTGCGGGCTCCGTGACCTGGGCATCCGGCCCGAGTGGTACCTGCCCAGCCGGTTCAACGAGGGCTTCGGTCTATCGCGTACGGCCGTGGAGACCATCGCCGCCGGCGGCCCCGCGGTGCTTGTGACGGTCGACTGTGGTGTCAACTATCCAGAGGAGGTCGCGCTGGCGAAAGAAGCCGGGCTGGATGTGGTCGTCGTCGATCATCACCGACCGGGATCTGAGCTCCCGGACTGCTGCGTGATCCACCCCGTCGTGGGTGATTACCCGCACAGCGACTTGTGTGGAGTCGGTCTGGCGCTCAAGGTCATGCATGCGCTGCACATCCGGCTGGAGAGGGCCGGCGCCGACTCACTTCCCGAGCGACTCTATCCGCTTCTCGATTTGGTGGCCTTGGGCACCGTCGCCGATCTGGCCACACTCCAGGGCGAGAACCGCTACTACGTGCGGGAGGGTTTGAAACTCATCGCCATAGGACAGCGGGTCGGCATCCGTGCGCTGGCCTCTGTTTCGGGATGCACGGGAGCTGCTGATTCGAGCACCGTGGCATACCGGTTGGCGCCGCGGCTTAACGCCGCCGGGCGGCTGGCCGATCCGGCGCCGCCACTGAGACTCCTGTTGACCGAGGACGAACGCGAAGCGTCCAAACTGGCTGCCGAGCTTCATGAGTTGAACGGTGCGCGCCAGGAGGTCGAGCGGCGGATACTCGAGGAGGCCATGGAGCAGGTGGAAGGGCTGAGCGCACTCCCTCCGGTCATTGTGTTGGCGGGCCGGGAGTGGCACGAGGGCGTCGTGGGCATCGTGGCCTCCCGGCTGGTGGAACGTTACCATCGTCCCAGCATCCTGCTCGGCGTCCGCGAAGAGGTGGCCAAGGGCTCGGGGCGGAGTGTGCCCGGTTACGATCTCATGACGGGCTTGAAGGCCGCGGCCGACTTTTTGACCGTATACGGAGGCCATACGCAGGCTGCGGGGCTGACTCTCCCGGCCGAGCGGGTAGACGGCTTCCGCCGCGTGATGGAGGAGCATGCCGGCCGGATGCTCGACGAGCGTTCCCTGACGCCTGTATTCCATGCAGATGCGGTGCTGCGGGGTGTCGATGTCGATGTGGATACTGCGCTTGCCCTGGCCTCGCTGGGGCCTTTCGGGAGCGGCAACCCCCGCCCGCGACTGCTGCTTGTTGGGGCCGAGATGAAGGATGCCCAAGCCACGCGGGGCGGAGCTCACCTGCGTTGCACTGTGCAACTCGACGGGATCAAGGTCCGGGGAATAGGTTTTGGGATGGGAGAGAAGGCCACCGGACTGCAGGAACGGCCTGGAGGCCGTCTGGTGGGGGTGCAGCTCAGGGTCGACGAATGGCAGGGGACGCCCCGCCCCGAGTTCCACATAGAGCGCATCGGAGACTCGGAAGATGCCTCGGTCGGGCCGCCGGAGCGGAGGGAAGAACGGAGGCTTCCGCGGCCTGTGACTCATGACGGCGGGGAGGGCGGCGTTCTGCCGTCAGATGCGGAGGCGTTTGTCGGCATGCCGCCCGCCCGGGATCTGAGGGATCAACCGGATCTGATGAGCGCATTGGCCCAGGTGGTGGCGACCGGTGAGCGCGTGTTGATCGTCACGAGTTCCGTGACGCGCGCCTCGAGAGACGCACGGGTTCGATTGCCCTTGGAGGCGCTTGGAGGCGGAGAAACAGCCACCTACAAACGAGAGTCCGATGCGACGGACGCGGAATCTCTGAAGGCGCCCAGGGTGCTTGTAGGGGATTGGGAGGCCGCCACTGAGGCCGGTTGGGTGGCCGCAGATCGGGCCCATGTGGTCGTGGTGGATCCTCCCTATCGAGCCGGCCACCTGGCCTTCCTACGGGACGTCAAGAACCGGGGGGCCGTGGTGCACCTCTGTTACGGGCAAGAGGAGAGATTGGCGACTGCCGGGCTGTTGCGCTACACCGTGCACCCGCGTTTCGCGATGGTTTGTGTGTACAGGGCGATGCAGGAGTCGGAGGGGACAGATGACGGTGTGTTCGAACGTGCCCGTGAGTTGGGTAGGAAGGAAGCCGGGGTCGACCTCTCTGAGAGGGCGCTGAGGCGGGCTCGTGCCATCCTGGCCGAGCTCGGCATAGAACACCCCTTCCCTGGGGAAGGTAAACTAGAAGCACGGAGCGTCTCCGCGTACGTTGCGGCGGAGGCGGACTATGAGGAGTGTTCGAAGCTGTGCTTGACCCTCTGAGAACCGCTCGGAAGAAGGCAGCCGCCGATCCGCCGGGCTCCTTGAGTCGTCAGGAGGTCGTCGAGCAATATCGCTCGTCGCTCGACGAGCTTTTCGGAAGGATCGAGGAATACAACCCCGGGTTCGACCGGGGACTACTGAACCGAGCCTTCGAGACCGCCGCCTTCCAGCATCAGACGCAGACGAGGGCAAGTGGAGAGGCCTACATATACCACCCTCTCGGAACGGCCGGCATCTGTGCCGATCTCAAGCTGGACAGCGCGACTCTGGCGGCCGCTTTGCTTCACGATGTCGTCGAAGACACGGGTATATCTGCCGATGCTGTGCGGGAGGAGTTCGGGGATGAAGTCGCCCTGTTGGTCGACGGTGTGACCAAGCTCTCCCAGATGTCTTTCAGCACCATCGAAGAGGAACAGGCTGAGAACATCCGCAAGATGATCGTGGCCATGGCCAAGGATATCCGGGTGATCCTCATCAAACTGGCCGACCGGCTCCACAACATGCGCACCTTAGGCTATCTGGGTAAGGAGAAACAGATACAGAAGGCCAAGGAGACACTGGAGGTCTACGCTCCGCTGGCCCACAGGCTGGGGATCGAATCCATCCGTTGGGAGCTCGAAGATCTCGCCTTCATGACCCTCCACCCTCGTAAGTACAACGAGATCCAACACATGGTCGCTCAGCGCAGGGCCGATCGTGAGAAGGACGTGGAAGAAGCTCGGTCGATCCTTGCCGATGAGCTGGTGACGGTGGGCATCGACGGGGAGATCGTTGGAAGGGCCAAGCACTTCTACTCCATCTACGACAAGATGGTGCGGCGGGGTAAGGAATTCAACGAGATCTACGACCTTATCGCCCTTCGGGTGCTGGTTGGCTCGGTCAAGGATTGCTATGCCGCTTTGGGCATCATCCATTCGTTATGGAAGCCGGTGCCGGGCCGCTTCAAAGACTACATCGCGATGCCTAAATTCAACATGTACCAGTCCCTCCACACGACGGTGATGGGCCCGCAGGGCAAACCGTTGGAGATCCAGATCCGTACTCGAGAGATGCACGAAACGGCTCAGTACGGCATCGCCGCCCACTGGGTCTACAAGGACAGAGGCAGGGGAGCACAGAAGTCCGACGCGCACCTGGAGAAGCTCCAATGGTTGCGGCAGATCATGGACTGGCAGTCGGAGACCAAGGACGCAGGCGAGTTCATGGAATCCCTGCATATCGATCTCTTTCGGGACGAAGTATACGTGTTCACCCCTAAAGGCGAAGTCAAGAGCCTGCCCGCAGGATCCACCCCGGTGGACTTCGCATACGCCATCCACACCGACGTGGGCCATCGCTGCATAGGAGCAAAAGTCGACGGGCGGATCGTGCCGTTGACCTACAAACTGCAGTCGGGGGACATCGTCGAGATCCTTACTTCGAGGACGGCCCAGGGACCCTCCCGTGACTGGCTGCAGTTCGTGGAGAGCTCGGGGGCCCGCAACAAGATCCGCCAATGGTTCAAACGGGAGAGACGTGAAGACGCCGAGCACCTGGGGCGAGAGGCCCTCCTCGAAGCGTTCCGCAAGCAAGGTCTCCCTGCACAGAGGCTGATCAACTCCGATCTCCTGCTGGAGGCGATGAAGGAGGCCAACCTCCTCAAGAAGGAGGAATTCTTCATCGCACTAGGTTCGGGCAAGGTGAGCCCGCAGCACGTCGTGCTGCGCGTCATCCAAAGCCTGAACCGTCAGAGTGAGGATGCGACGGCGGCACTGGCCGTACCGGATATGGCCTGCAAGGAGACCAAGGGGACCACCTCGGCCTACCAGCTCGGCATCAAGGTCGACGGTATGGAGGACATCGCGGTCCGATTGCCTCAGTGTTGCCGTCCCGTACCCGGGGACGACGTGGTGGGCTACATCTCTTTGGGCCGGGGCATCACGATCCATCGTCGGGATTGTCCTAATGTGAAGGCTCTGGAGAAGAACCCAGAACGTTTTGCGCACGTGGAGTGGAGTAACCAGACGAGGGCCCCTCTCCGCGTGGAGGTCCAGGTGGAGGCCTACGACCGGAACCACCTGCTGGAGGACATATCCCGGACACTCAGTGAGAGCGGGATCAGTATCGTGGCCGCTCATGTCACCACGGCTCGCAACAACATGGTCAAGGACCGGTTCGTGTTCGACGTGCCTGAGATCGACTACCTGGAGACAGTCCTGCAGCGTATCCGAAGGATAGACACGGTCTACGACGCCTATCGGGTGACCCCGCACTAAGCGACCCCCAACCTCTGGTAGAATCTTGCCTCATGAAGATATTGTGCGTGCCTGTGGGGCCGCTTCAAGCCAACTGCTATCTAGTTTGGGATGATGATCGTCGCGCGTGTGCGATCGATCCCGGGGGCGAGCCTGAGCGTTTGGCCGAGGTCGTCCGTCAGGAAGACCTGACTCTGGAGGCCATCTTAGTCACGCACGGGCATTTCGATCATGTGGAAGGTGTCAGAGGATTGAGCGACGCCACCGAGGCGGTCGTGTACTCTTCCGAGGGCGTGGCTCCTGTACTGAAAGGCGCGAAAGATTGCTCGGTCACGGGCCTCGCGATCCCTGCGGTGGATGCAGGCCGGTTGGAGACGGTCTCCGACGGTAGTACGCTGAACGTAGGTGCTCTTCGCGTGACCGTCATAGCCACTCCCGGGCACACACCCGCAGATATCACCTTCGAGATCGAAGGACATCTGTTCCCGGGCGATCTGCTGTTCTACCGGTCTGTCGGACGCACCGACTTCCCGGGCGGTGATTTCGCTGAGTTGCTCGGTTCCGTGCGTAGACTTGCCGAAAGATACCCGCCGGAGACCCCGGTCCATCCAGGACATATGCAGTCGACCACCTTGGGGGAGGAACTGGCGATGAACCCCTTCCTTGGGGGGCTGAACGTCGATGGGTGAGGCGATCAGCGCACCCAAGGGCACCTATGACATCCTGCCGGAAGACCAGCCATTGCGGCGCTGGGTGGTCGCGCAGGCCGAAATGGTCTTTCAGCACTACGGTTACCGTCGGATAGACACCCCGACATTCGAGGAGACGAAGCTCTTCTCCCGTGGAGTGGGGGAGTCGACCGACATCGTCCGCAAAGAGATGTACACCTTCGAGGATCTCGGCGGCCGCAGTATGACCCTGCGTCCCGAGGGGACCGCTCCGGTGGCCCGCGCTTATGTGGAGCACGGCATGCACACGTTGGCCCAGCCGGTGAAGCTCTACTACCACAGCCCGATGTTCCGGTACGAGAGTCCGCAATCCGGGCGGTACCGGCAGCACTACCAGTTGGGCGTGGAGGCCTTCGGATCTGTTGCTCCTGAGATAGACGCCGAGGTCATCGGCGTCTTGGCCGCTTCGTATCGGGCGGTCGGGTTGGCGGGCCTGGAGCTCCGGCTGAACTCCATGGGCTGCAGAGATTGTCGTCGGGTCTACTCGTCGGCGCTGCGCTCGTTCTTGGCCGAGCAGGCGGCTTCTTTCTGCGGAGAGTGCCGGGAGCGGGCCCGTCTCAACCCCCTGAGGACGTTCGACTGCAAAGTGCAGGCGTGCCGAGAGGCTCTGGCGGCGGCGCCGCGGCTGACCGATCACCTGTGTCCGGAGTGCTCGAAGCATCATCAGCGCGTCAAGGAATGCCTCGATATGCAGGGTATACCCTTCATCACCGACCACACTCTTGTACGAGGCATGGATTACTATACGCGTACTACGTTCGAGTTCCAGTCACCTGTCCTGGGAGCTCAATCGGGGGTCGGAGGCGGCGGGAGGTACGACGACTTGGTCGAGGCTATCGGAGGACGACCGGTGCCCGGCGTAGGTTTCGGCACAGGCGTGGAACGCATCATCTTGGCGCTCTCTCGCTCCGGTGGGGAAGCTCTCGCTCCGATGTCGCCCGTGGCCTATATCGTCGCCATGTGTGAGGAGGCTCGGACGGAGGTATTCGCGCTTGCTCACGAGATGCGAAGCCTAGGCGCCGCTATCGATTTGGACTACATGCAGCGGAGCGGTAAGGGTCAGATGAAGCAGGCGGGGCGGAGCGGGGCCCGCTACGCGCTCATCGTCGGCCCGCAGGAGCTTGCCGAGCGGACGGTCACTGTGCGCGACCTGGCTTCGGGCGACGAGCGCACGGTGAAGCGCGCTCAGGCGGTCGCTCTGGGAGCCGAGGCGTAGGCGACGGGCCGAGCCGGCGCGGGGTCAAACGGAAGACAAAGGACCAACGGTGGCGTACAGAGACGAATGGTGTGGGACTCTCGACGAGAGCAGTATAGGCCGGCGGGTGCGTGTTGCCGGGTGGGTGCAGCGGAGGCGCGATCACGGCGGGCTCATATTCGTCGACCTGCGCGACCGCACAGGCTTGGTGCAGTTGGTCTTCGAGGCTGAGGATAACCCGGCGGTTCATTCCACGGCGGAGGACTTGAGGAGCGAGTACGTGCTGTGGGCGTCCGGTGCGGTGGTCGCCCGCTCCCCTGAGAGGGTCAACCCCAACTTAGCCACAGGCGCCGTGGAGATCGTCGTGGAAGAACTCGAGATCCTGGCCGCGGCGGAGACTCCGCCGTTTCTGCCGGAAGACGACCAGGAAGTCGATGAGACCCTGCGACTCCGTTATCGGTACCTCGACCTTCGTCGGCCCCGCATGTTCCACAACCTGTTGCTTCGGCATCAGGTGGTGCAGGCGGTCAGGCAGTATCTGGGAGACTGTGGGTTTGTCGACGTCGAGACCCCGATCCTGTGTAAAAGCACGCCTGAAGGCGCCCGTGACTTCCTCGTGCCCAGCAGATTGCAGGCGGGCGAGTTCTACGCGCTGCCGCAGTCGCCGCAGTTGTATAAACAGCTTCTGATGATCGCCGGTTTCGAGCGTTATTACCAGATCGCGAGAGCCTTCCGCGACGAGGACCTTCGAGCCGACAGGCAGCCTGAACACACGCAGATCGACATAGAGATGAGCTTCGTCGATGAGGCCGACATCCAGGATATGGTGGAGGGGATGTTCTCGGCCGTGTTTCTTGACGCCCTCGGCGTCGAACTTCAACCGCCCTTCCCCCGCCTGAGCTACAGAGAAGCCATGGCTCGATACGGGAGCGACAAGCCCGATCTGAGGTTCGGCATGGAGATAGTCGACGTGAGCGACGTAGCTTCGGGCATCGGCTTCCGCCTGTTCGCGGACAAGATATCCATGGGTGGCGTAGTACGCGGGATAAGAGCCGAGGGCGGAGGGCGCTTCTCCCGCAAGGACGTCGACGACCTGGCGGCGCAGGCGGCGGTGTTCGGGGCACAGGGACTTCTCCCCATATGGGTGGAGCAAGAAGCAGTGCGGTCTCCTCTGCAGAAGTTCGCGACCCCCGAACAGATGCAGGCCCTCATCGGGTGTTTTCAGGCTCAAGTGGGCGACCTCATACTGTTGGTCGCCGGTAGCATAGAGGTCGTCGAGCCCAGCCTTGGAGCGCTCAGGCTTGCCCTAGCCACCCGCCTCGGTGTGGAACGCACGGGATGGTCGTTCGCCTGGGTGGTCGACTTCCCCATGTTCGAGTACGACGAGAGGGAGAAGAGGCTGAAGGCGCAGCATCATCCCTTCACGAAGCCCCGTCTCGACAGCCTGGAGGATCTCAAGGAGCGTCCGCTGGAGTTGGGGACATACGCGTACGACTTGGTGTTGAACGGCGTCGAACTCGGGAGTGGTTCGCTCCGCATCTCCGATCCACAGCTGCAGGAGGCCGTCTTCAGTGCTTTGGGATTGGAGGAGGAGGAGATAGGGTTGAAGTTCGGTTTCCTCGTGGAGGCCATGGACTACGGCGTTCCTCCGCATGGAGGCATAGGCTTGGGATTGGACCGGATGGTGATGCTCATGGCCGGAGAGTCCTCTATCCGGGATGTCATAGCCTTCCCCAAGACTCAGAGCGGTTCCTGTCCGCTGACGGGCGCCCCCTCCGAGGTCCCGGTGGATCAACTCCGCGAACTCAGAATCAGAACACTGTGATCCGGTTCGGCGGTGGGTCGCAGGGATGGCCCTTCAGGGACGACCCTCAAGTGAAGCGCCGTACCCGTCGAGAATTGGGTATATGAGGCGCTGGGAAGCAGTCGAGAAGCGGTGGGCCGAACGTTGCCGGGTGGGGGGCCTTGTGTTACCCTCAAGATGCTCGACCTTGTGCGTGATCTGGCCCAAACTTGAGCCAACACATTTCGCTTGGGAGGCATGTTTGCCTGAATGGCGTATTTCCATTCAGAGGCGGCCACCCACCTGCTTCGGCAGGTTCAAGCGCCTGTCAGACACGGCAAGGTGGAGCATTCTTATAGGAAGGTAAGCGATGTCCGGACGAAGTAGACAGAAGTTTGGCGTCCTTCTCGTGATCCTACTGGTGACGCTGTCGGCCTACGGTTGCGGCGGGGGTGGAGGTGGCGACGCCACTACAACAAGCCTAAGCGGAGCCACTCCGACCGCGCCGACCGGCTCGGGCGGGCAGGGAGTCATCGGCGCGACCATCAGGACGACCCGCGATACCCCGGTGGAGTTCACGGATGCGTACGAGCAGACCCCTGTCGTCGTCCTATTCTACGTGCCGGGGAACGCCGACGACAGGAGTGTTCTCGAGAGCCTGAATCGACTGAAGTCCTCCTTCAGCGGCTACACCTTCCTAGTCTACGACTACAAGCTCCCCGACGCCTACGGTGATCTGAGCACCTTGCTGACGATCGGCTATCCACCGGAGTTGATCCTCATCGACAAAGCGGGAGTGATACGCAGGGTCTGGAATGGCTACGTGGACGAGGGCTCACTCAACCAGGGACTTGTGGATCTGGGCCGAAGTTAGCGGCTTTTGCGATGTTTGACGATGATCAAGGGCCGGGCTATGCGGGCCCATGCCGCCGCAGAGGATCGACTTGACAAGAGACGTGGAGCCGGAGGAGGCAGCCGGCGCGGGCGTCCTTGTCGGCTTGAGCGGAGGCGTGGACAGCGCGATGGCCGCGTCACTGCTGGTTGAGCGCGGCTATCAGGTAGTGGGAGCGACCCTGCTGCTGTGTCCGGAAGAAGCCTCGAGACGGGAGCCGCGGAGCGGTACTGCGGAAGTCGTCCGGCGGGCCCGGGCGGTGGCCGATAAGCTTGGTATCCAACACCTGGTGGTTGACGCCCGGCGCTCTTTCGAGGAGAAGGTGATGAGGTACTTCGCGGAGGAGTATGAGGCCGGCCGGACCCCTAATCCGTGTGCTAAGTGCAACGCCAGAGTACGGTTCGGTCTGTTAGTCGAGATCGCAGCCGGAATGAACCTCGACTACATAGCGACGGGTCACTATGCGCGGATGACAGGCGGGCCTCGAAATCTCACCCGGGGCGTCGACAGGGCTAAGGACCAGTCGTACGTCTTGGCCGAGGTGGACCCGACGCTTCTGCGGCGGACCATCTTCCCTCTGGGGAACATGACCAAGGTTGAGGTGAGGGCCCGGGTCGCGAAGGAGGGGCTGGTGGAGGACTCCGCGGTCGAGAGCCAGGAGATCTGTTTCATCCCCGACAACGATCACCGGCGCTTCCTGCGTGAACGATTCGGGAAGAGGCCGGGCACGCTCGTCGACCGGACCGGAAAGGTCGTCGGGCGGCATGAGGGCGCCTACAACTTCACCATCGGTCAGCGCAGGCGCATAGGCGTCGCCGGTCGCGGGCCGCTTTACGTCGTGGGACTGGCCGCGGAGCGCGATGAGGTGGTGGTCGGTGACGGCCGCGACGCCGATGTGGGTGCAGTGACCATCGACGGTATCGTGCGGCACCGCCCGGCGGGCGCCGGACCTCTGGTGGCGCAACTGCGTTCCACGGGTGATGCTGTGCCCGCGCGCACGGACCCACCCGACACCATCGTTCTCGAAAAACCGTTGAGGGGCATCGCACCCGGTCAAACGGCGGTCCTGTACGAGGGCGATGAGGTCGTGTTGGCCGGGACGATCCGGTCAACACGACAAGCCTGGTCTTGACCACGCTGAGGGCTCCGTAGAAAGGGAGAAACAGGCCCTGTGGTATATTCTCCTATGTTCTGGACGGACCGCAAGGGGGTTCGATATGGAGTGGGATGCCGGCGCAATCATGAGAATCGCTATAGGCGTCTTCTTCGTTCTATTCGGAGTGGGTACAGCATTCGCCCTCTTCCGTCTCGGGACCGTCTTCAAGAGATTGAGCGGCATACTGAACGACGCAAACACCAAGGTCATCCCGCTGCTGACCCGGGTTGAGAGCACCCTCGACGGTGTGAACGCCGAGCTGGGAAAAGTAGACGAAATCACCGGATCGGTCGCCGGTATCGTGAGGACGGCCGAGCAGACCACCACGGCGGTATACGGAGCCGCGGCCAAACCGATAAGGAAAGCTGCAGGGCTGGCCGCCGGGGTAAGTGAAGGCGTAACGTCGTTCTTGAGCGCCAAGAGAAGGAGGAAGTGATGGGATCGTTCCGGTCGTTGTTGATCCTGACAGCAGGGGCAGTCCTCGGGGGGGCGGCGTTGATCGCCTACCGCATCTCAGAGGAATCGGGTAAGCCGTTCCAGGAAGCTCTGTCCGACGTTCCTGCTGAAGCGCAACGTATGTTCGCCGATCTGCGGGGCCGTGCCGACGATGCCATGGAGCGGGGTCGGGAGATGTATATGGAGAAACAGGAAGAGATGGGGGAGAGGCTCCAGGAGGATGCTCCGATCCAGTAGGAGTAGCGGTCCTCTCAAGTTGAGCGCTTCGTCAGACATCGTAGAGCTTCGCGTGGCCAGGGGCGGTCCTGCCCTGCCGGTTATGCGTGTGGTGATGAGTGGGATGGCATCCAGGCACGACATGCCGTTGGAGGAACTCGATGACGTCCAGTTGGCCGTCGAGACGCTTATGGCTGAGGAGCCCGGGGTGGGGGACGACCTGGTGCTCTGCGTTTGGGTCGAAAGCGGCTGCTTCGCGTTCCGATTGGAAGGATTGACCAATCCGGGACTGAAAGCGGCCCTGCTGGCGAGCGATCCCTTCCAGCCGTGCGAGGGATGTCTGCTCGACGTACGTCTATTCCTCGATTCTCTTGTCGATAGCTACGCCGTGGTAGAGGGAAGCTTGGGGTGGTTCGCGGTAGAGATGAAGAAACGGACCGGCTAGTGTCGGAGGTGGAGCCATCGAGAGGGCAGAAGCGGCAGGTCGTCGTCCCACTGAGTTACGGCGACAGTTATGCGGCCCTGTCGGAACGTGATCTTCTGCTTCGAGTGCGGGACCACAAAGACGAGGACGCTCGCGAAGAGCTGATCAAGCGGTACCTACCCCTGGTGAGGAGTCTGGCGCGGCGCTTCTCATCTCGTGGTCAGCCTGTGGAGGATCTCATCCAGGTCGGATCGATAGGGTTGATCAAAGCCATCGACCGTTTCGATCTGGATAGGGGAGTGGAGCTGTCGACGTACGCGACTCCCACCATCATGGGGGAGATCAAGCGCTATTTCCGCGACAAGGGTTGGGCCGTCAAGGTGCCGCGCGCCCTGCAGGACCTTAATGTGAAGTTGAACAAGGTCATCGAGCGGCTTACCGTGGAATTGCGTCGGTCGCCGACCATCGCTGAGCTGGCCGCGGCCACAGAGGTCAGCGAGGAGGAAGTGGTCGAGGCACTGGAGAGCGGACGGGCGTACAGCTCGGTGTCTCTCTTCTCGGGCGGAGCAGGCGACGACGACGAATCCCTGGAGTTGTTGGACTATCTAGGGACAGAAGAAGAGGCCTATGAGGTGTTCGAACAGCGTCGGGTACTCGCTCCTGCCATGGCGAGATTGGATCCCCGGGAGCGTCTGATCCTACATCTGCGCTTCTTCGAAGGGATGACCCAGACACAAGTCGCCACCCGCATCGGGATATCGCAGATGCACGTGTCGAGGCTCATCCGGAAGTCGATAGAGAATCTACGCCGGTATATGGCGGAGGACGAGACCTTGGCCGAAGCGGCCGGGGGGAGAGGCGAGGTCTGACCGGTGAAGACGGCCGAACTGCGGAAAATATATCTTGACTACTTCGTCGAGCGAGACCACCTGCTGATCCCCAGCGCGTCGCTCGTGCCCTACAAGGACCCTTCGGTGCTCTTCACCACGGCGGGTATGCAGCAATTCAAATCTTACTTCATGGGGTTGGCCGAGCCGCCCGGCCGCCGGCTCACCAGCCTGCAGAAGTGCTTCCGCACCTCCGACATAGATAGAGTGGGTCTCACCGCCAGGCACTGCACCTTCTTCGAGATGCTCGGCAACTTCTCGGTGGGAGACTACTTCAAAGAAGGCGCCATCCACTTCGCATGGGAGTTCTCACGCGACTATCTCCAGTTCGAGGCAGACCGCCTGTGGATCTCGTACTTCGAGGGCGATGAGGGCATAGAGCCGGATGACGAGGCCGTACAGTACTGGGAGGCTGTGGGAGTACCGCGTGAACGCATGGTGGGCCTCCCACGGAGCGACAACTTCTGGGGCCCTGTGGGGCCCAGTGGGCCGTGCGGTCCGTGTTCTGAGCTCTACTATGACCGCGGGCTCGAGTACGGCTGCGGCGCCCCCGGCTGCCGGCCGGGCTGTGACTGCGACCGCTTCGTCGAGTATTGGAACCTGGTCTTCACGGGCTACAACATGGACGAGAACCAGCACCTCAGCCCGTTACCCGCCCAAAACATCGACACCGGCATGGGTTTGGAGCGGGTGGCGGTCCTGAAACAAGGGGTGTCGTCCGTTTTCATGATCGACATGTTCAAGCCGTTGATCGAGTTGGGCGAGGAGTTCGCAGGCAGGCGTTTTGGAGAGGACGCCGGTCTTGACGTCGCTCTCAGAGTGTTGGCCGACCATTCTCGGGCCATGGCCTTCCTCGTAGCCGACGGCGTGCTGCCGAGCAACGAAGGACGCGGTTATGTGCTACGCCGCATCGTGCGACGGGCCGCCCGGTTCAGCCGATCCGCCGGGATGGAACCACCCTTCCTGGCACGTTTCGCCGAACGGGCTATCGAGCTCATGGGCGGAGCCTATCCGGAGTTGAGAGAGCGCAGAGACAGCATTCTCCGCGTGGCCAAAGCCGAGGAGGAGAGGTTCAACCGCACTCTCGACCAAGGTCTGGTACTCGTGGAAGAGGCCATCGGCAAGGCGGAAGAGGAGGGGGCGAAAGCCTTCCCGGGGTCGGTGGCCTTCCTTCTACACGACACATACGGCTTCCCGGTAGAGGTCACGCGCGAGATCGCCGCAGAACACGGTCTAACGCTTGATTTGGAGGACTTCGAGGCCGCGATGGAGGGGCAACGCGCACGCGCGCGCGGCACCCAGAAGGGTAGTGACGCGCTACAAGAGATCGTCGTGCGCTTCGCCCGGGATACCGCGCGCCCTACCGAGTTCAAGGGCTACGAGCGCGACGAGCTCTACACAGTGGTCGAGAACGTGGAGTCCATAGGTGACGGGCGCATAGTGCTGGCCCTCCGCGAAAGCCCGTTTTACGCGGAGATGGGCGGCCAGACGGCGGATACTGGGATCATCGACTCAGAGGCCGGGAAGGCGGCCGTGGAGGATGTCCAGCTTCATGGAGAGGTGCAGGTCATCGTTGCCAGGTTGCTCGAGGGCCGGATAGAGCCGGGTACCCGGGTCAAGGCCATTCTGTCTGAGACCTACAGGCACGACGTCGCGGCCAATCATACCGCGACACACCTACTCCACTACGCTCTGCGTTCCCGCCTCGGCAAAGATGTGACCCAAGCGGGATCGTCGGTGCGGGCCGACAAGTTCCGGTTCGACTTCGCCTATCACGAGCCCTTGGGACCCGAAAGACTTGCGGAGATCGAAGAGCTGGTCAACCGGCGCATAGTAGAGAACCATCCCGTCCGTGCATTTACCACCAGCTTGGAGCACGCGCGGGATCTGGGGGCGGTCGCCTTGTTCGGCGAGAAATATGGCGACTTCGTACGGGTGGTCGAGGTCGACGACTTCAGCCGGGAATTGTGTGGAGGCACTCATGTCGACTCGACAAGCGAGATAGGGATCTTCAAGATCGTCTCGGAGGGGAGTGTGGGAGCCAACGTGCGGCGGATCGAGGCGATAACGGGACGTGCCGCCGTGGGCTATTACCAGGAGATCAACGGTCTGATGGTGAAGGCTGCGCAGGCCCTTGGCGTAGTGGATGCCGGCGAGGTGTTGAGCGCTCTAGGCAGGCTTCAGATCCGTGCACAAACGCTGGAGACAGAGGTGAAGGCATTTTTGTCGGAGGCGGCGAAAGATGTAGTGCAGTCTCTGGCGGGTCGGGCCATCAACAGGGACGGTATGTCCGTGGTGGCAGAGATGGTGGACGCCCGCGACATGGACCATTTGCTGTCGTTGGTCGACCAGGTGAGAGATCGTGTCCGACCCGGCGTGGTTGCTCTGGGAGCCGAACTGCAGGGCAAGGCGGCACTGGTCGTGAGTGTCAGCCCGGAGATCACAGGAGTGGACGCCGGCCAAGTAGTGAGTACGTCCGCGCGCAAGTTCGGGGGAGGTGGCGGAGGAACATCTCGGCTGGGGAGAGGCGGCGGTGGCGATCCGGCCAAGCTGGAGACGGCGCTCGAGGCAGCACGGCAGGCAATACTCGAGGGTTTGGACGTCTAGGTGCGCGTGTTGGGCATAGATCTAGGTCGTGCTCGTACCGGGCTGGCCTTGTCCGATCCTGTGGGAGTGAGCTGCGCTCCGCTGGACGTCGTTCGGGAGCGGGACGAGAAGCGCTTGATCTTGAAGATCGCAGCTGTGGCTGCTGAGGAGCAGGTCGATGAGATCGTGGTTGGTCTTCCCCGACCTTTAGGAGGCGGAACGAACCAACAGATGACCGAGGTGTTGTCCTTCGTAGGCCGGCTGGAGGCCGCCGCTACCGTCCCGGTCCGGGTCTGGGATGAGCGCTTCACCTCTAAGATGGCCGAGCGCGTGCACAGCAGGGCTGCGAAGGACGCTGTGGCGGCCTGTTATATGTTACAGAACTATCTGGACTCGCGGGCGCGCGATCAGGGAGGGTCTTGAGTCTATGGATCAGTGGTACCCACAGCCGCCCGGCAGAAAGAACCACATGTCGCCTCGTGGCAGACGTCGTGTCAAGCGCCTGGCCACTCGTGTCGTTGTAGTGGGCGCATTCCTCGCCTTTGTGATCACGGCGATCTACCTTGTTAACAAAGGGGCCAACTGGTACGAGGTGCGGGCCTCCACCACTACGTCGGTGGCCGTGCATGGGCGCGAAATACAACTGACCATCAACCCAGGTATGGGCGCCTCAGAGATCGGTCGGCTTCTCGAAGAGAAGAAGGTGATCGACTCCCAAGCCGAGTTCGTCGACCTCGTGAAGAAGCGTGACAGCGAGACGAAGCTCCGCCCCGGCATATACGAGTTCTACGAGAACCAGCAACTGCTCGAAGTCGTCGACATGCTCGAGCAGGGGCGTGGGTCTCCCATCGTGCAGGTCACCGTCAACGAAGGTCTGGCCGTGAGTCAGGTGGGTGCGTTGCTCACTGAAGGAGGAGTGATCAAAGGCTCCGAGTACGTCAAGCTGAGTACTCAGCCTGACAAATTCGTCATACCGGACGTGGGGGGTACGATCCCCGAAATGGCCACTCTGGAGGGACTGCTCTTTCCCAGCACGTACTACCTGATCGAAGGAGAAGGCGCCACCGAACTGATCGGCAAACAACTTGAGGCGTTCGAGTCGAAGACGGCCTCGCTGCCCTGGGAGAACACCAAAGTGCTGGGTATCAGCGCCTATGAGGTCGTGATCGTTGCTTCACTCATCGAAAAGGAAGTCAAAGTCGGGAAGGAGAGACCACTGGTCGCGGCGGTCATCTACAACCGCCTGAAGCAGGACATGACCCTCGGCATAGACGCGACCGTGCGATACGCGGTGGACAAGTGGACGGGGCCGCTCGACGACGAAGACCTCGCAATCGATTCGGCTTACAACACGCGACTCAAGAAGGGCCTTCCTCCCACCCCGATCTGCAGCCCAGGAGCAGCCGCTCTTGAAGCCGCTCTGGAGCCGTCGGGTGTCGACTATCTCTACTACGTGCTCGCAGACACCGACGGGAACCACTTCTTCACGGCCGACTACGAGGAGTTCCTGGAAGCCAAGAAGAAACAACCACAATAGCGTGGAGGGTTCTCGGACCGGACGGCGGCCGGCCGGCCTTCGATAGGGTCTCCAATCTCCAACCTTGGTATCAGACCGCCGTCGCCGAGAAGGCTGTAGTCTACGCGTCCGCGGTGCGGTGAGCAATGCCGGAGGTAGTGTTGCGATGTCAAGCCCTGAGACCCTCACAGCGGGCAGGGGTGTGCTCGGAGTGATCGGCCACCCCGTGAGCCATTCGATGTCCCCACGTATCCATAACGCGGCCTTCCAAGCCCAGGGGCTCGACCTGGTCTACGTAACCTTCGATGTCCCGATCGACCGTCTTTCGGCGGCGATGGCAGGTATCCGTGCGTTGGGGATCAGGGGTGTCAACGTGACCCTGCCCCACAAGCAGGCAGTGTTGCCCCATCTGGACGGGGTGTCTCGGCTGGCAGATCGGGTGGGGGCGGTGAATACGATCGTGAACGATGACGGCCGTCTTGTCGGTCACAACACGGATGTCCTGGGATTCCAGAAGGCGCTTCGTTCGCTGTTGCCTGAGGGCGCAGGTGGGCGGCGGTGCTTGGTCGTGGGTGCCGGCGGCGCGGCCCGAGCAGTCGTGGCCGCTCTGGTGGAAGATGGGGCTGAGCAGGTATGGGTGTCCAATCGAACCCACGAGCGGGCGGTGCAGCTCTGCGCGGTCGCGTCCGCGTGGGGGAGGACGCTCTGCGAGGCCGTGACGTTGGGTCGAGTCCGCGAGGTCATCGCAGCGGCCGAAGTGCTGGTTAACGCCACCTCATTGGGGCTAGCAGGTCCGGTCAAGGAGTTGGCTCTACCTGTCGATACAGTTCACAGCGGCCATGTCGTGGTGGACTTGGTTTACTCGGATAGCGCGACTCCGTTGGTGAGAGAGGCGCAAATGCGGGGAGCCTCGACCGCCGACGGTATGGAGATGCTGGTAATGCAGGCCGTCGAGTCGTACGGTCTGTGGACCGGTCTCAAGCCGCCTGTTGATGTCATGCTCGAAAGTGTGAGGCGTGGAGAAGGCTAACGCATCATCTGTGCAGGCCGCGAATGGGAATGACTTCCAGCGTAGGCTGTCGGAGAAGCGCATCGGCGAAGTTCTGGTCGAGATGGGTGTCCTGACCCAGGAACAGGTCGATCAGGCGCTCGCCGAACAACGCGAGACCCACCAGCGTATGGGTGATATCCTACTCGACAAGGGCTGGGTCACTAGGGACATCCTGATGCAAGCAATTGCAGCCCGTCTCGGCGTCACTTATCTAGACCTTGCCGTTTCGCACGTCGACCCCATGGCGAACGATCTGATATCCGAAGAGGACGCCCGGCGATATGCCGCGTTCCCGGTCAGTTTCGTCGACCATGACACCTTGCTGGTCGCCATGGCCGATCCGTCCAACATCGTGGCGATCGACGACCTCAGGATCCTCACAGGCTTCGACATCGAGCCCGCCCTCGCGACGGCCGAGGATATCAACACGATGATCAGCAACTTGCGCCAAGAGCCGCCCATCACTGAGTCTATCGACGACGGTCCGAGCTCTGACGAACACGACAGCACATCGGCCGACCCCCCAGACATCAGGGGGGGGCCGGACGATGCGCCTCCCGTCGTCAAACTCGTCAATGGTGTGATGGCACGAGCCGTCGACGAAGGCGCCTCGGACATACACTTTGAACCCCAAGCGAAGGACCTGCTCATCAGATTCCGCCACGACGGGGTCCTTCACGAGATCATGACCATCCCGAAGCGACTGCAGGCCGGCGTGATCTCACGTTTGAAGATCATGGCCGACCTGGACATTGCGGAACGCCGCATCCCGCAAGATGGTCGCATCGGGTTGGTCGTGGGGGATCGTCCCATCGACATGAGGGTTGCGACTCTGCCGACGGTCTACGGCGAGAAGGTCGTCATCCGTCTGTTGGACCGTTCCAACGTGATGCTGAAGCTGGAGGATCTTGGTTTTTCAGAATTCGCTCTCTCAAGGTACACGCGTTCTTTCACCAAACCGTACGGAGCGATCCTAGTCACCGGACCTACCGGCTCTGGGAAATCGACGACACTGTACGGGACTCTGAACATCCTCAACACCCCCGAGAAGAACATCATCACGGTCGAAGACCCCGTGGAGTACCGTCTCGCGGGCATCAATCAGGTGCAGGTCAATATAAAGGCCGGTCTAACCTTCTCAGCCGGCCTTCGCTCCATCCTGCGGTGCGACCCGGACATAGTGATGATCGGCGAGATCCGGGACAGAGAGACGGCGCAGATCGCTGTGGAATCGGCCTTGACGGGGCACCTGGTGCTCTCCACTTTGCACACCAACAACGCTCCCGGCGCGCTGTCTCGTCTTACCGAGATGGGGGTGGAACCCTTCCTGACCGCTTCCGCGGTCGACTGCGTGATCGCCCAACGGCTGGTGAGGAAGTTGTGTGAGTACTGCAAAGAGCCTTATCCGGCAACCCGAGAGATGCTTGAACGCCTGGATTTCCCCGAAAACGTGGTCGAGGACTGGAAGAACATCTCGCTGCACAGAGCAGTCGGTTGTAGCCGGTGTAGCGGCACCGGCTACAAGGGCCGAGTGGGCATCTATGAGATCATGCCGGTCACCGAAGCTATAGAGAGGCTCATCGTTGAACGCAAAAGTGCCGATGAGATCATGCGTGTGGCGGCTGCGGAGGGGATGATCACGTTGCGCCAAGATGGCCTTGAACGGGTAGTGCAAGGTAAGACGAGCATCGAGGAGATCTCACGAGTGATCGTGTGATGAAGATGCAGAACAAGTGCAAGAGGTGCGTAAGCGATGGATATAGGCGACATCCTTAGAGAGATGATCCAAAGAGATGCATCTGACCTGCATCTCTCGGTCGGCGTGCCGCCGGTGATCCGTGTCGATGGCCACCTGGAGAATCTCGACCGCCCCGTTCTGATGGCCAATGACGTGCGAGAACTGATTTATAGCATCCTTACTCAGGACCAAAGGCAGAAGCTGGAGACAGACTGGGAGGTGGACCTCTCGTACTCTCTCTACGGTATGGCTCGTTTCCGTGTCAACGCATATTTCCAGCGCGGCACTCTGAGCGCCGCCTTTCGTTTGGTGCCCGTAGGAATCAAGACGATCGAGGAATTGGGATTGCCCAAGGTGCTCCACTCCTTCTGCCATAGACCCCGCGGTTTCGTTCTCGTTACCGGTCCTACCGGTTCGGGCAAGTCGACGACCCTAGCCTCCATCATCGACGAGATAAATCAAACGCGGGCCGATCATATCGTCACCATAGAAGATCCCATCGAGTTCCTACACACTCACAAGCGGTGTGTGGTCAACCAGAGAGAAGTGGGCACCGATACCAAGGCCTTCCCGGCCGCATTGCGCTCCGCCCTACGGCAGGACCCGGACGTCATCCTCATCGGTGAGATGAGGGATCTCGAGACCATTCAGATCGCCCTTACGGCCGCCGAGACCGGCCACCTGGTGTTCGCTACACTCCATACCCAGGACTGCCCTCAAACCATCGACCGAATGATCGACGTGTTCCCGCCACACCAGCAGGAACAGATCCGTGTGCAGATAGCGGCAACGCTTGAGGGAATCGTCACTCAGCAACTCCTGCCCAAGGTCGGCGGCAAGGGACGGGCGTGCGCCTGTGAAGTGTTGATCGCCACCCCGGCGGCCCGTAATCTCGTGCGAGAGGGCAAGACGCACCAGCTCTACACCGTCATGCAGACAGGGGGTCTGCACGGTATGCAGACGATGAACTCGTCCCTGGCCGACCTGGTCCGGCGTGGGCACATAACGAAGGAACTCGCGCTGCGCCGCTCATCGGTCCCCGACGAGCTCGAGCGTCTGTTACTTGCCGGAGCGGCGTGACCGGCAGCGCCATCGGGAGGGGGAGGAGGTCCCGGTCAAGCGCTACAGCGTTTCCTCCTGGGAGCCGATAGTAGGAGACAGGAACGGTCGAACCGCCGGAGATTGGCCAGAAGAGGAGTGAATAGACGGTGGCAACTTTCACGTACACCGCGAAACGAGATAAGGGGAATCCTTTCACCGGGGAACTGGTGGCGGACGACAAGGCTGCCGTCGTAGCCGACCTCCGTCGCAAGGGCTTCACCATCCTCAAGGTGGAACAGAAGCGCGGGAGTATGCCCGATATCAACGCCATGCTGGAGAACTCCCAGCGCATCAAGACTCGGGATAAAGCCGTCTTTGCCCGCCAGTTCTCCACCATGATAAATTCGGGTCTGGCCGTTCTCCGTGCCCTCTACATACTCGAGGAGCAGACGGAGAACAAACGGTTCAAGAAGATCATCGCCTTGGTGCGGGAAGACGTCGAGGCAGGCATGCCGCTCTCTGATGCTATGGAGCGCTATCCGGTTGCGTTCGACCGCCTGTACGTGTCCATGGTGCGCGCCGGCGAAGCGGGCGGCGCTCTTGATCAAACCCTCATCCGGTTGGCCACCCAGCTTGAGAAGGATGACAACCTCAAGCGGACCATCAAGTCCGCAATGATGTACCCGGTGCTTCTTCTGGTCTTCGCCGTTTGTGTGGCGTTGGGCATGTTGATGTTCATCATTCCCATCTTCGCCGGCATGTATGACGACCTAGGGGGTGAGCTCCCTGCGCTGACCCAGTTGATGATGACCCTGAGCAACATGTTGAAAAGCTACTGGTTCATCATCTTCCCGCTCGTCATCCTGGTAGTATGGGGTATCAATCGCCTCAAGAACACTGAGGAAGGCCGCAAGGTCTGGGACCGTGCCAAGCTCAAGCTGCCCATGAAGGTAGGTCCGGTGGTGCAGAAGCTGGCCGTGGCGCGCTTCACACGGACTATGGCTACGCTCGTCAGTGCCGGCGTTCCCATCCTTCAGTCCATCGAGATCACGGGCAAAGTATCCGGCAACTGGGTGATCGAGGAAGCCATGGTGGATGTCAAAGAGAGCGTCCGCAGCGGTGAGTCGATCAGCAAACCATTGTCGCGAGTAGCGGTGTTTCCCGCCATGGTTACCCACATGATCTCCATCGGTGAAGAGACCGGCGCACTAGACACCATGCTGCACAAAGTCGCCGACTTCTATGAAGACGAGTGCGAGACCACAGTCAAGTCGCTGACTACCATCATCGAGCCGATCATGATGCTCTTCATCGGTGGCATCGTAGGTGTGATCGTCATCTCGATGTACCTGCCGATGTTCAACATGATGAACCTGGTCAACTGAGCTTCCGACTCTGTTTCTCGGACAGGCGGCGGACCCGGGCCTCGTGGCTCTGGGTCCGCCGCCTCGTTTGCCTACGTTTCTCCGGTTTGGCGGCGCTCCTCAGCGTCGCGTCCCATGTATGAGGAGGAAAAGGACACCGTAGCGGCCGGGAACGGTGTGCATTGGCGCAAGCTGAATGCACTATAATGTACAT
>JAAYJE010000048.1 GCA_012523095.1 Actinomycetota bacterium | reverse complement strand
CGGGAGCTTCGTCGGTACCGGGAGCTTCGTCGCCATCGGGAGCTTCGTCGGCCTCAGGAGCCTCCTTAGCAGCCTCGGTCGCCTCGGTCTCAGGCTCTGCGCCCTCCTCAGGCTCTCTACCTTCCTCGGGCTCTTCGCCCTCCTCAGGCTCTTCGTCCTCGACCAGCGCATCCTCGTGGATACGGTACTCGGGCTCGAGTCGCTTCAGGCTGAGAGAGAGCCGACGACGATCCGGGTCGATCTCTATGATCTTGACATTGACTTCCTGGCCGGGGCGGACGATCTCAGACGGGTCCTCCACATGGTGCTGGGCCAGCTCCGAGATATGGATAAGACCCTCGACTCCCTCTTCGATCTCCACGAATGCTCCGAACGACACCAGCTTGGTGACCTGTCCGTGGACTATCTCGTTGACCTGACGGTTCTCGAAGACCTGCTGCCAGGGATCCTTCTGGGTCTGCTTGAGACCGAGAGAGATGCGCTGTCGCTCGCGATCGATATCAAGGACCCGGACCTCGACCTTCTGGCCGATAGTCAGAACCTCAGACGGGTGATTCACATGACTCCAGGACAGCTCAGAGATATGGATAAGGCCATCGATGCCCTCCAGATCGACGAAGGCCCCGAAGTCGACGATGTTGGAGATGGTGCCTGTGACCAGGTCGCCCACGTTCATACGATCAAGGATCTGCTCACGCGCCCCACGGCGCTCTTCCTCAAGCACGGCCCGCCGGCTGAGCACCACATTATTGCGGAACCGGTTCAGCTCGATGACCCGACATTCGAGGGCCTGGCCGAGGAACTCCTCCAGCTCGGCCACCCGGCGGATATCGACCAGGGAAGCGGGGAGGAACCCTCGCACGCCCAGATCGAGGATGAGACCGCCCTTGACCACCTCGATGACGTTGCCTGTGACGGGGGTGCCTTCCTCGGCGGCCTTCTCGATGCGCTGCCAGGCCCGCTCGAACCGGGCGCGTTTGCGCGATAGGATCAGCCGGCCGTCGGCATCCTCTTTGGTCAGCACCAGCGCGTCGACGATATCGCCGACTGCCACTTCTTCAGCAGGATCCACCGACTTTCTGATAGACAGCTCGTTTGCCGGGACCACCCCCTCGCTCTTATAGCCGATGTCGACCAGGACCTCGTCCTTGTCGACCCGGACCACAGTCCCGGTGACGATATCCCCCTCTTCAAAGCTCATGATCGTCGCGTCGTAGTTGGGAATCATCTTCCCATCTACCTCGACCATGAGATCCTGTCCACCCTGCAGCGTTTGTACTTCTTGGTCGTCGGTGTGTTCGTCTGGCATGTAGTGTCTATATCCTTCCCAAAGGGACGCCTAAGCCCCGCCAAACGGCAGCGCATGTGCCGGTAGTATACCTATGCCTCGGGGAAAAGCAAACGTCCGAAAACCGCGAGAGCAGCGGCTGTCCGAGCGATGGTCAGGGCCCCGCCCTCAGCGTCTAGTCGTCTCACTTGGCCGACAACCAGTCAGGTCCCACCCCTGCATCGACGCCCAGGGGGGGTTCCATGTCGAAGGCGGCGACCATCTCCTCTGTAACGGCGTCCCGCACCCTTACGGCCTCCTCCTCCGGCGTCTCAAAAACGAGCTCGTCGTGCACCTGCAACACCAGCCGCGAACGAGGGAAGTCGCTCTTCAGCCGCTCGTGGCAACGGATCATCGCCACTTTGATTATGTCCGCAGCGCTCCCTTGGATGACCGAGTTCACGGCCAGCCTCTCCCCTAGGGAACGCTCCTGGAAGCTGCCGGAGGCCAACTCGGGTATCGGCCGACGACGACCGAAGACCGTGGCCACCCAGCCCTGGCTCCGCGCGATCGCGACGGTCTCCTCGATGAAGGCCTTGACCCGGGGCAACCGCCGGAAGTAGTTCTCGATGTAGACGGCCGCTTCGTCTCTCTCGATGCCCAGATTCTGACTGAGCCCGAACGCTGAAATACCGTACATGATGCCGAAATTGACCGCTTTGGCATACCGCCGGTAGGTGGCGTCAACCTGGTCTTCAGGGAGCCCGAAGACCTCCGCCGCGGTGCGGGTATGGATGTCCTCCCCTCGAGCGAACGACTCAAGAAGAGTCGGCTCCCCTGCGAGATAGGCCATGATACGCAACTCGATCTGCGAGTAGTCCGCGACCACCAGGGCGTTCCCAGGCTCGGCCGTGAAACACTGCCGGACCTGCGCCCCCAGAGCGGTCCGCACCGGGATATTCTGCAGGTTGGGGTCACTCGATGACAACCGCCCCGTGGCCGCCACCGTCTGGTGGAAAGTAGTATGAAGCCGCCCTGTAGATGGATCGACCACCTGAGGCAGGGCCAGCAGATAGGTCGACATGAGCTTCGACAGCTCACGATGATTGAGAATATGTTCGACGATGGGATGGTGATCTCGCAGCGCCTCGAGCGTCTTGGCGTCGGTCGAGTACCCCGTCTTGGTCCTCCGCTGCCGAGCCAGCCCCAGCCGGTCAAAAAGAATGCGGCTCATCTGCTGCGGGGAACCGAGATTGAATTCTTCTCCCGCCAGTTCGTATATGCAGGTCTCCAGCTCCTCAAGCTGGTCTTGGATCTTTCCGGCGATCTCCCCCAGTCGGTAGCAGTCCAGATGGATCCCGGCCTGCTCCATCGCGATGAGCACGGCCGTGAGGGGCAGCTCGATGGTGCGGAAGAGGTCCCACATGCCCTGCCCGCGCAGATCTCGTTCTTGGCGGGCGGCCAACGGGAGCAGTGCCGCCGCCGCCGCGGCGGCCGGCGGGGCCTCCGGCAGGGAGATGCCGTTCTCCCGCACCAGGTCCTCCAGTCGGTACTCTCTCCGGCCGGGAGCCAGAAGGTATGCGGCAAGAAAGGTATCGTGCCCCGCCTGTGGTATCAGTCCATGAAGTACCCGCGAAGCTTTGAAGTCGTGGCACACGACCGTAGCGCCGCTCAGAAGATCCTGTAGCCGTGCCGTACTCCAGGCGCCGGGTTCCACCCGACCCGCCGTATAAGCTGCGTAGTCTTCGAGCTTTGCATCCTCCGAGGCCTGCGCCGTCCAGACGACCGCCTCGTCCTGTTCCACCGCCAGGCCGACCGCACGCGACCGATCGACGAGACCCCCCAAAGCCTCGACATCGTCTGCGGCGATCCACGTCGTTGACAGCGCGACGCCGGCCCCCCGGCCGTCCGCCGGCCGAGGTGCCGGCAGCAAAGGTTCTATTCGCCCGAGCAACGTGTTGAACTCGAATCTTTCGAACAGTTCCTCGAGCTTATCCCTCTGGAGTCGGTGAGGCGCCGAGGTGCTGCTGATGTCGAGAGGAGCGTCATGCTCAAGAGAAGCGAGCCGTTTGGAGAGGATCGCGGTCTCGCAGTGTTCTTTCAGCAGCCGTCGCCGCTTCTCACCGCTCACCTGGTCGGCGTGGGTCAGGACCTCTTCGAGGCTGCCGAACCGGGCCAACAACTGAGCCGCCGTCTTCTCCCCGATACCCGGCACTCCGGGGATGTTGTCCGACGTATCGCCTTTCAGACCGATGAGGTCGGGAATCAGGCGGGGCGGCACACCGAAGCGTTCTTCCACAGCCGCCGGGTCGTAGATCTTCACTTCCGTCATACCCCGCGTGTTGGACATGATGCTCACGTGAGGTCCCGCCAATTGAAGCGCATCCCGGTCACCGGTCACGATGACGGTCTCCCGCCCTTCGCTTTCCGCCCGGCGCGCGAGGGTCGCAAGGATATCGTCTGCCTCGTAGCCGGGGACCGCCAGATTGACGAACCCGAAGGCCTCGGATAATTCCGCGAAATACGGCCACTGCTCCGAGAGTAGGTCGGGCATAGGCTTGCGCTGCGCCTTGTACTCCTCAAACTCCTCGTGCCTGAAAGTCTTCTCTGGGGAATCCCAGGCCACGATCAATGCAGACGGGCGGTACTCCGTCAGGATCTTGATTACCATCAGACAGAACCCGTACAGGGCATTGGTCGGAAATCCGCCCGAGGTGGCTATATCCTGCGGCAGGGCGAAGAACGCCCTGTAGGCGACGTTGTTGCCGTCGAGGACGAATAGCGGGCCTCGGCGGTCGTCCATTTACAGAATCTCAAGATAGCGGTCGACTTCCCAGGAGGTCACGAGGGCCCGGTAAGAATCCCATTCTGCGCGTTTGTTGCGGATCAGGTACTCGAAGATATGGTCTCCCAGGGCCTCGCGCATGAGCTCCGAGTTCTCGAAGGCGATGATGGCTCCTTCGATGTCGCCGGGAAGCGACCGGATGTTGGCTAGATGCCGTTCCTCCGCGCCCATCTCGTATATGTTGTCGGTGGATTCGGGAGGCAACTCCATACGCTTCTCGATCCCCTTCAGACCGGCGGCCAGCATGACGGTGAAGACCAGATAGGGGTTGGCGGCCGGATCGGGGTTGCGCATCTCGACCCGTGTCGCCTGCTCCTTGCCCGGTTTATACATCGGCACCCTGACCAGGGCCGAGCGGTTCCGACGAGCCCAGCAACAGTAGATAGGGGCCTCATATCCGGGGACCAATCGCTTATAGGAGTTGACCCACTGATTGGTCACGAGGCACATCTCTGCGGCGTAGCGGAGTAACCCGGTTACGTACGCTTTGCAGGCCGCCGACATGTGACAGGCGTCCTCAGCGTCGAAGAAGGCGTTACGGCCGTCCTTGAACAGCGACTGATGCACGTGCATCCCTGAGCCCGCCTCGCCATACATGGGCTTGGGCATGAAGGTGGCGTGGATACTATTGGCGTTGGCCACCTCCTTCACCAACAAGCGGTAGGTCATGACGGCATCGGCCATGGTGAGGGCATCCTTGTAGCGCAGGTCGATCTCGTGCTGGGACGGACCGCACTCATGATGCGCGTACTCGACTTCGATACCGATCTCTTCCAGGGCGGAGACCGTCTCGCGGCGGACGCTGGTGGATACATCCAAAGAGGTGAGATCGAAGTAGCCGCCGCGGTCGAGAACGTCGGTACGGGTGTTGTCCTTGAAGTAGTAGAACTCCAGCTCGGGGCCCACGTACATCGTGTAGCCCATCTCGGCGGCCTTACCAAGCATGCGTTTCAGAGCGAACCGTGGATCGCCCGCGTAGGGCCGTCCGTCCGGCTGGATGATGTCGCAGAAGATCCGGGCGGTGCGGTCTTTTTCCTGCATACCGGGCAGAATGGCGAACGTAGCCGGATCGGGCATGGCGACCATATCAGATTCCTGAACCCGGGCGAAACCCTCGATGGACGAACCGTCGAACCCCATGCCCTCTTCAAGGCAGGTCTCAAGTTCGCGGCGCGTCATCGCCAGGCTCTTGAGGAAGCCGAGCACATCCGTGAACCAAAGCCGGATGAACTTGACGTCGTGCTCATCGACAAGACGTACGACGTCTTCCTTCGTCAGCGTGCTACCCACCATGCCCCTCCTTACGTTACGCCGTCCCTCTAAGACTAGCACTGGGACCGCATGGGGAGCGAACGCCGGTCGCAGCCGGTTCAGTCTAGGGAGATCTCCGTCCCGATATCCGGCACGCCGTACCCCTCAGTACCCCTCAGGCCGAGCATTGACCGGCTGAACGGAATCGAGGCCGTACGCATCGCCCGCAGCGCTGATGCCGAGCCCTACCGTCGCGTCCGGCCTTACGCCCTCCTCTGTGGCCGATGCGAGTCCTTTCCGAAGAGACGCGGTTCTCACCGGCGCCCGCGAACTATCCGCTCGCTAGTCGGAATCGACCTGCTTGGGAGTGGAGGGCGGCTCCGCCGGTAGTTCAGCCTCTATCCCTGAATGCGCCGCCGCGGCCGACTCGGTCGTTGAGGCCGGCTCGGTCGTTGAGGCCGACTCGGTCGTCGTGGCCGACTCGGTCGTCGTGGTGGTCTCAGTTGCGGCGGCCGATCCGGTGGTCGTCATGGTCGGTTGGGGCTGAGTGGAGAGAGCGCTCTTGACGTTGGTCGCCCGCTTAAGCTCGGAGACGGTCGACTTCATCTCATCCAAGCCCACTGCATCTCGTACTTCGTCCACAGCAGACTTGATCTCGTCGATGCCCGTTGCCTCACGGACCTCTGCGACGGTTGAGACGATATCTTCCTTGTTGTCTCTCAGACCCTTCTTGAAGCCTCTGATCGACTTTCCAAGCGAAGAACCTAGCTCGGGCAGCTTCTTGGGACCGAAGATGATGAGGATCAGCACGAGAACTATCGCGATCTCCCACATACCGATATTGGCCATATGCAAACCCTCCTCGCGACTCGGCCCGGCGCGCACCGCCGAACCACACGGACGCCGAGTCTCAGTTCGTCTCTATTTAACCACACCGTCCGAGCCGTTACCGGCCCGCCCCGCGTTCCGCATATCCGAGCCGGTGTGAGAGATCGTCTCCGAGCTGCATGACCCTACGGATCAGCAGAGGTAGCCTTTCAGCCGAGAACCGCTGTACGATGCCGGAGATGCTGACCGCCGCGACCACCGACCCCTCAGCATCCCGAACCGGTGCCCCCAGGCCGCAGGTGTACAGGATGATGTCCTCCCAGCTCACCGCGTACCCGTGTTCTTGGATCTCGCGACGGTCTCGCTCCAGTTCGTCCCTGGCCACAAGCGAATACTGAGTCATGTGCCTCACGTGATGAGCCACCACTTCTTCCCACACATCGTCAGGAAGATGAGCCAGAAGCACCCGTTGTGCAGCTCCGATATTGAAGGCTGAATGCTTCCCCGGTTCCGAGAACAACACCCTCACCTGGCAGTCGCCGTCGAAGCGCAGCAGGCAGAGCGCCTGATGCCCGTCGGCCACCAGGAGCAAGGAAGTCTCGTCGGTCTCCTCAGCGATGCTCCGCAACAAAGGCTCCGCCTGCCGGACTAGGTCCATGCCCTTCGAAGCCACACTGCCTAACCTGAAGACCTTGAGTCCCAGCCGGTAGCGCAGAGACTTCCTGTCGAACTCGACCATCTCGGCTGCTTCCAAGGTGGTGAGAAGACGGTGGGTCGTGCTCTTGCTGAGCCCTATCTCAGTACTGATCTCGGTGAGGGTCGGTTCGGGACGGTCAAGCGTGAACTGCTCAAGGATAGCAACCGCACGACCTACGGAACGCACATGGGAGTCGACGCCTGATCTTCTGCCCTGATTCACAGCCCCCCTTCCCATGGCGGCGCGCTCCTTCACCGGCGAAACAGTGAGCCGGAGAGGGGCCACTGTTCTCAGAGCGGCCCCTCTCCGGCTATGCACGCCGCACTCAGTCTCAGCCCGCCGTCTTCTCCGCGCCGGTCCCGATCTCGGCAGGCGCCGTTCCTTCATCGAGCACGCTCAGCTTCCGCTGTAACGGGAAGACCATGAAATTCGTCTTCTTGATGACGTAACCATAGATGCCGGCCGGACTCCAGATGGTCACGACGATGGCCAGGATGCCGAGCGCGATGAAGTACCAGGTGCCGTACTTGCTCGTCGTTTCGCGAAGCACGTAGAAGATGATCGTCCCGATGACCGGCCCCTCGATCGTCCCCATCCCACCGATAACGGTGATGAAAATGAGATATGCAGTCCAGTTGATGTGGAAGGCCGCCGCCGGTTGCACCCGCAACAAGTGGATGGCCACGATCGCGCCGACCAAGGCACACCCCGCCCCGGCTATGACCCATGTGTACATCTTGCTGCGCCACAGGTTCACGCCGGCACTCTCCGCCGCGAGGTCATTGTCACGCATCGCCTTCAAGGCAAGTCCCGTTCGCGAACGAAGCAGGAGATACGTCACCACGATGGCGATAAGAGCCGAAGCGAGCGCCCACCAGTACGCGCCGGGGACCCTCGTCTCGGTGCCGAGTTGGCTGGCCGCCTGGATCGTGATCCCCGATCCGCCGCCGGTGGACTTGATGTTCGCCACTATGAGCCGAAGTGTCTCCGCGATGACCCAGGTGCCGATGGCCAGATAGCCCCCCTTGAGTCTGAACACCAAAGCAGCTGCCGGCAACGCGATGATCGCGCCACCGATGGCCGCGAAGATGACGGCGATGAACGGATGGATGCCGAACTTGTCGGCGAACAGCCAGAGCGTGTACGACCCGATGCCGATGAAGCCCTGCTGTCCGGCCGACAGAAGACCTGCGTAACCAACCATGAGGTTCCACAGTTCGGCCAGAGCGAGTAGGGTGAAGAAATCCACCAGTCTCCGCGTCAGCGCCGTGCCGCCGAACAAGGGCAGTGTGGCAAGGATGATGAAGATGATTACACCGGCGGCAAGGATGTAGAAGTTCGTCCGGCTTGCCACCGAGACGGAATATCGCTTCTCACCGGAGACGCTTGTTGCTATGGGCGTGCTCATGCCGTCACCGTCTTCGCTAGGAATCCCTGTGGCCTAAGTGCAAGGATGATTATGAAGACCACATGCCCGACGAGGATCTGCCACGCGGAACCGAAGGCGCGCGCACCGAGCGTCTGGGCCATTCCCAGGATGACGCCTCCAAGCAGTGTCCCCCAGCTCGATCCCATCCCTCCGATGATCACGGCCTCAAATGCGAATATGAGGCGGTCGGCGCCGAGGAGCGGATGGAACGTCGTCCTGATGCCCATCATCACGCCGCCGATGCTGACGATAAGGAGGGCAACGCCCATGGCCACCGCCCATATGTGCCTCGTGTTGATACCCATCAACCGAGCCGCCTCTTGATCATCGGACACGGCGCGGAAAGCCCGCCCCATCTTGGTGCGGTTCATAAACAGCTGGAGCAGAGTGATGACCACCAGCGCCATGACGAATATGAGAAGCGGCAACCAGCCGATGGCTAGTCTTTCGTTGATGGTGATGCTGAGGTTCTCGATCTTGCCCGCGTCGAGACCCTGTGAGTTGGCGGTGAATCCCTCCTGAAGGGCGTTGGCGATCACGATGGATAGTCCGAAGGTCACTATCACGCCCGCGATATCGCCCCTGACCACAACGAAGTTAAGCACCCCTCGTTGCAGCAGATAACCGACGATGAACATGATCACCATGACGATCGGGATCGAGTAGAAAGCGTTGAACTTCGCGACTCCGACGATCACGAGAGCCACGTACGCGGGAATGATCGTGAGGTCGCCGTGAGCAAGGTTGACAAGGCGCATGGTCCCGAACACAAGCGACAGACCCACCGCGAACAGGGCATAGAGGCCGCCCAGAAGGATGCCTTGAACTGCTGCGTTTAACCAATCCATAACTATACCCCGAAGTAGGCCGCTGTTATCTGTTCGGTGGTCAGATCGCTCGGGACTCCCTGCAGAGCGATCCGGCCCTCGAGGAAGCACGCCACATGCGTCGCCACCGTAAGGACGTGCTGAACGTCCTGCTCCACAACGAGGATGGTGCAGCCGTTCTGGAGAAGGATCGGGAAGGCTTCATAAATCCTCTTGATGACCACCGGAGCCAGACCTAAGGAGACCTCGTCCATGAGGATGAGCCTAGGGTTGGCCATGAGCGCACGGCCGATGGCCAGAGCCTGTTGCTCACCGCCGGACAGGCCGGAAGCTTGGCGCTTCTTCAGCGGCTGCAGCAACGGGAAGAGCTCGTAGACGGCATCCGTGGTCCACGGGCCCTTACGATTACGATATCCGCCGATAAGAAGATTCTCGTGCACGCTCAGACTCGGGAAGACCCTCCGGCCCTCCGGCACCGATGAGATGCCGAGTTCCACGCGCTTATGGGGCGGCATGTTGTCGATGGGCGTGCCATCGAAAAGGATGTGCCCCTGTCTGGGAAACAGAACCCCGGCAACAGTCCTCAGCATTGTGCTCTTGCCGGCGCCGTTGGCGCCGATACAGGCGAAGATCTCGCCTTCTTCTATCTTGATGTTGAGGTCGTAGAGCGCCTGGAAGTCCTCATAGAAGACACTTACATTCTCGATTTCCAGCAGGCTCATGCCGGCGTACCTCCCATATAACAGGCCTGAACCTCCTGACTGTTCATGACCTCCCTGGGCTCGCCCTCGCAGAGCTTCCGCCCGAAGTTGATGACCACGATGCGGTCGACCACAGCGAGGAGTGCATGCACAACGTGCTCTATCCAGACGATCGTGATACCGGTCTGCGCACGCAATGCCTTGATCTCCTCGATCAGCGCCTCCACCTCCGCCTGGGTAAGACCGCCCGCGATCTCGTCCATGAGTAGCACCTGCGGGTCGGTGGCAAGAGCCCGAGCCAGCTCTAGACGCTTACGGTCAAGCAGTGTGAGCGTGCCGGCGAGGACGTTCACTTTCCCCATCAGCCCGGTCCATTCGAGGATCTCGATGCAGCGTTCGTATGACGCCCGCTCCCCCATCCTCCGGCCGTGAGTAGCGCCCACAAGCACGTTCTCAAATACCGTCATGCCGGAGAATGGTCTTGGTATCTGGAAGGTGCGACCTATCCCCTCACGGCAACGCTCGTGCCTGGAGAGGTTCGTGATATCCCTTCCAAGAAAGACGACCTTGCCGGCATCAGGGCGCACAGTGCCGGTGATCAGGTTGAACCACGTGGTCTTGCCGGCTCCATTGGGGCCCACGATACCCAGTGCCTCTCCCGTGTCTACGTTGATGCTAAGATCGTCGATCACCAGGACCCCGCCGAAGGCCTTGCGCAGGTCTTGGGTCTCGAGAGCCGTCGTCATAAGTGTGTACCTCCGTGGATCACCCTGTATCCCTTCCTCACTGTACTGGAGCTCTCAGCGGTAGGGTCAAGCCCGGAATGATCCCATCACGCAGGTCTCTAGCATTTCACACTCGACCGATTCAGGTCAAGAAGGCGCATGATCATCGGCTCATGCCTCGGCCGCCGTTGTAGGGATGGCGTTGTTGCCCGAGGCACAGAACGCCTCAGACAACAACGCCATGAACCACGATGTCCGACCGGTGTAGCCGTATCGATTAAGAGAGCGGCTGCACCTTATCGGCGACCTTGATGCCCAGCTCGGGGGGCACCGCCGCGGTGCTGACTATGGTCAATTCGTACGGGTACTTGGTGCCCGTGCGCCACTGACCACCGACCTGCGGCGTCTTGTAGACGTTCTCGTGCACGTGACGCGGTCCCGGGGTCCACGGAGGACCGGCCTCGACCGGAGCAGAGAAGTCGATGTGGCCGCCTATGGTATCCATCTTGGTGGTCTTGACAGCCGCCATTATGGCTTCCTTATCATCCACGTCGGATGTCCGCTTGAGCACGTCGACGGCCCACTCGAAGATGATGAAGTGCAGCAACGGTTGAGTCCACTGCGCGTCATTATGTCGCCTTGAGTACTCATCGGCGAACTCCTGGCAGGTCTCACCGGTGAGCGGCGACGTGAACGGATGGGTCGGCGTCCACCAGACCTCAGTGGTCAGACCGTTACCCACTTCACCCACCGACTCAACCGACTCCGGGAAGAGCAGGGCCTTCCCGAAGCTGGCCAGTTTGGGCCTCCAGCCCTGCTGAGCGGCCTGCTTCCAGAAGTTGGTGAAGTCCGGCGGGATGAAGATACCCAGACCCAACTCGCAGCCTTCAGCCTTGAATTGCGCAATCTGGCTGGTGAAGTCCTCAGTCTGGAGCTGGAAATCGCCCGGAATAACGGCGGTAATCCCAGCCGCCTCGTACGCGGAAGCCCAGCCCTCTTTCCAGGCCTGGCCGTCGGCGTCGTTGGACCACACGCACCCGACCTTGTTGTTGGTGGTCACCTGGCTCCACATGTCGACGAAGTTGGCCACCACATCCTCTAGGCCCCAGAAAGTGTGGTAGGTCCACTTGAAGGTCGCGTTCATATCGCCAGCCGCGCGCGTGGCTACGTACGCCTGCCACGGACAGTCGTTCGACAGACAGGGGGTCTGCAGTGCCTCGGCCTGATCGGCCACCGGGCAGACTGTATCCGGAGTGGACGCCGTCACGATGATGTCGCAATTATCCTGTGTGATGAGGTCGCCCGTCACCTGCGCCGCCCGGTTGGTGTCGGACTGGCTGTCGCGCACAACGATCGTCACCGGGTGTTTCTTGTTGTCACCGCAGACGATTCCGTCCCCGATGGCCTCCTTGGCCCTGTCCGCGCAGTACTGATCGGGTACGCCGAAGGAGGCGATCCCGCCGGTCAGCGGCGTGACGAAGCCGATCTTGACCTCGCGGCCCATCTCCGCTCCCGCGCTCGCGGTGGTCGTCGTCTCGCCCGCAGCCGTGGTGGTGGTCTCGGCCCCCGCCGTGGTGGTGGTCTCGGCCCCCGCCGTGGTGGTCGCCGGTTCTTCGTCGTCGCCGCACGCAGCGACTAGGCCGCCCAGGCCGCCCGCAAGACCGACCGCCGCTCCGGCGACTCCGGCCATCTTGAGGAAATCGCGGCGACTGACCGTCTTGCCTTCCGCCGCACTCTGGTATTCATCGTCTCTGATATTCCTGTCCTCATCCGCCATGATGCTCCTTTCGCATGCTCTCCTCCGCAGATCGGATGATACGCCGCTCCTGCCCCTCACTCAATGATCCAAGTCAAGGCACCTCCCGCGTGAGTCATTCCGGTCGAGCCATCCAGCAGGCAATGCTCTGTGCGGGCACTTCAACCCGCTGCATACTAGCAACATACCGCCAGCCCTTCCACGCCTTGCTCGCGCAGTCGAGCCGCACCCGCCCTTACTGCGCCTGACCCCTGAGCCCGCGGGGGGAGCGGGCCCAGGGGGTCAAGGCCTGTACAAGAGATCGTTTGGTCTCTCAAGCTTTCCACAAAGCGATATCGCCTACGTTGAGGTCTTTCTGGGTCACGTCCACCGGTCCGTGCTTCTGAGCCAGGTAGCCCGGCTTCTCTATCGTAAGAGTGTACACACCATCCTTGAGGCCACGTAGCCAGAAATCTCCGTAGCCGTCACTTGTTACCCGGGTCTCCTCGCCCGACTCGGCGTTGACGGCGGTGACGGTCACGCCCTCCAGGCAGAGGTCGGCCTCCTTGTCGAACACCGCGCCGGCTATGAACTTCTTTGGCAGGCCGATGTAGTAGACCCGAGGCTTGACATGGGCCAGTTCGGGTTTCAACAGCTCCGCCTTGGCGATGAGCTCCTTGATCATAGGATCGTCTTCGTCGCCGAACGTGAAGGCCCCGGTCGGGCAGGCGTCCACGCACCGCGGTTCGCTCCATCCATCATCAAGGAGGTGAGCGCAGAAGGTGCACTTCTGGGCTATGTTGAGGGCATCGTTGAAGTAGATGACGTTCTCATACGGACAGGCCGCGATACACATCCTATTGCCCAGGCACTTGTCGGGATCGATGATCACGATGCCGTCCGGCCGCTTGTAGATGGCGTGCGCATTGCAGGCCGCGATACACGGAGCCTCATCGCAGTGCTGGCAGATGCTGTGCTCGTAAGTGATCATCACCTTCGGCACCTGGCCGCGCACATTGTCGTAGACCTTGTTCCAGAATTGCCCTGTGTCCGGCTGAGGCTTGGCGATGGGCGACCAATCGTTGACCACATGCTCGTCCTTGCAGGCTATCTGACAGTTGTAGCAGCCGTTGCAGATATCGTAGTTGATAACGAGTACTTTGCCCATCTCACGCCTCCCCTATGATGCAGGCCTCGAGACCCGGACCCGCGCAGGGGTGGAAGGGCTTTTCGAAGGCGTCTCCATATTTATTCTTGAGCGCCGCCAAGTCGGTCTTCTCAACGTCGGCGAGAAAGCCGCTTACGGCGTGGCCTACCGCGTTCTTCGAGGTGGTATTCCGCGGGACGATGGTGTTTATGGCCCCGCCCCGGTCGAGGACGCCGGGCTCGATGGGATCCCATTTGGCTCCGTGGTCCATATAGATGACGTCGGGCATGATGCGCTCGGTCACATAGGCCGCGCCGAGCACAGCGCCGCGCTCATTGTATATGGTGATCACATCGCCGTCCTTGATCCCCCGGTCCTCTGCCGTCGCCGGGTGCAGCCAGACCGGATGGTATTGATACCCGTCGGGCCCGGTGATCTTACAGGTGGGGATCTCACGCAACCAGGTGATGTCCTCGTGCTGCGAGTGGACACTCCAGCGTGGATGATTGGAGCACACAAGAAATGGATACTTCTTGGACCGCTCAGTGCCTACGGTCTCCTCGTGACTGATGCCCTGAGGTATCCACTTGGGCACCGCAGGACGCTCGACATCGTCGGGGAAGTTCTCCTTCAAGCCCGTCGCTTCGAACTCCAGGAGTCCCGTGGGAGTGGTGAGCGGATTGGCCTTGGGATCTTCGTAGAACTTCTGGAAGCCGGCCGGTTCGTCCTCCCAGTTGTCGGCCGTCGGGATGACCAAGTAGCCCTTCTCATTCAACTCTTCCCAACTGATAAGGTCGGCGCAACGGGAGGTCTCGTAGCCGTACTTGATGAGCTCGGGGATGCTCTTCCCGCCGGTATACTCCTCGAGAAGACCCAGCTTGTCGGCCAGCATGCATACGATCTCGTAGTCGCTGTATGACTCGCCCAGCGGCTCGATGCACTTCTGCTCGGGGAAAAGCAGGTTGTACTGGCCGCTGAAGATGTCTGCGGCGATGTCGTCCTCTTCGAGCTTGGTGTTGACCGGCAGTATGATGTCGGCCAAGAGGGCGTCGTTCTCCAGCCACGGGTGCTGAGCCCACATGAACTCGATGTCGGGATGCTGCATGGCCCGGACGTAGTCGTTGCCGGAGTTCCAGCAGGTGATCCAAGACGGCGAGTCGGTCCAGACGGCGTGGATCTTAGAGCAACCCTCCGCCGGATAGAACCGGTGCACGAATTGGTCCTCACGCGGAGCCGTCTCGGACTCGCAACCCCACCAGTCGCATTTACCCTCGAGGATGGCCTTGGGCACATACGTCTTGGGCAGCGACGGGTGGTTCGTGTCCGAGGGGTGGCCGCCGGTGTATGCCGTGCGTAGGTTGGGTACGCGGAGCGGCCTGGGCTGGGCGTACTGATCGGGGAAGTCGAACAGGCCCCACTCGATCATCTTCACCTGGTTGACACCCGGCCTGCCTAGGCCCTGCATGGCAAGACAGATGTTCTGCAGACGGGCGGGCTCGGTGGCGTACGGGCCGCGGATGCCGGGACCGCCGTTGCCGATGACCACGCTGGTGCGCTTGGATGCCCACTCCTCCGCCAGCGCCTTGATGACGCGGGCGGGAACCCCGCAGATGGGCTCCGCCCACTCTGGAGTCTTAGCTATGCCGTCTTCGTCGCCCATGACATAGGCCTCGTAGGCCTCCACCCCCACGGCGTGGGTCTTGAGGTACTCCTTGTCATAGGTGCCGTGCTTGAACCACCAATAGGTGATGGCCAGGTACAGGGCCGCGTCGGTGTTGGGCAGCACGGGGATCCAACGGTCGGCGTGCACGGCTGCCGCGTAGTTGAGATCGGGACATACGTAGATCTGCTTGATGCCGAGCTCCGTATACCAATAGGATAGTCGACTGGGGAGCTGGCCCTGCCATCCCCAAGGCGTGGTCTCCTGATCACACCCCCAAAATAGGAGCAGCTCGCAGTTCTTGGCTACGTCGTAGAGTAGATTGCTCTGCTTGCCCTGGCCGACCGGCTCGCACCCCCAGAAGTGCTTGCTGCCCCACCACCAGCCTTCCCAGCTGTCGGGCTGCCGGATCTGCAGCGTGTAGCCGCCCCAAAGCGGGAGCAGCTTGCGACCGGCACCGTGACAGGCCTGCACTATCTTCTGTTCGCCGTGTTGGTCACACTGGTAGAGAAGGGCGGTCGGTCCGTACGTCTCTTTGATGCGGTTCATCTCGCCGACGATGGTGTCAAGTGCCTCGTCCCAGGAGATCCGCACATACTTGCTCTTGCCGCGGTTCTGAGTGTTGCGACCACCGGGGCCGGTGGAGCCGGGGGCACCGTTCGGATCCCAATCGACCCGCTTCATGGGGTAGCGGATACGGGCCGGCGAGTACACCCTCTTTTTGTACGCGATGGAGTAAGGCGGGATGAGCGTCTTCATGCTCGGCTCGAAACTGCTCCCCCGCACTTCCATCTTCCAGGGGTTCATGTGCTTCTCGGGATCGTACTTCCAGTCGTAGTGCATCGGGCGGATGCGGATGATCTTGCCGTCCTTCACATCCACCATGGATGCGTTCGAGCCGTTCTCCGGCACTCCGCAAAAACTGATATCACGCACCAGCGTCTTTTCGCCCGATCTCCCCTGAGGGGCTCGGTCCTCTGCCATCTTCCCTCCTTCATACTCCCAATATCATTCCAATCCTCGGAATAGCTATTCCGTTCAAACCGTCACACATACTATGCGCCCGCTTTGGCGCTCAGTCAACCCTTAGAAGCCCTCTCGGCCAGGTGCTTCGTCATCTCCGCTACTGTGCTTCTGAGCGCCTCCACTTTCACCCGCCTTGACCGTGCACCGAAACGCTCGGCCGGCGCGATGATGGTGACCACAGCCTTCAGACTCCCATCACGTTCGAGAATGGGAGCGGATACCGCACACACGCCTTGGTCCTGCTCCTCTAGATCAAAGGCCAGGCCCGCCTCTTTCTCGCCCGCGAGGCGGCGCATGACCTGTTCGGGGTGGGCGAGGCTGCTCGGAGTCGACTGGTTCTGGAAGGTTTCCACGATCCTTCTCTGTTCGGCCTGAGGACGGTGGGCCACGTGGAGTCGGAAGGACGAGTTCCCCAGACTACTCAGGATCCGGCCCGTGGGGCGGTTGAGCCTGAACGGATTGGTGGTCGGAACCTCGTCGACTACAACAGCGCCCTCAGCGCTCCCCACTGTCAGCTCCACCATCTCGCCCGTCGTCCGGCCCAGCCGTTCCAAGAAGGGGCGTGCGGCACGCACAAACCCCACATAGGACATAGCCAGATAGGCCGCTGGGAACATCGCTCCGCCCAGATGATAGCGCTCGGTCTTCGGGTCGTACACCAGGAAGTCTCGCGCCTCGAGCGTGCGCAGCATCCTGTAGGCGGTCGTCTTCGACAGACCGGTGCTATCCGTGACCGCGTTCAGCCCCCACTCGGGATGCTCCACGTCGAACAGGGCCAAGATGCTGAGACCCCGAGCGAGGGCCCGGACGAACAGGTCGCCGTCCTCCTCCGGGCCGGACCGCCCGCTCCCCCTCCGTCTGCCGCCCGTCCGCGCCATCGGCCCCCTCATATCCTAGTGCCACTCAATGGAATACCTATTCCATCTGGGTTCTACGTCGCACTATCTCGCTCGAAGGCCCCCTAGTCAAGCGCCAGACGCCGGCCCACCTCATAGGCGCGGATCTTCAAGGCGGCGTCGCGCTCCGCGGACTCGGGGTCGTTGGCGTTGGTACAGACGATAGTCTCCACCAGATCGAAGCCGAACCATGGGAAGACGGCGGCCGTGTACTCGAAGTACGACTCATACAGATGGGGATCATCCATGCCCTGTGTATATACGGCCACCATCTTCTTGGTCCCGAACCGCGGCCGCCAGTCCGCGTCGGTCAACGGGAAGAACCTGTCGATGAGATTCTTCACCGGACCGGTCATCTGCATCATGTAGATAGGAGACCCGATGACGACGGCGTCGGCTGTCTTCACCTGCTGGAGCGCCGCGTGCACTTCGTCGTTGATGACGCAATCGTCGTTGATCCGGCAGGAGAAACAGCTCTGGCAGGCCATGAACTTCATCTTGAAAAGAGTGTGGAAGTGCACCTCGGCGCCGGCTTCTCTGGCCCCTCTGGCCACCAGATTGAGTAGAGTCGCAGTGTTCCCGTCCATGCGGGGGGAGCCGTTGAAGATCACGATCTGTCTCACGATGGCCCTTCCATTCCTAGAGTCATGTCACAAAAGAGAACGTGGAGGGCTTTGGCGTCCAAAGCCCTCCACAGCTGCTCGGCCGGAACAACTCTCGCCTAGAGTTCTATGAACCCGAGGTTAAGCGACTGGTCGTCGACGGTGACAGTGGATGAGTGCTTCCTGCCTCCGGCGTCGACCTCCAGCGTGTACTCTCCGTTGTTCAGACCGTCGAACTTGAACTCCCCGAAGAAGTTGGTGGTGCGCGTCGCCAGAATCGAGGTGTCCTCACAATTCGCCACCCCGGCGCCGGACAACGTGCAGGCGATACCGCCTTCTTTCGAGCGGAGGGTCACAGTCGCGCCTTCGTAGCAGTCCCCGTCGACGAGCACGCCCGCGGAGATGAAGTTCTTCGTGTACTGATGGAGATTCTTGTACAGAACATTCGGTTTGGTCCCGAGTTCCGGAAGATAGACCTCCAGCCCCTCGTCCACGATCATCTTCTCCATCTCTTCCGGCTCGATGAAGTAGGTCTTCATCACCACGTTCGGACAGATGTGGGCACACCGGGTGGTGTGCGCCTGCCAGGTGGCGTCGTCGAGTAGGTGGGCGCAAAGGATGCACTTCTGAGGAAGCTGGGCTTCCTCGTTCCACCACATCACGCCGTATGGACAGGAGTCGACCAGGTCTTTCCGGCCTTTGGCCTTCTCCATGTCGATCATAACGATACCGTCAGGCCGTCTGTACACCGCACCGTTGCCGGCTTCCTCGCACGGCGCGTTCTGGCACTGCTGGCATAGCAGGGGCAGATACGCAACGTCAACGCGCGCGTAGGTCCCGCGCTCGCGCCGTCGGACATCGATCCAACGATGTCCGTGGCGAGGTTGGGGAGCCGTGTATCCCGGCCAGTCGTTGTCGACGAACTCGTCCTTGTCGGCCATGAAACAGTTGTTGCAGTCGTGGCACAGGGCGACGTCTATAACCTTATACCATTGCTTCATCTCGCAAGCTCCTTGCTGATCACACAAGATCGATCGATATCTTCAGCTCACGCGGTCTCATAGATGCCGCCGTCCCACTTCTCTATATCCACCTGCGCGCTGTTGGGCGCCATGCCGCACGCGTACTTCGACATGTAGCGATCAGGCGTGAGGATGTTCATGCATCCACCTCGATCGGCCGACTTGCCGGGAGTGCCGAGCGGATTGTACTCAGCGCACGACTCATATGTGTGCACCGTCCCCGGTTGGACCCTCTCACCGACCTGAGCGGCGACAATCACCGAGCCGCGGTCGTTGAAGACACGCACCAGGTCACCCTCTTTGATGCCGCGGGCCGCTGCATCGACGCTGTTCATGCGGATGATCCAGTAGTAGTAACCGTCCACCAGCATCCGATGGTCCTTGATGTCGTTCATGAAGGTGTCCTTACCGTCACCCATGGTGTGGAAGGAGAAACGAGGGTGCGGGGACAGCATGCCCAGCGGGTACTTCTTCGCAAGCTCGCAGCGCGGCCCTTCCCACGCCGGGATCCAGCGGTGCATGGCCGGACGATACTCATCGACGTAGCCCTGCTGTTCGAAGTTCGTAAGGGTCTTCGATATGAACTCGACTTTGCCGCTGGGGGTCTGCAGGCCCTTGCCGCCGACGGAGTTGTTGAGACGCGGACCCCAGTCAGGTGTGTCGCGCACCCGATCTTCGGCGAACCAGCGGAGACCCGGGGTCTTCTTACGGTTCGGATTGTCAGGCACCACAAAGTAGCCCTTCTTGGCGAACTCGTCGAAGGTCATGTACTTGGGCATGTCGGTCGCGTTGTAGTACTGCCTCACCCAGTCAAGGTCGGTCTTGCCCTCGGTGAATTGCTGTCCGATGCCCAGCTTCTCGGCGATCATCGCGTAGATGTCGTAGTCGGACTTGCTCTCCCCCAGCGGCTCGATGCACTTCATCTGGAAGGATATGACCCTGTGGTTGGCAAGCTGGTAGGTGTCGGGGATGTACCCGGAGCAGCTGCCGAACTCTGAGATGTCCCATCGCTCGAAGTTGGTGCAGGCCGGCAGGATCAGGTCCGCGAACTGGACTTCACCCTCGAACCAGATCGACTGGCTGACCACGAATTCCAGACTCGGATGCGTGTACATCCTCGCGTAGCGGTTGGTGGCCGTCATCGTGCCGATGTGCGGGCCGCCGTATTTCCAGTACATCTTGATGCGCGGATAACCCGGGGCGGGGTAGGTGTAGGGATGCAACTGATGCTGAATATCCCCGCCGCAGAAGCCCTTGCCGTGCCACTCGAAGTGCCCGTCCATGATGCATTCCGGGATCTTGAGACGCGGGATGTGCTGGCCGGCGCTGGTGTTGATGTTGGACGGCGACGGGAAGGTGGTTCTGCCGTCGAACATCCTCCACGCGAGCTTGAAGCCGGCGGCGGAGTTCTCGCAGTCGCCGGAGATGCCGCCCTCAGCGTAGCCCGGGAAGTAGAAATCGGGATCAAGCGGGGCGCCCTGCGTGGTCGAGTACATGTTCGATCCGGGTTTGCCCATGCCCTGCATGGTGGCGAGCGCGATCATGCCCCGAGCGAACTCGATGCCATGAGACGCCCGGCATGCGCCGCCCCAGCCGCCCAGTCCACCGGCGGCCAACATAGTCTTTTTCTTCGCCCATTCGCGGGCCAGCGCTCTGATCTCGCAGGCCGGCACGCCCGATTCCCCTTCGGCCCATTCGCAGGTTTTGGGAATCCCGTCATCTTTGCCGAGCACGTGGTCGGACCACTCTTCGAACCCCACGGTATGCGTGGCGACGTACTCTTTGTCGTACGTACCCTCAGTCAACCACGTGTAGGCGATGGCGAAGGAGAGAGCGTGGTCCGTGCCTATCTTAGGCGATAGCCATTTATCGCCTATCAGGTTGGCCGTGTGGTTGAAAAAGGGATCGATGAACACCATCTTGATCCCCAGTTCTTTCATCCACTTCCGGCGGATGCTGGACTCATATCCGCCGTAGAAGTTACCCGTACCATCCGGGTCGGAAGACCAGAAGACGATCATCTCGGAGTGCTTCAGCGTGTCCTCGAGAAGATCGTACTGCTCGGGGTTGCCAAGGCGCCAGCTGAACCCCCACATGTGCATGCCGCCCCAGTGCCAGCCTTCCCAGCTGTCTGGGTTGTGGTCGGCGTATGTGAAGCCCATCATGTTCATGAAGCGGAAGAAGGTGCTGTGCCGGTAGCCAACATTGCCCCACATGTGGTGAGAGCTCGGTTCGGCGCAAATGGCCGCGGGGCCGTCCGAGCGCTTGATCCGGTTCACCTCACTCACAAGGATGTCGGTGGCCTCATCCCAGCTGATCCTCTTGTAGCCGGACTTGCCGCGGTTCTGGATGTTCCGGCCGCCGGGCCCGGTCGAACCCGGGGCCCCGTTGGGATCGAAATCTTCGCGGATCATCGGGTACATGTTCCGTCTGTCGGTATAGATCATCGACTTAAACCCGGCTGTGAACGGCATGACCGTGGTTTTACGCGGCGGGCTGAAGGTCCGGCCGCGGGCCTCGATCTTCCAAGACGGCGCGTCCACCGCGTCGTCGAAATCCATCGGGGTCATCCTGATGATCTTGCCGTCCTCCACGTAGACGAACACCGGCCCACCGGTCGACGAGTTCGTCATGCGCACTACTTCGCCCATTCCTCGTATCTCCTTATCTGTTGCGGGTACGCACTCCCATGCAAGTATTTGCTGAACCGAAGACTGACCTACGAGGGTTGCCATCCAACTGGAATCCCGACCTCAGATCGTACGTACGACCCGGCCTGTCTAGATTCTAGGACTCTTCCACCTGATAATCTACGGCACCTCTCGGCGCAACCGCGGATACGTCGGCCCGCATTTCCTCATTATCTCGTATTGCGGAACCAGATACCGCCATGCAGCACTCTGTCAGTCCTGCCAAACGGCTACACGCCAGATGCCTTATGCCGTTGCACGCGCCCCAAAAACGTAGCCCCCCGCCGGCATTCGCCGGCGGGGGGCTCGATGCAGCGTCTCTCGCCGCAACCGCGTCGCTCTCAACGAGCGCGAGTTGGAGTCCTACTTGGTCGGGTCGGCCATCGGGTAGATGTCGTACTTCTCATCCCCGACCGGGCCGTAGCCGGTGCCGCAGTAGGTGTAGGTGCGATCCGGCACGCTCTTGTCGACCTTCTCTTCGTCGATCTCAGCTACGCAGCGGACCATGGAACCATCGCCCATGTACCAACGGATGGGGAAGCAGTAGAAGCGGAACCGCTGGTTGGTGATCTTGTCCAGGTCACCACCGAGGTTCTCGACGCCCACGATGCCGTGACCCAGCATGTACTTGTGGCACGGTTCCCAGGTGCCTTCCTGGCCGATGGCTTCGAGCTCGCCGAACTTCTTGTCGTACGCTTCCTTGCCATGGACTTGGATGTAGACCTCTTTGTCGAACTCAGCGTAGGCCTCGATACCGAACTTCTCGGCGTATTCCTCCGTGATCGGCTTGCCGGTGGCGCCGCGCAGGTTCATCATGGGCGGGCCGTTCTTGCCCATGGCGGTATGGAGCGGGTGGTCGAGGGCCTGGGAGTCCATGGCCACGCACTTGACCTGCTGCTTCACAAACCACTTGCCGGCCTCGATACCGGTGCCGCTAGAGTAATGGTAGTACGCCTTGGAATCGTCGAATAGGCGATGCATGCCGGTGTTCAGACACACGACCATGCCCTTGAGCTCTGACGGCTTGATATTCGCCCTTTCGCACGCGTCTTCAAGATGCTCAGGCAGGATCAGGCCCCACGGATGGATCTTGATCTCGAGGCAGACTGCGTCGCCCGTATAGGCGTCGACAGGCATCTCATGAGTGTAACGAGCCCGACGGCCGTCGAACTCACGCTCCATGACGTGGCGAGGAGCGTCGGCATGGGTGCCGGTGTGCTGGACACAGTCGACACGCTGCGTGAGAACGCCGCCCTTGGCCATGGTGTGCATGGAATCGATGACCGGCTTCACGAAATACGGCCAACGAGGAATCTCAGCACTGAACGGATGTGTAAGGTCAACCCAGACTTTCCCCATGATCCTTCTTCATCTCCTTCTTTCGTTGCTCTACTGACTGACGGGCTCGGAGACCCGGCTTGTCCTCGGACACGGCGAACCGTGTCTGATCAATGATACTCCGTTATTCGTCCTTCTCTCTCATCTCCCGAACGGCCTTGCACAGATAGTCCAGCATATTGGCGCGAAGCGCTTTCTGTTGCTCCGGTGTCCAAGTCTGGAAACCGACTCCACCAGACTTGAAACCCAACTCGCCCTTGTCCACCTTCTCCTTGAGGAGCGCGGAGGGTTCGTGGGAGTCCTCAAGGTGTCTGAGGACGTAGCTGTGGATGGAGTAGGTGAGATCAAGACCCACCAGGTCGGCGTTCTCCAGAGGAGCCATGACCGGCAGGCGCAGACCGGGACCGAACTTCAAGCTCTCGTCCACGGTGGCCGGGTCGGCGATGCCACGTTCCACGATGGAGATGGCCTCACGCCACAGAGCGTGCTGGAGGCGGTTGGCTATGAAACCCGGCACGTCCTTCTTAGCGTGCACCGGGTGCTTCCCGATCTTCCAGTGCAGGTCCATGGTCACGTCGATGACCCACTGCGGGGTCTCTTCAGTCTGCACGACCTCGACCAACGGGATGAGGAACGGCGGATTCCACCAGTGGGTCCCCAGAATCCTCTCGCGGCGCTCGGATGTGCTCGCGATCTCGGTGGGGCTCATGACCGACGTGTTGGTAGCCAGGATCGCTTCCGGCCTGCACATCTGGTCGAGCTTCTGGAAGATATCCTGCTTGAGAGTCATGTCCTCGGCCACACATTCGAGGACAAAGTCGGCGTCTGCGGCCGCTTCTTCCATATCCTGCGTGGTCTTGACGAGACCCACGGTCGCCTCGACGTCTTCGAGCCTGCCCAGACCGCGTTCCGCGAGGAACGTCAGGTCGTCGCGCATGCCCACGACCGCCTTCTCAAGAGTCTCCGCCCTGCGGCTGTAGAGCCCGACCGGGTACCCGGCGCCGGCAAAGACCATGGCGCAGCCGTGGCCCATGTTGCCGCCACCGATGATGGCGATCTTCTTGACGTCTTCCAGCTTCATCATCCGGCCACCGCCCCGCCGTCCACGGAGAGGATGAGCCCGGTGACGTAGTCAGATGCAGGTGAGGCGAGATACACGCACGCGCCGATGAAGTCGTCCAGCTCGGCGGCGCGGCCCATCGGGATGCGCGCCATGAAGATCTTGACCATCTCGGGGTTGTCACGCACCTGCTGTGTGAGCGGCGTCCAGAAGATGGAGGGCGCGATGGCGTTGACGTTGATCTTGTACTTGGCCCACTCTGTGGCCAGCTGCTTGGTGAGCAGGTGGACGGCGCCCTTGGATGTGCCGTAGGCCGCATACCCGCCGGGATGCCCGAGGAAGCCGCGCACTGAACCGATGGTGATAACCTTGCCGCCGTTACCTTGAGCGACGTACTGCGCCCCCGCGTGTTTTGCGCACAGCATGGTGCCGCGCACATTGACGTCCATGACTTTCTGCCACTCGTCTATATCAAAGGTCTCGGCAGACTGGCGGTTGCCGGCCGTACCGGCCACGGTGACCATGATGTTGCATTGACCGAAATCCTTGACGACCTGATCCATGGCGGCTTTGACGCTCGCGTCATCAGTGACGTTGACGGCGGTCGCGGTGGACTTCTTGCCCAGACCTTTGATGTCGGCCACCACATCTTCCATGATGTCGGTCTTGATGTCCCAGCAGGCGACGTCGGCGCCGAAGACGCCAAGGCCTTTGGCGAGAGCGTGGCCCAAGGTCCCGCCCGCGCCGGTGACCACGGCCACCTTACCGGTCAGATCGAAGATCTTCCTAAGTTCTTCGACTGTCTTCCTCGGTGTTTCTTCAGCCATTTCGTACCTCCAGAATCGGGTTGGTTGTTGTCCGCGAGGTCCTCCCGCGGTAGGTTCGGGCGCCTAGGCCACTCCCAGGATCACCATCATGCTGGCGGGGAACTGGGTCTTGTTCTTGATGGCGCGGCCTTCGTTCGGCGGGATGTAGATGGAGTCATACTTCTTGAGTGTTATCTCATTGTTATCTTTGTCTATGATGGTCACCTCGCCTTCTATGACGAAGTAAATGGTATCGAACGGCCGGTCGGGGCTGAAATCAGCGCCACCGCCCGGCAGGAAATGCGTGCAACCTAGGGAGAACTGGGTGATCCCCGTCGCGTCTTTGCCCTGCAGCCTGAAGCAGGCGCAATCGTTGTGCGCGGGCGGGAAATACTGCACTGCTTCACTGATTGAGACCTTCTTCATTCTCCACTCCCTGCGTCCGGCGACTCTCGTCGCGATGTCGATTGGACAACCCGGCGTGAGGCTCCGGCGCACCAGAAGACTCACCCCGGCACCCGCCTCGCGCACGGGCTATGTGAAACGGTCGGGGGTTTGCCCCCGACCGTAAGACACCTTATTTCTTTTTGGGTGGCAGGCTGAGGATCTGCCGAGCCTCGTCCACGTTCGCCACCGGCCGCTTGAAGATATCGGCCAGTTTCACGACTTTCTCGACGAACTGGTAGTTGTGTTCGGCAAGCACACCCTTGCTCAGATAGACGTTGTCCTCCATACCGACTCGGATATGACCCCCCATGGTCATGGCCATAGCCATGATGACATCGGCGGTAGGTCCGCAACCGAAGGCCGACCAAGTGGACCCTTCGGGGAACGAGTCGACCAGGTGCACCAGGTTACGCGGCGTGCCTTCCATGCCACCATGCACGTGCATGCAGCACTGGAAGTGGATGGGAGCCTGCAGAAAGCCGTCCTTCAGTAGGCGCTTGGCATTCCATACCATGCCGGCGTCGAAGACTTCAACCTCCGGTTTGATGCCGTTCTCGATATAGGCCTTGCCCAACTTCTCCAGGAAGATGGGGCTGTTCAAGAACACCCCTTTGTAGAAGTTCATGGAACCGGCGTCGAACGTACCCATGTCGGGCTTGAGCACGGTATGGGGCAGGATGCGCTCTTCGTCGCCGAAGCCGAGACCGCCGGACGAGGTCATGTTGATGATGATGTCCGGTACTCTCTCACGGATCAGACCGACGGTCTCTTCGAACCTGTCGAGAGCCATGGTGGCCTTATCATCAACGGTGCGCACATGCACATGAGCGACCGTGGCTCCGCATTCGTAGGCCATGCGGACCTCTTCGGCGATCTCCTCAGGCTGGGTCGGCAGATAGGGGGTGTTCTCTTTGGTGGTCATAGCCCCCGTACACGCTACGGTGATGATCAGCTTCTCCATTAAATTACCTCCACATCATTGGTCTGCCCGGTCCGATTGCCCAAGAGACACGCGCATGAGCATCGAGAACTGGGTGTTCGGCACAAAAGCGACCCGGCATCGCGAATCGCAACTCCATTCGAAGAAGGCATGAAGTCATTCTAACTGTACACTATTACGCCGTCGAACGGGAAATCGCCGTTCCGACCGGCGAGGCCCGCTCTCTTCGTTCCGCTCATTCAGACCGCGTTCCGCCGGACGGGACCCGTCGGCGACCTTGGTTGTGCCGCTTCCACGACGTCCCCAGCGCGACGTTCAACCCACGAGCAAGAGCCCGATGAGCACGCCGACCGGCACGCGATCGGCCGTCACTCCACTGCCGATAGGGAACACGTCCCAACCCAGGGAGACGGCAAGGGCGTAGCAGTCGATGCCCACGGCCTCCATCGACGGCCGGGCCACCAGATCATGCCGGCATCTCTGCCCCTCTAGGACCGCGCAATCGAGATCATGGCAGAAAGTGCTCTTGCAACTACCCGCAGCAAGGCCTGCGGCCAGGTAGTGGCCGTCGTAGAAGGCGGCGCTCTCCAGACTGCTCACGATGGAGAACATCTTCTTATAGGCGGCCACCCGCTCCATGATGGTGTCCCGGTCGCGCACGATCACCCGTGGCGGCACGTCCAGCCGGAAGACCACGGCCGTGTGATACATGTTGATGACGGCCCTCATCCGTTGTGTGGATGGAGCGTGGGGTGGACAGTTCGCGCATACGCCGTAGCCAAAACACTTGGGCACCTCGCACTTGAGAGTCACCCTCTCGTCTATCGTGATCGCCGTAGCCGAGACCGCCGCCGCCACGGTGGCCCCAAGTTCCACCGCCAAGAACGCGTAGCGCTCCGCGTCGGGCTGTAACGACGCGGAGATATGGACCGGGTCGATTTTCGCGATCGGCTCCCTCATACATCGACTATAATAGCCGACGTCAAAGACCGTGCCGAAGTGGCGGAACTGGCAGACGCGCTGGACTCAAACTCCAGTGAGGCTCACACCTCGTGCGGGTTCGATCCCCGCCTTCGGCACTGCATCCAAGGGATACCTTGTATGACCATCCGCAGGCGTTCGCTGCTCGTCGCCCGTCAATACACCTTCAAGTCGGGAGATACCTGGGTGCATGAACTCACGACCCCCCTGAAGGGCGAGGTGGAGGGAGCTTCCGACGAGGATTCGACCGTCGATGAGACCACCAGATCGAGGACCACCTCTTCCGTAACGGCCGTGAGCGAGGAAGGCGTGGGCACACCGGAGGTGACCAAGGCTCCCGAAGACATGGTTCCCGCCGACGAACGGGGTCCTTTCAAGATGGAACTAACCATGACGATGACGCAGGTCGAGGTCCGGTAGTAGCGGTCTGGATCGCCGGGCCCGGCGGAGGAATTCTGCGCCAGGCCGCGAATTTCACTGGGCGGAAGACGGGGATAGGGCATGCCGTCTCAGTAGATTTATCCTTGCCCTAGTGATAGGATTTTCGATATGGAAGAGAGACGTAGAGAGCGGGACAAGCGTTACGCGGAGTTGGTGGGCGAGAAGCTCCGCCGCATGCGGCAGGATCGGAACATGAGCCTGCAGGAAGTCTGTGTCCGCTCCGGCGGCTCCTTCGTAGTGTCCACCCTGAGCGCGTACGAACGCGGCAAGCGCAGTCTGAGTCTCGAGCGTCTCTGTGAGCTGGCGGCAATCTACGACCAGTCGCCCATGGCGATGCTGGATGTTGAGAACGAGCCTGAGTTCCAGCTGGCCCTTGCCACAAACGGGCCGCTGCGCATCCGCCTCGACAGCCTGGAACGGCTGAACGAGGAGGAGCGGAAGCCCCTTGAGACCTACCTGTCGTTCCTGCGTGAGTTACGCAATGACCCCTCTCGCGACATGCTCACCATCCGCAAGGAAGATCTGAACTACCTCTCAGGGCTCTACGGCGTCCGTCCCCAGGCGTTGAAGGACTACCTGGAGAGAGAAGGCATACTCCTCACCCGGTAGACGAAGCGGCCGATTGCGGCCAATCCTTCGCTCAGACTCCTGCTCCGGGCCACCATATCGACGAGGGCGCTGCCTATTATCACTCCGTCGGCGTATCCGGCCACCTCTTCAGCCTGTTCGGCCGTACTCACCCCGAATCCCACGGCTAAGGGCAGCTCGGTGTGTTCTCTGACACGCGCTACGAAACCGGGGAGATCGGCCCGGAGCGAGGCCCTCGACCCGGTCACTCCAACCGTCGACACGCAGTAGATGAAGCCGGAGGCGGCCTGGGCGATGCGGGCAAGACGACCGTCGGTGCTCGTCGGCGCAGCAAGCAGGATCACATCGACGCCCCGCGCCCCGGCGGTGGCCCGCAGATCGGTGGCCTCTTCCACCGGTACATCGGGCACCACCACACCAAGGACGCCGCCGTCGCGGCACCGATCGAAGAAACGCTCGGGGCCGAAGGCCAGGATGGTGTTAAGGTAGGAAAGCAGCACTACGCGGACCCCCTCCTCGGCCATCACGCCCGCGATACGGAGCACGTCGGCGAGCCGTACCCCCCGGCGCAACGCCGCTGCGGATGCGCTCTGCACGACCGGTCCGTCGGCCAAGGGGTCGGAGAAGGGTATGCCCAGCTCAACCAGGTCCGCACCGTTCTTCACATACGCGCGCACGATCTCTACGCAGGAGTCCGGGTCGGGGTAGCCTCCGACGGCGTAAGGCATCAGGAGCGGCTTCCCCGCCGCGCGGAACACCTGGGTCAGGGCGCTCGCTGCCGCCGGGTGCCCGGTGGACGCCGGATCTTTGTGGGCACTCATGCCGTCACCCCCAACGCGGCCGCAGCGCTGTAGACGTCTTTGTCGCCACGACCAGAGAGGTTCAACACCACCACGTCGTCGGAGCCGAAGCCGTGGGGCCTCCCCCCCTTTGTGCCACCCTCCCGGAGCAGATAGGCCAGCGCGTGGGAGCTCTCGAGGGCGGGGATGATGCCCTCCAGACGCGACAAAGTCTGGAACGCCGCCAGGGCCTCGTCATCTGTAGCGCTCTGGTACTCGACCCGGCCCAGATCCTTCAGGTAGGAGTGCTCGGGACCCACCGAGGGGTAGTCTAATCCGGCCGCTATGGAGTGCGCTTCCTGGATCTGGCCGTCCTCGTCTTGAAGGACATAGGAGTACGAGCCGTGAAGTATGCCTTTCACACCCCGAGCCAGCGAGGCCCCGTGTCTGCCGCTGTCTAGACCCATCCCTGCGGCTTCCACCCCTATCATGCGCACCGACGGCTCATCCACGAACTCACGGAACATGCCGATCGCGTTGCTCCCCGCTCCCACGCATGCCACCAAGCCGTCGGGAAGCCGCCCCTCCTTGACCAGGATCTGGGCGCGGGTCTCGCGGCCGATCACAGCTTGGAAGTCGCGCACCAGCGTGGGATAGGGCGCAGGTCCTACCACCGAGCCGATGATGTAGTGGGTGTTCTCCACACCGGCCACCCAATCGCGGATGGCCTCATTCGTCGCATCCTTGAGCGTACCGGCTCCGGAGGTGACGGGGAGCACCTCAGCACCGAGCAGCCTCATGCGAAACACGTTCAGTTCCTGGCGGCGGATGTCCTCCGCACCCATATACACGTGGCACTCAAGGCCGAAGAGCGCGGCCACCGTAGCGGTGGCCACGCCGTGTTGGCCGGCTCCTGTCTCAGCTATGATGCGTTTCTTGCCCATGCGCACGGCGAGGAGTATCTGACCCAAGGTGTTGTTGATCTTGTGGGCCCCGGTGTGAGCCAGATCTTCACGCTTCAGATAGATGCGGCAGCCTACCTTCTCCGACAGACGACGGGCAAAGAAGAGCGGCGTCGGCCGACCGGCATAGTCGGACTGCAGCGTATCGAGTTCGGCGATGAACCCCGGGTCGGCGCGATAGGTCTCGTAAGCCGCCTCCAACTCCTCCAAGGCGGAGACCAACGTCTCCGGGACATAGCGACCGCCGTAGGGGCCGAAACGTTGGGGCATGGTCAACTGTCTGATCCTCTCTGTGATCGGCCTGTGTACACGCGGGGGGCCGCGCAACCGACCGCCGCCGTTCGCCACGCCGCATCCGCCCGAGCGAAGAGCCGCCTCAGAAGCCGTGCGTCTTTGACCCCCGGCGAGCGCTCGACTCCGCTCGAGACATCGATGCCCCAGGCCCCCGACTCGTGGAGCGCGGCCTCCACGTTCTCCGGTCCGATCCCGCCGGCCACGAGCACCTCTCCCACTCCCGCTTCTCCGACGAGGGACCACGGGAGCGCCCTGCCCGTGCCTCCGAACCTGTCGCCGATCTGGGTGTCCAGCAGCACGATGTCGGCCTGCCGGCGCGCCCTCGTGACGGCGCGCCTGAGAGCAGCCGCCTCGATCTCCCGTGGATCCACGGGAACAGCTTGGATGATGATCGCGGAGCGGCCCACTTCGACCAATGCCTCCCTCACGGCGTCACCACCCGGCCCCTCTACAGCATGCAGCTGTACGGCATCCAGCCCCACCTCGCTCACCACCCGCGCGATCTCACCGGCGGTCACATCGCCGAAGACGCCCACTGTTAGGGGCGGCGCAGACCGGCCTGCTGTCGCGCCTTGCCTTCCTGAGGCTGAAGCTCCAGAGGCCGCGTCGTCGGCGGAGGCCCACGGTCCCTGCGTCGCCGTAGCCAGGCCTTCGACCAACCCGCGGGCCGCCGCCGGCGTCAACCGGCGCGGACCGGCGGCGAACACAAAGCCCACCGCCCAGGCGCCCAGTTCCCCGGCCAGAAGCAGGTCGTCGAGCCTGGTGAGGCCGCAGATCTTGATGGCGGGTCTCGGTCGTGATACCTGGAGGTTCGAAGTCGAAGTCATGGCGCCAAGAGCACCGGCAGTTCCACCGAACGCATCAGTTGCTCGGTCGTACGGCCGAGTATGAGGTAGCGGAGCGGCGAATGACCGCGCATACCCATGATGACGAGATCCGCGGGATCGTCGGCCAGGGCGGTTGTCGCCGCCTTGACCGCCTTGCCCGGAAAGGCTGAATAGGAGGCATCCAGCGCCAACGGCTCCAGATAGGCCCTGGCCTCGGCCACGGTGGCCTCTCCACGCTCAGCGTCGTCATCGGCGGTGAGCACCCGGAGCGCGATCCCGGTTCGGAGCGCCAGATCGGCGGCCAGCTTCAGACCGCGGTTGGCCGGGTGGCTGCCGTCGAACAGGACAAGGGCCTTGTTGACTGCACGCCACTTCTGCTCCACCAAAAGGACAGGGCTCGCCGAGCGACGGGTCACCGATTCTGCGGTCGGACCCAGTAGATCGCGGGCCCATTTCGCGTGTTCCCCACGTTTGCCCATCACGATCAGGTCGAAGGCGTCTCCCATGTCGGCGATGACCTGGCCCGGCACCCCCTCCTCGATACGGGTCTCAATAGTCATCCCCGCCTTCTCGACTTTTTCGCGGACATCTCCAAGGATGCGCTCGCTTTTGGCCCGGAACTTGTCCATAAGATCGAGGGGCGCTACGACGGGAGGTACCGCTTCGAAGGAGTACGAGTAGTCCACGTAGGGAGGCATCTCCAGATACCGCACATCGAGCACATAGAGACCCGTGACCCGCGCCTTGTAGACTTTGGCCAGCTCCAGCGCATGGTCGAGCCCTGCCCGCGCGTAGGCGGAAGAGTCCATTGCAACCAACAACGACTTGATCATCGAGCCTCCTTCATCTTCGTTAGACCTTCGGGTCGTAGCATCACCGGCGGTGCAGGGAGCATGAGGGCGGCTATGGCCTCCCCCACATCCGTGCTCATCAAGATGCTCTCCCCCACCAATACACCATCCACACCTGACGACGCCAGTCGGGCCACATGATCACCATCCCGGATTCCGCTCTCCCCGACGAGCAACCTCCCCTGGGGGACCAGACCGGCCAGTCTGATCGTCGTGTCGAGGGAGACTTCAAAGGAATGCAGGTCTCGGTTGTTGATTCCCACGATCGCGTATTCGACGGCGAGCGCGCGTGCCAACTCCGCTTCATCGTGGACCTCGAGCAGCACGTCAAGCCCGAGTCTGCCGGCCAGCGCCGCCAGTCCTTCCAAGAGCCTGTCGTCGAGTAGAGCCGCGATGAGCAACACGGCCGAGGCCCCGTATGCACGGGCCTCGTGTACCTGATAGGGGTCGACGATGAAGTCCTTGCGTAACACCGGAAGCCGTGTGTGTGCTGCGGCCACACGAAGGTCCTCCAGATTGCCTCCGAAGAAATCCTCTTCCGTCAGCACCGACACCGCCCGCGCCCCACTCCTCTCGTAGGCTTCTACGAGGGGACCCACCTCCAAGTCGGGCCGTATTGGGCCCTTGCTGGGCGACGAACGCTTCACCTCCGCGATGAGCGACACCTCGGGCCCGCCCAGGGCGGCTGCGAAAGACGCCCCCCGGTCCGGAGCGGCAATCGCCTCCAGTTCCGACTGCGGCCGGCGCCGTTTCCGCTCCTCTAGACGGCGGACCACTGCCGGCACGATGCGATCAAGATATGTGGGGACGACCGGCATGCTCGCGGCGTAGGCCCCCGCCGGGACGACCGGCATGCTCGCGACGTAGGCGGCGGTCGACGCCGCGCCGGTCTGAGCGGGGGCGTGGCCCTCCGTCGACGCAGCGCGCGAGACGCCCCCCGGTCTATCGTGCAGCGCGCTCATGTCCGACCCGCCACCAGCTCGTTCGTCACCGCCACCATGTCGTCCAGCGTCTCGGCGGCGCGGCCCGAGTCGATAGACTGGGCGGCCCGCCGTATGCCGTCCGATATGGACATGACCGTTCCCGCGACGAACAGCGCCGCAGCGGCGTTGAGCAGCACCACGTCCCGACATGCTCCGGTCTCACCGCCGAGCACCCGGCGGATTATGGCCGCGTTCTCCTCGCGATCGCCTCCGGCCACTGCGGCCTGCTCGTGTAGTGAGAGCCCGTAATCCTCCGGCCTGATGGTATACGGCTCGCCCACCACCCCTCGGCTCACTTCTACCATAAGGCTCGGGCCGGCGACCGACAACTCGTCCATGCCGTTGTGACCGCTCACAACCAAAGCGCATTCGCAGCCCACCCGGGAAAGCGCTCCCGCGAGCGCCGCCAGATAGGCCGGGGAACAGACCCCCATCAACTGCCGGCGGACTCCGGCGGGGTTCGTCAGCGGGCCCAGGAAGTTGAAGACGGTGCGGACGCCCAAGGCGCGACGCACGGCCGTGACCTTGCCGGTGGCAGGGTGGTGAAGCGACGCCAGCATGAAACCGATGCCCACGCGATCGAGACAGAAAGCCACCTCCGCGGGCCGCAGATCGATGCGGACGCCGAGGGCCTCCATGACATCGGCCGAGCCGCAGAGTGAACTGGCGGCTCTGTTCCCGTGCTTGGCCACCCTCACGCCGGCCCCGGCGACGACGAACGCCGCCGTGGTGGAGACGTTGAACGTACCCAGGCAGTCTCCGCCGGTACCCACGATGTCTACCAGAGCGTCCTGGTAGGTGGTCTCCACGGGCACCGCGAAGCGGCGCATGGTCCTCATCAGCCCGGCGATCTCTTCGGCAGTCTCTCCTTTGACCCGTAGCGCCATGAGGAACGCGGCCGCCTCCGCATCGCCGGCGTCTCCACCCACGATCTGCTCCAGAGCCCAGGCGGCCTCAGAGCTGGTGAGATCGCGACCCTCGGCCAGTTGCTGCAATGTCTGACTGAAAGATGTGGCGATCATCGCAACGCGCTCCTGTGGCTAAGGAAGTTGCGAAGAAGATCCTTGCCGACCGCAGTCAGCAGGCTCTCAGGGTGGAACTGCACTCCCTCCACCGCGTACTCCCGGTGCCGGACTCCCATGATCACGCCGTCTTGAGTCCAGGCCGAGATCTCCAAGGTCGTAGACAGGGCCCGGTCAAGCACGAGTGAGTGGTAGCGGGTAGCCACGAATGGTTGCGGCAGTCCGGCGAGGACACCGCGACAGTCGTGGTGGATGAGTGACGTCTTGCCGTGCACGGGAGCCTCACCGCGGATCACCTTGCCGCCGTAGGCCTGCCCTATGGCCTGGTGACCCAGGCAGACCCCGAGAACGGGGCATTCTCCCCCAAAAGCACCGACGGCTTCCACACTGATCCCGGCGTCGTCGGGAGTGCAGGGGCCCGGCGACACCACCAGATGGGTGGGCCGTTCTTTCCGGATGCCGTCGATGGAGATCTCGTCGTTGCGGAACACCTTGACCCTGGTACCTGAGATCTCCGCCAGATACTGCACCAGGTTGTAGGTGAACGAGTCGTAGTTGTCTATCACCACGATCCGGAGGTCGCTCAAGCCCGGCGCCGGGAAACCGACCGAATCTTGAGCAAGGGCGAAGCGTTGCTCCAACCGGATCTTCGTGTTCGCTATGTTCATCATCGTCATGACCTACTCCCATTCCTCTTGAGCGGTCGCCAACTCGATGGCCCGGAACAGCGCCCGAGCCTTGTTCTCGGTCTCCTGGAACTCGCGCTCCGGCGTCGAGTCGGCTACGATGCCGCCGCCGGCCTGTACGTAGGCGCAGCCGTCGCGGACCAGGATGGTGCGGATGTATATGCAGGAGTCTTGGTCGCCCGAGTAGCTCAGGTAGCCGATGGCACCGCCATACGGTCCGCGGCGGGTCGGCTCCAGCTCGTCGATGATCTCCATGGCCCGCACCTTGGGCGCCCCGGACACCGTGCCGGCCGGGAACACCGCCCGCAGTGCGTCGGCCGCCACGACTCCGTCGTCCAGCTCGCCCACCACCGAGGACACCATGTGCATCACATGGCTGTAGCGCTCCACTTCCATGAACTGCCGGGTCTTGACGGTGCCGGCCCGGCACACCCGACCCAGGTCGTTGCGGCCCAGATCGATCAGCATGAGATGCTCGGCCCGTTCCTTCTCGTCGGCCAGCATCTCCTCCGCCAGGGCCGCGTCCTCAGCCGGGGTCGCCCCCCGGGGCCTCGTGCCGGCTATGGGCCGGGTCTCAGCCCGGCGGCCGCTCACCGTGACCAGCGCCTCGGGGCTGGAGCCCACCACCTCGAAGTCGCGGAACGAGATGTAGTACATGTACGGACTGGGGTTGACGGCCCGCAGCCCCCGATAGATGGAGAACCCGCTCACGTCGATAGGTCGCTCGAAACGCTGCGACAGCACCACCTGGAAGGCATCACCGGCGTAGATGTAGTCGCGTATCCGCTCCACAGCGGCCAGGTACCGTCCGCGCTCGAAATTGGAGCGGATCTCGACGTCGTCACGTTCCGTGTGGGTGCGATCGCGATCGAGATCCCACTTGGGCGGTGGGATGGGTGCCCGCAGCCGGACTTTGACCTCGGCCAGACGCTTCGCAGCGGCGGCATAGGCCCTGTCGAGATCGGACTCCTCGTCGCAGAATATGTTGGTGAGCAGGGTGATGGTGTGAAGAAGATGATCGAACACCACGATGACGTCTGTAAGCAGGAAGGCCATATCGGGAAGTCCCATGTCGTCGCCTGGAGCGTTGCCCAGACTCTCCACGTGGCGGATGCAGTCGTAACCGAAGTAGCCTACGGCCCCGCCCGTGAAAGGCGGCATCCCCTCGAGTGACGGTCCCCGGTACCTCTCCAGGTGCTTGGCCATGAAAGCGAAGGGGTCAAGGCCGAGCTTCTCAAGATCCTGGTCGGTGTCCACTCCGTTGCGACGTATGGTGACGGTGGCCCCGTTCAGGCGTACGCTCTCCCAGGCCTTGACGCCCAGGAACGAGTAGCGGCCGAGCTGCAGACCCTGCTCGGCGCTCTCCAATAGGAAGCAGCCGGATGCCTGCCGGAGTTTTAGGAACGCGGAGACAGGGGTCTCGGTGTCGTCGAAGAAGTGACACGTGACCGGGAGGACATTGTGCCCAGCGCTGAGTTCTCGCGCCTCTTCCAGGGAGGGCGCGGTGGCGATGATGCCGGATGTCATGGCCGTCTACTTTTCTCGGACGGAAGGCTGCGCGGAAGCGGAGCCTCTGGCGAGGAACGGGGGTCGCTCTCCGGCGGGAGGGCTGAGCCATCGGCCGTCGAAACAAGTGAAGTCGCCCGTGTGGCAGGCGCCGCCGGTCTGCTCCACGATGGCGAGCAGCGTGTCGCCGTCGCAGTCGTAGCGCAGCTCGCGCACCTTCTGGAAATGGCCCGACGTAGCGCCTTTGTTCCAGTACTCGTTGCGGGACCGACTGAAGAACCAGGTGGTCCCAGTCTCGAGAGTGCGGCGAACCGATTCGGCGTTCATGTAGGCGAGCATCAGAACCTCGCCCGTGGTCCATTCCTGAACGACGCACGGCACGAGTCCCCGGGAGTCGTACCGGATACAGGAAGGGTCCGAGGCCGCAGCCGGACCCGATGCGGCGGTCATATCTGCTGGATTGTCGGCTTTGCTCTGCATTTCGTTCCCTCTCTAGATCACTCACCAACCAGTTGGCGCATCATCGCGCCGGTGCCGGCCGAGTGACGTCGCGTTCGCACTCAACACTGCTCGCGCTTATCGTCACGCAGCCGCTGGAGGCGCCCCTCGCACATCGCGAGGGGCTAGATCCACGAGGGATGCCAGCCGTGAAAAGAACCGCTGTGCTGACGATGCCACCAAAGACCGGTCCCGGAAGGGATCAGGGCGTCTGCACGCCGCTCGGTCGAACATGTGGCCTGTCCTTTCATCTTCCCCACTCCATCAGCAGCACGGTAATGAACGGGTATGATACACGGTTGGACGGCCTTTTGCGAAGAATCGAAGGGAGCGGACCACAAGTGGGCGATTCGGCCGAGATGATCTTCAGCGGTGATGAGCTCCTGCGGGGCGACACGACCAACACCAACCAACTATATCTGGGAGAACGACTGCTCGACCTGGGCATCTTCACCACCCGTGCTCTGTCCGTGACCGACGACCTAGAGACCATGGTCGCGGTCGTCAGAGACAGTCTGGCCCGTCGTCCCGTGGTGCTGGTGCTCTCCGGCGGCCTGGGACCCACTGAAGACGACCTGACCCGCGAAGCGGTCGCGGAGGCGCTGGGACGGCCGCTCGAACATCATGACGAGCTCCTGGAGCAGATCCGAGCCCGTTTCGCCTCTCGAGGCTTCGTCATGGGCGATAGCAACCGCAAGCAGGCGCTGATCCCACGAGGCTCCTCGGCGATCCCGCCCACCGGGACGGCACCCGGCTTCTACGTGCAGCATGACAGGACTCTGCTGGTCGCCCTTCCGGGCGTCGCTTGGGAGCTTCGGCAGATGTGGGAGGAGACGGTGGAACCGCTACTGAAGGTCCGTCGCGCGCGGCAGGCGATCGAGAGTGTCTCCAACGCCCAGGTGGTGAGGCGCATACGCACCTTCGGCATCGGAGAGTCGGCGCTGGCGGAGATCCTTGCCGATCTTGACTGGCACGATCCGGAGGCCACCATCGGCACCAGGGCCCATCTCGACGGCGTCACCGTGATCCTGCGGGGTCCGGCTTCGACCGAGGCGAAACGGAAACTGGACTCAGTGCAGCAGCAGGTGCTCGCCGCCCTGGGCGATCGAGTCTACGGCGACAACGGCGAGGAGTTGCCGGAGATCGCCGGCCGGCTGCTGCGGGCGGCCGGCCTGACCGTAGCCGTGGCGGAATCATGCACAGGAGGCCTCCTGGGGAAGAAGTTCACCGACGTCGCCGGCAGCAGCGACTACTTCCTGGGAGGGGTCACGGCCTACGACGATCGGGTGAAGACCCAGGTCCTGGACGTGCCCGCCGACGTTCTGGCTGAGAAGGGTGCCGTCAGCGAAGAGGTGGCGGCTGCTATGGCCGAAGGGGTGACCCGTCTGCTGGGGACCGATTGCGCCCTTTCCACGACCGGCGTGGCAGGGCCGGCCGGGGGTACGGAAGCCAAGCCTGTGGGCCTGGTCTACATCGGCAGTGTAGTGAAGGGGGTCACCCTGGTGGAACAGATACGACTGCCCGGGCAGCGCGACCAGGTGAGAGAGCGCGCCGCCTACGCGGCGCTCGACCTACTCAGGCGGCGGCTACGGCGGGAAGTCCCGGCCGGGTGACGTCTGCTCGAAGACATGGCGCAGTCCGCCTCCCGGCGGCATGCATCCCGTCCTATGACTCCCGCCAGACGACGTCGACCTTTCGGAAGTACCCGGATCGCCGCCCAATACCACCGCATGACCGGTCGGCGAGATCAGGACGCGCAGCAACAACCGCAGCCCACATCCGCTCTACCCAGTCGACCGCACCCTCCGTCATACCTGCCTACACCACTTCGATGGTCGACGGCGGTTTGGTGGCGATGTTGTAGGTGACGCTGACCACGCCCGGCACTGCGGCGATGATGTCCTTCGCCATCTTCTCAAGGACCTCGAAGGGTACGCGGGTAGGGGTCGCCGTACGCGCATCGAGACTATCCCAGCAGCGCACCTCGATCTGCATGCCGAAGTCGCGGCTGCCGTCGCGCATTCCCGTCACTCGGTCTTCGTGCAACACGGCCAAATACTGAAAGGCCCCGAAGCCCTCGAGGTGCGGCTCCATCGTCCTGGTGGCCTCACGCACGATCTCGATGCGCTCCGGCGTGGCCTCGCCGATCACCCGGGCCGCCAGCCCAGGCCCCGGGAAGGGGATGCGGTCGAACAACTCCTTCGGCAGCCCCACCGCTTCCCCCACCTTCCTCACGCCGTCCTTGCGGAGCCGGATGAGCGGCTCGAGGATCTTGTAACCGAAGACCTCCTGCGGGTCGATGCCCAGTTGCTCGAAAACGTTGTGCTGCCGCTTGATGCCGGCGACGGTCTCGTCCACGTCGGTGAGGATGGTCCCCTGCAGCAGGTGCTTCGCCCCGCTCTCCCGGACCAGGCGACCGAAGACCTCTCGATAGAAGGTCTGCGTGATGGCCTCCCGTTTCGCCTCGGGGTCGGTGACCCCCTTCAGGGCTGCGAAGAACTCGTCGCGCGCGTCGACGACTTCCACGGCGACGCCCAGATCACGGAAGAACCCGGTGACCTGCTCGGCCTCGCCCGCCCGCATGAGGCCGTTCTGGACGAAGATGGTCTTCAGCTTGTCGCCCAGCGCCAGATGCCCCAACATGGTGACCACGGACGAATCCACCCCGCCGGACAAAGCGTTGATGGCCCATCCATCGCCCACCGTGGAGCGGATGTCGGCCACCTTCTCCGCTATGAAGCTCTTGGTGTCCAGATCCTGCGCGGCGATCTCCTTGATCATGCCAGCCTCTCCTTGATCATTGGTGTATGAAGACAATATAGGAGGCATGCGGATTAGCAAAGGGCCTCATTCGTGGGGGCCCGGGCCGGGCCGGCCCGCGCCCGCGAATCCGGCGCAGTCACCCTTCGGCGGACGCCGACACCTCCGCAGCCGGTCCGACTCAAGCCCCGCCGTCGAGCTCATCCCACAACTCCTGATCCAGCGGAGCCCTACGGTTGGGGCAGCGTTCCCGGCGGCAGACCTGGCAACTATGGAAGTCGGTTTCGGTGGGGAACATGACCCCGGAGACAGACATCTCCGGTATCAGCAGGAACGAGTCCGTCAATCTCACTCCGATCTCTCCCTCGACGTCGCCCAAGAGCAAGAACAGCTCTTTCTGCTGCGACAACGGCCACACACTGGCGTCGCCCGAGCCCGGGTTCATGAAGGAGAGCTTCGAGATCTGATAGCGCCTCCCTATGTGCTCCTGGACCTGAGCCACGGCCACACCTACCAGCTCCTGCTTGAGGACGTAGAGCCAGGCCTTGTGGCGGATGTCGCCCTCCGGACCCTCGATGGAGTCGATCTCGTCACCACACGTGGCCACGAAGGGGAACAGGCGTTCGGCCTGATCGAGGTTCTTGACGAGGACCCGGCTGGTGAACCTCACCCCGCCCACGGAGACCCGATCGTCTCCCCTCTCGCCGATGTAGGCCTCCGTGTAGACCGCCTTGGGCCTGCCCATCGTCTGCACGCGCTCGACCAGGTCCGTGAACACCTGCGCATGTCCTGTGCCCGGCGTGATCCGGCACTTCTCCATCAGGAGGCCGGTGTCGAGACGGAACGTCATGTCCACGAGTCTGGTCGGTATCATCTCCATCTTATGCTCCCGTCGTGGGTCCACAACCTCATGACCACAGGCGCAAGGCGAAGCACCGCGCCAAGGGCTATCCGGTTGCTGTAACGGCGATTCGTCAGTATATGATTGCGGGTATGAGACCACCGATCGAGTCGGCTCGAAGATGTCTCGAGGATGGAACCCCGCCGGCGCGAGAGAAAATCGCTCCACTGGAACGATGCCGCGGAGATCGGCCCCGCGATCCTTGGCGAGAACCTCGATCATGTCACCCGTCAACCCGCCGCTCAGCGGATCCTCCATCTCCCGATCCGCTCCGATCTGTCAGCCCGCCTTTCGGATGATGACGGATAGCAGGAAGGGAGGCTCGTTCTTCACTTCGTACGACACAACGCCGAGCCCACCCAGCAACTCGCGGATCTCGCCGGCGACGTACGCCCCCCGGATGGACGCGAAGAACCCCTTGTGCACCGGGATGCAGTAGAGCCACCACACCCGCCTCAGGTCGTAGAGGTACAACACGCCGCTCCCCCTGAGGCTGTTCAGCAGATTGCGGATCACCACAGCAGGCGCCTCCCAGTGATGAAGAGAGAAGGTGCTGTATATGATGTCGAACTCACCCAAAGCCTCGATGGTGCCCTCGTCGGTGGCATCGCCCAAAACGAAAATGATCCTGTCCTGAAGTCCCCGGCTCCTGACGTACTCTTTGCCGACCTGGATCATCGCCGGAGACAGCTCCAGCGCCGTGATCTCCACCTCCGGGTGATCCTCGGCCACGGTGACCGCGGGAGTCCCCGTCCCGGCGCCGACATCCAGGTATCTACCCGTGATACCAAGCGCCTTGAGATGCTTCAGGAACGCCTCATACCGCCGTCTGCTTCTCTGGACGCGCCGAGCATATTTCCAAGCTGCTTCCACGCTCGCGAAGCTCTCGCTCTGACGCTCCGAGACGCTCCTCTCGAACATGGCCGACCTCCGTCCGCGGAAAATGACTCCGCCGCACACCACCCCCCTTGTGTTGTCGCCGACCGCTCGGGGCGCCTACCGCCAACGCCAGTCGCGGTCCCCCTTGAGCACGTTGGCGTTCATCTCGTTGCTCAGGTGGAGCAACCAAGCCTGTGGAAAACGCTCAGCCATAGCATAATAGAAGCCGCCGACGGTGTCCTGCCGCGCCAATTCCTCTTCGGTGGCGGCCAGATATGCCTTGGTGAAGACGCACGAGCTCTTGTCGAACTGCATGCCGGGCCGCTGGTGGCCGGGGATGATCACCTCGGCATCCATCTGCTCGATCTTCTCGATCGCCGCCATCCATTCTTTGCGCTCTTCGGCCGTGACCTCACAGGTGAAGGGGTGGGCCTGATTGAACAGGACGTCACTGGCATAGAGGGTCTTTATCGATGGGATCCAAACCATCGTGTTGTACCTCATGTCGCCCATCACCTCGGGGATGATCTCCAGGCGCTGCCCTTCGAGCTCGAAGTGGTTCTCCTCGAGAGCCTCGATCTTCACTTCCTTGCGGCACACATTGTGGGCCCCTATGGTGTTCTCCCAGATCTCGATCTTGCCGAAGAACTGGTCGTTGATCACGTCGGCCTCCGACGGGATGGCGACCACTCGAGCCTTGGGGAAGGCGGCGGCGATCTCGCCGGCTCCGAAGTAGTGATCGGGATGGGCGTGGGTGAGGTAGATGGTGGTCAGATTCTTACCTGTGTCGATGATCTCGGTGATCACCCTATGTGCGTTCGCCAGCGTCCACTGCGCGTCTATGAGCACTGCGTCTTTCTCGCCCATCACGATGACCGAGGCGACTGCGAACCCTTCGTCGTCGCAGAAAAAGGTCTTGGTTGACAGTGGGCTGCTGGCGTTGGCGTTGAGTCTGATCTCCATTCGAAACGTCCTCCGGTATTCGGTCCGTTGCCTACAAAGGGGCTCTGGCTTCTACCCCTGCTCTTCCTTCTCCACGATGGTCGCGAGCCACCATCTCTGCTTGACGTCCTTCACTCGGGGCTGCCGATCGAAGTAGATCTCCATCTCTCTGCCGTCGGTGAGTTCCACTCTGAACCAGTGCCTGCGCACGTACCGCTCGCGGCTCCCGTGCCGGCAGGGGCCGGTGGTCTTGCGCTTCTCGAGGATCCTGGCCACTCGGTACTCGGTGCCGCGCCATACGAACTGCATCGGACACCCCGGCTCTCCAGTGTACATGGATACGGTCTCAAACGAGGCCTCGATGGGGGTGATGGGTTCGGATATGAACTGCTTGTGCGGCACTCCGGTCTCCACGGTCAGTCACTCCGCATCTCAACCATTGTATCGGGATTGCGCGGACCGCGTGACGGCCGCAGTGGCAGGCAAAGGCTATCCTTTCACGGGTCGGCCGGCCAACCCGAGCAGCAGATCGGCGAGCTCCCGCGGCTTGGTGATCATCGCGGCATGACCGGTGGCCAGTTCAACGTACCGCCACGAGCCGTCGCTCCGCGCGTGCTCCGCGAACTGGGCGAACGGGAGGTCCGCCGGGTCGGTGCACCGTATGAACGTACGCGGTATGCCGGCTCCGCGAGGGTCGTCGAAACGTACCGGGTCGAGTTTGGTCTTGAAGGGATGAGGGTCCAACCGCGGCCGCACCCAGGCCAGATCGGCTTCGTCCGTGATCCCGAAGGCCTCCGGAGGTATCAGAGCCGGCAACTTGAATCCCTCGCCTTCTGTGCGGGTCTTCTCCACGAATAACTCACGGGTCTGCGGCGGCTGGTAGTCGACCAGCGCTTTGCCTTCCTCCGGCACGAAGGCGTCAAGATAGACCAGCTGGGCAATGCGGTCGGGCACGCTGTAAGCGACTCCGGTCACCACCATCCCCGAGTAACTGTGGCCCACCAGGATCACGTCGTCCAAGTCCTCATAGGTCAAGACCCCGAGAACGTCCTTGATATGCGTCTCCAGACCTATGTCCGGGCTCATCAGGTGCCTACGCTCCCCAAGGCCGGTGAGGGTCGGGGTGAAGACCTGGTGCCCTGCGGCCCTGAGAAGAGGCGTCAACCGCTTCCAGCACCAACCTCCGTGCCAAGCTCCGTGAACGAGTACGTAGTCGGCCATGTGAACCTCCCTGCCTCAACGCCGGTCACAGCGCCGGCCCGGGTGTTTTCTCAGCCTCACATTCTCCCACGTAACGCGTGATCTTCTCCAGCATCTCGTCAACCGTCAGCACCTGCGCGAACAGGTGCCCCAGCGTCGCAAGCGTCGCCTTCTGGACCTCGGCCGGGGAGAGATCACCCATGGGCGGCGCTGCGGTGCCGTCGCTCAAGAAGAAGACGTGCAGGTCGCGGGCCATGGCCTCACGTGCTGTGGTGTCGCAACAGATGTTGGTGGTGATACCGGAGATGATGATCGTGTCGATACCCCGGCCCCGCAGGATGAGTTCCAAGTCGGTGCCGTGGAAGGCACCCATCCTGGGTTTGTCAAGGAGGATGTCGTTCTCTACGACCACCAGGTCAGGATGAAGGGCGGCCGACTCGGCTCCCTTGTTGAGGATACCGTCTCGGGTGACTTCTGAGGTCTCCGCGACTATGCCCATGTTCGACCCGTCGGGACGGAAGACCAGAGCCGTGTGGATCACCAGGATACCCGCTGCGCGGCACGCCGCAGCCAGCCGGTTCACACGCTCCAGGATGACGGGTCCGCCGGGAGCAGCGACGGGAGAGGGGTCGACGAAGCATCTCTGCAGGTCAATATTGATGAGGGCCGTACGACGCGGAACAAGGGCGAAATCAACCATAGGTGCACTCCTCAGTGGTGATGGCCGTCGCCATGGCGGAGAGACTCCTTTCGAAATGGCAAGTGGGCAGGGGCCCCTACCCTCGCGCAGACTGTATCCGTCTCCCCGTCGCCGGTCAAGCACCGCACTCGACCTCTCCGCCGTCGGTCGAGCACCGCGCTCCAACGAACGCCTTCCTAGTAATACACGTCCACCGACATCCCGACGCGAAGCTGCGAATACACCCACGGAGCGATCCAGTTCGGCGTCCTCACGCAACCGTGGCTGGCCGGCCACGGGGGCACGCTTGACGATCCGTGGATGGCTATGTGCGGATAGAAGTAGCAGGGATAGAACATCCAGCCGACCGAGCACTCTCGCCAGCCGGTCTGCATGAGCCACACCCTGCCGTGTCCGGGCGGGGTGCCCGCCCTGCCGGTGGAGCAGTGGATGATCTCGGTCACCGCGTTCTCCCTCACCACGAAGACCACCTGTCGGGTGAGGTCGACCTCCAGGCGTGTGCCCGGCGCAGAAAGGCGGGGAGTGGGCGTCTGGGCCACGAACAGACATTGCCAGACCCCGGCGTCCACGACGCCGTCTCGAGGCAGTCGCTCCACCTTCTCGAACGCCATGACGGCGTCCCGGGTGCGGTCGTCGTAGACCCCGTCCACATCGCCGCACGGGTAGCGAAGAGCCGTCAGACGCGACTCCAGAAAGGCCACCAGCATCCCGCTGGAGCCCTTGGACTGAGTCGGATAGGCTGATTCAGCGGGCACCTCCGCAGGGTAACAGTCACGGGGTGTGATGGGCTGTAGAAAGGCTCGGTAGAGCATCGCCGCCATTTGAGCCCGGGTCAGATTGAGCCCCGGGTACAGCCGGCCGCCCTCTGCGCCCTCGATTATGCCCAGACGGTACGCCTCGGCCACCGCCGCCACGTGCACAGGCGCGATCAACAGACGGTCGCGGAAACCCGCCAACCAGGCAGAGGCCTCTCCCTCGGCCGGCCCCAGGTCGACATCCGGTCGAGACTCCTCGGCCGGATGAGCCTCCAGGGCGCGGATCATCAGACTGGCGGCCTGCTGACGGGTCACCGGGACCTCAGGGGAGAACGTCGTTGGTGTGGTTCCGGAAGCCAGGCCGGCCCCATAGAGTGCCGCCACCGACTCGTGATACCAGCTGTCACACGCGACATCCAAGAAAGGCGTGGAAGTCGGTCCACCCCGCAGACCAAGGATCCGCGCCAGGAGGGCGGCCATCTGAGCCCGGGTGATAGGGTCGCTGGGACCGAACGAACCATCATCGCGCCCCCTGATGACCCCCTCAGCCGCCAGCGCGCCGACCGCCTCAGCGAACCACTCGTCTCCGGCCATGTCCGTGAACGCGGGAGACGGCGCAGCGACCGTGGGTTCAGGAGGCTGCGCGGCGTCCGTCGGCGCGGCCCAAACCGCCCCTAAGAGCAGACCGCCGGCGATGACGGCACCCACAAGAAAGACGCTCCGCAGTCGTGGCCAGTGCCCCGCTCCTGACCCGCGCCACGCTTGCCGCCCACGCCTTGCCGGTAACCCCTCATCCACGCTCGACCGACGCTTCATGCTCGACCCCCGGGCGGTCTGGTTAAGAATGCCGTTATGTCGACGCTCATCGTACCTCACGCTTAGCTACACCGCCCTCCGCACCGCCTCCACGCATAATCCTTCCCAACCTCGGGTATTGATGCACCAACGTCAACGACCCGGGCGCCGCAGGCCCGATCGAATGCGAAAGGTGACATGATGGATCGACCCAGAATCTTCGTCTACGCTCTCAGCACATGTGGTCATTGTAGAAACGTGAAGAAGCTGCTTGACGAGAACAACGTGGAGTACGACTCTGTGGATGTGGATCTCCTACCCAAAGACGAGCTCAAGACTACGCTCGACGATGTACGAAAGGTCAACCCGCAGGCGGCCTTCCCCACCACATTGATCGGCGACAAAGTCATAGTCGGCTACCGTGAAAGCGAGATCCTGGAGGCCCTGGAGCTATGAGCGACATCAACGAGACCTACGAACGGCTCAAGCGGGTGAACGAACCCAAGGGCTATTTCTTCAGCAAGAACGAGACCCTCGTCAGAGAGCTGATCGCGGGCCTTATCACCAACAAGGAGCGTTACGGATACATGTGTTGCCCCTGCCGCCTCGCTTCGGGCAGCAGGGAGCTCGACAGGGACATCATCTGCCCTTGTGATTACCGCGAAGCCGACGTGAAAGAGTACGGCAGCTGCTACTGCAACCTGTACGTATCAAAGGAGTGGAACGAGGGGACCATCCCTAACGTACCGGTGCCCGAACGCCGCCCCGAGGAGAAGGTCGCCTGGATGAAGACCTGGCCTGGGTTCGACGCGTAACCTACCGGGGGACGCGGCTCGAACAAACGCCCCGTCCGGCGTATGCTAGCCTAGAAATTCGCCGCAGATAAGCACGGCGCGCCACCGGCGTGCCTTGACCGTTGGAGGACGGTTGGAACTTCTGAACAATGCCAGGATCCTCGTGGCCGAACTTCTCGACGAGGAGATGGTCGAGCGCTTGAAGACTACGTGCCGGGTGGACGTGAAGTACAAGCTCAGCCGGGAAGAGATCCTCAACATCATCCCTGATTACGCGGGTCTCATCGTGCGCAGCGAAACCGTCGTGGACAAGGAACTCCTCGACGCAGCCGTCAATCTCCGCGTCGTAGGACGGGCGGGCTCAGGCCTGGACAACATCGACATCGCCTACGCCACTCAGAAAGGCGTCATCGTCTGCAACACACCGGAGAGCAACGTGGTTTCCGCGGCCGAACACACCATGGGACTCTTGCTCGCGAGCAGCCGGAATATCCCTTGGGCAGACCGCTTCATCAAGAGCGGCGAATGGGGGCGCACGCAGTTCGAGGGCAGTGAACTCTACGGCAAGACCTTGGGCATCATCGGGCTGGGCCGAATCGGCGGGCTGGTCTCGCAGAGAGCGCGGGGATTCGCCATGCGGGTCATCGCGTACGACCCTTACATCCCCGACTCGCGCTTCACCAATCTGAACGTGGAAAAGAAGGCCACCTTGGGGGAGCTGCTCCAGGAGGCCGACTTCATCACCATCCATGCTCCCCGGACCGCAGAGACCTTGAACATGATCAGCGACGGCCAGATCACCCTCATGAAGCAGGGGGTGCGCCTGGTCAACTGCGCCCGCGGAGGTCTCTTCGACGAAGACGCTCTCTATCGTGGCTTGGCCACGGGCCATATCGCGTCGGTCGGCATCGACACCTGGCTCGAAGAACCTCAGAAGAGCCACCCCCTCTACGAGTTCGATACTGTGGTGGGTACGCCACACCTGGGCGCCTCAACATTCGAAGCCTCGAAGCGCGTGGGCGAGGAGGTCATAGCCGAGGTGCTCGCCGGGTTGCGCGGCGAGATCGTCAAGAACGCCGTCAACATACCGAGCCTGTCGGAGCAGTCTTTCACCAAGTTGCAGACCTTCATACGGCTCGCCGAACAGATGGGCAATCTGTACCGGCAGGTACGACGCAGGAGCGTCAAGAAGGTCGAAATAGTCTTCGCCGGGCAGGAGATCGATGAACCCGAGGATGCCAAGATCCTCTCCCTCGTTGCACTCAAGGGCATCCTCGAAGGCAGCATGACCGTGGGTAACGTCAACTTCGTCAATGCGGGACTGTTGGCCGAACAGATCGGCATCGAGATCAAGGAGACCATCTCGCTCGGGCAGGGCGACTACCGCAACCTCATCCGCCTGATCGTAACCGAGAGCGACGGCGCCGAGTTCGTCATCGCCGGCACCGTACTCGAACACAAGCACCCGCGCATCGTGCAGGTGGGAGATTTCCCCATCGTCTTCATCCCCGAGGGCAAGCTGGCCTACATCCCCCATAAGAACGTCCCCGGAGTGATCGGGCCGGTCACCACCACCATGGGCGAATATGGGGTCAACATCTCCCGGATGGTCACGTCGAGCGGGATCAATAACGCCCTTAACGATTCCATCATGGTCCTGGGGCTCGACAACGACGTCCCGCAGGAGGCCATAGACCGTTGCCTGCAGATGGACGAGATATACGAGATGAGGATCATCAGCTTCTGATCCAAGCTCATGCGGCGAACGGCCGGGATCGCGAGTCTCCGGATGGTTAGAATGGTTCCGCGCTGCCCGGCGCCGCCGGGCAGCGGTGTCTGCGCTGTGTGAGGGGGTGGAAGGACGCCCTCCGAACGTGGGACGCTGGCTGTACACGTGCTGAACCGCCGGTCTTATATCTCGACACGCAGGGTTAGGTGCTCTCAGCAACCGCACCAGCATACGCTGGTAGACTCACGCGGATAGTCCCCTACACGAAAAGAGTGCGATGATCACTGGGATTGAAGGAAAAGTAGCCGTTGTGACAGGCGGAGCTTCGGGTATAGGACGAGCGACGGCCCTGGCTTTCGCCCGCAAAGGGGCGAAACTGGTCGTGGTCACCGGCCGTAGCGTAGCGGCCGCAGAGGAGACGGCGGACCAGATCGTCGACATGGGCGGAGAGGCCGTGTTCATCAAGTGCGATGTCTCCGATGAGGCCCAGGTGGAGGCCATGGTGGCGGAGGTCGTAGCTCGGTTCGGGCGTGTAGACTTCGCTTTCAACAATGCCGGCGTCGGCCCGGACGGCGTGACCATCCCCTTCGCGCCGCTGACCGACGTGACCGAGGACGACTGGGACAGCGTAGTCGACACGAACCTCAAGGGCGTGTTCTTATGCCTGAAACACGAGCTGCGGCAGATGAGGGAGCAGGGCTCAGGCGCGATCGTCAACACATCATCGACGGCCGGGATACAGATGAAGGGGGGGTTTGGCGGTTACTGCCCGAGCAAGGCAGGCGTCATCGCTCTGACCAAGATAGCCGCCATCGAGAACAAGGACAAAGGCATACGGGTCAATGCCGTGTGTCCGGGGCCCACCAAAGGGACCGGCATGTCCGACCGTATGTTGAGTGTGGTGAAAGATGGGCCCCCGCTCGAGGTCATGGGAGAGCCGGACGACGTGGCCCGCGTAGTGATATGGCTCTGCTCAAACGAGGCGTCGTTCGTGGACGGCAACGTCTTGGCCGTCGACGGCGGGCTTGACATAGCGTAGGTTCGAAGACTGCGAGACAGCGGAAGGAGCTATTGCGATGAGCGAGTCCAAATACGCGAAGTTCATCATCACCGAACCGTTGGTTGAGGAGCACGGGTATGAGGAGAAGGATCCCCCCGACGTGCACTCCGCGATGGCCTATCTGGACGGCAACATCATCAAGGGCGCTTTCTATGTAGAAACACATTGGTTCCACAAGCCGACCCGCTTCTCGCCGAAGCGACACACCCACGACTTTGACGAAGTCTTAGCCTTCATGGGGGGCGATCCCGAGAATCCGCTCGAACTGAACGGCGAGGTCGAGCTGTGGATCGAAGACGAACGCCACATGTTGACGAAGAGCTGCCTGGTGTACATCCCGGCCGGTACGCATCACTGCCCGATGCACATCCGGCGGGCCGACCGACCGATCCTTCATTTTTCGACCGGCATGACCGACAAGGCGTACGAGCGGGGATCCGAAACGGATCCGTGACGACGAGGAGGAATCAGGAGGAGAGTGCCATGAGTGGAGCACCCGGGCAGAAGCTCTGCCCCTTGACTGCTATATCCCCCCACCGCGGTCGGCCAGGGGCTCTCTTGCTGAGAAGATGCGGGAGAAACTCAAGGAGCCGCCGGGTGCGGACCTCTACCGGCGGCGCAAGGTGGTGGTGGAGCCGGGGTTCGGGCAGATCAAAGAGGCTCGGGGCTTTCGCCGGTTCAGTTTCCGGGGGGCTAAGGCCATCCGGGACGATCGTCCGCCTGCCAGGTCGAGCGTGATTGCCCGACAGCCTCCTGCCCGCTCACCCTCCTAGGTAACAACGCTTGACTTCGTCGTTGTCGAGGAGGTCTTCGCAATTGCCCTTCAGACTGATCCTACCTGTCTCGAGGATGTAGGCGCGACTCGCTAATCTGAGAGCCATCCGGGCGTTCTGTTCGACCAGCAGGACACTGATGCCCCGACTGTTGATGTTCTTGATGATCTTGGCCACTTCGGCGACCAGTATGGGTGAGAGGCCGATGCTGGGCTCGTCCATGAGGAGCAGTTTGGGGTCGGCCATGAGCGCCCGGCCCACCGCCAGCATCTGCTGCTGGCCGCCGGATAGTTCACCCCCGGCCTGACTGCGCTTCTCGCGCAGGATGGGGAAGTGCTCGTAGACCATCTCGAGGTCTCTTCTAATGCCCTCGCGGTCTTTGCGGCGATGAGTACCGACCTTCAGGTTGTCGAGCACCGACATGGTCTGAAAGATCTGTCGGCCGGCCGGCACCTGGACGATACCGAGCCGCACCACATTGTACGGGGGCATCTTGTCGATCCGCCGGCCGCCATCAAACCATATCTCTCCCGATGCAGGCTGCTTGGAGCCTGAGATGGCTCTGATGGCCGTGGTCTTGCCGGCCCCGTTGGCCCCCACCATAGCCACGATCTCGCCCTGCTTCACGTGGAGTGAGATGCGATCAAGGGCCAAGGCCTTGCCGTAATAGACGGTCAAGTCCTTGACTTCGAGCAGCGTGTTGTTGGCGTTAGTCATCGAGCAGAAACTCGTCCTTCCCCAAATACGCTTCGATCACCTGATCGTTCTCCCGGATCTCCCAGGGGAGCCCCTCGGCTATCTCCTGCCCGTGGTCTAAGACTACGATGCGGTCACACAGACTCATGACCGCCGACATGTTGTGTTCAATCATAACGATGGTTATCCCGCTCTCCCGGATGCCCCGCACCAATTCCAGCATCGTGGCGATCTCGGTCTGGTTCATGCCGGTCATGGGTTCATCCAGCAGAAGGAGCTTCGGGTCGGTGGCAAGCGCGATGCAGACCCCGAGGATACGTTGGTGTCCGTGAGGCAGGTTCTTGGTGATCTCGTTCTTGACGGCGCCCAGACCCATCTGATCCAAGATCTCCGCGCCGCGGGCCCGTAGTTCGCGCTCTTCCCGCAGGGCTGAGGGGAAGCGCAGCAGTCTGTTCCAAACCGGTGTCTTGTAGCCTAGGTGAAAACCGTAGTACACATTGTCCAGCACAGACAGGCTCATGAAGAGGGTGGAGGCCTGGAACTGGCGGCCGATGCCCAGTTGGACGATACCGTGCGACTTCAGGTTGGTGATATCTTGGCCCTCGAAGAACACCTTCCCGGCCGTGGCCGGATAGAAACCGCTGATGACACCCAAGATAGTGCTCTTGCCGGCACCGTTCGGCCCGATGATCCCTAGAATCTCGCCCTCTTCGACCTCGAAGGTCAGGTGATTCACTGCCACCAGACCCCCGAAGTGCTTGCTGACATCTTCTACCCGCAGCAGAGGCCCATTGCTCGAACCTGCTGGTGTAGTCATGCTCCTTCCGCCTCCTCGGGCGCCGCTCCGGCCGACTTCAAAGTCTGCTCCGGCTGCGGGCCGCCGTCTCTGCCCCCTCCTCGGCGCGCCCAGGCCCACAGCTTCGCAAAATACTCGCCTAGGCTCAGCACCCCTCTAGGCAGGAACACGACCACCAGGATCACCAAGGCGCCCACCACCATGAATGTGTATTCGGCTTTGTCTTGAACGACCACGGTGACCGTTTCGGTTAAGAAGGTCAGAAGCCCCGCCCCCACCAGGGGGCCCAATATCGCAAAGCCGGCTCCGCCCAGCACCGCGTACACCTGGATGAAGATGGTCTTCGGGAACAGGTTGAACACGTTGGGGTTGATGTAGGTCTGGTAGTGGGCGTAGAAGCTGCCCAGCAGCCCGGCGATGGCACATCCCACAACGAACGAGAGCAGCCGGTAGCGAAACACGTTCACCCCGATCGACTGGGCCAGGCGCGGGTTGAACCCTATGGCCTTCCAGGCCCGTCCCGCCCACGAAGAGTAGAAGGCGCTTATGATAAGAACGACGACGACCAGGATGACAAGGCCCAGGTAGAAGAAGTCCACCTTCGTATCGAAGACGATGGATCCGATGGAGTCCGGGGCTGGTATGTTAGAGATCCCGTTGTATCCCCCCAGAGCCTTGATATTGCCCACCACGGTGACGAACAACAGGGCAAGCACGGTGGTCATGATGATGAAGGTGAAGCCTGCGTTTCTAATGATGACGTAGCCGATGACCAGGGCAAAGGCCGCAGTGATGAGCGTGGAGAGTGGCAGACAGATCCAAAAGGAGAGACCGGCGTTCACCGATAAGACGGCCGAGGCATAGGCCCCAATGCCCCAGAAGGCCGCCACGCACAGACTGATGAGCCCGGTGCGGAGCAGCATCACAAAGGTCATGGCCAGCCCAGCGTTGACCATGGTCATCACCAGAAGATCGATGTAGTAAGGGGACTTCACCCACAACGGGACCAGGGCGAAAGCCACCAGCAGGACAAGGAAGCCCGAGGGGCGTCTGTGCTTTGACAGAAAGCCTCTCACCCTCTATACGCCCAGGTCCGTGCGGTGTCCCAACAATCCGTTGGGACGGAAGTAGATGATCACCCCGATGACCAGAAACAGATACACGATGGACATCTGGCCGAAGTAATACTGGCCAAAGCTCAGGACCTGACCGACGACCAGTCCGCCGACCACTGCTCCCAGAAGGCTGTCCATACCGCCCAGCATGGTCATCAGAAGGACGTTGGCGATGACGTTGGCGCCCATGCCTGAATGGACGTTGTAGGCGGGAGCGAATAGCCCTCCGGCGAGACCGGCCAGAGCGCACCCCAGCCCCATGACGAGAAGATAGACCCACATAGGCCTGATCCCGTGCAGCGCCGCCACCTCTGCGTTCGAAGAGACCGCCCGCATGGCCCGCCCCACCCGGGTCTTCTCATAGATCCAAAATAGGACCAGGGTCACCAGGAGCCCCACCCCGATCAGCACCAGCTTTTTGAGCTCTATGTGAACCCCGCCCAATCTCCAGGCTTGGGTGAAGATGCCGGGGATACTCTTAGGCTGGGTGCCGAAGATGGGTAGAACAGCCTTTTCCAGGATCAGCGACAGCCCAAGGGCGCCGGTGACGGTCACCAAGAAGCGGCCTTCCATGTGCTGCAGACGCTTGAAGATCAGCATGTAGCTGAGCAGGCCGAACACGCCCGTGACCGCTACAGCCACGAGCACCGCGACGGGGTAAGACAGCCCTAACCCACTCTCGCAATACCAGGCGGCGTAGGCGCCCCACATGAAGAACATGCCGTAGGCCACGAAGAAGATCTCTGTCACGCTCAAGATCAGCACGAGACCGGCCGCCAGGATGACGTATATAAGGCCTATGGTGAGCCCATCGAAGGCCAGTTGCAGGATCACAGACACGGTTCCGTCCGCTCCCTACCTGCTAAAAAGAACGGGTCGGCTTCGCAGAAGCGCTGCCCTGCCAAGCCGACCCATCATCCGCTACTTCATCTCGTCGGCCGTCTAATTACCGAACACCGCCGGGTCAACGTAGCTCTTGCCCTCTTCGACCGTGATCATGTGAAGAAGCGTGGGTACACCGTCCACGATCTTCTTCACGCAGAATTCGGAGACGTTGTCCACTGTCCGAGAGATGCCCAAATCCATGCGCGGGATCATCTCGCCCTTCCCGGTCGGCCCCTCGAACTTGAGTCCGTTGGCCAGCACTTCAGCCACCGCATCCGTATCGGTCGTCCCGGCCTCGGTCAGGGCGGCCCTCAACGCGGCATATGCCGCGGTGAGTTGGATCTCCGGGCCGTCCCAATTGCCGTTGACCTCGATCCACTTGTCCTTGAACTCCTGCGCTACCGGAGTAACCGCCGGGTCAAACTCGACCGGCCAGGCGCCGCCGATGAACCCCTCGAGCGCCTTTTCGGAGACGGCCGTCTTCAGAGTCTCGTAGGTGGTCGTGGGGGTGGTGAACAGGATGCCGTCATAGCCGGCCTGCACTACGGCCTGATAGATCAGGGCGTCCATGGCGCTGTTGCCGAGCGCGATGAAGGCCGAAGGATTGTTGGCCTTGACCTGAGTACCGACGGAACTGAAGTCGGTCGACGTGACCGGATAGATAATCAGATTCACCTCGAGGCCGTAATGCTCAAACACCGTCATCGCACCCTCGGCATAAGCACGGCCGCCGGCCTCGTCGGGGCAGGCCAGGTCGATGGTGGTGATCTCCGAAACGTTCTCAGCGATCCAACCGGCCACCTCAGGGGTGGCCTGCATCATAGTGCCACCCTGGAACGTGTACTCGAACGAGGGATCGAACATCGTTGGGATGGGACAGCCGGTAAGGGAGATGACCTTGTTCTTCTCGGTCTCAGCGAAAACGGCGCCTGGGTACATGGTGTCGGTAACGATGTACTGGACCTTGTTCTCGTAGATCAGCTTGTTGACGCCCGCCATCGTGGTTGCCTGGTCGTTGTTGGACTCGATGAAGACGAACTCTACGTTGTATTTGGTCCCGCCGATGTCGAGACCCCCGGCCTCGTTGTCGAGTTTGACCATGATCTCAACGCCGCGCTTCATGTCGTAGCCGAGCGGCCAACCCGTCCAGACAACAGCGCCGATCTCAAGAGTCTCGGTCGCCTGCCCGGCGGTGGTCTCGGTGGGAGCCGCGGTGGTGGTATCCTCACCTTCCCCACACCCGGCCAGCATCAGGGAGACGGCTAAGGCCACCACGATGAACATACTCGGGATCCGAAACTTCTTCATGTCTCTTCCACCCCCATCACTAGATGTTGCCTCTGCAACTCATCTGAAGGCCAAGCACATAGTCCGGCCCTCAGTGCATTGCCGGCCGGATCGGATGAGCACGATGGGTGTGCTGAAGGACGATCTGTCGGGCGCTCAGTTCCCGTCCCTCCCAGGCCCTCAGTCCTGCCGGTTCCACTGATCCCTGCCGCATAACACTATCACAGTCACAGCGTCCGCTTCCTGAATACTGCTTACACCCACGATCATATCCAGACCCTTCAAGAGGTCGTGCGGGATACGGGCGGGCCATCACCCGCCGTGAGAGGTGCAGGGCCCGCGAGGACTGAACCGGTCGTCACCCGCGCGAAACGACGCCGACCACATCCATCTCGACAAGGAGACCGGGGCCGAGATCAGCCCGTATGACGGTGCTGGCCGGCGGGTCTTCTACAAGCAGCGGGGCGTGCTTCTGAAAGTACTCGAACTCGACCCTCCGTAGACACGGGTAGTCCTCGGGATTCCTGAACAGCATCAGCATCTTGATCACATTGTCCATGCAGCTCCCGGCCTCTTCCATGGCGTGCCGGACCTTGTCGAGCGCGATGATCATCTGCTCTTCGGCTACATCGGTGTCGACCGTGATGGTCTCATCGTTCTGGCCCTGGCAGCCCGAGATGAAGATGAGATTCCCGGCTACGACCGACCGAGAGAACTTGGGCGCTTCCGGCGGAAAGTTAGGATACGAGAGTTTCTTGCCGCCCCAGTACTCCGGATAGAACTTCACATGCTCAGCCATGCTCCTCCTCAGGTGGTGTGGATTCGGACACTCGTTGGCAATGACCGGAGGAAGAGCTGCATCCCTCTACCGACTTCCATCCCAGCCGGCTTTCATTACAGCTCAGTGGCCCATTTTTTGCAAGGTCGTGCGCGCCACAGCAAAGGCCGCTACCTGAGGCGCTCGCTTAGATCGCCATCGCCGCGTCGTAGCCTGTGCGAACAGCCTGCAGCACCCGCCGGGACCTGACACAGTCGCCAATGGTCATGACTTCGGTGGCCGTGTCGAGCAGTGCCTCGACCGCGTCGGTCCGAGGCTTGTATCCCACCGCGATCACGACCGTGTCGCACGGTATGGTCACCCACCCATCTTCACAGTCGGTGCACACCACACCCTCGCCGGTGATCTCCACACAGCGCAGACCGGTCTTGATCGTCACCGCCTTCTCAAGTTCCAACCTTAAGGCACGCCCATGCATGATGTTCGCGTCAGACGCGACCTCGTCCAGCATCTCCACGATTGTGACTTCTTTGCCCTGCTGCGCCAAGTACAGCCCGGTCTCACAGCCGACGAGACCGCCGCCTACCATAACGACCCCCTCTCCAATCTCGGCGCCCTCCGAATGCACGTCAGCCGCCAAGAGGACCGAATCCCCATCCGCGCCTGGGATGTCGGGGACTACGGGTTCCGCGCCCACCGCCACGATCACCACATCCGGGTTCGCCGCCTCGACCAGACTGGGAGCCGCTTCTGTGTTCAACACGACGGCAAGGGTCGGCAGGGTGGCGGTCTTACGTATCAGATGCCCCATGAACTTGTCGAGATCCTCCTTGAACGAGACCCCCGCGGCGTACTTGAGCGCCCCACCCAGAGAATCGCTCTTCTCGTACAACGTCACGTCGTGGCCCCGCTCAGCCGCCGTGATGGCCGCCTGTAGACCGGCCGGCCCCCCGCCGACGACGACCACCTTCTTCGATTCAGCCGGCGCAGGTGTGAGGCCCGCTTCGAACTCTCGGCCGATAATGGGGTTCACCGCGCACTTCATGGTGCTGGTGATGAACATGCCTCCCATGCACTCAAAGCAGCGCAGGCAGTGGACGATCTGGTCGTCTCGGCCGTAGAGAGCCTTCTTGGGGATCTCGGGATCGGCGATCAGACCGCGGGCTATGGCGATGACGTCCGCCCTCCCACTCGCGATGATCTCTTCCATCTGAGCGGGGTCGGAGATCCCCCCCACGGTGGTCACCGGTATGCTCACAGCCTTCTTGACCGCCTCGGCCAGGTACACGTTGCAGCCGTGGGGTAGGAACATCGACGGATGCATCGTGGTCATGGTGTCGACGAAGTAGTGGGCGCCTGCCGACACGTGGAGCAGGTCGACCTTGTCCTGCACCATCTTGGCCAACGCCACCGCATCGTCGATCGTATAGCCGCCTTCGGCGAGCTCCGACCCGCCGATGCGGAACTCGATGGGGAAGTCGCTCCCCACCCGTTCCCGCACTCGGTCGAGCACCATCAGGGGGAAGCGGGCCCGGTTTTCGAGACTGCCGCCGTACTTGTCGATGCGCTTGTTGATGAGTGGCGACAAGAACTGGGCGAGCAGCCAGCCGTGAGCAGCGTGCACCATGCACATGTCGAAACCGGCAAGCCTGACCGTGGCGGCCGCCTCAGCATAGGCCTCGGCGATCTTCTCCATCAGGGCTTCGGACATCTCCTCCACCTCGACGGTCCGCGCCCCGGCGGTGCGGAAGCCGATGTTTATCGTCCGGGCAGACGGCCCGATGGGATTCCTACCGTCAAGAAACACCGGATCACATTCCATGCCTCCGTGGGACAGCTCTATGGAGGCGAGGGCCCCGTACTGATGGATGGCATCGGCCGTTTCTACCAGCGAGGGGATGACGCCTCTGTCGTCGAGGGGGATCTGCTTAGGGTGCGATTTGCCGGTGGGCGTGTGGACGATGCTTTCCCCGATGGTGACGATGGCGGCTCCGCCCTTAGCCTTGAGCCGGTAGTAGGCGATGTTATCGCGGGTGAGATAGCCGTCCGGCGATAGCTCGGCCAGGGACGTAGGGGCGGCCTCGATACGGTTCTTGAGAGTCAGGGGACCGATCTTGAGCGGGCTGAAGAGGTGAGGGAACTTCCTGGCAACCATGGTGACTCCCGTCGAACGTGCTTCGCCAAGAATGATATCAGCGACAGGAGAAACAGACCTGGTAGCAGGCGATGAAGAGGCGCCTCTTACTGGAAAAGTGGCTGCAGAGGAACTGAGCAGTCACGCCCACCTCTCTACAGATGTCGCTGATGCGGGTGTTCGCGTACCCACGCTGGGCGAAGAACCGAGCGGCGGTCTACAGGATAGCGGCGCGCGTCTCTTGGCAAAGGCCACCGAGAGGAACCCGGAAAGAGCCGGCACCTGGGGGTGGTTCTCTTCTACGGCCTTCACGGAGTTCTCCTTGCCGACTATCCGCGACCACGGAACTACGATGCTTATCATTGAGCAGAACGTGGAACGCGGCTTGGCGTTGGCAGACCGCGTGTTTGTAATAGAAAAGGGAGCGATCGCGCTTAGTGGTGAGCCCCAGGAGCTGCGAGGAAACCCTCGATTGGGATCACTCCACATGGGCGAGACCTGCCGACCTGGAATCGTCTGGGGCGTCTCTTCTCGGTGGCGCTTCAGCCACAGAGTGGTCGCAGACCGGCCCCTGCCGTCTCATGGTAAGATTTCCGGGCCGGAATGCACGGTACAGTGGGCAGTCAGTCCGTGCCGGAGGGTGTTGGGGGACGCCCATCGTCGGCGCGGTTCTCTTTGTGACGCTATAGCGGAGGCTTCGCACATACGATGGCGACGCTTGGTATCGACATAGGCTGTATCAGCGTGAAGATCGCCGTTGTGGGCGGGCCGCAGGACCGAGAGTCATTCGTGAAGCTCGCGTTCGACTCGGCCCTCTTCCACGACCCCGAGTCCGACGAGCGGGTGCTTCCTCACGTTGATGCTCCACCCATACTGGCTACGGTCTACCGGCGCATCAAAGGCAGCCCTACCGAAGCCGCCCGCGAGCTACTTACCCAGGTCTTGGCCGCCCTGCCCGAGGGCTCGATCACAGGCATAGGCGTCACCGGTACCGGGGGACGGCTGGTCGGCACCATGTTAGGCGTGCCGTATCAGAACGAGTTCAAGGCCATCGCACGCGCCGTAGGCGCACTCCACCCGGATATCACCACAGTGTTCGAGATGGGCGGTGAGACCTCCAAGTTCATCAGCCTCGAAACCGACGCCTCGTCCGGTCGGGTCGGCATCGCCGACTACGGCACCAACGGAGACTGCGCGGCAGGCACCGGTTCGTTCATGGATCAGCAGGCCAGCCGTTTACTGTACGACATCGAGGACGTGGGCGACATCGTGCAGGGTGCCGGCAAGGCCGCGTCCATCGCAGGCCGCTGTTCGGTGTTCGCCAAATCCGACATGATCCACGCCCAGCAGAAAGGCTATCAGCCGCCCGAGGTCCTGAAAGGTCTCTGCAACGCGGTAGTGCGCAACTACAAGGGCGCCATCGCCAAAGGCAAAGAGGTCGGCGGGCGGGTGGCCTTCATCGGTGGAGTGGCGGCTAACAAAGGAGCCGTCGCAGCCATGCGCGAGGCGTTCGAGACGGACGAACAGGGGCTGATCGTCCCCGCCTACTATGCGTGGATGGGCGCCATCGGCAGCGCCCTCATCGTCCTCGACGAGCATACCGCGACGGAGATGGTCACTATAGAACCGACCCTCTTGGAACAGGGACAGTCGTCAGACTTCCAGACCAGCGAGGCCCTTTCTCTGGAGCGCGTCATCCCACTGCGTGATCGGGTGAAGCCCTATCAGTTCCCGCCTGGTGAGGGCAAGATCGGAGCCTACCTGGGCATCGACGTCGGCTCGGTCTCCACCAATCTGGTGGTCCTGGACGAAGACGGCGAGGTAGTCAAAGAGATTTACGTCAAGACCGACGGTCGTCCCGTCGAGGTGGTCGCCAAGGGGCTCACCGACATCTGGAATGAGATGGGCCCGCGTTTGGATATCCTAGGAGTGGCCACCACAGGCTCCGGGCGGGAACTGATCGGGGAGCTCATAGGGGCCGACACCGTGAACGACGAGATCACCGCCCACAATATGGGCGCCACCTTCATCGGGCGCAAGCTCATCGATCGGGTGCCCGACACCATCTTCGAGATCGGTGGACAGGATTCTAAGTTCATCAGCCTCCAGGACGGAGTAGTGGTCGACTTCGCCATGAACGAGGCCTGCGCAGCCGGTACCGGCTCCTTTCTGGAAGAGCAGGCTGAGAAGTTGGACATCAACATCATCGGCGAGTTCGCGGAGCTGGCCCTGTCTTCCAAGGCGCCGGTCAAGCTGGGTGAACGCTGCACCGTCTTTATGGAGCGAGACGTCAACTCCTACCTCCAAAGGGGAGCCGACAAGAAAGATCTCGTGGCCGGGTTGGCTTACTCCATCGCCTACAACTACCTCAACCGCTTGGTCGGCCGTCGCCATATAGGAGACACCATCTACTTCCAGGGCGGTACCGCCTACAACGATTCCGTAGCGGCTGCTTTCAGCAGGATCCTCGACAAGGAGATCATCGTACCGCCGCACAACGGGGTGGTCGGAGCCATCGGTGTGGCGCTCTTGGCGCGCGAGAAGATGGCGGCGACCGGGACCCCCTCCCGCTTCCGTGGCTGGGACTTAGACAAGGTGGAGTACAGCGTCCGAGAATTCACCTGCAAAGGCTGCAGCAACGAGTGCGACATGCGCCAATTCACCATAGGAGGCGAGAAGACTTACTGGGGCGACAAGTGCTCCGACCGCTATCGCAAGCGGGCCAAGGTCGACAAGGAGCCTGTGATCCGCGACCTGCTCGAGTTCCGGAACGCGCTTCTCTATTCATATGTGACCGACGAGACCGACGACACCGCCACGCTGCTTCGCAGCAGCGCCGGCTCTCCTTGTCGTGGCGCGATCGGCATCCCGCGGGCCATGTACACATACGAACGCCTGCCGTTCTGGGCCACCTTCTTCAAGTCGTGCGGCTTCGACGTCATGCTCTCCCGTCAGACCGACAAGAAGATCCGTGAGTGGGGCATCGAAGGGTCGGTGGCCGAGCCGTGCTTCCCCATCCGGGTGGCGCATGGCCATGTCATGGAGTTGCTCGAGGAGGGTGCCGACCACATCTTCATCCCCAACATGCTGAACGAAGAGACCGACCACCCCGACATCGAGTCGCACGCCTGCCCGTGGGGGCAGACGCTGCCTCATGTCATCCGTTTCGCGCCACACTTCGAGCCCTATGCCGACCGCTTCCTCTTCCCCACTCTGCATTTCCGACGGGGGCCGGAGTACATCGGAGCCACTCTACGGGCGACCATGAAGCCTCTGGGCGTTCCGGCCCGAGTGGTGGATGCGGCCGTGAAGGAAGCCTACGAAGCCCAGGCCGAGTTCCGCGGACGTCTGCTTCTGGCGGGCACCGAGGCCCTGGCCTTGCTCGAAGAGCACGACGAACTGGGTATCGTCCTTGTCGGCCGACCGTACAACATCTACGACCCCGGGGTCAACATGGACATCCCGGCCAAGCTCCGCCGTTACTACGGGGTCAATCTCATCCCCTTCGACTTCCTACCCCTGTGGGGCGTGCAGACCGAGGACGTCACCGTGAACATGTATTGGGGTTACGGACGGAAGATCCTGCAGGCGGCTAAGGTGGTCGCCCAGCACCCCAATCTGCACATCATCTACATGACCAACTTCAAGTGCGGTCCCGATTCGTACATCAAACACTACGTGGGAGCCGCCGACCCCGAACCTCATCTGGTGCTGCAGTTCGACGAGCACACCAACGACGCGGGGGCCATGACCCGCTGCGAGGCCTACCTCGACAGCAAGGGGTTCCTGCGCTGGTGGGTGCGTGAGAACAGGAAGAAGCAACCGGTCAGAGGGTCCTGACGGACGAAGGGTCCTGACGGACATCGGGTCCTAGCGAACGTGGAGGACTAGTGGATACGGCCACCGAGACCAAGGGCGGCAACGGCAAGGGCCCGCGTGAAGCGGCTGAAGCAGCCCTGGACATACTGCCCCAGCCTATCGCGGCACGAGGAGCTGATACCAGCCCCGTCGAAGACGCCGTGGACATCAAGAACCGCACCACCTGGCTCTGTCGCATGCCCTACGGAGGGTCGCGCATGCTGGCGGCGGCTTTCCAATCGATCGGCATGGACACCCGGGTCACGCCTGAAGAAGACGCCCGCACACTCGAGTTGGGCGCCAAGTACAACTCGGGAGACGAGTGTTATCCGCAGCGCATAGTGCTCGGCGACTACATGAAGCTGATCGAGGACGAGAGACTAGACCCCAAGAAGACCGCCTTCCTGCTTCCCACGGCCAACGGGCCCTGTCGCTTCGGACAGTACATCAGGCTGCTTCGCCGTATCCTGGATGAGCAGGGATACGGAGACGTGGCCATCCTCTCTTTCACATCGGCCGACGGATACGCCGGTATCGGCGACCAGGCCGGAGAGGTCATCCGCACTGCTTGGCGGGCGGTGGTCGTGCAGGACATCCTGCTCAAGCTGTTGCTCATGATCCGGCCCTACGAGGTCCACCCAGGTCAGACCGACAAGGTCTATCTGGCAGGCCTCGATCGAATGGGCGAGATAATCGCCCAACAAGGTCTCAGCAACAAGGAGCGACTGAGACAGACCAAGGCGGGGCTCCGCGAGGTCAAAGAGGCGTTCCTGGCGATCCCGGTCAAGGCGGAAGACCGTCCGCTCATCGGAGTGGTGGGCGAGATCTTCTGCCGTCTCAACACCTTCGCGAACAACGAGATCATCCGGCACGTCGAAGCTCAGGGCGGGGAATGCTGGTTGATCGGCGTCGGCGAATGGGTCTGGTACACAAACGCAGAAGCCTTCCGCCGTCATCGTGAGGAGAAGAGCCGTTTCACCAAGCCCTGGCTGAGGACGTTCCTCACCGGACGGTTGATGAAGAGCGATGAGAAGACCCTCTACAAGGACTTCGGGGAGATATTCGCCAACCGACCCGATCCCCATGTTCACGAAGTACTCGAGGCTGCGGAGTCCTATCTGCCCCAGTCGGGCGCCCTGGGCGAGATGGTCCTGTCCACCGGAGGAACCATCGCTCTCTATCGCCGAGGGGTCGACGGCGTCATCGACATCAGCCCCTTCAGTTGCATGAACGGCATTGTCACCGAGGCCGTCTACCCGCGCGTGAGTAAGGATCATGACGGCATCCCCGTGCGCGTGTTCTACTTCGACGGCACACAGAGCGATCTCGACCGCGACGTGGGGATCTTCCTGGAACTAGCCAAGACGTACAGGCGACGCAAGAAGATAGGCAGGCCTTAGGCAAAGGACGGTGCGCACCGTGCCGGAGGTCAACCATCCCCTGCAAGTTCCCTTCTGACCATCGAGCCGGTTGGGATCCCGCTCGATGAGCACCACCTTCCCGTCTCCCCCGGCTGAGAAAGCCGGCGATGTAAAGGCACACGAAGCTCCAAACAACAGGCCGCCCGCCGCACTGAGGTGCGGCGGGCGGCCTCGTGAACCAACGCCTGCAGAGGGACGAGTCTGCGAGAAGCTCTGCGGTATCCCGCGGTGCTCGACGCGAATCCGCGCCCCTGCCTACCGTGTTAGGCCTCCTTCTGCTTCTTGATCCGCATGCCGTAGAAGGAGCGGATGACGAAATACAGAGAGATCACGAAGAACACTGCCGCCAGGATCCACGTGAGGATATGGCTGCCGTCGGCGCCGTCAACGATACTCACGGCCAGTTCGACCGCCAGAAGACCGAACAGAGTGGTGAACTTGATGATGGGGTTCAGGGCCACCGAAGATGTGTCCTTGAACGGGTCGCCCACCGTGTCGCCGATAACAGTCGCGGCGTGCAGGTCGGTACCCTTCTCCTTCAGGTCGGTCTCCACGATCTTCTTGGCGTTGTCCCATGCACCACCGGCGTTGGCCATGAAAACGGCCTGGAACAGACCGAAGACCGCTATCGAGATGAGGTACCCGATGAAGAAGTACGGCTCCAGGAAGGCGAAGGCCAGGGTGCCGAAGAACACGGCCAAGAAGATATTGATCATGCCTTTCTGCGCGTATTGCGTGCAGATGCCGACCACCTTCTTGCTATCTTCCACGTTGGCGCTGCCCGTCTCAACATCGAGCCTGATGTGGCGCTTGATGAACTCCACCGCACGGTAGGCGCCGGTGGTGACGGCCTGCGTGGCCGCGCCGGTGAACCAGTAGATCACCGCGCCTCCCATGACGATGCCCAGAAGGAACGGCGGATACAGCAGCGACAGTTTGTCGACGTTGACGGTGAGCTCCTCGGTCAACATCATGATGATGGAGAAGATCATCGTAGTGGCGCCGACCACGGCCGTGCCGATGAGCACCGGCTTAGCCGTCGCCTTGAAGGTGTTGCCGGCCCCGTCGTTCTCCTCCAGGTTCTCTTTGGCCACGTCCCAATCCGGCTTGAAGCCGAAGTCCTTCTCGATCTCCTGGTCGACGCCTTCGATCTGCTCGATGGTGGACAGCTCATACACCGACTGGGCGTTGTCCGTGACCGGACCGTAGGAGTCCACCGCGATGGTCACAGGGCCCATGCCTAGGAAGCCGAAGGCCACGAGGCCGAAGGCGAACACGGCAGGAGCGATCATGATGCCGCCGTCGTTGATATCGAACCCAAAGGTGCTGACGATGTAGCCGATACCCATGAGGACCATGATGGCGAAACCGATATAGAAGCCGCTGAAGTTGCCGGCCACCAACCCAGACAGGATGTTGAGCGAAGGACCGCCTTCTCTGGAGGACGTAACGACTTCTTTGACGTGAGCGGACTTGGTGGAGGTGAAAATCTTGACCAACTCAGGGATGAGCGCACCGGCGAGGGTACCCATGCTGATGATAATGGAGAGCATCCACCAATAGTTGGGGTGCGCCTCCCCCACCAGCGAGTTCCCACCGATCAGGACATATGACACCACGAAGGTGAGGATGATGGAGATGATCGAGGTGAGCCACACCAGAGAGGTGAGGGGCCCTTCGTAGTTCATCTTCTCGGCGTTCTTGTAGCGCGCCTTAGCGATGGCCGCGTTCAGGAAATAAGAGCCGCCGCTAGAGATGATCATCATGATGCGCATGGCGAAGATCCACACCAGGAGAGCCACCTGGATAAGAGGATCGGCCACGGCCAGGATGATGAAGGTGATGAGGGCCACACCGGTGACGCCGTAGGTCTCAAAACCGTCGGCGCTGGGGCCTACCGAGTCGCCTGCGTTGTCGCCTGTGCAGTCGGCGATCACGCCCGGGTTGCGAGCGTCGTCTTCTTTGATGTTGAAGACGATCTTCATGAGATCGGAGCCGATGTCGGCTATCTTGGTGAAGATACCGCCTGCGATCCTTAACGCAGCGGCGCCAAGGGATTCGCCAATGGCGAAGCCGATGAAGCACTGGCCGGCATATTCGCGCGGGATCCAGATGAGGATGATGAGCATGATGATGAGCTCGACGCTGATGAGCATCATGCCCACGCTCATGCCGGACTTCATGGGGATGGCGTGGATCCCGTACGGCTTGCCTCGCAGGCTCTCGAAAGCCGTACGCGAGTTCGCGTAGGTGTTCACCCGGATGCCGAACCAGGCCACCCCGTAGCTGCCCAGGATGCCGATGACACTGAAGGCCAGGATGATAACCACTCTACCGGCCGAGAAGTCGCTCAGGGCTCCGAAATAGACCGCGATCACGATGGCGATGAAGATCCACAGTATGACCAGGAATTGTCCCTGCTTCATAAGGTAGGTCTTGCAAGTCTGCCAAATGAGCTCGGAGATCTCCTTCATCGATCTGTGCGCGGGGAGTCTTCGGAGCTGGAAGTAGGCGACGACGCCGAACAGGAGACCGAGACCGCAGATGATGAGACCAAGGCCCAGTAGGAGGCTGCCGGATATCCCGTGGAAATCCACCTGGTTCAACTCGGGCAGCACCAGCTCTGCCTCGCCGGCCTGCGCTACCGGCGCAAGAACCAGCAAGAAGACCGCCGCGACGGCAAAGAGAAGGGCGAACCTCCTCCAACGACGCGTCGGCGCTTTACGCGGTTTGACTTCCATGCAGCATTGCCTCCTTCTCGGCCCTCAAGGCCTATCACTAAACAGGGTTGAACCTCAAGAACGGCCCACACCGGCCAAATCCAAACGTTCATGCTACAGAACCGCTCATGCCCCCGTCAAGGATTGGATCCCGCCGTAAATGGAGATAACGGCCCTGGCGGAGAGCACCCGTCCGATCGGCCACTGGAGAAAGGATCATCCGATGGAAAGATGGCAGTGCCTGTTGTGCGGATACATCTACGACCCCGAAGAAGGAGATCCCCTTCAAGGGATCGCACCGGGGACCGCCTTCGAGGACCTACCCGACGAATGGACCTGCCCCGAGTGCGGCGCCGGCAAGGAAGAATTCGAGAAGATGAGCGACTAGCGGAAGCGTCAGGCCCGACGCTTCTGGTCGGCTACGCACTCCTCGGCGAGTCGGCGCTCAGTCGGTATTGCCGTCGAGGAACAGCGACATCAACAGGTGGCCCGGCGCTACGGCTAAGCCCGTGGCCCGGGCCTCCGCCTCCGTGAAAGCCTCCGCCCCGTTCGCCGCGAACCCGGGGCCCCACAACACGAAGGGCACGGGGTCGTGCACATGGGTCTTGATCTCCAGAGGAGTCGGGTGGTCCGGCATGACCAGTAGTCTCACCCCTTCCGCCTCCCCCGGTCGAGCCGCCGGCGCGGCGCGCCGCGCGGCGGCCTCGTTCAGAGCCGTCGCCTGCGGCACCATCAACGCGTCGACCTGCTCGATCGCCCGCACCTTGCCCTCCGCGTCGCCGGCGTGCGACATCTCGTCCGGTGCCTCCACGTGGACGAAGACCACGTCATAGTCGGCGAGAGCCTCCACGGCCCCGGCCATCTGTCCCGCGAAGTCGTTATCGCCGCCGTCGGTGACCCCGGGGATGTCCAGGCAATCGATCCCGGTCTGGTAAGCGAGTCCCCGCAGCAGGTCGACCGCCGAGGTGAGCGCCGCCCGGCGCCCCCCGTAGCTATCGCGGAACGTCGGCATGCGCGCCGACTCCATCCCCGGCCAGAAAAGCCAGATCTGGGTGGCGGGAAGCAGCCCACGAGCGACGCGTGCCTTGTTGACCGGATGTGCGGCCAGGATGGGTTTCGACCGCTCCATCAAGTCTCGAACGAGGTCGGCGCCGGGTCCCGACGGATCGTGACCGGCCACCTCCTGATCGGTGATGTTGTGGGGAGGCACGAACTCGGTCGCAAGCAGATCGGCCCCGTCGCGCACGGTCAGGATATGCCTGAAACCCACTCCGGCATGCAGACCGAGGCGGCCGCCATCCGTCTCGTCCGAGGACACGATCCCCAACCCCTCCCTCAGCGCGGCCACCAACTCCGCCGACTCGTCGGACGTGATGTTCCCGGCTGAGTAACTGACCATCCGGCCGTCCTCAACCGTCACCAGGTTGCAGCGCATGGCCACCTGGCCCGACTCCAGACGGATCCCCATCGCCATGGCTTCTATCGGCCCGCGCCCGGCGTAGTAGAGGGACGGATCGAAGCCCATGACGCTCATGCAGGCGACCGCACTCGAGGCTTCCATGTCTTGAGGCACGTTGCGAGACACCCCTGTCGTGCCCTCCCGCGCCAGCCGGTCGAGATGAGGAGTGTGGGCGGCCTCTAGAGAGGTACGCCCTCCCAAAGCGGTTGCCGGCCACCCTGAGGCCCCATCAATGATCAGTACTACGTATTTCAAGGATGACCCCTGTGCTCGACGGTTGCAGAGCTCCGGCCCTCCGTACTAAGGTCGGCCCCATTATATGCGGTATCGTTGCCGTCATGGTCAAGATGCCTCGCGCTCTGACCGCCGCGGAGCAGACCCGCGCCGGCGCGCGACAGCCCTCTTCGTGACTCGCGTTATCGGCTGCGGGGAAGCGGCGAGCGGACCCGCGCGGGCGCGAGGCGACCCTCCGCGCGATCGCCGTCAAGTACGACCCTCACCCTCGCGCGACCCGCCGAACATGCCTATCGGCCGAAATACTTCGCTCCCACCTCTCGGAACGCCGGAAGCGACCCGTCCACCACCTCCGGAGCTACGCAGAAGGCCAGGCGGAAGTGTCCCGCCAGACCGAAACCGCTCCCCGGCACCACCAGCACCAGATGCTCCTGCATCTCTCTGCAGAAGGAGACGTCATCCTCGATGGGCGAACGCGGGAAGAAGTAGAAGGCGCCTTGGGGCTTGAAGACCTCAAATCCCGCGCCGCTCAGGCACTCGTAGAGGACGTCCCTGTTCCGCTGGTAGGGAGTCACGTCCACTCCCACACCCTGTAGTCTGGCCACGGCCCGCTGCATGAGGGCCGGGGCGTTCACGAATCCAAGGATGCGATTGGTCATAACCAGACCGTCCATGAGCTTGTCGACCCCTGGGATGGCCGGGCTGGCCGCGACGAAGCCTATCCTCTCCCCGGATATGGAGAGCTCTTTGGAGTAGCTCGAGGCGATGATCGTATTTGGGTAGGCAGCCATAGCCGGAGCCACCCGCATCCCATTGAACACTATGCGTCGGTAAGGCTCATCGGAAACCAGGTAGATGACCCGGCCCACCTCCGCCGTCTTACGCTCGAGCAACTCACCCAGAGCTGTGAGGGTGTCCGCCGAATACACCCGCCCGGTGGGGTTGTTGGGCGAGTTGATCAGAACGGCCCGGGTCTTGCAGGTGATCGCGGTCGCGATGACATCGAGATCCAAGTCAAAATCCACCTTGCTCTCGACCGGTATCAGTACACCGCCGTGGTTGTCCACATACGAGCCGTACTCGACGAAATACGGCCGGGGGACCAGCACCTCGTCGCCCGGGTCCAAGATCGCTTTGAAGATGACGTTGGCCGCGGCTGCGGCCCCGCAGGTCATGACCACGTGCTCGCCCGACAGCAGCACTCCCTGATCGCCCGTGAGGTAGGCCGCCACGGCCGCGCAGGCCTCAGGGTAACCCTGGTTCGGCATGTATCCATGGATGCCCGTCGTACGGTCCTTCGCCAGTCCCTCCAGCACCGTATGGAACTCCTCAGGAGGGTCGAGGTTGGGATTGCCGATGCTGAAATCGAACACCTTGTCGCAGCCGTAGGTCTCGGCCAGGCAGGCGCCCTCCTCAAACATCTGCCTGATCCATGAGGAACGGCAAGCAGCTTCAGCGATCTTCTTGGCTACGGGCATGGGGAGCCTCCGCACGGGGAACGGGATCAGGATAAACGATTCCAGAGTCTAGCACGCACGCGAGGCACAACGGGAACTCG
>JAAYJE010000047.1 GCA_012523095.1 Actinomycetota bacterium | reverse complement strand
GATGGGCCGTTCGAAGGTGGAGGTTCGGCGGCTAAGGCGGCGCTATCGGATCGCCATGGCGGCTTCGATGTCCTTCACTCTCTTCGGTATGGCCGCGGTCAAATCGACGCAGCCGGTATCGGTGACCAGGACGTCGTCCTCGATGCGTATGCCCACTCCGCGCTCAGGCAGGTAGATGCCCGGCTCGATTGTAAGGACCATCCCGGCGACCAGGGGCCCGTCGGGCATGACATCGTGGACCTCGATGCCTAACTGGTGGCCGATGCCATGGATGAAATCATCTTTGTGACCGGCTTCTGAGATGATCTCCAGGGCTGCGTTGTGAATCTCAGACATCGTCGCACCCGGTCGTACCGCCTTCATAGCGGCGAGGTTGGCGTCGAGCACGATCTGGTAGAGCTCTCGCTGTTCAGGTGTGAAGATGCCGGAGGCCGGCAGAGTACGGGTGACGTCCGACGCGTACCCGGCGTATGAGGCCGCGTAATCGATCACGATCAGTTCGCCGTCCTTCACTGTTTGGTCGAGGTCCTCGTAGTGGAGAACAGCCCCGTTGGCCCCGGCGCCTACGATGGGTGCGAACGCGGGTTCCCCGCCAAGCGTCCGGAAACCGGCGGTGAGGGCCTCGGCGATCTGGCGCTCCGTCACCCCCGGTTGGATGAAGCGCAGCGCATTTTCGAAACCGGCGGCCGTGGCTGCGACTGCCTTTTTGATCAACGCCACCTCGGCGGGTGACTTGACGGCCCGCATTCGGGGCAGCAGTTGGGTGCGATCTTCTATGGCTACCCCGGGGACGTGGTCGGCGATCCTTTTGAAGACCTCCAGATCGGGGGAGATGGCGGCATTGTAGGGCGCGAAAGGATGCAGACACGCCACACGTTTGGCGCGCCGGGCGGCCTCCGTGAGGCGTGAAGGCAGAAGGGGTGTGCGGAGGATGGAGTCGAACCCGGTCTTGGCCTTGAGATCCGAGTCGAGCGGTTCCCGCGCACCGTACCAGCGCTCCGACTCGGGGTCACGGGGACGCAGGTACAGGCTGATGCGGCGATCGGGATCTTCGGCCGTGGGATCGAACACGACCGCCCCACCGCTCTCGTGATCCAAACCGGTCAAGTACCAGAACAGGCGGTCGGTCTTCCACCGGCCCTGCAGAGAGGCGGAGCCGGTCTCGGCGCCTGCGAACACAACGGCGACCGCTCCGTCCAGAGTCTCGAGCAGGGTCCGGCGTCTCCGTCGGCGTTCCTCCACGGAAATCGTGTCTGTCCGGGCCTCCATGGTCGCGGATGTTAGCACGCCGGCTCCGGCTTCGATTCCGGCCGTGACCGCACTTGCGTTATCGGTGCGAGCATTACCGCCTTCCTGTCATCCCAGCGGCTGGACATAACGCAATGGTTCGAGGCCGGGATGAGCGTGAGACAGATGGAACAGGTGGCTCCGCCCGTTTATACTGCATCAGAGAGGATGCTGACAACCGGCCGGTGTCCGCGCCGCCCGTGACCTCGGAAGGAGACCGACATGGCCTTTTGCGCCCATTGTGGCAACCCCCTCGTTGAGGATGCGAAGTTCTGCGCCAAATGTGGACAGGCGACCGGTCAAGCGGCGGTCGCAGCAGAGACGGTTGCCGCGGAAACATCGGTGGAACAGGCGGTTACGTCGATAGCGGGCGTCGCACCGGCGGCTCCAGAACCGCCCGTCGCACCCGCGGCCCCAGAACCACCCGTCGCACCGGCGGCTCCAGAACCGCCCGTCGTGCCTCCGGTCTCGCCTCCGCCGCCCCCTCCACCTCCCGCTCAAGCCTATGCGCAGGTGCCTCCACCGCCCCCTCCCGGCTTTGCGCAGGCTCCGGCCGGCGGGGCGCCCTATGTTCAGGCGCAGTACGGCGGGCCACCCAGACGGCGCAGCCTCAAGTGGCTCTGGATCGGCCTGGCAGCTCTGGTCGTAGTCGCGGCCATAGTCTGTGTGCTCGTCTTCGTGGTGTTCGACGGTGACCGTGGGGGTGGGGCGTCAGAACCAGAGAAGGTGGTCACCAAGCTGCTCAATGCCATGGAGAAGGGCGACATAGACACGGTGTTCGATGTCATGGACCCGGAGATGCTGGGCCTCGAGTTCGGGAAGGAGTTCCTCGGTCTGGCCAAAGAAGCATTCCGTCAGGAGATGTTCTCGGAAGGGTGGGTCAAGTTCTCCGACATCGAAATGAAGACCGAACAGACCGGTGAAGACACAGCGACCGTAAGGATCGTCGCGGGCAAGGTGACCATGACCGACGAGGACGGGACATCCGAGACTGAAGATGTCAAGGACGCGGACGAACCGGTTGAGTTCTATACGGTCAAGCGCAACGGTAAATGGTACCTGGACCCGATCTCGTTAGACTGGTAGACGGCCTGCGGCGACCGCCTCGCTAGGCCTGTCCGGCGTAGCCCTGGGAGAGCTCCTGATCCGAGGCCGCCCGCACGGCTACGACCTCTACGTCGAAATGAAGGCGCTTGCCGGCCAGGGGGTGATTGGCGTCGACCACGACACCATCGTCGCCGACCTCCACGATGGTCAGATGCACGGGGCCGCTGGGCGTATCCCCGATCACGTCCATTCCGGGCTCAAGCTCGACGCCCTCGGGAACGGCGTCTTGCGGCAGAGTGATTATGGCGTCCCGGTCGATCTCACCATAGGCATCGACGGCCTCTATGACCACCGTCTGTTTGTGGCCCGGCTCGGCACCCTCCAAGGCCTCCTCGAGCCCTGGGATGATGTTGCAGTAGCCGTGGAGATATTCGATCGTGCTATCCGCGTCGTCGAGCAGTCCGCCCTCATCATCGGTGAGCGTGTAGTTAAGAGTGACGACCGCTCCGCGAGTGGCTTCCATCAGCGTCTTCCCTTCGGTTCTTGGTGACTCGTCTCGTTCTGCCCGATCCAGGGAAGGGGAAACCTTGGGTCACGCCTCACACGACTCCTGGTCCGGGAATGTCCGGGCCATGATAGCCTCCGGTGGGGTGTTAGGTCGGTCTGTTCTTAGCCCGTCGTGGTGTCGACGAGGCGCTTCAACTGCAGCGCGAGGTCCTGCAATTGCTTGACCTCCTGCTCCACCTGGCGTGTGCCGGCGGCCGATTGGGTCCCGGCCTGATTGATGCTCTCGATGGCCGCGCCTATCTGCTCCATTCCGGCCAATTGCTGGCGACTGGAGGCGGCTATCTGTACCGCCGACTTAGCCGCTTCCCCGGCGCTGTTCGCCAGGGAGTGTATGGCTTCACCCGATTCCACCGACTGCTGCCGTCCGGCCTCGATGGCCTGCCTGCCCTGCTCGGCGGATTGAACCGCTACGCTGCTCGCCTTCTGGATCTCGCCTAGGATGGTGCGCACTCGAGAGACTGCCTGTTTGGACTGTTCGGCCAGGGTCTTGACCTCCTGCGCCACCACGGTGAAGCCTTTGCCCTGGTCGCCGGCCTTGGCGGCCTCGATGGAGGCGTTCACCGACAGTAGATTGGACTGCTCGGCGATGTCGTTCACGGTGCTTATGATGTCGCCCACGGTCTGGGTCTGATCGCTGAGGCGGTGGATGGTCTCGGCCACCACAGCCATCTGGCTCTGTATCCGCTCGAAGGAGGCGACGGTTTTCTCCACCGTGGTCTGTCCCGTCTCGGCTACCTGGGCCACGTTCTGAGAGCTCTCGGCCATCTGAGTCGCCTTTTCGTGGGCCAACTGGGTGGTCTGCCGCACTTCCTCCACGGTGGCGGTGGTCTCGTTCGTGGCCGCCGCGGTTTGGGTGGCGCCGGCCGCCACCTGTGACGCCACAGCCAGGAGCTCCGCAGACGACTTGGCGATCTTGTTGCTGGCGGCTCGGACCATACGGCCGATGCCTCTAGACAGCCACCACTGCACCACTATGCCGGCGATGATGACGAGGCAGGCAAGCCCGATCATCACGTAGAGCGTGGTGTTCAGTTTGGTGAAGACGGCGTCCCCCTGCCCGGTGTCGGCGACCTGCGTGCCGACCCACTCCTGATAGTCCGCGAACGACGACTGGGCCGCTCTAAGATCGAGTACGTTGACGATCAATGTCACCGCCACGAGCGCCAGAACTATGACGAATCCCAGCAGAATCACCCGCTGGACCCGCATGTTGCGCGACCGTTGCTTGGCCATCACCCATCAGTCCTCTCTGCTTGGCTTCCGCATAGCGTGTTCGTCTACGTTGTGGCCCGTGCGTCAACAAGACGCTTCAAACTGAATGCGAGGTCCCGCAGCTTCGTTACCTCCTGGGCGACTACGGCGGAGCCTCTGCCCTGGTCTCCGGCCTTGGCGGCCACGATGCCGGTCACAAAGACCGCGACGCCTACACTCAGCAAGGAGTGTTTTCGGCTGAACCGGCCTTGGGCTTGATGTTCCATTGATCGCAGGCTCATTGAGCGCCGGCTCACTTCACCATCTGTATGATTGTATATACGGTCGTAGTTGCAGATGGCAAGGAGCAAGACGGTGGCGGAGCTGAACGACCCCCATGATCTCGACCGTTTCGTAAGAGCTCAAGAGCGAGTGTCGCCGGGAGCTCTAGAATGCAGCTACGAGCGGGCACTTGCCGAGATCAGGGACGGCGAGAAGGTGTCTCACTGGATGTGGTACATCTTCCCGCAGGCGGAGGGCCTGGGATCGAGCCCGACGTCAAGGCTCTACTCCATCAAGAGCCTGGCTGAGGCCGAGGCGTACTTGAGCCATCCCGTTCTGGGGCCGAGACTGAGGGAGTGCGCCGAGGCGGCGCTCGCGGTGGAGGGACGGTCCGCCTGAGCCATCTTCGGTTCTCCAGACGACTGGAAGCTCAGATCCTGCGTCACGCTGTTCACGTTGGTGTCGTCACCGGGCTCTGTCTTTCACCGCCTGCTGGACAAGTACTTCGAAGGAAGGCCCGACCAGAAGACTCTCGACCTCTTGGTGGGCGCTTCCGGCCGTCCGTGACGTCGGTATCATAAAGGACTATGACAGCGACCCCTGGTGAAATCCTACGTACCGTCTTCGGATACCCCGAGTTCCGAACGAACCAGGAGCAGGTGATCGAGACACTGCTTCGGGGCGAGGACGTCTTCGTACTGATGCCCACCGGAGGCGGCAAGTCGCTTTGCTATCAGATCCCGGCCATCCTGAGGCCCGGCACCGGTATCGTGGTGTCTCCGCTGATCTCACTGATGAAGGACCAAGTGGACGCCCTGCGGGCCAACGGCGTGCGGGCGGCTGCATACAACTCGTCTCTGGAGGCCGGGGAGGCCCGCGAGGTCCTCATCGACCTTAGGGCGGGACGGCTGGATCTTCTATATGTGTCGCCGGAACGGGCGACGAGCGACGGTTTCCTGGAGCGGTTGGCAGAGCCGGCCGGCGGGAGGGTCGCACTCATAGCGGTGGACGAGGCACACTGCATCTCGCAGTGGGGGCACGACTTCCGGCCCGAGTACGTGGAGCTCCGCAGATTGCGGGAGCGTCTGCCCGGGGTGCCGATGGTCGCGCTGACGGCTACAGCCGATCCGCACACCCGCGACGACATCCGCCGCCAGTTGGGACTGGAACGGGCGTCCTGCTTCGTGTCCAGCTTCGATCGGCCCAACATCCGGCTGGAGGTGGTCGACAAGCTCAACCCTCACGCTCAACTTCAGCGTTTTCTGGCCGGATACGGGCATGCAGTACGGCCCGCTCTGAGCGGCTCGATGGGGTGGCGGGCGCAGCCTGGTTCGGAGGGCGCTCATGAAGGCGAGGCAGGCATCATCTACTGTTCTACCCGCAAACGCACGGATGATCTGGCCGCCTATCTGTGCGGGCGCGGCATCGCCGCGGGCGCCTACCACGCCGGACTGTCGGCAGAGGAGCGCGACGAGGTCCAGGAAGCGTTCATTTTTGACAGAATCAAGATCGTGGTAGCCACGGTCGCCTTCGGGATGGGCATCGACAAGACCAACGTCCGATTCGTCGTGCACTGGGATCTGCCTCAACATCTCGAGGGCTACTATCAAGAGATCGGCCGGGCGGGCCGTGATGGGCTGCCGGCGAGCGCCCTCATGCTGTTCGGTTGGGAGGATGTGGCCCGCGTGCGCGCCCTTATCGAGAAAGGCGGCAACGAGCAACGGGTGGCGGTGGAGCGGCACAAGCTGGGGGCTCTGGTGGGTTTCGCCCGGGAGCTCACCTGCCGGCGACGTGCCCTGCTCGGCTACCTGGGGGAGACGGTGAAGCCGGACGGCGGTCGGCCGGAGTGCGGCAACTGTGACGTGTGCCTCGATCCTCCCGAGCTCTACGACGCCACTGAGGACGCGCGGAAGGCACTGTCCTGTGTCTACCGGACGGGCGGGCGATTCGGGGTAGGGCACGTGGTCGACGTGCTGCGGGGCTCTCAGAACCAACGGATCGTCTCCCTGGGGCACGAACGCCTCAGTACGTACGGGATCGGAGCCGACCGGAGCACCCAGGCTTGGCGGAGCCTGCTCAGACAACTGGTGCATCTGGGTTATCTACGGCAGGACATGGGCGAGTACCCGGTGCTGAAGCTGACGCCGTCGGCTGCTCCACTGCTGCGGGGAGAGGTAGAGTTGAGGTTGGCACGTCCACGCGTCAGGTCGACAACAGAGGTGGGAGTCGCGGCAGCGGAGGGGGAGGCTGCGGCGGCGAGAGCCGCGCAGGGCGGGCGGCGGGGTGCGAAACGACGCTGGAGTGAGACCAGGACCGGCGAGGGTCTGCCGCCACGTACCGCCGCGGAGTGGGAGGCGGGCGGCGACGACGGGGTGGGCCGGCCCGAGGATGACGCCCTCTTCGAGGAGCTGCGGGTGCTAAGGAGGCGTATC
>JAAYJE010000046.1 GCA_012523095.1 Actinomycetota bacterium | reverse complement strand
CGTAGGAGCCGACAGGGCCGGCCAGCCAATCGGCTTGATTCTCGGTCAGCACCAGCTCGCCTTCGTGCGCGATGATGGGCACGGCGCGGCCGGTTGATTTCTCGGGCGCGGGTAGTCCCTTGTCTCTGCCGACCCAGCCGCCCGAATCATACGAACCTACCCAGCCGCCCCAGGCCCGGAAGGCGGGCACGGCCACGCTGCCGCCCTGGGGAGTGCGTATCTGTACGACCGGAGCCGGGCCTGCGTTCCACCCGGAGACCAGCCCCTGCTTGAGCTGTAGCCCCCAGGTGTAGGCCAGCTTGGCGGCCTGTGACTTCTGATAGCCTTCAGCGAAGGTCGACCACATGGTATCCGCGGCTGAAGCGCCCACTGGAGCGCAGAGGGCGTTCAAATGGCGGCTGAGGGCGTCCATGTTCTGCCCGAGATGACTCTCAAGCCCCCCGAGCGCCTTCCTGACCACTTCCGGCTTGGCCCCCACGAGCGCCGCGACGAACTCCGGCCCCAGCTCAGCGGCCTTCATGATGACGTCCGCACCGAACTCCGGCCCGAACTTGGTGGCGAGCAGCTTGAGGTTACCCTCGAAGTCGCCCCAGGCGGCGATGGCCTCATCCATCTTGGCGAGGTAGCTATCGAGCGAGCCTTTGGCCTCATCCCAGATGGCGGCCGGATCGGTCATCGTGGTATAGGTGGCGGACAGCTGGGAGGCCATCTCATCAAGCTTCTCAAGCAGCTCGAGCTGCTCCGCTTGCGCCGCCTTGGCCAACCTGACCTTCTCCTCCAGTTCGACCTCTGCAGCGGCGAGTTCTTTGATCCGTGCGCCGTAAAGACCCTCTTGCCCCGGACTCCAGATGCTGCCCCCGGTGACGCCCTCGCCCTCCACGAGGCGCTTATACAGTCCGGCGTTGTTCTCCGCCACTATCGCTACACCGGCGTCGGTCAGGGTGAGCCCGAAGGCGGCGGCGAGAGCGAGCACCTCTTCTCTCGTCTGTGCTTTGGGTACGTTGAAGTCCTTCTGCTTGGTGAAGGCGCCCGTGAACCAGTTGCTCTGTAGATCCTCCATCGCCCGCTGGAAGGCGTCGGTCCGGGGGAGGTCCCGGTAGGCGTCTGCCATGCGTTTGGCGATGTAGTCGCGCTGTTTGTTGAAGCCCGTGTCGAGGTCCATGCCGAACATGAACGCGGCCACGGCCTCGCCCGTGCCGCTCGCTGCCGCCTTCACGAGCTCCCACACCGCGCTCGCCACGTAAGGGGCGGCGGTCTTGATGCCCTCGCCCAGAAGGACGGCCACCCTCTCACCTACGCCCGACCAGTCGCCGGTCTCGATGGCGTAGTCGACTATGCCGGTCAGTTCGTCCACGAACTCCCGGACCTTGGGCAAGAGCGTGGTACCCAGGTTGATGGTCAGGGTCTCGACAGCGCCTTTGAGCTGCTCCCAGGAGCCGTAGAGGTTGTCGAGCTTGGTGGCGGCGATATCCTGCGCTGCGCCAGTACGACCCACGGCCGCCGTCATCTCGTCGAAGGCCGCTGCACCTTCCTTGATGAGGATGTTGGCCGCCCGGATGCCGTAGGAGCCGAAGATGACACCGGCCGCCAGCTCGCGGTCCGCGTCAGAAAGACCGACGAAGGCGTCCTGCAGACGCCGGATGAGCTCAGCCGCCTCGACCGCGTTGCCGTTGGCGTCGTACAGCGATATGCCGTAGCGCTCCATGGCCTTGCGCGCCTGGTCGGTGGGCGTCGTGAGCTTCCTGAGCATGGACTTCAGCGCCGTGCCGGCCACAGCGCCCTTCACACCGTTGTTGGCCAGGAGCGCGAGGGCTGCGTTGGTCTCCTGTAGGGTCCACCCCATGCTTGCCGCGATGTCGGCCACGTTCACGAGTGACTGTCCCAGGCCCGTGACCTCGGTGGTAGATAGGTTCGCGGCGTTCGCCAAGACGTCGGCCACCATACCCGCGTCCTTGGCTTTCAGGCTGAACTGCGAGAGGGTGTTGGCGGTGATCTCGGCGGCTTGGGCCACGGAGAGCTCGCCCGCCGCTGCGAGATCAAGGGTGCCCGCGAGAGACGCCATGGTCTGCTCGATGGTGAAGCCGGCTTTGATGAGCTCGTTCGCCGCCTGGGCGGTCTCGCCGGCGGAGAACGCGGTGTCCTTGCCTAGCTGGAGGACGACGTCGCGCAGCTTGTTCATCTCCGCAGCAGTGCCGTTGGCGTTGGCTTTCACGCGGGACATCTCATACTCGAAGGAGGCGGCCGTCTTGATGGCGTAGAGGCCCACCTTCTGCACGGCTAGGGCCAGCCCCGCTAACCCGCCGACCGCTGCTCCCGCTGCAGCCGCGCCCACCGATTTCCAGGTCGAGGTCAGGCGACGACCGGTCTTATCCGTCTCCTGGTCAAGGTCCTTGAGACCCTTGATGTAGGGCCTGCCGTCGGCGGAGAACTCGATATAGAGGCGGCCAACTCTATCGCTCACTCAGTCTCTCCTTCTTCTTCTTCCGAAAGCGATCGATCAGGCGCGCATGCCGCGAGTAGGTGCGGGCCAGCATCTGGCGAGCCAGAGCCCTCACCGTCTCGGGATCCTTGGGGGCGTCGTCCTTCTGTTCAGGCTGATACTCAGGCTCGAACTCACCGGTCATGGCGACCGCGATAGCTTTGGCCAGAGTCTTGACCAGGCGGTCGCGGTGAAGCGGCAGGTCGCGGTCCATGGCGTCGGTCCAGAACTCATCGCCCTCCATGAGCTCCCAGGGCGAGATGCCGTACCAAAACGCCAGCGAGGTGAAATACTGTTCTACATCCCTCTGAGAAGGGGGCTCGCCCCCCGAAGGGCGTTTCCCGCGGCCCTACCGGATTTGACCTCGTCCACCAGGGCCAGGCAGTGTTGTATCCACCCGATCTCCATATGGCGGGCGATGTCCACGGGATCAGTCAGCGGCTCGAGATACACGGAGAGCCGGATGGCGGGCTCCATGACCGACCAGTCGAACTCCACCGGAGCCACGTCATCGTCGTCACTCTCGTCGATGTAGACGCGGCCGCTCTCTTCGGCGGCGTCGGTCAGGCGGCGCTCCACAGCAGCCTCTACCGCCTCCTCGAGGCCGGCTTCGTCGCCCCCGTAGTCCTTCTCCAGCTTCTCACGGGCCTCTTGCGCCCATGTCGCTCGTTGGGCTTCGTCTTCGCGCAGACGCTTCTCCTCGTCAGCCCTGCGCTCTTCGGCCTTGCGCGCCAACTCATCCACCTTGGCCGCCATGCGGTCACGGTGGGCGTCCAAGGCGCGCTTCAACCGGAAGCGGTCGTCGGTGCGCGGCTTGTGGACCTTGAACCGTATGCCGGGTAGCTCAGGAGTCTCGAACTCTTCTTGTCCTGTCTTCTCGTCGAGGACGAGGTAGCCGGCGCAGAACTGCTTGATATTGATGGCATCAGCCATTAACGGACCTCCCAGGTTAGGGGCCCGGTGCCGGATCGCACCTGGGGAGGCGACCCAGCACCGGACAGGGGAAGGAACCTAGCGGCGGGTCAGTAACCCGCGACCGAGTTCTTGAGGGTGACGGTGATCTCCGAGCCTGCCGCGCCGGAGCATTCGCCGCCGACCGGCACGATCACTTCGTCACCGGCCGGGCTCGCGGTCACACCGTACATGGGCTCGGGGTCGAAATCGAATTGCGGCACGTCGAACGCCAGCGAGATCTCCGGAGTCATTTGCGCCACGAATCTGTTGTACATGGACAACCGCTGGATCTTGGTCGTCATCTGAGTGCCAAAGGCCGGGTTCGGGTCTCCGAACAGCGCCAGGTTGATGAGCTCGAAGTCCTCAAGCATCAGGTCGACAGCCACGTTGATGGAACCGCGCTTGCGCTTGATGACATACGGGACCACCGCTTCGCCCTGGATGGGCTGAGCTCGCAGGTCCACGGCCATTGTGAGCGACCGCGCGCCCGCCTTGCCCCCCACGTGACGGTTATAGCAACCGGGGGTGTTGACGGCCCCGAGCAGCTCCTGAAGGAAGGTGATGCAGGTGGTCGTGTCGGTGGGGTCGGCATGGCTGATGGGGTTCACCACGTCGTCGAAGTAGTGGACACCCGCCTGGTCCAGGTGGTCCAGGTACTTAGTACGTATCTCGGTGCAGGCTGCGATGGCGGCCGCCTCGTCGGCTACGGGCGTAGCGTAGACCAGACCGTTCGTCGCATCCGCGGCCTTGTGGTGAAGACCTGTGGCCACGGCCAGGTGCAGGTTGTACGTAGTCTTGAACGCCGCGAGCACGGTCTTGACATCGTCCAGGGCCTGAGGCAGGGCAGGCATGTAGGCATGCTGGTAGTCTCCGCCCAAGAAGTGGCCTCCGCCGCCGTCCAGCCAGTGGATCCACTCCTCCTCTTCGGTGGCCTCGGTGGCCGGCTCGTCGACGTACTCCATGGGCGCCATGCCGACGATGATGGGCCGGATGAGGCTCCAGGGGTTATCGACGCCGACCGTGAACTCGCCACCTATGACCTGGCAGTCGCGGAAGAGATGCCAGTGGTCGTCAAAGAAGTTCCAGATGGTGAAGTAAGGGAAATCCGAAAGGTCGGGGGCGGGGGTGAACACGTGGTTGTCCGGAGTACCGGGAGTGCTCACACAAGCGCCCAGCATCCCGTAGATGAAGGCTCCAAGCCCGTTCGGCTGACCGATCAGGTCCGGCTGGCCGCCGGTCTCCAGGTAGGTCACCTTCTTGAGGCTGGGGCTCCAAAGACGCCCGTCGGTGATCTCCAGGCGGCTGATGGTGGGCTTGGGCTGCAGGCCGACGCCCTTGCATTCGTAGAAGAAGGTCGGCGTGGTCGGGTAGATTCCTCGGGCCGGCTGGACCGCCAGCTGAAGATTGTAGCGGTTCGATGCGATGCTCATGCCGGCGTCACCTCCTTGGTGGGCTTGGCCTCCTTGGCCGACTCAGGCTCGGACCGTACAGGCTTGGCCTTCTGTTCTTGGACACCAGGCATCTTGCGAAGGAGACGGACCGTCTTGGGATCGTCGGTCTCATATGGCATCGGGAACCGGCGGTTGCCGATGACAACGACGGTCCCCGGACCCGCCTCGTGGATGAATCGGGGCATGTGGTCACCTCACTTTGTGTGGATGGCTTCAGGGATCGGCCCACCCGCGCATAGTCGGATGGGCCTCGAGAGTCACTTTCGATAGAAGAACCGCACGTCGACGATGCGACAGAAGCGGCCCAGGTCGAGATCCGGCTGACCGTCCCGCCGGTCGATCACCATGGAACGGTAGTGGAGACCGTCGACGGTCACGTGTCGGCCTTCGAAGAGATCCCACACCTGCGTCTCCAGCCCCACGGCGGCCGCGTAGGAATCGGCCCAACAGGCCAGCTGTACCCGCGGCTCGACGTACCGGTTAAGGTGCGTCGGCGGGTCACCGACGAGCTGGTAGACAACGCACAGGCCCTTGAAGCCGGCGGGTTGGATGAGAGGATGGGCCGAAGCTAAACTGGCCAGTTCGCTTACGATGGCCTCTTCGATGGTCATGTGAGGGCCTTCTTGATCTCGTCACTGAAGATTCTGAGGGCCTCGGGTGCGCCGGCGTCGAACGCGGGACGCATGAACGGTTGTGCGGCCATCTTGGATGTGCCGTACTCCTGGAACTTGCCGTACTCGACTACGCCGGCCTTGTTGTAGACCGCCCAGGCCGGGCCGATCCGTACGGTGGCTTTGGCACCGTCCTCGTGGCCCATACGGCGTGCGAACACGCTGCGGGCCAATCCTCCGGAGGCCACTGGGGCCGCTCCGACCGCATAATCAACGAAGGGCTTCGATGCTTCGGTGAGGGCATGAGAAAGGATCCTCACCGTCTCCATCTGCATCCCTAAGAGCTTGGCGCTCAGAGCGGCTTGGCCTTTCAATTTGGCGGTTATCACGAGCGACCTCCGATGCCTTCGCCCATGCGCAGGCGACAGTCGATGTGGTTTCGCATGACCGCGGCGTGTTCCACCAGCCGAGAGTCGGCCTCGG
>JAAYJE010000045.1 GCA_012523095.1 Actinomycetota bacterium | reverse complement strand
GCGTAGACGGTGAGAGTACCGGTCGAAGGATTACCCGCGGTCAGCGTCCTTGCACCCACGGCGGTCCCGGTGCCGTCGGCCTTGGTCTCAAGGACGATCCTGGCGGCGGGACCGGCATTGACGGTGACCGTCTGCGAACCTTTGATCGTGCTCGTTACGGTGTCGGTGACGGTTACGGTGCGTGAGCCGGCCGTCTTCAGTGTTACCCCATCGGTGAAGGTATGAGTGCCGGCGTCACCACTGGTGAACGTGTAGTTGGCCGGAAGCACGGCCTGCGGATCGTTAGAAGTGAAGCGGACCGTGCCGGTATAGTCGGTCGCTATGGCGTCTGTCTCATTGAGGATAGTCACGGTGACACTGGACAAGGCACCTGCAGCCACCGGGTCATTGATACCAACCACCACGAACCGATATCCCGGCACAACGTCGATAGTTCCAGTCGTATCACTCAAAGCGCCCGACTGGATACGAATGACGCCCGAGCCCAGCGCGTGGCCGGTGAACACAGCGCTCTTCCGGTCTGTTGCAGCCACTAGGTCGCCGTTGACCACGCCACCTGTCCTGCTGGCAAACGACCACGTGGCGGCCGTGTTGGCGATGAAGTTGTTCTGGGAGTCGCGAGAAATCGCGTAGAGCGTAAGGCTGGAGCCCATCGTTATGGATTCACTGCCGACCTCGGTGCCTGAGCCATCGGCTTCGTCTTCGATTCGCACTTTCGTGACATCCCCAGCGGTAACGGTGATGATCCCGGTGTCATCGGTGAATGCCCCGACCGTAGTGACAGCCTGGATCACTGCCGTTCCCATCAGATGCCCGGTGAAAACTGCGCTCTTGCCGTTCGGGGCGGGGACAAGGTCGCCATCGACCACGCCGGCAGTCTTGCCCGTGAGTGACCAGGCAGCCGCTGTATTGTCGACGTAGTTGTTATAGACGTCGCGACTGATGGCGTAGACGGTCACTTTGCTACCGGCTTTCACGGAAACAGCCTCTACGGCCGCTCCACTGCCGTTCGCCAAGGTCTCTATGACCATTTTGGATGAAGCAGCCGGGTTGACCTTCAGGGTCTGCGAGCCGGTTATGCTCGCAATGGTGTCGGTCGCCGTAACGGTCTGCGAACCTGCCGTCTTCAGTGTCACCCCATTGGTGAAGGTGTGGGTGCCGGCATCGGCAACAGTGAAGGTGTAGTTCGCCGGAAGCACGGCGTGGGGATCACTGGAGGTGAAATGGACCGTGCCGGTGTAGCCGGTTACAACCTTGTTACTCGCATCGCGGACGGTAACAATGACCGTCGAAGCCTGACCAGCAGTAACCGGGTCGGTAAGACCGGAAACGGTGAAACGCAGGGTGGATGGCTGCGAGGACGAGGTCACGACTTGGACCGTCTGTGATCCCGTTATGCTCCCGGTGGCTGTGTCGACAACCGAGACGGTCTGGGACCCAAGAGTCCTCAGGATCACTCCACTGGCGAAAGTGTGGGCACCTGCATCCGTGCCGGTGAATGTGTAATTGCCGGGGAGACTCGCCTTGCCGTCGGTGGAAGTGAAGCGGATCGTCCCTCGATAATCGGAAGCCAGGTTGCCATATTGATCTCTGGCGGTGACCGTGACGTTGGATGAAGTCCCAGCAACTACCGGATTCGGGATGTCCGCCACGGAGAGGTGCAGTTCGGCGGGCTCCGGGAAGGCCGTCTCCTTCACGCGCACGATCATCACGGCTGCCTGGGCGCGTGTGAGGTTGGAGAAAGGCCTCAGATATTTGGCCGCGCCCACCTGGGAGCCCTTGACTACACCGTGGTAGATCAGGTACGCAGTCGCCTGACGATGGACCATCGACACCTCATCTCCATCGACAAAAGGCGTCGGCAGGGCGGAGCCCTCGGCGAGATACCACGCAGCCAGAGACTCGTATTGTCCCTTGTCACCCTGAATGTAGCCGGTGTCGTCTCTTTCTTCCTGCGACAGGTACAAGCCGAGTATGGAATTGGCCTGCTGTCTGGTTATGTACTGCGAGCCGCGGAAGGTGTTGTCGGTGAAGCCACCGATTATGTTCTTCGCTACCGCCCCCTCTATCCACTTGTAGTAGGGGTGAGTGGTAGGCACGTCGAGGAAGCGCGCAGTTGACGGAGTCAGTGGGGTCAGACCCAGCCCGTCCACAGCCATCTTGGCGAACTGCTGACGGGTGATCAGTCTGTCCGGCTTGAAGGTGTTGTCTGGATAGCCGTCGGCCACCGTGTCGATCTTCTCGGCCGTCGTCTGGTAGGCAGCGACCCAGGTCTGATCGCTGATGTCGGTCCAGCGGTCGGCAGCCAGCACCGTTCCGGCAAGGGCCAAGAACATAACAAGGGCCATGACGAGCAGGAGGGCGATGCGTCCTTGACATGACCCTCTCCTAGGCTGCAAGCTCCTCACGCCCGCTCGACCTGCGTCGGTCTTCACTCCCGCCTCCTTTTACTGTCTGCCACTCGCGTTCCACGCTCTACAGGTAGCCATGGTAGTACATCTCGATATTATTCTGTCGGCCCCGTCCCCTACCTTCTTGACAAACCAGCCTCACAATCCGGGTGGAGGTGGCGGCGCGTTAGGGGAATCGGTCGCCACCAATTGGATCTCGCAATACCAGGAGCCGCCCCGTTCATCCCCCGTTATGAGCGCGCGGGCGTCGAAGTAGCCCTCCTTGGAAGCGTCCACTTGCGTTCCCTTCTGCAGAGTGGCGGCAAGAACGAACTGCCCGTCTTCGCTGCTGAGCGTCGTAGCGCCGCCGGCCGCTATCCTGGCCCCCGACACCGGTCTCTTTGTGTCGAAATCGATCGCAATTCCGGCTAGACCCTTCTTGGCAACGGCGCCGACCCCGGATGGACTGCCGGGACGCGTCGTCGCCGTGGCACCCTGACTCGGATCATCCTCTCCCGGTCCAATCGACGAATCCGTTCCGGCGCTGCCGGTCGAACCGTTGCTGCCCGTGAGGCCGTTGCTGCCCATGGAGCCGCTGCTGCCCGTGAGGCCGACGCCGTCGGCTGTAGTAGGAACGGCAGGCGTAAGGGTTGTCTCGGTACCAGCCCCGCTTCCATCGGTAACGGACTCCGACGAGTCGGAACAGGCGGCGGCAAAGACCACCAGGGCCACCAGGCAAACCAACAGTGCCGGGGAGACCGGCCATCGCATCACGGTCAATCGAAGCCGGGTATTCTTGTGAACGCTCATAGCCGCATTACGGTTCGAGAGCATGCTCCACAACGTCATCGACCTGACCATCTATTTCCCAGCTCTCTTCTACCCCTTCTTTTTCCCGGCCGGATCCTTGGTGGCCTCTTTGAACCCGAAGACACTATGAAGCCCCCCTATCTACGCCCATGTCTGCGGCTGGGCTAGGGCAACCACTGCCAGTCGACCGTCCCAACGTATGTAACCCCCGCTACGCGCAGGCTGACGATCTGCCTTCCCACCTGATTCGAGAAGAGCACCACCTGCGCCTGGCCGGCGTCATCGGTGACGTCGTGATCTTCGCCTGTGCTGGAATAAGAACTGCCGGGGTCGTCGCTCAGAATAGCACCGACCGACCCTGACTCCAGCATGCAGCAGACACTCAGTCCGCTCTTCGGGCGGGCCATAGGTGTCGAGTAGCGGTAGTGTTCCCGGCGTGCTGCTCTTGACCCAAGCTGCCTGATGCGGTCCGAGCCTCGGTGCCGATGAGGTTCCAACCGGCCCGCGCGTAGTAGTTGCCGGTCCCGAGAACGAAGTCGATATCGGTACGATTCCCCGCAGTCACATCAACGGCGTCGGCCCCGTCGCCGGTCGAGTTACCTTGGTATATGAGGTTGTCATACCACTTGTCGAGGCAGCCCTGAGAGTTATGCGTGCGGATCTTGTAGAAGTCTGGAAGAAGCCCGGTGAGCTTGTAGGCTCCAGAGGCACTGGTCGACCAGCTTCTGACGTCGTCTCTCGTGCTGTCTTAGGCGTAGACCCACACTATTCGAATCGGCCCGCAAGGCCCCGGCTGTCCACTTGCTTATGCCGTCCATTCCCCTCCAGACCGATAGATGCACTTCGAGGGACGCCTGCAGACCCACCAGAATCGTCTTGGATCGATTCGCCTACAATCGGAACCAAGGCCCCGGCCCCATGATCGTGGTCACGCGAAAGCGGGTATACCGGTAGTCGTAGCTGAACATCACCGAGGCTTGGTGCCGCTTCTATCGCAAAGACAGGTTCATGAGACGTCCAGGCAGGATCACCGCTGTCGCTATCCAGGTGGCTTTGATCGCCGCCCTATTGTCGGTGATGGCCTTCTTTACGGGGTGCGAAGATACGGCGAAGGACACTTCGCCCTCGAGGCCGACAGCGACGTCTGCCACTTCAGTGGGTCCGCCGACCAGTCCGCCCCCGGCCACGCCCCAAACTGAGTCCACAGGCACACCCCAGACGAGCGCCCCGGCCACGCCGTCTCCTTCCTCGACGTTGGTGGAAGCCGGTCATCGAGCCACCACCGTGATCACAGGGTTGCGTGTCCCCTGGGAGATACGCTTCCTGCCTGACGGGAGATTGCTAGTGACCGAACGGGAAGGTCGTCTCCTGCTCGCCGACCTCACCTCCGGCGTCACGAGCGAGGTCGGACGCATCGATACCGCAGCGCGCGGAGAGGCCGGGCTGATGGGCCTCGCGCTCGACCCCGCTTTCCCCGAGACTCCGGCCCTCTACGTGACCTACACCTATTCGGAGGGAGGAAGGGACCACAACCGCGTGAGCCGGTTCGAGCTCATCGACCCCACTTCGAGCCGTCCCCGCCTCGGCCGGGAGACGGTGCTGGTCGACGGCATAGGCGCAGGCCCCATCCACGACGGTAGCAGGGTTGCCTTCGGTCCGGACGGCCACCTATGGGTGACGATGGGCGACGCCGGCGACGGGAACCAGGCCCAACGCAAGGACTCACTCTCCGGCAAGGTCCTACGGATGACCCCTGAGGGCCTGCCGCCCGCCGACAATCCCTTCTTGGATCTGCCCTACCCCTTCTCTCTCATCTACTCCTGGGGCCACCGCAACCCTCAGGGCCTGGCCTTCCATCCACAGACCGGCGCCGCTTACGTCACCGAACACGGGCCCTCTGCCGATGATGAGGTCAACCGTCTGCAGCCGGGCGGCAACTACGGTTGGCCGGACCTGGGCGGCAAAGCCGGCCGGCCGGGTTTTGTGGACCCCATCATCGCCTGGACCCCCACCATCGCTCCCGCCGGGTGCCTCTTCTACTCGGGCTCCGTCCTCCCCGAGATGCGGGGCGCGTTCTTGTTCGTCACGCTCAAGGACTCCGACCTCCGCGTGCTCGTGCCGGCCGACCCGGAGGATCTTCAGGCCGTGGCCGAGGAGAGGATCTTCTTCGACGACCGGTTCGGTCGGCTGCGGGCCATAGCCCAAGGACCGGACGGCGCGCTCTACATGGCGACCAGCAACCACGACGGACGAGGCCGACCCGGACCGCTCGACG
>JAAYJE010000007.1 GCA_012523095.1 Actinomycetota bacterium | reverse complement strand
TACACCCGTCTTCAAGCCTATCGTCGATGTTCAGGGTTGTCCTCTCAACCGGCGCTCCGCATCAAATTATATGTATGAAGATGACTATATAATGCATACAATCTATCCATTTTGAGTAGACGGGCCCGACGTGGGAAGCGATGCTCACGGACAACCCCGGTCGCCGGAGCGCAGGCCTCCCGAGAAAGAACGCAGCCCCGGCGTCCCGATCGACCCCCTGGGTCGATACTGGACCTCGACCACGATGCGAGAAGCCTCTGGGCCCAGACCGTCGGGCGAAGCGACGATATCTCGGCCTTGGTCTCTGCCTCGGGGAGTGACCCGGGTCTTGTAGCCCACTGCGCGCAGGATCCCCGCGACAAGCTGCTGCATCTCCTTTGTGGCAGCCCGCTGGTCTCATTTCACTGTATCGCAAGCCGCGGGCGCAAAGGAGACCGAGTGCTCGAGTCTACGGACCTGCGCTTAGCTTCTTCAAACCCCCCTCTTCCCACGCCTGGAGTACCGCTTCCAGGTATTCCTTGACAGGCCCACGCCTCAACCCCCTATGTGCAAACTGATTGCGATACGTCCTCAGGCACCCGTAGCAGCTGGACCGCTCATCGCAACCACATTGACCGCTCACCCTCAGGTCGGTGTTGGGGACCTCCAGCGCGTCGGCTGCTCCCTCGAGAAGTGAATAGGCCACGGAATAGGCGAACCCTTCGTCGGCACCGGACTTGACCGGCGTAGGCTCATGGAAGTCGACTCGCACCACATCAGTGACGAATTGATGGCCGAAGGCCACTCGCTTCAGTGTTCCTCGACAAACTCGGCCGAAGGAGTCCTCATGGTTGGTTTTGCGCGAAGCGGAACCAGCCCCACATGTGGGGCAGACGAAGAACAGCGGTCTTGCCGGCACCATTCGGCCCGATGATGGCCAGTATCTCGTCGCGCCTCACGTCAAGACTGACGTTCGAAAGCGCATTGACCCCACCGAAGCTCAAAGAGATGTCATTGATCCGGATGACTGCTTCAGACACAGTCACGGTTCAACCCTCGGGCGTTGCTGGGGTCATCAGAACCTCCGAAATCGAAGCCAACTACAAATCAGATCCATCTGTTAGTTAGATTCCGGTCGCCGCAGGCCACTATACATATCACCTAGCGAGCACGGAGGACCCATGTGGGCAGTCAGTCTCCCACCGAGGCGAGCGCGCAGTCAGTCGCCTCTCTTTGATCGCCTCAGCCTAACGGTCCTCGCTCACCGGCTCCTGGCCCAGAGCAAGGCGCTGTGCGAGCCGCCGCATCCAGACGATCGATCGACGGCGACCGAATGCTTGCTTTTCACCCTCCGGCTCCCCATAGTGGCAGCATGGCCTCCACTCCGCACCAGATTGGATCCCCCGCCTGGAGATCAGTCTACAAGGACGGCCTCATCGCCCGACGGCTCACCGCCCCATCAGTGTCTCTACCTGTCTCAGTTCCTGAGCGGGATGGTTGTGGTCACCTTGGGGCCACTTCTGGATTCCGTCCTTCGCGATCTCCACATACCCTTGGCCCAAGGCGGTCTGCCCGCCCTCTCGTACTTCTGCATGTGGATCAGCGCCCACGTCCGGGAAAGGACCGCCTGGGCACTCAACTATCTGGGCGAAGCCGTGACCACTCTGACGATCGCCGTGGTGATCTCACAGCTCCCCCTCGCCGATATCCCCGGGCGCGAGAATGTGCGCGCCCGACACGTGAAGGCCGTCGTCACCCACAATCCCTGGTTACCGGCCGCGCTCGGCGCCACTGCCGCCTGGGCGGGGTTGGCGGTGACCTTCTACTTCGTGGGACAGATCATGGCTCGTCTGACCGCCATCCCTTTGACCCGACGGTTCCTTGCGTCATCCCTTCTTTTGGTCTTCGCCGGTGCGGACGCAATGTCTATCGGAGCCGTAGCGATATCACCCACTCAAGCCGTTTCCCTCGGTTTGGCCTTTGTCGCCGGCTTCAGTATATCGGCAGGCTTCTCCCTGATCGGGAGCTATTCGAGCCGGTTCCCGGGATGGTACGCAGGAGTGGCTTACTCGGTCTTCCAGCTCTCAGGCGGTGTGGGGTCCATGATGTTTCCCTACCTCATCGGTCCGCTGGCCGCCGGTGCCGGATTCCGAGCGGCCCTTGCGGTGATGGCCGTCCCCATGCTCATGGTGGCGTTTCTTGCCCTCGGGCTCCGCGGGGCATCGGAGGAGGCACGTCGGTGATGATAACCGGTCAGACGCCGTGCGCCACTACGGGGCCGGGGCGCCTCGTTCGTGCCGATATGCCGTTCCGTTTCTGCCGACGCCAATACTATCTGGTATCTACTCTCAATACCGTTACTCACAGAACTAGGGCCCGGTTCGGGCACCTCTACCTACATTCAGAGGAGACAGGATGAGCAAGAAGAAGTACGAGCATCTGCTCCAACCAGGCTGCATCGGCAAGACCCACATCAAGAACCGCATGGTAAGGATGGCGGCGCACCCCGGCTTTCCGGAATATGAGGACGGTTTTCTCCAGTCCTTTTACTCCGACCTCTGGATCTCATTTGCCAAAGGAGGCGCGGGCCTTATCGGTTGTGGGGTTTCTCCGGCCCCCGGGGTAGGCTGGTCTTTGGACACCGAAGAGCAGATTCCGCGCGTCCTCGAGATGAACAAGAGAATCCACGATTACGGAGCCGCCAGCTACATTCAGCTGTTCCATGTGGGTCCCTGGATGCCGGCACCCCTGACGGTGGCCGCTTCAGGTCTTTCCATCGATGAGATCCCGCTCACCGTCCAGAACTTTCCCGACGCCCGATCGATGCCGGTCGACGAGATCAAGGGGATCGTCAAACAGTTCGGAGCAGTGGCCGAGCGCGCCCGACGAGCGGGTTTCGACATGGCCGAGATCAACGCGGGCTGCAACCACCTTTTCGCCACCTTCCTCTCCCGCGCTTGGAACAAGCGCGAAGACGAGTACGGCTACGCCACCATGGAGAACCGGACCCGGTTCGTAGTCGAACTAATCAAGGAGATCAAGGCCCAAGCGGGTGAGGACTTCGGCGTCATCGTCGTATCCAATGCCGCCGAACCCGGTCTGAAGGACGGCATCACTGCCGAAGAAGGCCGAGAAATGGCGACGATCTGGGAAGCAGCCGGTGCCGACGCCATCCATGCGCGGGTAGAGATGTATATCGTCCGTAGGACCCCGAATGACAGCGACAGCACCCACTTCCCCGACATAGCCTTCTATCCGCAGGTGTCTGACTTCGCCCACCATTGCGAAGCCGACACTTCTAGACACGGAATAGGAGCCTGGATCCCATATGCGGCCGGTATCAAAAAGGCGGTCAAGATACCGGTGATCGGCACCGGGCGCCTTGACGCCGACCTCGGCGAGAAGTTGGTGAAGCAGGGTGTCATCGACTTCGTCAATCTCAACCGCCGCATGATCGCCGACCACGACTACGCCAACAAGATCACCGAGGGCCGTTTGGAAGACATCGCCCCATGCACCGGTTGTCTCACATGTTTCAACAACGTCGAGGCACAGAAGCAGATCAAATGCCGTATCAATGCCTCCGCCGGCAAAGAACGGGAGTACGAACTCAAGCCCGCCGAGACGAAGAAGAAGGTAGTAGTCGTCGGCAGCGGCCCCGCCGGTATGGAGGCCGCCCGGGTAGCCGCACTCCGGGGACACGAGGTCATCCTGCTGGAGAAGGAGCACCTTCTCGGCGGCAGCCTCAACCTCGCTGCCGTGGTCAAGGGCACAGACCACGAAGACATGACTTCGATCATCGAGTACCTCACGCTCCAGATGAAAAAAGCGGGCGTCGACGCACGACTGGGGACTGAAGCCACAGGAGACACGGTCGCCGCCCTCAGACCGGATGCCATCGTCGTCGCGGCCGGAGGAAAGCACAACGTCCCTAAGATCCCCGGTATCGACGGCAAGAAGGTCATGACCGGCGAGCAGCTTCACCATCGCCTCAAGTCATACCTGAGGCTCACGGGGCCCCGACTGATGACCAAGCTGGTCAAACTCTACCTACCAGTAGGCCGAAGGGTGGTCATAATCGGCGGTACCATCCAGGGCTGCGAGACGGCGGAGATGCTCGTCAAGCGTGGCAGGCAGGTTACGATCGTGGAGACCGGTACCGAGATCGGCGAAGGCATGCTGTGGCGCTTGGTGAGACCGCAGCTGCTCCACTGGCTGGAAGATAAGGGCGTGCCGATGCCGGCCGAAGTGAGGCTTGACGAGATCACAGATAAGGGTCTGATGATCACTACCAAGGAAGGAGAGAAGAGGCTGCTCGAAGCAGACACCATAATCACCGCCCTGCCGCTTTCTCCCAATACCGAGCTGTGCGAGGAGCTCGAGAGCGTCGCTCCCGAGGTGCGATGCATAGGCGACAGCCATGAGCCCGGACTCGTGGTGGACGCTATCGCCGCCGGTGCGGCTGCCGGCCGGGCCATCTGAGCCTCTACGGCACCCCGAGTCGGCCAAGTGAGATCCGGACGCCTTGTTCGCTCTGCGGATAACGGGATGCTTGGGCCTCAGGGGCTGCATAGGCCGGAGGCCGGGTGGGTATCTGGCAGCCAGATACCCCGGTGATATGCGTACCCTGGGAGAGTGCGATGGCTGAGGAGAAACG
>JAAYJE010000044.1 GCA_012523095.1 Actinomycetota bacterium | reverse complement strand
GTCGCCGGCGGGCTTCTTTTGGGACACCGTCAACAGCGATGCCAACCCCGAAGGCCTGCAAGATGAGCTCAACCGCGACACGACCGGTGTCTGTTCGCTCTGGCGGGTGGAGATCCCCGAGTTCGCCAAGACCGAAGCCCGCCTGGAGCAGCAAGGCGAGGTCCTGCTGGGGACCGCCGGCGTGAAGGTGCCCGCATATGGAGCGCGGCTGTTCGCGGTGCAACTGTCCACCAACATGACCGTCCTGGAAGCCTACCCCGACGAGGTCGAGATCCACGTGGTGGCGGGCACCCCGGGATGCGAACTACGGCTGCTCGAGATCCGCGGAGAGGAGTCTGTGTTCTTGGACGCCGGAGTGATTGTCGATCCCAAGAGCAAGATCGGCCACGGCTACGACTACTTGGCGCTGGCGGTCTGCCCCCAGGGACAGGCGCAGGATCTCGAAGCCGACGCCTACCTGGTGACCGGCGACCCGCAGGAATACGTATGGGGACTGGTGGATATCAAGCCCCACGGCACCACGACCTTCGACCAGACCGAACTGCTCGGCCAGGAGTTCAGCATCTCGGCCACACCCGGAAGTTGCTCCATACGCTTCGTCGAGAAGAACCTGGGTAAGCAGACCGTGCGCTCCGCCGTCTACACCATGCCCGCGTATCTGGAGCCGAACAAGCCGTTCCAGCCGGCCCTGCCCGTGTCGCATTCCGACTTCGAGTTCTACTGCATGCTGGACGGCATGCTCGGATTCTCGCTGAACGCCGACGGCACCGCCTTCACCTACAACAACAAGAACGGACTGCCCCCACCCGGCGGATCGACGACGGCCTCAGAGACCCACACCATCATGGTGGGCATGTTCCACAGCAACATGAAGCTCGGAGCTGAGTACGTCTACAAGTGGATGCCCAAGAAGGATGTGAACGGTGCTACGCCGTAGGACTGGCGAAGAGAGCTATCCGTCGCCCTCGCCCACCAGAGTCACTACGAACTCGGCCGGCGTCAGCGCCACAGTCCAGGAACCAACCGCCTCGGCGAGACGGCGGTCCCCGGTGACAAGAACCGCCTTGGGGACCACGCGGGGCAGGTCGATCACATGCTCGTCACCATCGTCTGGATGCCTGAGGCTGGAGTTCAGGACCATCTCCTCGAGGAGGAGGTCCACCTCGGACTCAGAGAGCCCATGACGCTCACTGATGGCCGGCCTGAGCAATACTGCTCGGTACTCAGCCAGAAGCGTCTGCGACAGAGCGAAGGAGATGGTCCCCGCCAGCATGGCGTCGACCACCAGCCTGGTGGGCGAATCAGCGGCCCCGCTCAGCAGGCCGCTCACGACCACGTTCGTATCGATGACCGCAAAACGCGTCACCGGCGCCTAGCATGCGGCCTAGCTGGGCCTCCCTTCGGAGACCTCGAAGCACGCACGGCAGCAGTCTCCTTGAGCGCGAGATCCATCGCTTCCTTCTCACTGAGCCGGGACTGGGCCCGGACTCGGGCCACTATGTCCGCGGCGCTCTCGCGGGTGCGGATACCGGCCAGTTCAAGACTCTGCTCGATGATCGCCGTTATGGTGGTGCCCCGCCGGGCGGCGGCCTCTTTGAGGGCACGGTGGCGCTCATCGCTGAGAGTTATCGTCATCCTCGCCATGACGGTCTCCTTTCCCGCCACTTGCGTGTCTGGTGTAAATACATCTTAACACTTACGCACCATACAGACGACCGCCCGTACTCCTTCAGTGAACAACCCGCATGGTCCAGTCTGTACAACCTTGGTTGTAGGGTGGGCTCCGCAGGCGGAATCGAGACCGCCGGAGTCCACGCCATTCCGCCGGATGGGTTTTGTGCCACCATGGTCATCGATCGCAACCGCGAACAAGAGGAGTCCTGATGGCGGACGAACTGCGCTGGGAGACCTACGTCCCCATATTCCGGAACCGCTTCATCCTGAAGGGGCTGGGCCTGGCCATCGGCATACCGTTCGCTGTGGTGATCGCCGTGATTGTGATATCAGTCCGAGGCGACATCGCCGGGACGGACGCGAAGTATGCCCTGGGGCTGATCCTCGCGGCCTTCGTGCTCACGTTCCTGCTCGTGATGGTGCTCTACGGGGGCAAGTACGCGCCGGGGTTCATCGTGGATGAGACCGGCATCACCAACTACACGCAGAAGAAGCAGGCCAAGCGGAACCGGGTCGTGAACGACCTACTGATAGCGCTGGGCCTGTTCTCGCGCAATCCCACCGCGGTGGGGACGGGCATGATCGCCCAATCACGCCAGGTGATGCACCTGCACTGGAGGGACATCCGCAAGGTCCGCTACTACCCGAGGACGCACACCATCATGGTGCGCGGCGGCTACACACAGAAGATCGCCTTGTTCTGCACGCCCGAGAACTACGCCCAGGTGGCAGAGATGGTCAGAGAGAAGACGGGGATGGTGGGGTAGGGGGTCGGCCGGGCGGGCGAGGCAGGCCAAGCGGCCGCCGGGCGGGTCGGGCGGCCGTGGGGCCTCGAATGATGACGATCCCTCGCCCTCAGATGGCAGTCTTGATTAGCCGCCCCATCACGCAGCGAATACGATTGGATCCGATTCTCTCGCCTCTTCCGCCAATCAGCGAATGCGACCATGGTTGGATTCAGGACGCACTTTGTAGGTGTTCGCCAGAACGAGGACGCCGGGCTTCACTCATAATGAGTCCACATGCGGAGCACCTTGACCACGTGTTCTTCATCCAGGACCTGATACACGAGGCGATGATGGATGTTGATACGTCGAGAGAAGGCTCCCAACAGATCACCGACCAGCTTCTCGAACGGAGGCGGAGTCTGATAGGGGGCTCGACCCAAGATCTCAAGTAACGCCTGGGCCCTTGGCTTGAGACCAGCCGCCGCCAGCCTCCTCGCGTCCTTCTGGGCGGCCTTTGTGAAGACCAGTCTCCAGCTCACCAGTCGAGGTGATCTTCAAGGTCTTCGACAGGGGTCTTCACGCCTTCGAGGATGGACTCTCGCATGCCGGGAACAGAGACAAGGAACAGAGTCTCCTGCACCGCACGCCAATCGTCCTCGCTGACAAGAACCGCATTGCCTCTCTTGCCGGTGATCTGGACCGGTTCTCCCGATTCAGCCACTTCATCGATCAGGTTGTAGAGTCGTTTGCGCGCTTCAGTCACGCTGAGCGTGGTCATCCCTGCACCTCCGTATCTAACGTACGCTAAAGCGTACGCT
>JAAYJE010000043.1 GCA_012523095.1 Actinomycetota bacterium | reverse complement strand
GCGGAGTTCCACGAAGAAGGGAAACCTGGGGACGACAGACTGGTCTTGGCGGCGCGCCCGCTTGCACCCATGACGACTCAGACAAGGTCCCCCGACGCATCTGGCGCCGGATGGCCCCCTAGCTCCAGCGGTCGTAGCAGACGATCTCGCTGAGGGGCTTACGGTTCTTGGGACGCGGCTCATCGGCCGGGTATCCGAGCGCCATCATCTGTATCACCTTGACCGTGTCGGGGATGCCTAGGACCTCTCGCACCTGATCCTGATAGAAGGCGCCGATCCAGCAGGTGCCCAGCCCTTCGCTCGCCGCGGCAAGCGCCAGGTGCTCCATGGCGATGGCCACATCCACCGGGTCACCCGGTATGTCACAACGCATCTTGCGGTCGGGCATCAGGCCGACCCCGGCGATCACCACCGGCGCTTGGGCCAGGAATCGCTGGCCGGAGCAGGCCGGCACCAGCTGTTGACGAATCTCGGGGTCGCGTACGACTACGAACCTCCACGGTTGTCGGTTGGAACCTGAAGGCGCCAGGCGGACCGCTTCCAGGACCCGGTCGAGCTTATCCTGCTCGACAGGCCGCGGTTGATATGAGCGTACGGCATACCTTGAAGACACAAGCTCGAGGAAATCCATTTTCGACCTCTGTTGCTGATGATTGTTACGAGACTATACTCAGAAGTCTAGCAGCACCCTGCGACGACGATTCCGCGAGGTGGCTGAGCCAGGTTGATCTTGGCCGGACTCATCCCGCGCCGGGGCGCGCGTGGCGAGTGCCCTGGCGTATGCGTTATCATCGGCATTCAACGACAATGTACGCGGCGGGGCGGCTGCCCTAGACGGTCGGTGCCGCCGTAGGACCGTCGTGAGTGTTATCCCGAGGAGGTTTGATACTGATGCCCCAGGCGCCGGAAGCCACCAGTGAGCTTGTAGCGGCTCTTACAGATAGATACGGGGGCCCTGAGGCCGCGGAAGTGGCGGCCCGCTTGAAGGAACCCGACATGGCCGGTATCAAGGCCGTCGTCTCTTGGCGCGGCGCAGTGGTGAACGGGGAGGTCTGTTTGGTCGACCTGGCCCTCCGCTACTTGGACCTTATCCAGGAGGAGTCCTGTGGCCGCTGCGGACCCTGCCGCATCGGCGTTGACGTCATGCGCGAGCTTCTGGAGAAGCTGGCCGCCGGTGAGACCGGCGAGTGGGGTCCTGAGGGCACCATCGAGAAGATCCGTTATCTGGCCGAGTCCATCGAAGACTCCGCTTGGTGCGGCATCGCCAACACCATCCGGGATCCCATCCTGGCCCTTCTCGACCTGGGTGGAGAGCACTTCGCCGCGCATGCAGCCGGTCAGACCTGTGAGGCCGCCGCCACCCACGGGTGGGTGGCGGCTCCCTGTCGGTCCACCTGCCCGTCGACTGTGGACTGCGCCGCCTACATCTTCCAGGCCTTGGAGGAACATCCCCACTTGGCGACGACCATCGTCAAACGCGACAATCCCCTGCCGGCCATCATCGGGCGCACCTGTCCGCATCCGTGCGAGACCAATTGCACTCTGGCTCAGGTGGGCCGGCCGGTCGCCATCAACAACATCAAGCGCTGGGCCGCCGACCGGGCTGAAGGCTTGGTCGACGACCGCTGCGCATCCGGTTGCCTGGCCGAACCCACCGCGGGCGCGACCCCTGAAGTGATCGAGGCCGCCGGAGGGGCCGGATCGATCTGCGGGGGCCCGCACGAGGTGAGCGAACTGACCACCGCCCAACTCAGCCAACGCCCGGTGGAGGTGACCTGCCGGTTGGACGACAAGCAGGCGGCCTGCGGCAAGAAGGTGGCCGTCGTCGGCGCCGGGCCGGCCGGTCTCTCCGCCGCCTACTATCTGGCCCGCCGGGGCTACAGGCCGACGATCTTCGAAGATCTTCCGGTGCCGGGCGGCATGGTGCATGTGGGTATCCCCGAGTACAGGCTGCCCCGCAATGTCATCCACCGCGAGACGGAGCTTATCCAGGAGGAAGGCGTCGAGATCCGCTATAACACCCGGGTGGGACGGGACATCTCTTGGGAGGAGCTGGACGGAGAGTTCGATGCTACGTTCGTAGCCATCGGCGCTCATCTCGGCCGACCGTTGGGAATCCCGGGCGAAGACCTGCCCGGGGCCATGGATGCCATCGAGTTCCTGCGCAAGGTCGCCCTTCATGAGCCGGTCGACATCGGAGACGATGTGTTGGTGTTGGGCGGGGGCAACTCGGCCATGGACGCGGCCCGTACGGCGGTCCGACTGGGGGCCAAGAACGTGCAGGTGGTCTATCGGCGCACCAGGAACGAGATGCCGGCCAACCCCTGGGAGATCGAGGAGGCTGAAGAAGAGGGTGTGGTGTTCCACTACCTGGCCGCTCCTGTGGAGTGCAGGGGTGAGGATGGGGTGACCGGACTGGTCTGCCGGCAGATGGAGCTGGGAGAGCCCGATGAGAGCGGTAGACGGCGCCCTGTCCCCATCGACATGGCTCCTTTCGTGCTCACCGCCGACAGCGTCATCTACGCGGTAGGGCAGAAGCCTGATTTCGACCCCTTCAAGGATGACGGCGAGATCCAGATCAACAAATACGGCTATATGGACGTCGACGGACGCACCCTCATGACCACCAAACCCGGTGTGTTCGTGGGGGGCGACGCGGTGAGCGGAGGCGGCACTATCATTGAGGCCATCAACGCCGGCAAGGTCGCGGCCAAGTACATCGACAAGTTCCTGCGTGGCGAACCGGTGGAGGAGGACGTCGAAGACAAGACCCGCCGCCTCGCCGTGTTATTGGGTGCTCAGCAGAGCTGGGAGAAGCTGGCCGAGAACGTGGATTACGGCACGCGGGTCCCGATGCCTATGGTGGACCCCGAGGTGCGCAAGACCAACTTCGATCCAACCGAGCTCGGCTACACTTTGGAACAGGTGACGGCGGAAGCCGACCGATGTCTGCGATGCCACAGACCTATCCTGGTGGCGCTGTAGGCCGGCCTGCACTCCCCGCTCGTCGCTTACGTTCGAGTACTCACGAGGCTCCTCGCAGGGAGCACGGGCCGGCCCTCACTCATTGAGGAACGGCTGCCGCCGTCTCGGGGAGACTTTGATCGCGGACGCCGGTCGGCCGGCTGAACCTGGCCGGGCGCTGCTGATGCCCCAGCAACGCGGGAAGCGCGCGCAACAACGAGTGCCCGAACAATAAGTGGGGCCTGTACGTGGGCGCAGCGGCTACGTCGGCCATAGGGGCCGACAACCCACACGGGAACACCTACAACCTGGACGAGGAATGGGGATCTCGTCGCCCCTAGTGCCAGATGGTGAGCCCCGTCTCTCCATCCATCTTGCGGATGACCGGCGGCCCGGTCAGAGTGGTCATGAGTATCTCCAGATTGAAGACCACGGTACCGTCGGCCAAGTGGCCGCCGTAACACACTCCCTGTTCGTCGGCGAGCGCAATGTGCACGTGCACGATGGGCTCACCATTCAAGAGCGAGACGTTGCCCCACATGCCCGCCACCTCGAGTCGCTTGTCGAGTCGGATGTCGATCCATTCCCGTTTGGGCTGATCGTAGTAGCGGATATTGGCGCGCGATACGGCGCCTACGCCAGAAAGCCAGGCAAGGTTGATGTTCTTCGCGAGAACGTATTTCTGGAGTTCCTCGAGAAGGTCACTCCCGAACGGGGGCTTGAGGATATGTGCAGGACCTATGGAAGCCTGAACGTCATACATGAACCCGACACCTCCTAGTCATCCCACTTGAACTCAGGAGCCACGCGTTGATCCCAGATCTCTTCCGTAGCATCCTCGAGTAGTCGTTTCTCCTCAGCAGTCATCTCGGTGATGAGCGCGTCTGGATCGCTGAGTAGGCGCACCTCCAGCTCTGAGGCATCAAGACGGCCGTCCTCATTGACGACGGCGTTCTTCTCCTTGAAGTAAAAGGCCAACTCATCAAGGTCCATACCTTCCCGGTGCAACATCACCCGCTCATTGGAGCTGGGCAGGTCGCGCTGCAGGTGGATCAGGTACTGATACCAGACGATGTCCCAGGCTATGGTGACGATCGCGCGGGGTTCGCCGCTAGGGACTTTCGTGAGGTTGACCTTGGGCCTGCCGAGGCTACGATGCACGTCGCGGACACGACTGGTGAAGGGACTCTCGTTGTAGTAGCGCTGGGCCGCCTGGACTTCTTCGATGCGGAAAGCGGAGGAATCCTCTTCGCCTTCCGCGGCGACAGGAGCGGGAGGTGAGTCGGAGGGCTCCGTATCCAGCGGTGACGGCGTCTCCACCGGTGACGGTGCGACGGAAGCAGCGGGTGACTCCTCCAACGGGGGTGGTAGCGGCCCAGCGACGGGCGCATCCGCGCCGGCCGGTGTCCGAGCGGGCTCAGGTTGTTCCGCCGCGGGAACATCCGTCACATCCGGGAGTTGGTCCGACTGCGAAGCCGCCGAAACTACGCCGGTCAACGCGAACTCGGCCTCCTGCAAACGGGCCCGGGTCACGTCGAGCTCATACTCGAGCGTCCGCAGACGGCTTTCGGCGGCCGTCTTTTCCTGGGCCTCAGTGATGTACTCGGCGGCGAAACGTTCCAAAGAGCCCGCCAGCCGTTCCAGGGTGCCCTGCATCTCCGCCTGGAGGTCGATAAGATCGCCGACGGGCATGAGGATCTCCCTGGTGCGCTCCAGCGGATCGGTGTCGACCGATTGCGCGGCTGAGGCTTCTCCTCGTTCATCAGGCCAAGGGCCGTCGCTTTGCTCACCCGGCCAAGGGCCGTCGCCGTGTTCATCTGTTCCCACGTCATCCGAGGACCGGGGTGTGGGTTGACGGCGTTCCTCGAGAGCGGCTCCGGCTGCGCACTCCGGGCACAGTCTAGCCAGGCTGCCATCGGCGAATTCCTGGATCACGATCTTGTCACCAAGCTCGACCCCGCAGATCTCACAACAGCTCTGAGCGGACAAAGCGTCATCAGAGAATGCCATTGGCTTTTGCCTCCTTCCCCGATCCTCCCGCCGTCCGGGGAAATGCGGATGATAACCGCGACATTATACCAGTAGGGTTATTCCGGGCCGGCGTGGGCGAGACCGTCCCCTATGACATCCGGGCGTCATGCTCTTCCCGACCTGGACTTTCGTAGCCTTCCTCTTGGTTGTGTTCGCGGCTCCTGACCGGTACGCCTCGCCGGACGTGGTCATCGGGATCCATGCCTATGCTGCTCAGATATACTGCGATTTCAGTGGCTATACGGACATGGCCATAGGGGTCGCGCTCCTCCTGGGGGTGAGTCTTCTCATGAACTTCGACCGGCCCAAGCGGATCTTGCGGGGTTTGAGCGAGTTCCCGTTGTGCCTCGCGTGCGTGCTAGACTCTGGAATCGTTTATCCTGATCCCGTTCCCCGTGCGGAGGCTCCCCATGCCCGTAGCCAAGAAGATCGCTGAAGCTGCTTGCCGTTCCTCATG
>JAAYJE010000042.1 GCA_012523095.1 Actinomycetota bacterium | reverse complement strand
TTGTGTCCGGCCACGCGGGGGAGGACCCACGAATCCTAGGTGGGGTGCGGGGTCATGCCTATGTAAAGCACACCGTTGAGTCGGCCGAAGAGTAAGACATATGTATCCTGCAGAGAAAGGAAGAGCGTGGACTCTTCGCAGGTCGTGTTGGACCGGTACCCTGAATGCGGACGGCTGATACGCCGGGGCCAGGAATGCCCTATCTGCGCCGCGGGTGCCTCCAAAGGCTACCTACCTCAGCAGAAGAGCGGGAAGCGGGCGGGCTCTGGGAAGCGCTGGTGGATCTTGCCTGTCTGCCTTGTTGTCCTCGTAGCCGTTGGCATGAGTGTGTACATGCTCCGGCCCAAGACACCCACAGAGCAGGCGGTCGCCGACGCTGTTGACTACCAAGAACGGTTTCGTTCGATCACATTGTCGTTGGCCGATGCCTCGATGGACCTGCAGGCAACCCTCCAAGGCTACCCGCGCTGGGAGTCGGCCACCCTCATACGCATGAGGGCCCTAGTCGGCATCATCTCAGACGGCGTCAATCAGGCGCGGAGCATCCGACCGCCACCCGAGGGTATCGAGGCTCATTCGTTGCTTATGCACGCGGCGGGTCACTACGATCTCGGAGTTCAGCAGACGCTCTCAGCCCTAAGGACGGCAGGCTCCGGGAACGGGGACGTTACTATGGCTTTTGATGCGGCACGTAGCCTCATGCAGGCGGACCAGTACCGTATCAAGGCCCAGGCGGCACTGGGGCGCGGGGTGAGAGGAATGGACCCGTAGCCGACTAGACGGTCAGGTTTAGGTCTGGTCTTTGGCCGACGCCCGGTCTGACTCGGTTCCGTCCGCCTCCCGTAGTAGGATAGGTACGGCAGAGACTTGGGATGCCGGGGAGGGTGTCTGCTTGGCTGTACTGTCTCCAGCTGAGTTCGCCCAGAAGTGGATGGGAAGCAGTCGCACCGAACGGGCCGCCTCCCAGGAGCACTTCATCGATCTTTGCCGCATGCTGGGCGTCCCCACCCCGAACGAAGCCGACCCTATCGGCGATACCTACGCCTTCGAGAAGGGGGCGGGGAAGACCGAGGGTGGAGAGGGTTTCGCGGATGTGTGGAAGCGGGGTCATTTCGCTTGGGAATACAAAGGCAAGCGCAAGAACCTAGACACCGCCTACAGTCAGCTCCTCCAGTATCGAGAAGCCCTTGAGAATCCGCCTCTTCTGGTGGTCTGCGACCTGGACCGCTTCCGGGTGCACACCAACTTCACCAACACCCCCACCGTCGTCTACGAGTTCGCTCTGGCCGATCTCCTTGGCGACCCCCCGTAACCCCTGCGACCTGGTGGACCCGCCCCGACCAGAACAGGTGGAGATGAAAGCTCTTGATGAGCGCCAGCTCCTATCCCTACTTGCCGCGATACGACAAACCCGACATTACTCCCCGGTCCTCCTGGCGGCGATAACCGGCCTGCGCCTCGGGGAGATCCTTGGCCTCAAGTGGGGCGACCTTAACCTCGATTGTCGGGAATGTCAGGTGGTGAGATCAGTACAAAGGACCGAGGAGGGGATATCTTTCAAGAGCCCCAAGACCCGCAGGAGCCGCCGGACGGTCCTTCTGCCGGAGATGGCCGTCACCGCTCTCAAGGCCCACCGCGCCCAGCAGAACGAGGAGCGCCTGCTCATGGGGCCGGGATACCAGGACCTGGACCTGGTCTTTGCCCGCCCGGACGGTTCCATCTGGCCCCCTATGCAGTTCTCCAGCGATTTTCGGAGGCTGATCCGGCGCCACGGATTTTGCATCCGCTTCCATGATCTGAGGCACACCCACGCGAGCCAGCTCCTCAAAGCCGGGGTGCCGGTGAAGGTGGTGAGCGAGCGGTTGGGTCACGCGACGGCCAGCATAACCTTGGACGTGTACTCGCACGTTCTGCCCGGCATGCAGGAAGCGGCGGTGGCCAAGATCGACGCGGCCCTCGGCAAAGCCATAGGGGAGTAGCCGATTTCCCTCCCGGCCTCGGTGGTCAACACTACCGCCGACCACACCAAGACCGGAAGGAGCCTCCCATGGCCAAGACCTATAAGCTGACCGAGAGCCAGATCCCCGAACGTCGCACCGAGAGCCTCTATGCGGACGTCATCGCCGACTTCACGGCCCAGGGCGCGGAGTCCATGCGGGTGAGCATGGAGGGGATGAAGCCCGCCACTCTCAGAGCTGGACTGCGGCGGGCACTCAAAGGTAACGAGCAGGTGAGGTTGGCGCAGAGAGGAGAGGAGACGTACCTGATACGGGACTCTCAAGCATGAGGCCGCAGGGCAGGAGCGCTCCGAGAGTGACTTGTCCTCAAGGACAGTCAATCCGAAGCGAAGGGCATCATGTACTCTCCCTTGTGCACCATGTGGAGGCAGTTGCCGATGCCGTGCTTGGCCCGGACGATCGAGGAGCTCTCATCGCCGATCTGTTCCAGCAGCTCACGGGCGCGCATGTATCCGTACAGCGCACCTCCCATCCATCCGATCTTGTACTCGTAGTCGGCATATTCAAGCCAGTAGAGTCCGTTCTCGGGCTGGTATTGGACCGCCAGATTCATCAGCCAGGCAGCCCTTCCAGTGTCGCCGCTTTCGTCATAGGCAGTGCATTTCTCGGCAATTGCGGCGCAGGCTCCAATCGGGTCTAGTTGGGCGGCCTTCTTGTACCGAATCCACGCGCTCCATTGATCGTCAGGCGACCCCTCAACGAGCTGATTGGCCTCTTCAATGAGAGACGCGGCTTTCTCCGGGAAGGTGGCAGCCGTCGTGATAGTTGTCGCGTGCACCATTTCCATGGAGCTCCTGACATGTATCCCTACAACGACAGCCAGTACGACCAAACAGGCAGCCTGCAAACCGATGAACAGTTTCCAACCCTTGCTCATGCCTCCTCCAGACGGTTTCGATGCAGAGCCGAGGCGCTAACCCAGAGCGTACCAGGCGCAGCTCCACTCTAGCCGAGTACCAGTACGATCGCCAGGGCGTGGCCGTCACGCAGGATTTGCTGGACCGCACGTAGTATGGTGATTTCGACGATCATGCCGATGCAATCTTCTGCGGACGGTGGATGTTGAGGTCTGGGCCTCAGGGCGCGGGAGTGAAAGGCCGGAGACAATAGCTGGTCGTATGGGAGGAATGAGAGTTCAGGGGGCATTTCTTGGGCCTAGTGGTTGCGATATACGCGGCAGTCGTATCAACTGGAACTTTGATCTGGAAGATGGTGAGTTGGCGTAGAGACCGCCAGCCAAAGCTGCACATCGAGGTACGGCTAAGTCCGATCGACCCCGAAGCTAGTATCAAGGTACTGCCGAACATCATGGTCGTGGCGTATAACTCCGGAGACAGTGGGCTGGGCATTAGAGAGATGGGTTTCTTCAGCCGCACTCGCTGTCGTCAGGCAAGGCACATCAAGCCAGCCAACATGTGGGGAACCGACCTCCCGGCTTTTGTTGAGGCGCAGAAGGGTGTTTGGATGGCGACGACGCGGAGTCGAGCCGAAACAGCTGGCATTGATACCACCAAGCGTCTGACCGGCTACGCGCTGCTCATGTCCGGCAAGGAGGTGCGATCGAAGCCCACAATCCTGCCCTGGGGCACACCACCCAAAGAGAAGGACGATCTGGATTTCCGGGTGGCCTTCTATCCATTCGACTAGAAAGGACGTCGTTCCTGCGGGCAGAACTCCGTAGTGATCGATTCAGGAGAGGCAGCGCCGTATGAACCCTCTGTCGAGCAACTATCGGATGTGGTGGGTGGATCCCCGGATCCACGCAATGCCGCAATAGTCGGTCAGGTATTGCAGTATTGTGCGAAGCGGTGGACCCCCACCCGCATGGGGCACTCGACGAACGCGGTGTGTCATTCCGTCTGTCTGTTACCCGTAAGTGCCCTTGTGTTTGCCACCGACTTGCCCCCGAACTCGCCCGAAAGACGCGAGAACCCGGCCTCTACAGACCGGGTCGTGCCTCAAGAAAGCCCTGTAAACAAGCGGAGAGGGGGGGATTCGAACCCCCGGGACCGCTTGCGCGGCCCAACGGTTTTCGAGACCGCCGCATTCAACCGCTCTGCCACCTCTCCCTACCGACTCGGTTCATGATGAAGCTGAGGGCGCCGAGTTTTGTGGCGCGTCTCGCGGTCTTCCGGGGAGCCCGCGCAGCGCACCGGGGATTGTAGCCGATGAGTCGCCCGAAGGTCGGACCGATTGCTCGGGGACTCGGCGCCGGGCCCGACGCATCTCTTACCCCAGGGCGGCCTTGAGGCCCTCCTTGAGTGGGGTGGTCGGCCGGCCGATCAGCGCCGAGAGCTCTCCGGTCACCTCCGACAGGAGCCCGGCGGCGATGTTGGCGTCCAGGGCGGCGGCAAACTCCGCGCCGGGCCTCTCAGCGCCTGCGGCCGTCATCCTTTCGATCAGCGTCGGTCCGTCTACCGGTTCGTAGACCACGGGTCTCCCGATGATCTCGGACGCGGCGGCCGCCAGCTCGTTGAAATCCCATGCGTAGTCACCGGAGAGCTCGTA
>JAAYJE010000041.1 GCA_012523095.1 Actinomycetota bacterium | reverse complement strand
TTGAACCACTCCTTGCCTGCGGTGAGAGTGCCTATCCGGGCCTCGAGCCCGTCGGAGACCACCAGCAGTCCGTTGGTCTCGAACAGGGTCGGGATCTCAGCTTTGTAGGTCTGGAGTTGGTTGAAGGCGGACCAGATGGTGGCGTTCTCATCGGCCGCGTTCTTGAGTTCGATGACCACGAGCGGTAGTCCGTTCACGAAGAGCACCACATCCGGGCGGCGGGTGCGCTTGTTCTCGGATACGGTGAACTGGTTGACGGCCAAGAAGTCGTTCGCCTCTGGCCGGTCGAAGTCGATCACCCGGGCCTGAGCTCCACGGATGCCGCCGTCGGCCGCCCTGTATTCCACGGTCACGCCGTCGATCACGAGGCGGTGCAGATAGTGGTTGCGGACGACCAGGTCGGCGCCTTCAGGCCGCATCAGCCGGTGAAGAGCATCGTCCAGAGCCTCTTGGGGGAGGCCGGGGTTGAGACGCACCAAAGCCTCGCGCAGGCGACCGGCCAGGATAACCTGCCCGTAGTCATCCCGCTCCCCGAAGAGCTCGCCGGGGACCATGTCGGCGCCGTGTCGGATGGTCCAGCCCGCCGACTCCAGCCAGGCGAGGGCGGCTTCTTCGACCACCGATTCAGTGAAGGGAGGGGTCATAATCCCAGTCCTCCTTGTTTCACCCGTTCGGCCAGGGTGACGATGATCGCGTCGCGTTGATGCTCCAGCGGAGCCTCATCGCCCGGCGCCGGGGTCACACCCGCGCTCTCGGCTATTTGCCCGGTCAGCCGGCTTCCCGCGATGTATCTGCGGCTCCTCCCGGCTCCTATCGCCTTCAACAATCCGCTGCTCTCCAGTTTCGCCAGATCGTTGACGGCGGTCGCCACCGATACATCGGCCAGGCTTCGGTAGAAGCGGTTGGTCACCTCTCGTCCGAAAAAGGCGTCGTAGAGCGCATGCGCCATCCGCTCGTTGCCGCTGGCGATGGACTTGGTGACATCGTCCAGTGCGAGCCACAGGATCCGTTCGGTCGCCTGTCTGAGCGAGAGCGCCTCCACCTGACTCACCTGGGCCCGGATGTGGGCCTCGACGAAAGGGGTCACATCCACTGCATCCACCCACTCCGACCCCAGACACTCGAAGGCGCGGTAGTAGTCACCCACGTGCCCGCCCCACCACTCCTCTAGGCTGGTGAACTCCGGGGAGCGGTATCCGCCGCGATACATAGCGAGGGATGCGAGTATCCGAGCGGTGCGCCCGTTGCCATCGGAGAAAGGATGGATACCGGCGAACCGGCAGTGGATGACGGCCGATACGAGTGGAGGAGGAGTGTGCTCTTGTTCCTGTGCCCAGGCGGCCAGCTCGGTGACCAGCCGCGACACTTCGGTCGGGGGCGGCGGCAAGAAGACCTGCCTGTGCCCCGTCACATCGACCAGGCGATTCTGGGTCCGGCGGAACCTGCCCGCTCCAAGCGAGTGATCTTCTCCCATGACACGATAGTGGATGCCCAGGATCAACTCGGTCTGCCATTCGAAGTCTGAGTCGTCCGCCCGGTTAAGGACGAACTTCATCGCATCCCGATACCCTCGGACAAGGGCCATGTCCCCGGGAGCGACAGACGTGGGCCGATCGCCGGCGAGTATGCGTCGCACCTCGTCCACGGTCACCGATACCCCTTCCATGGATGTGGAAGCAGCGACCGCCTCGGCTTCGAGCTCGCGGCGGGTTCGACCCAGCCAGATGCGTGGCAGTGGCCCTCGCGAATCCAGCCGCCGCTTCAGCTCCTCCAAGCGGGCTAGATCGGCTTCGATAGATGCTGTGGTGCGGTAGGAGTACATTCCGTCGGGCCGTCCCCAGGCTCGTCGATTCATCTATCAATCTGCTAGTAGATTAGCAGATTCTTCTGCGATAGCGGCGAGGGCTCGTGCCGGCGCAGGTCCAGGAAAGCCTTAAATAAGGAATTCTGCTCTGGCAGCGGCTTCTCGGCCACTATCGTGCTCTCCCGGCAACTCCGGATTTAACAAGGTGGATGATGATTCCATCGAATAAATCGGGAATGATCGGTCG
>JAAYJE010000040.1 GCA_012523095.1 Actinomycetota bacterium | reverse complement strand
CGGGCAGGAAGTAGGTGCCTTCCTGATAGCGCTCTCCCACCACCTTCATGGCCTCGGAGGAGAGATCGAGGATCTTCTGGGGGTCTTCGCCCTTGGCTAGGAGATCGTCTACGATCCCCAGGGCTTCGTCCTCCTTCATATTGGCCATGGCTTCTACGAGTACATGGGTCATCGCGGCTCCCTTCGTAAGAAACGGACCACATCCGAGCGGGCTACACCGTTCGCTCGTGTCGTGGGCTCCCCTCGACCTGACTATACAAGATGCCCGGACTACGCGCAAGCAATATGTATAGATGTTATTCTAGGGTTGAATCGCAGACATGGATAGCCAACCTGCGGCCCCAGCAGAGACGATTACAGACACTCAAGGCTCGGAGATCAGACGCCCGGTTCCGCTCGGTCAAGGAGAGGGAGAGGGCGTGCCGGCCGGCAGGGGGAATTTCAGGAAGTGGACAAGAGAAGTGCTGAAAAGACGGTCGCCGGTGGCACTCTGCCTGCCGGCGGCGGCGCTGATCAGGTTGTTCCCGCCTATCGTCGGATAGCCAACGCGTTGGCCGACCGGGTCAATTTGGGAGTCTATCCGCCGGGCAGCCGTCTGCCTTCGGGTTCGGAGTTGTGCCGTGAGTTCGGGGTAAGCCCGATGACGGTGCGCAAGGCGATGACCATACTGGAGAGCCGGGGCTTGGTCGCTGGGGTCAAGGGTCGGGGGACCTTCGCCCGCTCCGTCGATCTTAGCGACACGAGTTTCCGACTGGACTCACTGACGGGAGAATGGCTCGACGAGACGGCCGAGATACGCCTCCTGTCGGCGTCCATGACCAGGGCAGACGACAAGGTCGCCGCCACGCTGGCCGTCGCGCCCGGCGACCGCGTCATCTTCGTCCGCCGGCTCGTCCTGCACAACGGAGACCCGGCGATGTACCACACTGAGTACATCGTCTATGACCCACGTCGGCCGCTCGTAGAGTCGCAACTGCAACTGACATCCCTGCATGCTTTCTTGGATTCCGGCAGAGCGCGGCGCTTTCCGCGGGGCGAGCTGACGCTGACCGCGGTGAAGCTCGATGCCGACAGCGCCCGTGCCCTTGGAGAATCTGAAGGCGACCTGGCCCTCTGCCTCGAGCACGTCTTCCAGGACGGTAGCCGAGCACCGGTCAGCTGGGGCTGGTTCATCCTGCGGGCGGAGTTGTTCCGGCTGAAAGCCCGGCTGGGTCCCGAGTAGATACCAAGGGGCGCGTGTAGTGTGATGGGGGATGATGTGAGGGATAGTGCGAGGGATAGTGTGAGAGCAGAGGACCGGTCCTTGGCCACGCTGGACGCGTTGCGAGGCGCGCTGATCGACTTGGATGAGAACCGGACCCTCGACCTTACGAGAGAGCTGCTCGCCCACGACGATATCACGCCGTTCTCCATACTGAATACGAGCCAGCAGGCACTGAGGGTCGTTGGCGAGCGGTATGAGAAAAAGGAGTACTTCATCTCCGGTCTCATCATGGCCGGTGAGCTCTTCAAAGAGGTCCTCGACTTGGTGCAACCGCTCTATAAACAGGCGTCGCGGGAGGAATCGGCAGGCGTCATCCTTCTCGGTACGGTGGCCAAGGACATCCACGACATCGGGAAGAACCTCTTCGCGACCTCACTCCAAGGCTTCGGCTTCGAGGTCATCGATCTTGGTGTCGACGTCTCGCCCGAGACGTTTCTGGCGAAGACGAAGCAATCGCGCCCCGACGTCGTCTGCCTGTCCGGGCTCATCATGGTGGCGTTCGAGAGCATGAAAGAGACCGTAGCGTTACTGAGAGCCAATGAACAGGGACTGGGCTATCGTCCGTCGGTTGTTATCGGAGGAGGCACTCTCGACGGCCGCGTGTGCGAATACACCGGCGCCGATTCGTGGAGCACGGATGCGATGGAAGGGGTGCGCATCTGTCAGCGGCTGGTGGCCAAAGCCAAGACCTGACCGTCCGGCCGTGAGTCGGCCACTTCCCTTTCCGACAGATTGGGCCCACGATGATCCGCCGCCTCGTAGGTGATGACCCGCCGCTTCGTTGGTGATGACCCGCCGCTTCGCTGGTGATGACCCGCCGCCTGACCAGAGGCGTCCATCGCCGTCTTCTATGCCGCCGAGGGGGGGGTGCGGCGAGGTTTCCGACGTTGTCACAGATGGTATGATGGTTTCACCTGGTGGTAAGTCCTATCCGAAAGAGGTGGAAGCACATGACCACGCCTACGGTCACCGAGGACCCAACCACGGGTCTGCAACTGGTAGAACTCAGTCACGAATGGGACCAACGCACACCTTCGTATCCCGGGCAGGCCGACGTCAGGATGGTTCGCGGGGTCAAACACGCTCAGCACGGGGTCTTGGCTTGGAGGATCACCACGGTCATGCACACCGGTACGCACATGAACGCTCCGCTGCACCTCATCCAGAAAGGGGCGGATCTGGCCTCCATCCCGCCGGATCGCTTCTTCGGGAACGGGGCCATACTGGACGTCCCGAAGAAGAACTGGGAACTCATCACGGCGGCTGATCTGGAGAGGGCGAAGCCGGGCGTCAAGGACGGCGACATCGTAGTCATTGTGACCGGATGGCATCACAAGTACTCCGACGGCCTTGAGTACTACGGAGAGGCCCCGGGACTGTCCAAGGATGCCGCTGAGTGGCTCGTCAGGAAGAACCCGAAGATGGTCGCCGTCGACACGCCGCACGTGGATCACCCGCTCGCGACGTCCATGGGTCCCCACCGCGGCGGTCCGCAGATGAAGAGACTGGCCGACGAGTACACGAAGGCTACCGGCCTGGACCCTAAGATAGAGCATCCCGAGTGGAACGTGGCGCACAAGATTCTGCTGGACGCCGGCATACCGACCATCGAGCAGGCCGGTGGCGACGTAGACGTTCTCCTGGGCAAACGCGCCACGCTGGCCGCGACACCGTGGAAGATCGAGCATGGAGATGCCTGCCAGGTCCGCTTCGTCGCCATGATCGACCCCAGCGGCGACTGCCGTATCGAGCCGGGGAACTGACGCCGATCCAGGGTGAAAGGAATCAGGAAATGAGCCTGAAGATATACGACCTCAGCCATACTTTCATGCAGTTCATGCCGGAATGGCCGTCAAGTCCGAGCGTCAACCTCACGGTCGACAAATTCCACGCGCGTGATGGTGTCTTCCAGATACAGTGGGAGGGGATCATGCACCGCTGCACCCACATGGACGCTCCGCTTCATGTGACCGAGTGCACGCCCACCATCGCCGACTACCCGCTGTGGCGCCTCTTCGGCCCTGGGGTGTGCGTGTCGATCCCCAAAGACAAGTGGGGCGTCATCACTCCGGAAGACCTGGAGAACGCCACGCCCAAGATCCAAGAGGGCGACATCGTCGTCATCAACACCGGTTACCACCACAAGTGGGCGGACACCGACGAGTACTTCGGCTACGGCCCCGGGATCTTCCAGCCGGGTGCGCAGTGGTTGGTGGACAAGAAGGTGAGGATGGTGGCCTACGGCTGCCAAGCGAACGATCACCCCATGGCGACGAAGCTGGTGAACCACGGTCTCGGCCCCACACACCCCCACCTGATCGATGAGTACAAGGCCGAGATCGGCCACGATCCCATCGAGGATTTCCCCAGTTGGGAGGCCGGCCACAAGACCCTCATGGTCAAAGGCGGCATACCCGGCATCGAGAACGCGGGCGGGGAGTTGGACGCGGTCACCGGGAGGCGTTGCACTTTCATGGCCTTCCCGTGGCGCTGGCCGGGCGGCGACGGCTGCATCGTACGGTTGCTGGCGATCGTCGACCCCGATCAGACGTTCCGGTTCGAGACAGGCGCCTGAACGCAGAACGGCCGGGGGCATAGGCGCATAGACGCCTGGCGGCCTCTACATCATGGCGCGGCCGTGGTCGGGGTGGTGTCCGTGGTCGTGATGGTCTGACCGGCCGAGGTGGCAGTGCTCTCTTCTTCGACGGTGGCACCGGTCGAATCGTTCGTCGTCACGGTTGGCTCGGTCGATACCGTAGTGGTGGTCTGCATGTCCTCTCTATAGGTGACGCCCAGCTCAGTCTTCATGCTATCGAGCCATTTCAGCCAGGCCTCACCTTGTTTCTCGTACAGGAGTTGAGCCGAGATGCTCTCTCTGGCCTCCTCGAGGGTCTCCAGTCTGGCTTCCGAAATCTCCGTGACTTGGATCACGTGGTAGCCGAACATGGATTTCACAGGCTCGGAGATCTCGTGGGCCTTGAGTGAGAACGCAGCGTCCTCGAACTCCGGGACCATCTCCCCGTTCTCCTCAATCGCGCCTACATCGCCGCCACGCGAAGCGGAATACGTGTCGTCGGAGTACTCGGCCGCCAGCTGCGTCCAGTCTCCTCCGCCTATCAGCAGGTTCCGCACCTTCTTGGCGGTCGTTAGAGCGTCCGCCCAGTCGGCGTCGGTGATCTCACTGGTCGTATCGTCGGCCACAGAGTTGGCAGGCTTGATGAGGATGTGTCGCACCGTTCGTGTCTCTTCCAGCTGGAAGGCGTCCTTGTTCTCCTCGTAATACGCTGCGATGTCGGCGTCGGTGGGTTCCTCGACATCCTCGATCACCTTCTCGTAGACCCGCTGCAGGAGCATGCTCTCCTTATAGTTTGCTTTGAGCTTGTCCAAAGTCAGACCGGCTTCAGCCAGATCATCCACTAAGGCCTGCTGGTCGCCTCCGTAATAACCGTCAAGGATGGCATCGACCTCAGCTTGGACTTCCTCGTCCGTTACCGACACGTCCAATTTCCCGGCGTTCTGAGCCGCCAGATTGTATGTCACGAGGTACTCGAGCACCTGAGCTTCAAAAGCGCTCCAGGCCTCAGGATCCGTGGCCTTGTCAGCGATGCCGTACTGCCCCGCGAAATCCTTGACGCGCTGGTTGAACGCATCTTCCTTGACGGCGATGCTGCCGATCTTGACTACGGCGTCTCCGGGCAGAGCGTCCCCGCAGCCCGCCATCGAGGCAGCGCCGAACACCAAGGCGAACAGGAGAATCGCGAACACAACTCTCTTAGCCACTAGCACCTCACTTGAAATCGAAAAGAGACGGCGAATGAGCAGTATAACCGGATAATCGTAAGAATGCTGTAAAGAGCAGACCTACCCAGGCAGGGCTCGGCGGACCTTTCGGAGGACGGGACGCGGTTGAGGTATCCTCCCTTCGCCATTGAGAGTGTCGAGCGCTCGACCCGGCGGGCGGGCGGGCTCCCTATGTGGTTGGTCTAGGAGTGGACATGCGTTGTGGCGACCACAAGACCCAACCGACCGGCGGCGACCGTGTCGCCGCCGAGGCCATCAGCCGGCGTGAGTTCCTGCGCGTGGCCGCCGCGGCGCTGTGCGCCGCGGCGGGCCTCGGAGCCGGGCTGGGAAGCCTTGCGGTCGGTTGTGACGGCGGTCGGCGGACCAGCAACACCACTGCCACCATCCCCGGAGGTGTCACGACCACCGGCAGCGTCGACGTCACGACGGTGAGCCCATCCACGTCCACGACGGTCACGGCCGGCCCTCCTACCGGCAGCGCCCTCAAGATCGGTGTTGTGTCTGCACGGAGTGGCCGTCTGGCCCTGTCCGGCAAGGCGGATGATTGGTGGATCGAGCTTGTGGCGGAGGCTCGACCCGACGGGGTATGGTGCCGCGACGGTCTTCTCCACCCGCTCCGGTTGATCACGCGCGACAACGGCTCTGATCCGGGCTTGGCCGCGCAGACGGCCGTTAAGCTGATCACTGAGGACAGAGTCGATGTCGTCTTGTGTTCGGGGTCTGCTGATCTGGTCAACCCGGTCGCCGACCAGGCCGAGGCGTTGAAGTGTCCGTGTCTGTGCAGCCTGGTCGATTGGCGAAGGTTCGTTCATGAGCGAGAGACGGCGCCGGACAGGCCTGTCAGATGGGCCTATGCTCATGCGATCGGCCTCGAGGACATCTTCGCCAATTTCATAGCGATGTGGGATCAGCTCGAAACGAACAAGAAGGTGGGTCTGATCTTCCCCGACACGGCCGACGGTCGGGCTTGGGCCGACGCCGATAACGGTCTGCTGCGGATCGCCGAGGAAGCCGGCTACGAGGTAGTTTCCACCTCTCCGTACGCAACACCGGCCACCGATCTCACCCCGTACATATCGGAGATTGCCAAGGCCGGTTGTGAGATCTGCTGCGGGGCTCCGGGCGCCATGGATCTGATCCTCCTGTGGAGGCAGTCCCTGGAGCAGGGCTATCGTCCCAAGGCGCTGACCATAGGAGGATTGCTCTCCGCTTCTCATGTACTCCAGGCCATGGGGGCCGGCGCTCGGAACATGACGGCCGAGAGCCTCTGGCAGCCAGACCGGCCTTTCCGGGACTCCATCACCGGCATGACCTGCCGCACACTCGCCGAAGACTACATGAACAAGACGGGCGATCAATGGACCTCCGCACTCGCCCAGTACTCCGGTTTTGAGTGGGCGTACGACATCTTCGAACGGGTCGAGAACCCGGGCTCCAGGACTGAGTTCATAGAGCAGACACGGAAGACCAGCCTGGAGACGTGTCTGGGTCCGATCGATCTCATCGTTCCGGTCGACACTTCTGATGCGGCCAAGAGCAGACGCCCGGCCGATAACGTCTACAAGGCGCCCGTCGGGGGGGTACAGTGGGTGGCCGGGGACACCTTCGAGTTCGAACCTCGCCTGGTTACGAACGTGGACAGCGTGGACCTCGTCGTCACGGATACCGTCAGGCCCATGGAGTACGAGTCGTGATCCCGGGTTCAGAAGGTGAAGACAGGCAGGCGTCGGCGCATATCGCCGAATAAGAATACAATACACTGGCATACGAACCCAGCTTGGAGAGTCTCATAGAGCCGAAAGACCACCACAAAGCCTCCAGATCGCGCTCCATAGCGAGACGTGCAGCATGGTTCGCGCCGGCCCTTCCGGCCGTGATGGGGGTCATGTTCTTATGCATGGCCCTGGCCGCTCGGCCCACGATGGTGGACGCAGCTCCGAGCGAGGCCTCCAGTCCATCCCCGATCGCGTCCGCCGCCGACCCGACAACGGTAGCGTCCGCCACCGACCCGACGCCGGCCGAGTCGCCCCGCAGTCTGGCCCTCAAACTTACGTCGGGGGCCCGCCTGGTAGAGAAGGCCGACGGCAGTCTCGCCGTGGTCGAGCATTGGGATGCTCTCAGCACCATGGAGGGAGGCGTCTCCGGGTTGGCGCTGGAGGAATCCGCCGGACTCGACAAACTCGGCATCACGGTGTTGGAGCCGGCACCACTAGACTTGCTCGATGGAGTGACGGGACTCGATCTCGAATCGGCGGCGCGACGGCTCGCGCTCATGCCTGGAGTGCTGTGGGCCGAGGTGAGCCACCCTGTTCACGCGTGCCTGGAGCCCAACGACCCCATGTATCCGTCATCCCAGACCACTTTGGGACAGTGGGGTATGAGACGGGTCGGCCTGCCCCAGGCTTGGGACATCACCACCGGCTCCGCCGATGTGATCCTGGCCGTGATCGACACGGGGATCAACGCAGACATCTACGACTTCTCCGGTCGGATCGTCTCTCCGTACAGCGCCATCACCAAGAGCTCTCAATGGCCCGCCTACGAAGACCGCCACGGCCACGGCACGGCGGTCGCGGGAGTGGCGGCCGCCCGCGGCAACGACGGCCGGGGCATGGCTGGCGCGGCGTGGAACGTCGGCATCATGCCGGTGAAGATCTCAGAATCAGGCGAATCCGATACTACGCTTCTTTCTCACGCGGTCATCTACGCTGCCGACCACGGGGCCGACATCCTCAACGTCAGTTTTTCTGGGGGGGAGTCGAGCCAAACGCTGACTGCCGCGGTCACCTATGCCCTGACGCGCGGTGTCGTGGTGGTGGCGGCGGTCGGCAATCAAGGAGGATCATCGGTGGGTTATCCTGCCGCGATCCCGGGAGTCATTGCAGTGGGAGCGACGGACAGCAGCGACAAGAGATGGGTCGATCCAGACCTAGCGTCCAACATGGGGAGCGATCTGGATCTGGTGGCACCTGGGAAGTTGATCATCAGCTACAGCGGCGCCACTCCCGGTTCGTTCGGCTACTACCGAGGCACCTCGGTCGCCAGTCCTCTCGTGGCGGGAACGGCGGCTTTGATGCGATCGGTCGATCCAACCATCACCTCGCAGGAGATAATCGGGATCCTCACCTCCACGGCAGACGACCTGGGGGCCGTCGGGTGGGACATGGAGTACGGTTGGGGGCTGTTGGACGCCGCGGAAGCGGTGGCGCGGGCGACCTATGGCGAACCTACCACGACTACCACAACAACCACCGAGCCCTCGACCACCACCACGACCACCGTCGTGACGACCACCACCAGTCTGTCCACCACGACCACCGTCGGCCCGACCACTACTACCACCGTCGGCCCCACCACCACAACGGTGTCCAGGTTCGCCGACGTGAACGAGAACAGCACTCCCTATTGGAGAGAGATCGAGTTCGTCGCCTCCTTGGGAATCGTCTCCGGCTCGAACGACGGGCTTTTCCATCCACAGAGCGCACTGCTTCGTCAGCAGTTCGCCAAAGTCATAGTGATCGCCCTTGACTACCCGGTCAGCACCGCCGATGTGTGCCCCTTCGCGGATGTGCAGAAAAGCGTCGGCGAGGAGCTGTATCCCGACCACTACGTGGCGGTGGCCTACAAGCAAGGCATCACCAACGGCACCACCACCACCCCCAAGCGTTTCTCCCCCTACAGGACCCTCACCCGGGCTCAGATGATCACGATGGTGGCGAGAGCCGCGGGCCTGGTGGATCCTCCCTTGGACTACAAGCCGCCCTTCTCAAACTTCTCGTCGGTGCACTACCCCTTAGCTCGGGCGGCCGCCTGGGCAGGCCTGTTGGACGGGCTAGTCGGCATGGGCTCCGACTACGACTTCCTTGCTCCGGCGAACCGTGGGGAGATCTGCGCGCTGGTCTACGCACTCCTGCGATAACGGACTCGGCGCTTCGGAGCCGCGGTCAGGGCGAACGGTTCATTCCTTGGGGCCGGGTGTGAAGCTGGTGACGAAAGCATCGAAGACCTGCTGTTCGGCTTCCCAGTTCTGCTCGGCAGCCTGCATCAGCAACTGGTACTCGATGTCGTCGTCGAAGAGGAAACAGAAGGTGCTGAGCACCGGAGTCTCGCCCATGGTGAAGCGGCAAGTGACCTGATACCCCTTCAACTCACCGACCTTGACTTTGGATAGGGGTTCGACGGTTTCATAGCCCTTGGACCGACGGGCCACATCGTCCATCAATCCCTCCAACACCGGCTTGAACTCCGGGAGGACGGCCTCTTCCACAGCAACCGCCAGCCTATAGATCGAGACCTGCAGGACGTCAATGAGGCTCCCGGATGAGTCTGTCGCTCCCTCGGGATCAAAGACGCTGACGTCACTGATCGAGGCGGCTCCGGCGTTCACTTCGGTGGAGTGGCCCTCGCGCAACTCCCAGTCGCCCGGATAACTGAAGCTATAGCCGTACGTGGGATCGGTGTAGGTCTCCAGTCCTTCGAGCCCGGTGCCTTCGTTCTTACCGCAACTGAGACTGAGATCGAACCCGCAGCCCCCCAGGACCACCGCGACCACCAGCAACAGCAGGGCGGTTGCCGCCAGATGGGGGGACCGGCTTCCAGCCTTGGTTCTCATGGCCTCTCCTCGGGTCTCTCGAGCGTTCTGGTGAGGTCATTGTGCCACGTGTCGGTCGGCAGGCCGTCACACGCGGCATCCACAGGTGATGCTGATGGCTCTGGAAAGGTAGTAGAGAGACTCATATAATGAAAGGGTTAACACCGAGAAGAAGGGGGGACGATCGTGAAAGAGCAGATGTCGCAGGTTCACGTATCTCGACGCAAGAAGCTCTTCATGCTTGGGGGGGCGGTGATCCTCGTGATCACACTGGCGGTGTTGGTGGGCGGATGCGTCTCGATCTCGAACATCAATCTCTACGGTGGCGACGTCCACGACGCCGGCTCCAACCATCAGATCAGCATGGAGTTCACGGCTACATTCGATTCGACCGGTGATGTTCGTGGGGTGATCGCGATCCGCATACCCGAAGCTTGGGAAGTGAAGGGCGTGAACTTCACCGGCACGCTGAATGGGGCGGCCACGCGCTCCTCGATCATGGAGGGCATCTACACTTCCGAGTGGGAAGCTTTGACCGGGGCCGGCTACAACGGGCACAAGGACGGCTACGAGTGGTGGGTCGGCTACAGTGCGCCCGGCACCTTCGCAGTGAACGACACCAACCGGATCGCCTTCCTTATCGACACGCACGGACGTGGCGGGACCTACCTGCTGGACTTCGTCACGGGCATCGCTGATGCGGCGGATCCAGAAGACGTGGTGAAAGACCACGCGCTCTGGTACGTCAGCAGTGCGAGCAGTACGCCGACCGGAGTACTACTGGACCAAGCCATCACGCTCTACTCTTTCACCGATGTCCATCCAGGGGCGGAGTACTACGACGCCATCCAGGGGATGGCCGCTAAAGGACTGATCGCCGGATACCCGACCGGCGGCGGTTACAGCGAATTCAGGCCCAGCAACTCCGTGTTCCGAGCTCAATTCGCGAAGATGATCGTCGGCGCCCTGGGCTTGCCGGTGAACGAGGCGATGGCGGCGCCGGTCGACTTCACCGATCTCGGGGCGGACGATCCGGCCGACCTCTACCCGCATGAATATGTGTGGGTGGCGTACACCAACAACATCATCAAAGGTTACACAGACGGGTCCTTCCGGCCGTACACACCGATCACCCGCGGCCACGTCATCACGATGACGGTGCGCGCGATGCAGACCATGTACGCCGCGAAGCTGGCCACTCCGCCCGACTCCTACATCCAGACTTGGGGCAACGACCTCCCCGCCGAACACAAAGCCAACGTGCGTATCGCCGAGTACAACAACCTGCTCTCCGGCCTGCCGCTTTCCACCACGGCGTCCAACGCCAACGCGGGGATGCCTCGCGGTGAGGTGGCGCAGGTGCTGTGGAACATGATGAACCTGATCATAGGTCTCTGACGGCCCTGTTGGGGACTCCGCCGGCGCCCTACGCCCGGCCCTGGGCTACACTGGAAGGCGACCCGGCCGTCCCGGCCGGGTCGCCTTACTGCGTGCAGGAGAGAGATCATTGGAAGCAAGGGCTATAGGACTCAAAGGGTGCGGGAAGACTACGCTGGTGGGTGCATTAGCTGAAGGCCGGGGTGAGGGTCACATAGCCACGGTGCATGTGGGCGACGCGCGGGTACGGGCTCTTTCTAAGATCTTTCAACCGAAGAAGACCATCTTTGCTGAATTCAGAGTGCAGGAGGTCGCCTGGGCCGAGGCCAGCGCCCGCAAAGGGGAGATGGAACGGTACCTGGACGCGCTCGCCGGTGGCGCATTGTATCTGCATGTGCTGAGGGCGTTCGACAGCCTGATCCTGGGAGAACCCGCCCATCCCGAGAGCGATCTCGAGAAGCTTGACCACGAGTTCCTGCTCTCCGACCTCATCCGCATCGAGAGGGCTTTCGAGCGGGCCAAGAAGGCCCCGATGCCGGAGGCGGTCAACAAGGCGTTGACTCGTTGTCAGGAGGCGCTGGAGGCCGAGACGCCTCTTCGGGAGGTCGCTTTCGATGAGACCCAACTGGGGTTCATCAAGGGATACCAGTTCCTTACTCTCACTCCGCAGCTGCTCTTGGTGAACACCGAGTCGGAGGGGGCCTGGGACTCGACCGCGCTCGAACCTCTCGCACGAGGCAGACGCATCTTGGCCTTCCCGTTCCCGGAAGCGGCTGAAGTAGCCCGTCTCTCGCTTGAGGAGCAACACGAATACGCGACGGCGTTGGGTCTGCCGGGCCCGGCTGCCGAGGTGGTCGCTCAGGCGGCGTTCAAGCAACTGGGTCTGATCAGCTTCCTCACCACCGGCAGCGACGAGGTGAGGGCTTGGCCCATCCGCGCGGGCGAGACGGCCCGCGAGGCGGCCGGAGCCATCCATTCCGACATCCAGCGAGGTTTCATCAGGGCGGAAGTGGTGTCGTACTCCGACTTCATGAGCCACGAGAGCAACATGAAGGCCTGCAGGGACGCCGGGGTGCTCCGTATCGAAGGCAAAGACTACATCGTTCAAGACGGCGACATCATCAACTTCCGCTTCAACGTGTAGCCGCGCGAAGCTCATCCGACGCCCGGCGGCCGGTCACCGAGCGTTGGCGAAACCCCGCGACGAGTGATACACAGCCTTGTCGAAGTAGACGGCGAAGCGGCTCTGCAGCTCCATCACCCGATAGGCATCCACGGGCCGGTCCCATACGCCCTGGGAGCGGGCGAACGTCCAGATGTGCTTCTTCAAGAGCAGTATGGCCGAAAGCATCTCGTAGGACGCTATGCCTTGGGACCGCCTGTGTGCTCCGAGGTCCCGGTACGAGGACCTGATCTCTTCTTCGGTGCCCTCTCCTTCCAGCCAGTGCCCGAGCAGCCGTAGCCCCGCCGTACATTCTTCTAGCAGTGACTCGGGGTCGAGATGGATGTAGCCGACCGTTGTGCGGTTCGACCGCACGTCGGCCAACCAGAGCCTGGCTACGTATCCTGCGTGGTCTCTCGCGAAGCCGATGAGGCTGTCGGAGAGCATATCTCTCCCCAACCCGTTCTCCAGCCTAGTGAAGGAATCGTGGATGGCCCACTCGTCCTCGTGAAGGTCCGCGCAGAGTCTGATGGCCTTCTCGTTGGAGGGGAAGGCCAGAGGGGGCAGGTCTCGCATGGGGAAGTAAGCCACTTCCTCAGCATCGTCGCCCGCAGTCTCGCTGCCCGAGGTCTTTGCCACCTCGAACGTGACGACGAGAACATCGCCGTACAAGGAACTATCCCAGGAGTCGGCGTCCACCAACCGCGTGACCCGGCCTATGACCCCGGTCTCCTCGCGAAGCTCGCGCAACGCGGCCTCAGCGATCGTCTCCCCTACCTCCGCGAAGCCCATCGGCAGACACCACATGCCCTTGCTGGGGACTATCCCCCGCCTGACGAGGAGCACCCGCCGTTCATCGTCGAGAACGAGTGCGGCGGCGGCCGGCAGGGGGTTCTGGTAGAAGATGGCTCCGCAGGCCGGACAGACCTCACGAGGCCGATCTTCGATGGTTTGGACCTGGGTAGGTCCGCCGCACTTTGAGCAGTACCGAGCCTTCAGTTGACCGGCTCCTCCGTTATCTGCAGGTGGACGTGCGATCCGGCGTCATGAGTGTGAACGGCCACCGTTGCTCCTAATTCCTCGGGGCACTCCCGGACCTTGCCCAGCTTGGTTTTGCCGGCCGTCACGGTCTCACCCATTGAGACCACCGGGTCGGAGATGAACAAGAGGGTGAGAGTGGTCCCGCTCGACTTCTCCGGGCGGATGTCGATGCGAACGTCCGGGTATTTGCCGTGCAGGAGGTATTCCTTGACTCCCGTGACCACGCCCGTGACGGGGGAGAGCACAGGCGCACCCACCGAGGCACCTACCAACACCGAGGTCATCTCCCTCCCTGGTGAGCCATCGATCACGTAGTAACGCACCGCCGGTTTCGACGCGAACACAGCCCGGAAGAACCGGACCAGAGCGTTGGCGTTGGCCTGGTCGCCGATAGGGGTGAGCGTCACGGCCCGGTCGTCACTGATAGACTGGTAGGCGATTATGGTCGCGTCGCCGGCCTCGACGGGGAGTAGGATGTTACGGTCTCCAAACCGCGCGAACGCCGGATACCCCTCCACGTCGGCGGCGATGGGCGCCGATTCAGAACGAGCACCACCCACCAGGAGTGTGTCGGCGCTCACTTTCTCGGTCGCTCCGCCGGCCGTAGCCGCAATGATCACACCGGCGACCATGAGACACAAGACGGCGAACCCCAGAGCGAGTCTCAGTCTTCTCCTGCGGTACACCTTCTCGAGACGCCTCTTGCGCCTGAGCACTTCTTCCCGGCGCTTGATCTCGGCTGCATATGACCCTTCTTGCATCGGCTGCACCTTACCACCTCATGGAGAGAATGCCCAGGTTAGCAGCCAGTTCATGTGCTGACACCCTCACCGTCCCGACGGCAGAGTCCGAGCGTTCGAGTGCGCAGGCTGGTAATCTGTGAATCAAAGCGTGTCGCCCACGGGGGAGACCACCTACAAGGAGGGCGCAGGTGCGCATAACCATACCGCGATGGGTGCAGCTGGTGCTGATCCCGGTAGCGATCCTCCTTGTTCTCTACTTCAGCAGATCGGCAAGCCATGCCGTTTTCGTGTTCCTGATCTCCACCATCGTGGCTCTGCTACTCAATCCCGTGGTTCTCTGGATGAAGCGGATCAAGTTCCCGCGCTGGCTGGCGGTGCCCGTGGTCTATCTGGCGTTCGTCGCCGTCGTAGTCGTGGCCTTCATCTTCCTCGGCCCCCCTCTACTACGGCAGTTCCAGCGTCTCTTCGAGGCCATCCCCGGCTGGCTCGATTCGCTCAACAGCCTCCTGGCCGATCTGGAGAACTGGCTCGCCTCACACAGCATCGACGTCAGTCTGCGGATCAACACCGTCGACATCGTCGCTTGGCTGCAGAGTCATGGAGCCGAGTCGATCGGGGCGCTGGTGACCGTAGGGTGGAGCGTGGTCGGTTGGCTCGTCAATCTCTTCTTGACCGTCGTGGTGAGCTTCTACATGCTGATCGACGGGAGGAGGATCTTCCGTTTCATGTGTCGGCTGGCTCCCGGCGAGCAGGCGGTGAAGGAAAGCTACGTAACGGGACTGCAGACCGCGTTCAGCAAGTACGTCCGGGGCCAACTACTCCTCGGAGCCACGATAGGGCTCGCCTGCGGGCTGGCCATCTGGATAATGAGTTGGGACGTCGTGGGTGTCTGGCCGGCCGGAGGTCAATACGCTCTGCTCTTCGGGTTCTGGGCCGGGATCACCGAGGTCATCCCCTACATCGGCCCCTGGCTCGGCGCCATCCCGCCGGTCATAGCCGCATTCTTCCACTCCCCGACGGCGGCCCTCATCGTCATCATCGCTTTTTTCGTCATCCAGCAACTTGAGAGCCATATCCTCGCCCCCAACATCGTAGGCAGCTCGGTGGGCGTGCACCCGCTGGTGGTGATCTTCGCATTGCTGGCCGGGGCGCAGATCGGGGGGATACTCGGGATGCTCGCAGCGATGCCACTGCTGGCGATGTTGAGGCATACGTTGACGTTCTACGATTTCAAGCTTTCCAAGGCGCCCTGGGCGGGCGACGACGGCATCGCGCTGATACCCGCCCGCTCCGGCGCCCCTCCCCCCCGGCGGGTAAAGCCACCGGATGCACCGGAGGAGTAACGAGGCGGTGGTTTGTGGAGGCCGTTCCCGACTGTTACAATCGCCACTTACCGGGACAAACCTCCCGGAACCCGAACAGTAGCAGGTAATGGAGAATATTCGCGAGTTTTTCGGGGCCCAGCTGCGAAGGAGCTTTGTGCCACTCATCTCGGCGCTGCGATGGCTGAGGGTAACCCCGAACCAGATCACAGCCGCCGGGACGGTACTGAACGTAGCCGCGGCGGCCTTAGTCGTAGCCGATCACCTGATCTACGCCGGCATCGTGTTCTTGGTGGCCGGTTGTTTCGACATGCTTGACGGGGCATTGGCGCGCCTGGCGCAGAAAGTCACCCCCTTCGGTGCGTTCCTCGATTCGACGCTCGACAGGGTGTCGGAGGGCGTCATGTTCGCAGCCATCGCCTATCTTCTGGCGGTCGAGGGACGTTCTATCGACGTAGGCCTTGTGGTGCTTGCCCTTCTGGGCAGCATCTTGGTGAGCTACACTCGGGCCAGGGCGGAGAGCCTGGGTGTGGAATGCAAAGTGGGGCTCATGAGTAGGCCCGAGAGGGTTATCCTTATCGCTATCGGGCTCTTCTTCGACGTACTGCCCTACGTGATCTACATTATGCTGGCTTTGACCGTGTTCACGGTCGTCCAGCGCGTCGTTCACACATACCGCCAACTCAACAAGCGAAAGGAACAGGGAGGATTCGTTGAGCGATAAAGTACGGGTCGGCATCATCGGGGTGGGGAACTGCGCGTCGTCCTTTATCCAGGGCGTGCATTTCTACCGCAACGCCAAGGCGGATGAGTTCATCCCCGGCCTCATGCATGTGAACCTCGGCGGCTATCACATCTCGGATATCGAGTTCACCTGTGCCTTCGATATCGACAAGACCAAGGTGGGCAAGGACCTGTCCCAAGCCATCTGGGGCGGCAAGAACTGCACGGTGAAGTTCTGTGACGTCCCCGAGATGGGCGTCAAGGTCCAGCGCGGCATGACGCACGATGGGTTGGGCAAGTACCTCTCCGATATCATCGAGAAGGCCCCCGGTCCGACCGCCGACATCGTGGGCATCCTCAAAGACACCAAGACCGACGTGGTGGTGAGTTACCTGCCCGTGGGGAGCGAGATGGCCACCAAGTGGTACGTGGAGCAGATCCTCGAGGCCGGCTGCGGATTCGTGAACTGTATCCCGGTCTTCATCGCCCGTGAGAAGTACTGGCAGGAACGCTTCGTGGAGCGGGGTCTGCCGGTCATCGGCGACGACATCAAGTCTCAGTTCGGCGCGACCATCCTGCATCGGGTGCTCGCCCGCGTCATGCGCGAGCGGGGCGTGCGGCTGGAGCGCACCTCTCAGCTGAATGTGGGCGGCAACACCGACTTTCTCAACATGTTGGAGCGGGAGCGTTTGGAGAGCAAGAAGATCTCCAAGACCGACGCAGTCACCTCACAGCTCGACTATGACATGGGCAGCAAGAACATCCACATCGGCCCCTCCGACTACGTCGAGTGGCTCGACGACCGCAAATGGGCCTATATCCGCCTCGAAGGCCGCACCTTCGGCGACGTGCCGCTCAACCTCGAGTGCAAGTTGGAAGTGGTGGATTCGCCAAACTCCGCCGGTATCGTCATCGATGCCGTACGGTGCGCTAAGCTGGCTCTCGATAGGGGCGTGTCGGGTGCCCTGTTCGGTCCGGCTTCGTATTTCATGAAATCCCCGCCCATACAGCACAGCGACGCGGAGGCGCGCGAGCTTACTGAGGCGTTCATCCGCAGCGACGCGACCAAGACGGCCACGACCGCCAAGAAGTGAGTTAGGACAAGGAAGTGAATGCGGGCCCGGGCGGCGCAACCGCCCGGGCCCCTTCATCTTAGAAGCTACCGATGGCGACACGTCTGCACATAGCTCTGGTGACGCCGTTCTCCTGGAGTGTTCCAAGCGCCGTCAATCAACACGTAGCCGACCTGGCCCGCGCACTCAAAGCCCGAGGCCATCTGCCGGTGGTGGTAACCTCTTCAGACGCCGCTCCAGACCAACAGCGGATGCCCGTGCTCTTCCACCGCACACGCGGCCGGGTGATCACTTTGCTCGACGGTTATCGCCGCGGCGCGAATGCCGACCCTCTGCTCCTGCCCCTCGCGGGCGTGGGTCCGCTGGAGCCGGAAGCCGGCATACCGGTGGTCCCTCTGGGGTCCAGTTTCCCAGTGCGTCTGAGTGGAGGTGTCGCCAATCTCGGCCTGCCGGTGGACATCACCTCCCGCCTGGAGAAACTCATGGTGGGGGCCGGGTTCGACTTGGTGCATGTCCACGAACCGTTGGCGCCGTCGCTCAGTTTCACCGGGCTGCGTGAGACACGCAGCCCGGTGGTAGCCACTTTCCATCTGACCCCGGTAGGCGTCGCCACCTATGAATTGGCGCAGTCGGTGCTCGACCGCTTCTTCTTGCGACTTGATGCGCGCTTGGTGACCTTCCCCACCGGACGGGAGATGATGGAGGACCTATATCCCGGTGAGTATGAGGTGGTGTCGTGCGGGACGGGGATCGCGCCCTCCCCACTCCACGCGGGTCGGCCGGTCCCAGCCCGCAGGTCTTCCTCTTCAGACACGTTCGGTCTCTATGTATACCGAGGCGACGGACGCCGTTCGTACAGGGCGCTTGTCCGGAGTCTCCTGGCCGTCTTTCCCGAACAGGTCGACTACGTTGCCGTCGCCCTGCACCGAGCCTCGGTGGCGAGATGGGTGCCACGCGCGGTGCCTCGGAAGCTGAAGTCGCAGATCTCTCTGTATGAATTCGATACGCCGGATGAGCTGTTGCCGCTCTACCGGGCGGCCTCCTTCGCGATCCTCCCCTTCCTCGGAGGGGAATGGCTTTGCACCGCCGTTGCCGAAGCGGTGGTGAGCGGCTGCCCTCTCGTGGGTCCCGATCTGCCTCCGGTGAGCGACCACTTGAACGGCGTCTTGGAGGACACGGTAGGCGACGCGGTGGAGGGCACGGTGTTCATGCCGGCCGAATCGGGCTCACTCGGTGAAACCATCGAAAGGGTGCTTGCCGGGAGCCGTGAGGGAGGCTCCGCCTCTCGCAGTTCCGACGCGCCGGGCGGAACATACGGGACGGCGGCCGGCGCCTGCACCATGGCTGAGGTCGCCGGGCGGCTGGAGGAGATCTATCTGCGCACCATCGCCTCGACCAGCGGCAGGCACGGGCTGTCGGCGAAGACCCCGGCGGCCGGCCACTCCTTGCACGTACGCGGCATCGGCGAGGTGTCCACGCGGCGACGCATGCGGCACGCGGCGGCGGGGACTGTACGCCCCGACTGGATCAACGCCGACCTGCACATCCACTCCGAGTATTCCAAAGACTGCGTGACCCCGATCGAGGCCATCCTGGAGACCGCTCGGGAGATCGGTCTGGGGGCCATCGCCATCGCCGACCACAACGAGATCGAGGGGGCCGTCATCGCGCGCGACACGGCGGGCGGCGACCCCTTCGTGATCGTGGCGGAGGAGGTCAAGACATCCGAGGGTGAGGTCATCGGTCTGTTCCTCAAAGAGCGGATCCCGCCCGCGCTCAGCTTTGACGAGACCCTGTCGCTGATCAAGGAGCAGGGAGGGCTGGTCTACGTGCCGCACCCGTTCGACGCGCTCCGCACCACTCCGTCGTACCGCGCGCTGGTGGACAACCTCCACCGCATCGATGTGATCGAGATCTATAACGCGAAGGTGGCGCTCTCCTCGTTCAACCTCAGCGCAGAACGCTTCGCCGCCAAGTACAACATAGTGGCCGGCGCAGGCAGTGACGCCCACGTACTCCAGGCACTCGGCACCGCCATGATCCGTATGCCGAGCTTCACCGATCCTCAGAGTTTCATGGCGGCTCTGTGGGAAGCAGACATTATCGCCCGGCGCAAGAATCTGCTTTATCTGCAGTCTCTCAAGTTACTACGCACAACACTTGACAGAGTGCTTCCCGAAGATTAGCCCCGACGTTCTGAAGGCCGGAGGAATTCCCCGACGGTCCGCCAATATAGTCTCTACCCCCGAGGGGCGAGATACAGAAAAACGACATGGAAGCCGGTCCGATCCACATCGTGAACGACTCACTACCCGTCACCGAAGCCAACGAGATCTACAGGAAGCTGGAAGAGCGCGCGATCGAGGAGAGCAACGACCTCAATCACCGCGTGGCTCACTGCCGCAAGTGTCGAAGAGGCGAATTCCTTCCCACGGTAGGATCCGGCCACCCGCTTGCCGACATCTTCCTTCTCAAGTATCAGCCGCGGTATCTCGAGGTCACCGAAGGGGTAGCCTTCTACGGCCGCTCGGGCATGGCCATGCTCAAGAGCATGGAGCGCCTGGGAGTGAACCCCCTGATCGTCTACGGGACCAATCTGGTGAAGTGCCACGACGTGGACGCCGTCGAGGGGGAGAAGAACTGCCCCGTATTCTGGCTGGAGGAGTTCCAGATCACGCAGCCGCGGCTGATGGTGATCATGGGCCGGCAGACGATGGATGTGGTCAACCGTGACCGTATCGCGGGGATGAGGAAGCTGGTCTGGAACCCGGGAACCCTTCAGGAGTTCACCGCCTTCTGCAAAGCCCTTGTCACGCCCGACATCGACGGCGCCCTCGACGAAGAACATGCTAAAAGCGACTTCTGGAGAGCGTTCCGGAACCTGGGCGATTGGTTCCGCGACGAGCCCCCTTACTGATAGTCGCGCCGCAGATCCTGTCCGTACACCTACCGCACCGTAGAGCTGAGTTCGCGTCGTCACTGAACCTCTCCGGGTGCAGGACGAAGCAGATCTCCCAGACCAAGAACACCACTGCCGCCAGCCCGAACAGACTAAGCGAGTAGAAGCTCGGGATGAAAACCAGCGGTGAGAACATCATGAGGTTGTCCCAATTGAAGATGCGGCACGTCGTACAGCAACGGTTCTTCATTATCCACACCCTGAAGGGGCACCAGAACAGTATGAAGGTCATGTCCAGCACGTAGAACACCACGGCGACGAGCAGCAGTTCCCGCCGGCCGAGTATATTTGTGACCCACATGACGCCTATCGCAGTGACGATCAGAAGCCAGACCACGAGTACGTTGGCTGAATCGAGGACGTTCTTGGCGATGGAGCGGCCCAGGCGCTCCCTGTCACTCGGATTCGTCGAGGCCCTGTAGTAGCGACCGAAGTGCTTCAGTGAGCCCAGCGCTGAGTAGCGCCTGGACGGCACCAGTTGGGCCACCATGTCGAGGACCCAGATCGCCCAAACGATGTGAAGCCACGAGAAACTCCGGAAGAACTCCAGGCCCACAAGAACGGAGAAGCTCTGCGGGAAGGCGAAGTATCCCGCGATTGTGACCGCCAGGATGCAGAACCGGATGGCATATCGGAACTCATACAGTCTACGTAGCCTTGAAGGTCGCCTAGCCATCAGTCCGGGACATCAGGGCGACCGCTTCCACATGAGGCGTGTGCGGGAACATATCGACCGGAGTGACTCGTTCAAGTCGATATCCGTGATCGCCGAACTGGGCGATGTTGGGAGCCATCGTGCTCGGATTGCACGATACGTAGACCATCCGGGGCGCACATATCTCAGCGACGCGGGAGACGGCCTTCTTCGTCAGGCCGGCGCGGGGCGGGTCCACGATGACCACGTCGGGACGCTCCAGGTCTTCCGGCAGCCTGCGTACGCCTTCGGCCGTTTCGTGGAGCATTTTGGCCACGTCTCCTTCAAGAAAGCTCACCTTGTCGATGCCGTTCAGACGGGCATTCTCCCGCGCGTCGGCCACAGCGGCCGGCACGGCTTCGATGGCCAACACTGCTCTGACCTGGGCGGCCAACGATAGTCCGATGGACCCTACCCCGGAATACAGATCCCAGACGACGAGGTCGCTCGGCGGCCTGCGGCCGGGTCGCGGCCCCGCGTCGTCAGCCGCCACCGCGCGCCCCGCGTCGTCTGTTGCGACCGCGCGCCCCGCGTCATCCGCCCCCACCTCCTGCGCCACGATGCCATAGAGGGCATGGGCCATGAGCGTGTTGGTCTGGAAGAAGGCGTCCACCGACACTTTGAGGGTGACGCCCGCCACCTTCTCGAACAGGAACGGCCGCCCCCACAGCGTCTCCGACTCCAGTCCGGAGCTGATCTCGGCCCGTCCGGCGTTGACGGCGTGCACTATCCCCACCATCTCCGGATGCGAGGCCCGGAGGCGCTCCACAAGTCCTTGGGAGTCCGGCAGGTCCTCCGGCGTAGTAACCAGGCTGACCAGCACCTCAGCGCCACCCTGCGCCGAACGGACCAGGAGGTGGCGTACGTAGCCGCCGGCGGCACGGGGGTCCCAACCGGACAGGCCGTTCTCGCGCAACCAGGCTTCCACCGTGCTGCGCACCTTCTCGATCACCGGTGCGAGGAGATGGCATTCCGACAACGGCAACACGGTGTCCCAACGCCCTGGGGGTCGGAAGCCCACCACGGCGCCTTCCTCCGTCATCCCCACCGAGAAATCGGCGCGGTTGCGGTAACGCCAGGGGTCGGCCATCCCGACGATAGGCCGCAGTTCGAAAGCGCGGAGCCCTCCAAGGTGTTCAAGAGACTCGCAGACCTGGTCCGCTTTGTAGCGCAACTGCACGCCGTAGTCCAGATTCTGCCAGACGCATCCCCCACAGCTGCCAAAGGAGGGGCAACGCGCGAGACGGCGGTCGGGAGAGGGGGTGAGTAGCTCCTCAGCGCGCGCTTCGGCATAGCGTTTCTTGTTCTTGGTCACTCGGGCCCGGACCACGTCGCCGGGAACGGCGCCCGTCACGAAGATGACAAGACCGCCCGTTTGGTCACCGAGCCTGGCTACTCCCTTGCCGCCGAATGCCAGACCGGTGACGGTTAGGTCGATGAGCTGATTGCGTTGGAGTTGCCGTCCGTCGATGGTCATGCGGGGAGTATACGCGGCGCTTCGGACCCAGGTGCGCGACGGAGCGAGGTGGCGAGATGCGTTGACTTGTCTCCCGGCGGCTACACGCCGGCCGATGAGGTCTTCGCGAACACCAGCCCCAGATTCTGCTCGTCTACCTGAACGGTGTCGCCGTCGCGGAACTCGCCCTTGAGCAGCGCCAGCGCGACCTGGTCTTGGATCTCCTTCTGGATGAGCCGCTTGAGCGGCCGGGCGCCGTAGGCCGGGTCGTAGCCCTGCTGGGCCAGGTAGGCCTTGGCGGCATCCGTGACCTCCAAGGTGATGTCGCGCTCGGCGAGGCGCGCGCGCAATAGCCGCAGTTGGATGTCGACGATGCCCTGGATGTGCTCCAGGCTCAGCCGGTGGAAGATGATGATCTCGTCCACCCTGTTGAGGAACTCGGGCTTGAAGGTGGCCCGCATGAGTTCGGTCACGCGGACGTCCATCTCGACCTCGGTGATGTCTGGGTCCAAGATGAACTCACCGCCTATATTGGAGGTCATGATGACCACGGTGTTCTTGAAGTCCACCGTCCGTCCGTGACCGTCGGTGAGCCGGCCTTCGTCCAGGATCTGGAGCAGCAGGTTGAAGACGTCGGGGTGGGCCTTCTCGATCTCGTCGAGCAGCAGCACCGAGTAGGGGCGGCGGCGCACGGCCTCGGTGAGGTAACCGCCCTCGTCATAGCCTACGTAGCCGGGCGGCGCCCCGATGAGCCGGGCCACGGAGTGCCGCTCCTGGAACTCGCTCATGTCCACGCGCACCATGGCCTTCTCGTCGTCGAAGAGGAACTCGGCCAGAGCCCGGCCCAGTTCGGTCTTGCCGACACCGGTGGGTCCTAAGAAGATGAAGCTGCCGATAGGCCGGTTGGGGTCCTGCAGGCCTGCCCGGGCCCGCCGGATGGCGCTTGCCACCGCCTGGAGCGCGTCGTCTTGGCCGACCACCCGCTCGTGAAGCCGCTCCTCCATGTGGATGAGCTTCTCCACCTCGCCCTCCAACAACCGCGACACCGGGATGCCGGTCCACTTGGCCACCACCTCGGCGATATCGCCTTCTTCCACCTCTTCTTTCAGCATCTTCACATTGCGTTGAAGCTCGGCGAGGTGCTCGTTCTCAGCCGCCAGCGACCGCTCGGCCTCCGGGATGCGCCCGTAGCGGAGCTCCGCCGCCTTCTGTAGGTCGCCCACCCGCTCGGCCTTGTCGGCCTCCGTCTTGGCCGCGTCGATCTGTTCCTTGAGGGCCTGGATCTTGCCGATAGCGTCCTTTTCCGCCTGCCAGTGGGCCTTAAGGCCCGCCGACTGCTCGCGGAGCTCGGCCAGTTCGGCCTCGATGGCCGTGCGCCGTTCCTCGGAGGCGGAGTCTTTCTCTTTGCTGAGGGCATGTAGTTCGATCTCGAGTTGCTTGATACGCCGCTCGACCGTGTCGATCTCCATAGGCATAGAGTCGATCTCGATGCGTAACTTGCTGGCCGCCTCGTCTACGAGGTCGATGGCCTTGTCGGGCAGGAACCGGTCGGAGATGTAGCGCTGAGAAAGCACGGCCGCCGCCACCAAGGCGGAGTCCTGGATACGGACCCCATGGTGCACCTCGTAGCGCTCCTTGAGTCCCCGCAGGATGGCGATGGTGTCATCGACAGTCGGTTCTCCTACCAGCACGGGCTGGAAGCGCCGTTCGAGAGCGGCGTCCTTTTCCACGTATTTGCGGTATTCGTCGAGGGTGGTGGCCCCCACTACCCTAAGTTCGCCCCGGGCCAGCAGGGGTTTCAGCATGTTGGAGGCATCCACGGCGCCTTCGGCGCCGCCCGCTCCCACGATGGTGTGCATCTCGTCGATGAAGGTGACGATCTCACCTTCCGAACCCGCGATCTCCTTGAGCACCGCCTTCATACGCTCCTCGAACTCGCCCCGGTACTTGGCGCCGGCCACCATGGCCCCGATATCCAGAGCCACCACGCGCTTGTTCTTGAGGCTCTCCGGGACGTCGCCCGACACGATGCGCTGCGCAAGCCCTTCGGCGATGGCCGTCTTACCCACGCCCGGCTCCCCGATGAGGACGGGGTTGTTCTTCGTCCGGCGCGAAAGAACCTGGATCACGCGCCTGATCTCGTCGTCACGCCCGATCACCGGGTCAAGCCTGCCCCGGCGGGCGAGGTCGGTGAGATCACGTCCGAAACGTTCGAGCGCCTGGTATTTCTCCTCGGCGTTGGGGTCCTCGGCCCGCTGCGAGCCCCGGATGTCCTTGAGCACCGCGAACACGGCGTCGCGGGTCACTCCGTAGCGCTTCAACAGATCGCCCAGCCACGCCTTGTTCTGTGTCAGTCCCATGAGCACGTGCTCGGTGGAGACGTAGGCGTCTTTCATCTTATCCGCCTCGGCCTGGGCGGCGTCGAGGGCGACCTGGGTCTCGCGTGCGAGACCCGTCTGGGTGGCGCCGTGCACGGTGGAGAAGTAGTCAAGCCGTTTCTCAAGCTCCGCCCGCACGGCAGCGTGCCCCACGCCGATGCGCTCGAATATAGGGACGGCCAGCCCGCCGTCCTGGTCCAGCAGAGCGGCGGCGAGATGCTCGGGCTCGATTTGGGCGTGCCCACGTTCCTGCGCCAGCTTCTGGGAGGCCGCCAGCGCTTCCTGGGCCTTCAGTGTGAAACGTTCCAGTTGCATGTGTATCAGCGCTCCTCGCCCCTAGACGGCTCAAGGTTCCCGGGACGTGTACCTTCATCTTAGGATGAAGAAAATCTTACATGAACCGACTCAGGTTTGTCAAGGCGCCGGGCCGGGCGCCGAAGCCGGCAGGTTGCAGGCCGAGGCTGCCGAGATGGAGGCCACGGTGGTGAGTCTAGAAGCTGGTCTCGGGCGGCCCGCTCGTGGGGGGCGCTGTGATATCGGGCGGCAACCCGTCGGTGGGAAGCGTGCTCGTGTCCGACGGCCCCGTGATATCCGACTCGACAGTCGTCGTGGTGGTACTGAGGGTGCTCGAGGTGGGCGCCACAGAGTAAGTGCTGCGGAAGAAGCGATCGTAACTGATCTTGACCGGCGGTTCTATGAACGACTCCTCAGGGTAGTTGCGGTCGGCCTCGTGCATGAACTTCTGCCATATGACGGCTGGGAAGCTGCCGCCGGTCACCTTCCTACCGTGCACGTTGTCCATAGGGATGGTGGCCTCGGGGTAACCCATCCAGACCGAGGTGGACAGACTGGGAGTGTAGCCGCAGAACCAGGCGTCACCCCACATGCTCGCGGTGCCGGTCTTGCCGGCCGCAGGGCGGTTGATCTCAGCGCTTCTGCCGGTGCCGCTCTTGATGTTCATCTCGAGGATCCGGGTCACTTCATATGCAACCGCCGCCGATATACCCTGGGTTTTCTTCGGCTCGGCCTGCCAGAGGACGTTGCCGTCGGCGTCGGTGACGCTGAGGATGATGGTGGGCCGGATGTGTTGCCCGGCGTTGCCGAGCGTGGCATAGGCCGAAGCCATCTCCAAGGGCGATACCCCGATGTGTAGGCCGCCCAAAGCGATGGCGGGGTCGGGGTTGAGCTCCGAGGTGATACCCATCCGATAGGCCGCATCCACGATCTGAAGCGCTCCTACGTCAAGCGCCATCTGGGCGTAGACGGTGTTGTCGCTTCGCAGGGTGGCCTGCGCGACGGTCGTAGCACCGTAGTAATCGTGCCCGTAGGTGGTGACGCTCCAAGGTTTGGGAGCCCCAGGATAGTCGAGCGTGACCGGCATGGACTGATAATAGGTGGTCCAGGGGTCTATGCCCCTCTCCAGCGCGGCGACCAGGCAGAAGGTCTTAAACGCGGAACCGGGCTGACGCCTGCCCTGGGCAGCCAGGTTGAACTTGGAGCTGTCGTAATCGCTGCCGCCGACCATGGCCACGATATGGCCGGTCTTGGTCTCGATGCTGACCAGCGCGGCGGAGGGATCGCCCTCTCGATCGAGAGTGGTCTTGATGGCGTCCATGGCCAACTTCTGGTACTCGGGGACGACGGTGGTCTGGACCCGGAGACCTCCTCCGAAGACTTTGTCCTTTCCGAACATGTCTATCAGTTGCTTACGCACGTACGCCACCACGTATGGTTCTTCCATCTTGGTATATGGGGAATACGGCGCAAGTTCCAGAGGCGTCACAAGCGCCTCCTCGGCCTCTCCCTTCGTGATGAAACCGAGCTCGAACATCTTGTTGATGACGATGTCGCGGCGACCCATGGCGGCCCGCGGATGCCTGCGCGGCGAATACCCGCTGGGTCTCTGGGGTAGTCCGGCCAGGAGCGCCGCCTCCGCGATGGTGAGATCCATCGGGTCCTTGTCGAAGTAGGTGCGGGCCGCCGCTTCCACACCGTATGCGTTGGAGCCGAAATACACGGTGTTCAGATACATGTCAAGGATCTCGTTCTTGGAGTACTTGCGCTCCATCTGCCAGGCTAGGGCCATCTCATTCCACTTACGCGAGAGAGAAATATCGCCGCGGTCGAGATACAGGTTGCCCATCAGCTGCATAGTGATGGTGGAGAAACCCTCATCCACTCCTCGGGCCTGGATGTTGGTGACGAGAGCGCGAACGAATCCCTCGAAGTCAACCCCTTTGTGCTTGTAGAAGCGCTGATCCTCGATGGCGACCAGTGCATGCCTCATGATGTCGGGTATCTGCTTGCCGCTGATGACGGTACGATTCTCCTCGCCGTGCAGATAGGCAAGGAGCGTGCCGTCGGCGGCGTAGATCTGGCTGGTCTGAGCCAGCGTGACCGACCCTTGGGCTTCCAGAGAAGGCAGTTTCTGCTCGACGGCCGACACGGCCTGTAGGCTCAGCATGAAGAGGCCGGCCAACACTCCCAGCGTGATGAGAGGGACGGCGACCAAGACCGCGATCAAGATGACGACGCGACGCCGCCCCACGGCTCGGGCGCGTCTCTGTCTCGCGCTTCGTCTCTGCCGGCCGGTCTTCATAACCACCTCGAGGCTCGCAGGCGGGCTTCCAGATCCCGGTGACCGCGCCACACTCTTCGTTCTTTGCCGGACGTATTCTAGCTCCACCCGGTTCCCGCGACGACTATTCTCTAGTATGCGTCCGACGCACCGGGTAGTATAGTACTTACTAGACGGTAACCGTGCCCGACCGACGCGGGTACCGGGCCGGAGAGGAAAGCTTCTCTTGCGACATCGTGGTTCGCAGATCGGTCTGTTTCAGCGCTGCGGAGGGAGGGAACCAACCTAGGGCATACACGTCTTACCATACCTGTTGGTGGATAAATCGGCTGAGGAGGGATGTGATGAGAGCTAGGAGGAGGTGGGCCAGGAGGCACTTGTCGGTTGCTCTTCTCCTGGCCGCGCTCGTAGTAGTGTTCGTGATGCTGGGCTCAGGGTCGGTCTTGGCGAGTCCTCCATGGCCGGACGCTCCCAACGCCTGGTGGGTCAGCACCTATGGTGTGACCGAAGGACAGGCGGCCACCGTCGCCGACGGCCGTGCGGACGGCAAGTTCTATCCCAACGATGACATCACAAGAGCTCAGTTCGCTAAGATGGCGGTGGACGGCACGGGTGGAACCACCTACACGCCGTTGACCCCCAGCTTCCTCGACGTTCCCGCCACCAACTACTTCTATCCCTGGATCGAGGGGGGTGTGCGTGACGGCCTCATATCCGGCTACGGCAACCAGACCTTCGGGCCCAACAACAACATAATCCGGCAGCAGGCGAACTCCATCCTGGGCGTGTACCTCGCTCAGAAGGAGCTGAACTTACGAGGCCACATAGCCGGCGAACAGGACAACTATCCGTCCCTCAACACCTGGTACATGGCTGAGGGCATGACGCTTCTCGGCGGCTTCGCCGACGCCGCTCGGCTCGCCACCGTGCATGCTCCGACCACCGCCTACCTCATCTCGAAGGGTGTGGTCCAGGGCACGGCCGGTACTGGTGGCATGTATCTCGGACCGAACAACAACCTCACCCGCGCCCAGGCGGTGGCTCTGATACTGCGGGTCAGCGCGGTGACATTCCCCACTGCACTGCCCACGGTGACCGGGCTCAACCCGGCCGGTGGTCCTACGGCCGGAGGCAACACGGTGATCGTCACCGGCACCAATTTCACGGGTGCAACGGCGGTCAAGTTCGGGACCACCGATGCGACCGCGTTCACCGTCAACTCGGGGACTCAGATCACGGCCATCGCGCCCGTGCACGTGGCCGGTACGGTGGACGTGACCGTCACCACTCCCGCGGGCACCAGCTCGGCGGCGGGTGTGGGTAACGACTACACATACGGCCCACCCGCGGTGACCGGGCTCAACCCGGCCGGTGGTCCCACGGCCGGGGGTAACACGGTGACCATCACCGGCACCAATTTCACGGGTGCAACGGCGGTCAAGTTCGGCAACGTCAACGCCAAGAGCTACGTAGTCAACTCGGCGACTCAGATCACGGCCGTCGCACCCGCGCACGTGGCCGGTACGGTGGACGTGACGGTGACCACGCCGATAGGCACCAGCTCAGCGACGGGTGCGGGCAACGACTATACGTACGGTAACCTGCCTACGGTGACCGGACTCAACCCCAACCACGGACCCGTGACCGGTGGTAACACGGTGACCATCACCGGCACCAATTTCACAGGTGCAACGGCGGTCAAGTTCGGGACCACCAGCGCGACCGCGTTCACCGTCAACTCGGCGACCCGGATCACGGCCACGGCTCCCGCACACGTGGCGGGCGTGGTCGACGTCACAGTGACAACCCCGGTGGGCACCAGCTCAGCGACAGGTG
>JAAYJE010000006.1 GCA_012523095.1 Actinomycetota bacterium | reverse complement strand
GTTTGGCCGACTCGGTGAGAAGCTGGGCGAAGGTGAACTGGGTCTCGAAGCTCCCGCCCGCAAGGACGTCCTCGTCATGCAGTTGGCGGGCATAGGCCACCCACTCATCGATGAGGATGAGGCAAGGGCCATATTCCACGATAAGCTCGCGAAGGACGTCCCCCGGGCTGGTGGCCTTCTCGTCGTCGGCGGCGATGCGCGCGTAGGCCTTTCTCCCCCCTAACTGCCAGGCGAGTTCACCCCAGAGGGTGCGCACCACCGTACCGTCGTCTTTGGTCACCGGGTTACCGGGGGAGATGCGGTTACCCACGAGGACCACGCGCCGCACCGTCGGCAGTCTGGGGGTCTCCGCCCCCACGAACGCTTCTTTCATGACGGCTTCCATATCGGCAAGCTCGCTGGGCCGGACCCCTGAGAACAGGTGGTAGAGAGCCAGCATGGAGTGGGTCTTACCGCCACCGAAGTTGGTCTGGAGCTGCACCACCGGGTCGCCGCCCCGCCCGCCGAGACGCCGGATCCCCCCTATGAGGATGGCCTTGAGACTGGCGGTGAGGTGGGTGCGGCGGAAGAACTCCACCGGATCACGGTATTCATCACTACCCTCTCCCAGATGCACCTGCCAGAGATCGGCGGCGAACTCGGCCTGCTGATAGAGCCCTGCGGCCACGTCAGGGTGAGGAGTGACCACCTCCCGCCAGGGCTTGAGCCCGCTCGCCGTGGCGCTTTCGATCGCTGTGCCTGCCGTCTTGCGCTTCTCGCTCCGTACCTGTTCATCGAAACGCAGGCGCAGGAGCTCGGTCTTCATCTTCTCAAGCTCGTCTACTTGGGGAGCCGAGACGGCCATCAGCAGTCGCGACACAGAGTCGAGCGCCCGATAGGCGTCATCGGTGGAGAAAGGAGTCTGATGGGCCCATTTGTTGCGCACATCGCGCAGTTCGCTGACCAGGGAGCGCTCGGCGAAGCCGAGGGTCTTGCGGAAGACCTCGTTCCACTTCTCCCACATGATGCGCAGCAGCAGGGCTGCGTCGAGGTTGGGGAGCTCGGCGTCTTCGGGCCAGTCAAGATCACGCGGCCATTCCGCCGATACCTTGGTCACCCAGTACTTGCCGAAAACGGTCTGACACTCACGCTCGATGTATGGGACCAGCCCCTCGCGTAGCAGCTCCAAAGCCTTGCCTACACGCTCATGGTTGGTGATAGCCACCGTCAAGCCTCCTCAGTAGCGTCTGCGCCGTCCATTGCGTCTGCACCGTCTCTCGCATTGAGCAACCGCCAAGAGGACAGACACTTTCCCGGGACCCAGACCTTCCCGTCCGAGGGCGCAGCGGATGGGAACAGACCCATCATCGCGCATTTTGATTGGGAAGGGAAAGAAGCCTGGACGAGGCTGCACCGAAAAGCTCCGCGGAGGATGGCCCATCAGCCGGACGCAACGAACTCGGATATCTCGACCGGTGCCCCATCCGGCACCTGCATGACGCGAGAGAACAAGTCGTCGAACCGCGCCGCGTGTTGGGTGTGGATGGGGACGACGGCCCGGGGAGCAACGGCGGCAGCCAGTCTCTGCAGGTCCTCCTGGGAGGCGTGTCCGCCGGTGTGGATGAAGAGCGGGTCTATCCCGTGCGTCTCGCAGAAGCTCCGCAAGGGATTCGGCCGGCTCCAATATCCCTTCCAAAGAGACCAGACGACCGCCGTCCGGCTGGGTTCGTGGAGCCGGTTCAGCAGGTTGACCGTGGGGATACTCGAGCGGGCTGCCAGCACAAAACGCTCGGGCTGTGCGACCAGTTGCTCAGTCGTGACCTTGGCGGCACGCGACATCCGGCAGGCAAGAGGGAACTGGTCCGTTTCCTTCAGACGAGCCACCTGCCTGTGGAAGAACTTGACCCGTATCCCTGGCCAATCGAACTGAGGCAGGCCCGAAGACAGTCCTGCCAATGCGCGGAGCACATAGGCCTGGTAGGGATCGATGATGAGCTCACGGCCGGTCTTCTGGGCGGCCCGGTAGAGGGAGACCACACGGTCCACGTTCTGACCCGACGCAACGACCACCACCAAGCCGGAGTGCGAGCCGAGAAGCTCGGTGAACTCCCGCTCGACGTCGGCCTCGCGAGGATATCCGTGGCTGCCGGGAGCCTGCCCCACCACGGTGCCCTCCAGGAGGAGGACGTCGGCAGTCGGTGGGTTGTCGAGCAAGTCGTCGAACAGATGACCCGCGTGGCCGTGCGCCCGCAGATCGCCTGAATAGAGGACGGCCTGCCCGTCGGCTTCGACCAGCAACGCTCGGGAATCGGGAGCGGCATGGTCGACCGGCAGCGCCGTCACCATGAATCCGCCGATATCCACCTGTTCACCGGATGGGAACTCACGCACCAAGGTGGGAGCCTTCACGTCAGGAAGGAACACCTCCGAGGCCCACAGCACCGCCAGCGTGCCCGCGCTGCCCCATACCGGGATATCGGGGTGCACATGATGGGAAAGACCGTAGTGATCCAGATGCGCGTGGGACAGGACAACGGCGCTCACCTGCGGGTTGGTGTCGCCATACAGGCCGGGGATGTCCGGCAGGATCCCCTCTTGGAGCAGTTCTTCGGTCGGCCTGGTCGCGGTGCCTCGCGGCCAGTCCGACCCGTCCGGCTGAACGAGGGGCATGCCCAGGTCGAGGAGTATCCTGCCTCCGGTGGAAGCAGCGAGTTCGACGCAGGAACCCCCGATCTCGCGGCTCCCTCGATGGATGGTCAGTCTCACTATGCTCAGCCGCCGAGGAACTCGACCGTGTGGTCTTCGAGATCTCCCTCGGGCTCTTCGACCGTGTAGACGCGCAGCGAATCCATGGGCGAGGGCCCCCAGTCACTCGGCCACTCGCTATTGACGTGCTCGGCCACCTCCCGTAGCCGCGCCCAGCACGTGCTCTCGCGATTGGGGTCCTGGACCACCAGAGCCGGGACGATCTTGGGCTGGGCCAAGTGCTTCTCGAACGAATCCCACTCTGCGTCGTCCATGCGGATGAGACCCAGAGCGCGCTTCTGCTCGACCAGTGCTTTGAGACCGGCCAGTGACCCAGCGGGCACGAAATGCATCCATGCCGCCGTGTATGCGGCCAGTTGCACGGGAGCCATATAGATGCCATGAGCGTTACCGCCGCCTTTGACTTCGGTGACGAGCAGCCTGTCGGGCGCTTGCCACATGAGCATGTCGAGCTCGTCGCCCAAGGACCTCAGATGGAGATCCCTCCCGTACAACTCCGGGCTCTTCGAGCTGAGACCCCCAGCCATGCCAAGTGCCCGAACACGGATAGGGTGCCCCCACAGGTCGTTCTTCTCGGCTTCGTCTCGGTAGCGGATCACCACTTCCCGGTCGATGGCGAAGGGCTCTTCTGTGCCGGCCTCGCGTTCGTGCCCGTAGCGGAACGACAGCCAGTTCTGGCAGCGACCCTCGGCGCTGAGATAGCGTTTGTTAACCTCCACCCTGCCAAGATAGCGCTCGATGTCGGCCAGGAGCCGTTTGGCGTCCTCCTGGCCATAAGACGAACGGACCTCGTCATGCAGTCTGTAGACGGCAGCAGCCGTAGTCCGCAGAAATCCTTTCTTGTCTATCCGGATCTGGATGAGCTTGGTCAAGCCAAGATAGAAGTGGAGCATGTCGCCGCGGAACTGCAGGTCAAGGCGCATCTGTATCTTGTTCTTCTCCAGCTTCCGCTCGACCAGATAGAGGAGCGGATGAGGACGCTCCCCGGACAACAGAAGAGAATACAGTTCCGGAACCAGACTGCGCTCGTAGTACATGTGTTATTACCCTCCTTCGCGGCGTTGCTCGTCGATCTTCCGCGCCACCGCCTCCAGCAGATCTGTGGACCAGGAAGCGGAGCTTCTGGCCTCCCGGACCTTGCTACGTAGACCATCCGTGGGGAACGCGGCATGGAGGCTCGCGAGGGCATCGCCGATGCGCATGACCCAATCACCCGGTTCACGACAAGCACAAGGCAGGAAGTCCAGAAGCGCGTCGGCAAGAATCATAATGGGTTCTTCGGGTACCGGTTCTGGTCGTTCGGCGTCGGCGTAACAGGAAGAGGCGCTGCTGACGGCCACAGCGAGCCTGTACCAGAAGTCGTGGCCGTCGACCCGGGACCAGCGGTGGTCTTGCTTGACCAGGGTCAGCCCAGCGTAGGCGAGCCCAGCGAACTCTTCGAAAAGCCTACGATCGGGCTCATGGAACGCCTTGAGATGGATGTCGCCCTCCACGCCAACGCCCGGATAGGCATCGTAGGCGTACTTCTCAAAAAGCAAGTCGATCGACGCAGTGAGTGCTTGGAAGGCAAGCCTGCGTGCCTTTTTGGGACTGTTCTTGGCGTGATCGTCCATACGAATAGTCTACGGTCTCCATCGGACAGGAAACGCTCCGGTTGGTGCAGACAGCGGGTCTACTGCGCTATATCGGCCTACACCGACGCGAGCATGAGGTTCGGGGTGGGTGTCTTTCGGCAGACAGTACCGTGGCTGCAAGGAGATGCACGTCGACGTAGGCGAGATCAGAACAGCCCATCAGGCTCCCCGGACACGGCTGGGCGTTCCTGTGCCAGCTCCGTGCAGAACGATTACCGAACGTACAAAACGATTGCAACAAGGCCTTCGGCGCGCATTTTGATTTTAAATGGTAGAAAACCACTCCGCAACACGAGGGAGAGTTTTGCCCACAGGATCGCCTGGGAATCCGGACAAAAAGAAACCCGGCCCACAAGGGGCCGGGTGGGTTATCTGGCTTCCAGTGTAGCTCATCCACTGCCGTCTGTCACTACATATCGACAACCATCACCAACCGTGAGGTTTTCGGTACTGGCGGCAGGGGTCGGGGAGCTGGTGTTTCTTGTAGTCATCAGCGGTCAACCGGAGCCACCAGTGACCTCCACAACCATCGGTCGGCTGTCCACGCAGATCGCCTGCCGTCTGAGCGTTGCTCGGGTTCACGGTGCAAATAGGCACACGCTTCCTGGCCTCTTGGATGGGAAACCGCAGGTCGCTGTCGTTGGAGATCACGATGGCCGCTTCAACGGACTTCCCCAAGACATCCACAAGCAGGTGAGAGGCAACGTTCACATCCGAGCCCTTTTCTTCCCGATCCGAGTGCGAGACAAAAAAATGGGCCTCGTAAACGGGAACGAAACTGTGGTCCTGGACTACGACTGGCCAGCCACTTCTCGTAAGAACGGGTCGCCCCTTCGCGTCGGCAGTGGCAAGCGGAGATCGTTTGACCCGCTCGACGTACCTGCCGTATTCGATCAGATATACCGAGCCGGAGACAGCCAAGGCCTTTAGATAGATATCCTGGCCGCGGAAGCCCGAGGGGTTAGACCCCGCTTTGATACGAGCCGTGCAGTAGGTGATCCGGCTGATCGTAGACGATGACCAAGGACCATGTCGCGCTACCAGGTCGGTGGCGAGCGCACGCAAATCCAGCCAACGCCAACCCGGCACACCCCGGCCGCATAGCTTGCGCCCGCCGTAGTAGAGATTGTAGCCGTCAATGTATACGCCTACTCGCATCGCCTCTCTCATATGTCGCTTGTCACCTAGAACAGCCTGTCAGGCTCCCCGGACGCGGCCGGGCGCTCCTGCGCCAGCCGCACGATCTCAGGCCAGCTCTGGACGAGGGAGTTATAGGCGAGGGCCTCGGCCGCCCGCTTCTTGCGCTCGCACAGGGTGTAGAGGCGGTAGCAGAGTTCGCGCGTCGTCTCGGCCCGTGAGCCCAGCTTGGCCACCAGCTCGGCGGCGGCCGCCTCTCCGCCTTCGTTCAGCACGCGGATCAGCTGATGCACCGTCTCCCAGTTGGTGAGACGCTTGTCGGTGGCCGGGTCCCAATCCGCGGGCAACTCCTCGGGACGAAGGAGGCGCACCTTGCCGGCTCTAGAGACCAGGATGCCTGCTTCGGCCATCCCGGAGACACTGGTGTTCTTGGCGGTGGATAGCGTCTCTGCCACACCGAACTCCCCCTCTTCGAAGCCGTGCTGCTCGAACCAGGCGAGCGCCCAACGACTGTCGGCATCGAAGTCGCCCTCCTGCTCGGCCAGCGCCTCGTCCAGAGTCTGGTTGATAAGAGCCAGAGCGTCACGCACCGTGAGCGGCGAGCCTTGGGCGTCGAGCACCTGCGAGTAGCGGGTGAAGACGGCCATGCCCGGGCCTATGGCCGCCTGAGCCAAGTCGACCGGGGCGATGTTGCCGCGCTGGAGATGGGCCAAGGCCTGCGGAAGCTCAGCCCTGAGGGCGGCGATGAACTCGCGGCGGGTGGAGGGTTGCGCGGCCGGGTCGCGGGGGCGACAGACCAGGACTATGCTGGAGGCCAGGGCGTTGGTGCCCTTGGCGAGCACACGATTGCTCAACTCGGTTCGCACCGGCCAAGTGCCTGTAAGCGAAAAGCCAGCATTAAGTACCGCGTCTAGGAAGGTTTCCCAGCCAGTACGTGTTACTCCCTCACCGCTCTCGGCCTCTGACTGCTTGAAAGCGTAGTAGATGGTGACCGGGAAAGCCGAGTGGGTCTGTCCGACCAGCCGCTGCATCGCTGTTGTCATTCCCTGCAGGAAGAACTGCTCCGCCTCGGCCTTGGTCCCATGACGATAGGGAGTAGCGACCAGCTCCGCTTGCTTTGGAACAACTAGCGTGGCGAACAACTCTGGAAAGACCTGGCACAACGAGCGACGAAGCCATACGTAGAAGAAGTCGGAGAGATCAGCGTAGCCGATATTGTCGTAATACGGCGGGTCGGTCGATACAGTCTTGAAGGCCGACAGGGCCTGCCGTTGCGCATCCGCCTGTGCACCTTGCCCGTCAACCGTGCCGCAGAACAGGGAGACCACCTCGGCCTCCCAAATCACTGCATTCAAATAGGATCCTGTGCCATCCAAGAGCACATTGGTTTCCGCGTAGTCCCAACTCATTGGCAATGCTTGCCGCCCAAAAGCATGATATGTGGAATCTCGTTCAGGGAACCACGTGACAAGGGAGCAACACCGATCCAAGAGCTTGCTCAGTGCAAACCCCAAATACACCCCCACCGCCTCCGCATACGCCCCCGCCCCGGTCCCCCCATCACGCAACGGCACCCCGTCATCCGGCAGCCCCGCGGCCGCGGCGTCGCTCTTGACCCGCTCCATGGCTTCGCCGACAAGGTCCGAAAAGGTGGTCAACGCCACCAGTTGGCGAGAGGTGAAGAGATCGCCGAACGTGGTCAGGCCGTAGTTCGGCGTCTTGAAGTCGCGCGGGTTATCGGGCAGCACCATCTCCGGCTTCCACTCCGGCTTCGCCTCCTGCGCCACCGCCTCGTGCTCCGGTATCGGCGCCAGATACACCCGCCCCCGGTCACCCTCAGCCACGATGGCCATCAGCCGCGCCCCCATGTGCCCGGCCTGGCCCTCGGCCCTGATGTGGTCGTACGTGACCGGCACACCCGACATCAGACATCGGAAGGCGGCGCGCTTGCCTGCCGTGGTACCAAGCTTTGCCGCCTCCACATCCTCCGGCTTCCCCACCTTCACCGTGAAACGGTAACCGCCGTCCTCGATGACGGGCTCCACATAGGCCTCCTTGCCCTTCTTGGTGGAGAGCATGAAGGTGGAGATGAGCGGCACCTCCACGTCGGCGAAGGCCGGGTTGGGACTCCTCACGGTGCGGGCCCACAGCCAGGCGATGACGGTGAGACTGCGGCCCTTGTAGGGTTCGAGGTCGGGGCGCTCCTTGACCATCTCGGCTGTGACCTCGATCTTGGGATAGAGATGCCCGATGCGCTTCTCGGCCTCGTCGCGCATCCACCTGCCGTAGTAGCGGACGTCTTCGGCCAGCCCTTGGGCTCCCTTCCACTCCCGGGCGATGAGCGCCTTCTCGGTGCGGGCCTCGGGGTTCACCGGTGGGCGACCGGCGAACTTGGGCGGGATCTCGATCATGGCCTTGTTGATGAGCACCGCCACCGGGTTCAGATCGCTCGCGTAGGCTTCCAGCCCCAGGCGCTGGGCTTCTAACGGGAGGGCTCCTCCGCCGGCGAAGGGGTCGTGGAAGGCGGGCAGCTTGTTGCGGTCGAATAGCTCCTTGGCCCGAGGATGGTCAGCGTTCTCGGCACAGGCGCGCCGCCAGCTCTGCCAGATCTCGTCGCGGGCCGCTTGGAGCACGGTCTCGTTGGTGGTGTTCTCCCACAGCACCAGGTCTTCGATGATCTTGAAGAGGCGCTGCCGCTCCTTCTCCTGCGCCTTCTCGGTGGGGAAGAGGTCGGGATAGCTCGAAGGGTCGTCCACCATCTGGGCGAAGATGACCGCCCGGGCCGCAGCCAGCGGACGGCGGGCCCACCACAGATGTAGGGTGCTCGGATGACCGTGACGGATGGACTTCTCCCGGGCCGCCGCCTTGTTGATGGCATCCAGCGGGAGGGCTACTTCGATGAGTTTCTTCTTGGTGACGGTCATCGGTTACCTGCCTGAAACCTTGTAGGGAAGGATCTCCATGGGAACGGAACCCCGCAACGCCTCATACTCCGGGTCTTTGTGCATGAGAACCGCCCCGGCGCGGATGGCGTACGCGGCGATGATGGAGTCGGCGAAGGACAACCGCTGCTCGGCTTTGATGCGGGAGGCGGTGAGGAGCATGGGCTCATCGACTTCCCAGAGCATCGTGAGGCCAAGCTGTTTGAGGAGCGCGAAACGACGGTCCGCCTCGGCTTGGCCTTGCTCGCGCTGCGTGATGTAGTGGGTCTCCAGCAGGACCGTCCAGGGAACCAGCGTCGTCGGCCGGCTGAGTGCTTCACCCACGTGGTCCGCCCCCTCCTCATCTTCGATGAAGGTCAGGATGGCCGACGTGTCGAGCAAGAACGGCCTCTCCTCCTCTGGGGCGGCGGGCGCTGTCTCGGTCATCCTAGTCATTCCCGTCCGTCCGGTTCTCCCGCTCCCTATCGGCCTGCCTCTCGGCCAGCAGACGCTCAGTGAGCCCCTGACCACGCCCGCACCCACGGAGCGCCTGCAGGGGGTCTTTCGGCACGGGAACGACGCGGATGGTCTCGCCATCGTCCAGCCACACCAGATGGCCACCCATGTCGATGTGATAGCGCTTGCGTATGGAGGCGGGAATGACCGTCTGGCCGCGCTTCGTGACTGCCGTCTTCATGGAACTTCCCCCTTCGGCACGAGCTGCAAGTCAGTTTTGCTATTCACAAGTCAGAATGGCCAGTATACAATGCATTTGCTCTTCGATGCAAGCGGCTGAACCATTTGGCGCATCGGTCGCCCTCGTTGCGGCAAACGCGCCGGCATCGGTTCATTGCGGCGCCTCCGCCCTGGCCAGCAACTCCGCCAAGTCGTAGTTCACGCTGGTCGCCCCGAAGTCGGGCTCGCGGTGAAAAGGTTTCCGGACGTGGTAGGCGTTGTGGGTCCCATCCTCGTTGAAGAGGACGATGGCGAGGATGTAGTCGTCGGGCTTGTTGAGCGAGTAAAGGACCTCGTTCTTGGTCACGGTGATGGTGTCGGCCCCGGCGACGCGACCTTTCACCTCGATGAAGCGCAGCCGTCCGGTGCCGGGCACCCGGCTCTCGATGTCGTAGCCGAGTCTCTCGAACTCCCGGTCGACGGGCTCGAAGCCGAGATCGCGTTCAATATCCATGACGATCGCCCGAGCGCGGGCCGCTGCCTCTTGTCTATCCACGGGAACACCGGCGATGGTCAGCTGCTTGATGAGCTCAGGCGGGAGTGGCCTTCCGGTCAGGGCAGAAAGCAGGCCGATCGGAACGACCAGCACCCCTCCCAAGACCACCGGGGGTAGCGGCGAGATCTGGGCTTCGCGTTTGAGTTCGTCCAGGCGTTTGTACATGCGGGCCTGCAGATCGTCCGCCCGCTTGCGTGCCTCGCCGGAGTTGAGCTTCGCGTTGGGCTTGCCGGCCTCCTCCTGGGCTTTGAGCACCGCGGCGCGATGGTCCCAGTAGGTGATCTCCCTGGTCAGGCGGGCTTTGACGGCCGCCTCGGTCTTGGCGATGAGCGTGAGCCTTGCCTCCTTGACCTCCGCCAGATGCTCGGGGACCACGTGCTCGATGGCGTAGCCTTGGGCCTTTTGCTCCAATCCTCCGCAGACCCAGGCGCACTCGGGTCGCTCCAAGAGAGCGTCGATGCCGGGCTCGTCGTCCGCCAGAGGCCGGTAATCCAAGTATGGAGCGTAGTGGATGTGGCGGGTGGTGCCGCCGGCCTCCAGCTCAACATACTGAAGGCGTTTGGATATGACCCGCCGGTCGCCCGAATTGGTGACGCTCGCGTCCTGAACCGCGTGCTCTAAGTAGAGAAGCAGACGGGGCTCGGTGCCGGGATCGCTCTCGTCCACCAGCACAGCTCCGCGTTTGAGCAGGTCGCGGTGGCGCTCGAGAGTCAGATCGATGATCGCATCCAGCAGAGGATGGCCCGGGCAGACGAAGGCCGCCATAGGTTGCCCGACGGGAGCTACCAGGTCCTTCTCGAAGGCGATGCGCTCGTAACGCGGCAGCACCGGTTCGCCCATACCGATGAGGCGGTCGCGAGCCCGGACCGGAGCGGGTACGTGGGTGATCTCATAACGACGAGGCTCGCGTTGTTTGGCTTGGCCGCCGAGATGACGGAAGCCATCAAGGAAGAACAACTCGATGTAGTGGGGTTGCAGCCGGCGGGCTTCGGCCCTCTCCATGTCTTCGCGGATGCGCTGCACCCGACTCACGTCCATGGAATCGTGAGCGAGAGCGTTATCGTCCAAGAGGATCTGCAGTTGTTCTTGGTCGAAGGCATTCTCCACCGCTTCGGTGAGACGGAGTCTCACGTCTTCACGCTCGCCGTAGCGGATGGCTTCGATCAGTAGCTCGCGCAAGGGGCGGCCCTCGAACTGGAGCCTGCCCATCACGTCGAAGACCTGGCCGCCCAGAGCATCGCGGGCTTGGGCAAGCTTGTCGAGAAGCCGCCTGTAGACATCGCCCTCACGGGTCTCCTCGGCCACCAGATTCCAGAGATGACAGACCTCGGTCTGCCCGATGCGGTGGATGCGACCGAAGCGCTGCTCGATGCGGTTGGGGTTCCAGGGCAGATCGTAGTTCACCATGAGGTGGGCTCGCTGCAGGTTGATGCCTTCGCCCGCTGCATCGGTGGCTAACAGCACCTGCACCTCGGGGTCGAACTTGAAGGCTTCTTGAGCTTTCAAACGTTCCTCGCGGCCCATGCTGCCGTGGATGACGACGACGGCCTCCGAGCGACCCAGCAAAGTGGTGATACGGTCGTGCAGGTAGGAAAGCGTATCTCGGTGCTCGGTGAAGACCACCAGCTTCTGGTGCGGGGAAGGCGCCGGCCGCGCGACCACCTTCGGGTCGGGCGGTACGAACGATCTCTCGGTCAGGCCGAGGGTGGGCACCAACCCGGGATCGCCGTTGTCTGCGGGGGCTGCGCCGGCGTCGGCGCCGGCACGTGCGTTGGGCAGCATGCCGGCCGACGCGCCGGGACCCCCAGACGGACCGGCCGCGAATATCTCTCCCAGCAGACTCGCCAGTTCGCACCACTTGGTGTCGGCGCCGCTACGGCGAACGCTGAGGGCCAGGGACTCAAGACCCTTCAGAGTCTCGATCTCCGCTTTCAGTTCAGTGATGGTGCGGGCCGCCGTCGCTTGATCGAGGATCTCCTCTTCGGCCTTCTCGACCTCGTTGTCCGGGGCTTCGTCGAGATCTTCTGAGTACTCCTGATCGACTTCTGGGATATCCCCCGCCTGGACTGCGGCGATGCGACCCCCACGTTCCAACACCTCAAGCTCCCGTAGGCGGCCTTCCAGCTTCTCCCTCCGGCGACGGATCGACTGGTAGATCGCTTCCGGCGACGACGCCAAGCGGCGCTGCAGGATGGTGAGGGCGAAACCAACGGTGCCGGCGCGCTTGTCGTTCTGGAGGGCCTCCGCTCGATTGAACTCCTCCCGAACATACTCGGTCACCTCTTTGTAGAGGCGGGCTTCGAGATCAGAGAGCTTGAAGGGCACCGTGTATGCGATGCGCTCAGGGAAGAGCGGGGTGCCGTCGAACCTCAGCAGTCCTTCTTTGACCATGCGTCGCATGAGGTCGGAGACGTCGGAGGCATGGACCCCGTCACGGAAGCGACCCTCGAAGCGATCACCGTCGAGAAGCGCCATGAAGAGCTGGAAGTCTTCCTCTTTGCCGTTGTGCGGGGTGGCGGTCATGAGAAGCAGATGACGCGTAAGGCCACCCAGGAGCTGGCCCAGCCTGTAGCGCTTCGTGTACTTGATCTCACCGCCGAAGAAGGTGGCCGCCATCTTGTGGGCCTCGTCGCAGACGACCAGGTCCCAGCGACAGTCGGGAGCTTGGAGCTTCAGTTGCACGTCTTCGTTGCGCGATAGCTTATCCAGACGAGCGATGGCAAGGTTCGTTTCGAGGAACCAGTTGCCGGTGACGGCCGCCTCCAGCTTGTCGTTGGTGAGGATCTCGAAGCGCAGTTGGAACCGGCGATAGAGCTCGTCCTGCCACTGCTCGGCCAGGCTGCCGGGGCAGACCACGAGGCAGCGCTGCAGGTCGCCCCGGGCGATGAGCTCCTTCATCAGGAGACCGGCCATGATGGTCTTGCCGGCTCCAGGATCGTCGGCCAGCAAGAAACGCAGCGGCTGACGGGGCAGCATTGCCTGATATACCGCGGTGATCTGGTGCGGCAACGGATCGACCATCGAGGTGTGGACGGCCAGCACCGGATCGAAGAGGTGGGCGAGATGAATGCGCTGGGCTTCAGAAACGAGCTGGAAAAGCGCGCCGTCGCCGTCGAAACTCCAGGGGCGCCCCACTTCGACCACCTCGAGGCGCGTTTCGTCGTGACGATAGAGGATCTCGTTGGCCACCTTGCCGGTGGCTGTCTTGTAGGTGAGCTCAAGAGCGTCGGAGCCATACCACTGGACGCTGACCACAGTGATCAGACCGTCCGGCAGGATGCCACGGACGGCGCAGTTAGGCAGCAGGTCTTCAAGACGAGTCAAAGATACCCCCTCGTTCATCCCATCAACACGGCGCCCGTGGCCCGGCCTCGACCCCGGCCCCGCGCCCACTTCGACCTGCGCTCCATCTTACAACCTAGGTCGGATAGACAGTAGGCTTCACGAGTGGTAACCCACGCCACGGTAGCGGGGTTACACACGGAGGGCAGCAGTGAACCGCCACGATCGCCTTGCTGAGAACGCCTGCCCAGTATGTCGCCCGCCCTCCATACCACCGCTGAGTAGACGCTGTCTCGGTAGGTGCCCGCCTGCGCACCAGCGGTCCGCCGAACTGCAGCATCTCCACCCCTCACGCCGCCGCCCGCCCCAGCACCTCAAACAGAGGGCGCCTCCGTACCAGTTGCATATCCCACTTGAGAAGGATGTCTATGTGGTCGGCCCCCATGTCGCCGTCCCACTTGGGATAGACGGTGACAAGAGCGGCGTTATCGGGATACTGCCAGTCGACAGCCGCCACGATGACGATCATGTTCTCTTCGCCCAGGATGCCGCCGGTCAGGTGAGCCGCATACCAGCCGTCGGGTCCAAAGCCCGGGCACCTGCCCAGGTACCCCTTGCTCAACTCCTCCAGCTCGAAACACGAGACTGGGCCGTCTTTGTCTATCACGCCATACATGGAGTCTGCACCTCCCTATCGCGAGGCTCCAACCGGACGAACCACCCCAGCAGGAAGCCTCGGAAGAACATATCCTCGAGCAGGTTTCTGCCCTCTGTGGCGCCCATGCCGAAGATCTTCTCCTTCACCTCTGCCAGTTGCTCCAGTTCCTGGAGAGTCAGGCCGACAAACGCAAGATCAAACTCGACCGGGAAGTCGACTGTCTCGCCTCCATCCGACAACTCGCCCCTGAGGTCGAGCCATTCCCCGAACCGCTGCAACCGTTCGGCCGCCTCATAAATCCTGGGCATCTTCTCTCCTTTCGGCAATCACTTCGCAGTCTTCGGCTGTGTCATTCCGTACTATTTTCAAGACGGATGCTTTTGTAGATTGTTACTATCATTCTATCTATACTTTGACTCATTCCTATCGTATTATTACAATGTCACTATATTGCCTATATCACCGTTACTCTTTAAGAGTTTCCTTTTATACACCCGGCGCGTCTCACCGGTACCAGACTGGGACAGACTCTAGTCTACATCATCGAGCTACTTTGTCAAGCCCCATAGAAGGGTCCGGAGATTATGGTCCAAAGTCGCCCTCTGGAGCACCATCGCCTTCGTGCCGGAGGGCCTGTACTGAGATATTTATGACTATGACATCAGATATAGTGCAAGACCTATATCTTATCTTATAGCCAAATGATAGTAATAGTTTGACTTATTGGCAGATAGATGACCCATGAGGAATGGAATGGTGAACCAGTAATACAACAAGATGAGGAGAAACCGACAAACGGAACGGCAATGGGCTACGGTCGTGGAAGACCCCGCCCGCTACAACCCCACCAACAGCCTACGCCGGATCGACTCGATACGCCTACCAGGCACACCTGCGCTCTCGGCGAACTCGGGCCGGCGGCGGACCGAAGCGATCACGCGGTCGAGCATGTCGTTCGCCCGGGGGGTCTTGGTGCCGGCCACAGCGGCGGGCGCCATAAGGTCTGCGCGCTCGAAGCCGTCCCGCTTGCCGTTGATGGTCATCTGATGCCTGTCGGTCCACTTGCCTGCCGGGTTGAACGCATAGATGACGTCGAAGGCCGGAGCAAGGGACCATCCCCCGCTCCTATCCATCAAGAAAGCGATGTTCTTGACGTGATTATCGCAGTTGCGCCTCACTACGTTGAGGAACGCCCGCAGCACCAGCTGCTCCACATCCGCCCGCGGCAGACCCAGACGCCGGGTGACCCTGACGGCCTGCTCGTAGGAGTAGCTGCCGGGTATGCGGTAGTCGAAGTGCGCCATGGCGCCCAGTGACTGCATGTGCAGCTTGGCTCCACGCGCATCCCTATCGAAGGGCCTCCGCGTTCGCACCCCGGACTAGGTCCGCTGGGCTACACTGCGCGAGAACGAACAAGAAGCCTGAAGACGCTAGACCATCACTTAAGGTATTGTGGGGTCTAAGTCCACAACGCAACGCAGTTTCGACACCCGGCAACGGCGAGGATAGGAATGGTGACCCGATGAGGCGGAATGGTGACCCGATGAAGCGCCCGACGAGTTCGTCTTCACCCGACCGCAAATCCGCACGCGGCCGACGTATGCCCGCACTCCGGCCGGCCTTCCGCCTGGCCAGGCGCCTGTGGCCGCTCCTTGTCGTTGTGCTGCTTCTATCCTTCGCTACGGGTGTGGCCTTCGCGGCGCCCGGCGACAGTGGCTCTCCGGCGATCTCCATCGCTCCCGTCAATCCGGAGTTTACAGCCTACATGGCAGGCAAAACAGACCGTGGGCCACTGAAGACCATAGACGGGCACGGACTCGGGTTGGTGCCCGGACCGCAACCGGTCCTCTTGGGCTCAGGGGCCAAAGGGGGCATAGAGCGAACACCACCGCAGTATGACCTCAGGACCCTAGGCAGAGTCACTTCGGCGAAGAACCAAGGCGGATGGGGCACCTGTTGGGCGTTCGCAAGCTGTGGTTCCCTGGAATCCAACCTCCTTCGAATCCCCGAGACCTGGGACTTCTCCGAAAACAACATGGCCAACAACCACGGCTTCAACCTCGGCTTCGACGACGGCGGCAACCTGTGGATGGCGACCGCCTACCTGACCCGTTGGGGCGGACCGGTATTGGAGTCAGAGGACCCCTACGACTCACTGAAGCGTACAGGCATAGCTCCGCGCAAGCACGTGCAGGAGGTCATCGTGCTGCCACCGCGCAGTGAGGCTCTCGACAATGCGGCCGTCAAGGAAGCCGTCATGGACTACGGGGCGGTATACGTGTCAATGCGCGCAGATATGTCCTCCTCGTACTACAACTCCTTGACGAAGAGCTACTACTACAACGAAGTCCAAGGCACCAATCACGGGGTGTTGATCGTAGGCTGGGATGACGGCTACGACCGCTCGAAGTTCTCGAACAACCCCGGCGCCGATGGCGCGTTCATAGTCAAGAACAGTTGGGGCACCAATTGGGGAGACGGCGGGTACTTCTACGTCTCCTACTACGACAGCAAGTTCGGCCGAACCGGCAACATGGCGGCATTCAGCACCGCCGAGCCGGTCGACAACTACTCCGGAATCTACCAGTACGACCCGTTGGGCGCCGTGGGCCAGTTCGGCTATAAAGAACCCACCGCTTGGTTCGCCAACGTCTTCACCGCCCAAGCCGATGAGAGCTTGAAGGCCGTCGGCTTCTACACAGAGGCCGCCAATACAACCTACGAGGTCTACACCGGGTCCAGCCTGGGCGACCTGACCGACGAGACCCCGAACACCGGCGGGACTCTGACGCACATGGGCTATCACACCGTGTCGCTCGATGCTCCGGTAGCACTAACGAACGGCGAGGAGTTCTTCGTCGCGGTGAAGGTCACGTCGCCCGGTGAGACACACCCCATAGCGTGCGAATATCCGAGGCCCGAATACTCCGAGGACGCGACGGCCTCGCCGGGCCAGAGTTACTACAGCTACTCCGGTACGACCTGGGACGATATGACCGACTTCGAGGCCAACGCCAACGTCTGCCTGAAGGCGTACGTCACTGAGCAAACCCCGCCGTCGACCTACACGCTGACTACCTCGACTACCGGGAGCGGCATCGTCACTCTGACACCCGACAAAGTCGAATACTCAGAAGGTGAGACGGTGTCGTTGTCGGCCGTCCCCGCTCAGGGATGGGGGTTCGTGAGCTGGAGCGGCGACCTGTCGGGCCGAACGAATCCACAGACCGTGGTGATGAACAAGGACACAACGGTCGTCGCCCATTTCAGCGACACTCCCATCCAACTGCAGGCCGGTTGGAACCTGGTGGCCGCAGCTGCGGGGACCATCTTCGACGGAGCCCTCTTCGGCTGGACGGGCTCAGCGTACCTGAGTGCGACGGACCCGACGGCGTGGCAGGGCTATTGGCTGCGCAGCAGTACTGCACAGACCGACTACCTCATAACCGCGACCGGCCCCCATACGATCACCCTCACCGAAGGCTGGAACCTGGTCGGCAACCCGATGAGGGCCACGGCGACGCTCACCCTCCCCGAGGGCTCCATGGCCTTCACGTATGACGCACTGGCCGGGATCTATTCCTCGACGACGAGCCTACTACAGCCCGGCCAGGGTGCCTGGGTGCGGGCCCACGCCGGAGATACGCTGGTACTGACGCCTCTCGACTAGGGTGAAACGATAGGGAGCGAGGAGCTCCAGCGCAGCGTGCGCAGGAAGGCTGCTTCAGGCAACACATCCGGCGCGGGACCTGCTCGCCGCCCACCAACGAGCCGCACGGACTCCGGGCTCTTCTCGAGTCAAGATGATCGATCGATCGGGTAGGGGCCGGGCTCACCCCGGCCCCTCCCACACCACCGGACATGCGGGCCCGCATCCGGCGGTTCGCCGAGCATCCCGAAGCTGACGGTAGGGACCGAGGAATCCAGCCAGACCCATCTC
>JAAYJE010000039.1 GCA_012523095.1 Actinomycetota bacterium | reverse complement strand
CCTTGCCTCATCCTCATCGATGAGTGGGTGGCCTATGCCCGCCAACTGCATGACGAGGACGTCCTTGCGGGCGGGAGCTTCGAGACCCAGTTCACCTTCGCCCAGCTTCTCACCGAGTCGGCCAAACTGGCGGGCGATTGCCTGGTAGTGGTCAGCCTTCCCGCTTCTGATACCAGCGGTTCGCCCCATGCCCAGGCCGACGATGTGGAGGTGGGTGGGTCCCGTGGTCGTGAGGCTCTTGATCGCCTGCGGAACGTGATCGGGCGCTTGGAGTCGTCTTGGCGGCCGGCCAGCGCTGAGGAAGGCTTCGAGATCGTGCGACGCAGGCTTTTCGAGCCCATGACCGATCCGGGTCAGTTCAAGGACCGGGATGTGGTCGCCCGCACCTTCGCCGATCTCTACCGGGGCCAACACCAGGAATTCCCACCAGAGTGCCGGGAGTCAGACTATGAGGCCCGCATCAAGGCGGCCTATCCCATCCATCCGGAGGTGTTCGACCGCCTCTACACCGACTGGTCCACGCTGGTCAAGTTCCAACGCACGCGTGGGGTCTTGCGGCTGATGGCGGCGGTGATCCACAGTCTGTGGGAGAAGGGCGACCGGAGCCCCCTCATCCTGCCGGCCAACCTCTCCATCGATGATCCCCGGGTGCAGTTCGAGCTCACCCGCTACCTCTCCGACAACTGGGTGCCGGTCATCGAGAAGGATGTCGATGGGCCTAACTCCCTGCCCCTCCGCATGGACGGCGAGATCCCCAACTTGGGCAAGTTCGCGGCCTGCCGGCGAGTGGCGCGCACCATCTACCTGGGCTCTGCGCCCACGGCCGGGGCGGCACATCGTGGGGTGGAGGATCGCCGGGTGAAGCTGGGATGCGTCATGCCCGGGGAGTCGCCGGCGGTCTTCGGCGATGCGCTCAGACGACTGGCCGGGGCGGCCACCTACCTCTATCAGGACGGCAACCGCTACTGGTACTCCACCCAGCCCACGGTGACCAAGCTGGCCGAAGACCGGGCCGAACAGCTTATCCGCGAGCCCGACAAGGTGATCCAAGAGATCGAGGTGCGTCTGCGCAAGGACCTGCAGAAGACCGGTGACTTCAGCCGCATCCATCCCCTGCCTAGGACGAGCCAGGACGTGCCCGATGACCGGGACGCCCGCCTGGTGGTGCTGGGTCCTGATCACACCTACAGCAAGGACGGGGGTAGCCCGGCGGAGCTCGCGGCGAAGGCCATCCTCGAGAGCCGGGGCAACTCCCCCCGGCTCTATCGGAACGCCTTGGTGTTCCTGGCTCCGGATAAGACCCGCATGCAGGACCTGGACTTGGCCGTGCGCCGCTATCTTGCCTGGGAGTCCATCGTGGCCGAGACCACGGCTCTAGATCTCTCGCCTCATCAGGTGAAACAGGCCGAGGGTCGACTCGCCGGCGCGGATGCGACGGTCACGGCCCAGCTACCGGAGACGTATCTATGGCTTCTCGTACCCACTCAGGCCACCCCGCAGGCGGCCATCGGATGGCAGGCGTCCCGCCTGAGCGGTCAAGACCATCTTGCCGTGCGGGCGGCTAAGAAGCTGAAGAACGATGAGCTTCTGCTAACCGGCTTCGCGGGCACGCGCCTGCGCATGGAGCTCGATCGGGTGCCCTTGTGGCGCGGAGACCATGTGGACGTTCGACAACTGGCTGAGGACTTCGCCCGCTACATCTATCTGCCGAGACTCCGTGATAGCAGTGTGCTCGTTGAGGCGATCGCCGACGGTCTGAAGCTGCTCACCTGGGAAGCAGATACCTTCGCCTACGCAGACGCTCATGACGAGAGTGCTTCTGCGGCTGATGGTGGCAGCGGCCGCTACGTCGGCCTGCGGGGCGGGCAGATCGTGACCTTCATCGACGTGGACGGACCCGGACTGTTGGTAAGGCCCGAAGTGGCTCGCCGGCAGCTGGACGCTGAGGTCAAGCCGCCCCCAGGAGTGTCGGGGACCCCGTACGCAGACGGGGAGTATCCGGGAGAGCCTGCCGGCCTAGGCGGCGCACTCGCGACCGACACAGGGGGCGCCCCGGCTGAACCTGTAGATGCTGCACCCAGGGCGCCCAAGCGCTTCCATGGCGCAGTGGTCCTTGACACCGACCGAGTGGGCCGGGACGCTTCTCGCATCGCCGACGAGGTGATAGCCCATCTGGCGGGTCTTGTGGGTGCGGAGGTGACGGTGACACTGGAGGTGGAAGCGGAGGTCCCCGCCGGTGTGCCTGAGAACGTGGTGCGCAT
>JAAYJE010000005.1 GCA_012523095.1 Actinomycetota bacterium | reverse complement strand
GCGTCAGACTCGGGGGCGTCAGACTGAGGGCGGCGAATCCGGGGCGTCAGACTCAGCACTTCATCTTGCGGTCCGTTTGCCCGTGATCGAGAGTGGAGTCCCTATCCCGAGGCGCCTAGCAGATCGAGAGCCCGCTCGAGCACGTTTTCCGCCGAGAAGCCGTACTCGCTCATGACGACGGAGCCCGGCGCGGAAGCGCCGAATCTGTCTATACCCACGACTCCGCCCGCATCCCCGACATACCGGCGCCATCCTTGGGATACGCCTGCCTCGATCGCCAGCTTGGCCTTCACCGTGGGAGGCAGGACCTCGTCTCGGTATGCCGACGGTTGCAGGTCGAACAACTCCCAACTGGGCATAGACACCACCCGGGCCTCCACCCCTTGGTCGAGCAGGCGCGCGCGTGCGTTCAGCGCGAGAATCACCTCGCTCCCCGAGGCGACCAGCACCATGTCCGGGAATCCTGACGCAGCCTCGGCCAAGATGTAGGCTCCCCGTCGCAGACCGTCGGCCGGGGCCAACTGAGTGCGGTCGAGGGTCGGTAGGCTCTGCCGAGTGAGCACCAGCGCCACCGGGTTCCCCCGGGTCTCGATGGCCACCCGCCAGGCGAACGCGACCTCGTTGGCGTCACAAGGGCGGATCACCGTCAAGTCGGGTACGGCCCGCAGGTTGGCGAGCTGTTCCACCGGCTGATGTGTCGGCCCATCTTCGCCAAGAGCCACGCTGTCGTGAGTGAAGACATAGACCACGCCTAATCCCATCAGCGCGGCGAGCCGCATGGGAGGGCGCATGTAGTCGGAAAAGACGAGGAACGTGGCCCCGAAGGGGATCGTACCCCCATGAGCGGCCAGTCCGTTGAGGATCGCACCCATGCCGTGCTCCCTCACCCCGAAGTGGAGGTTCTTTCCCTCGAAGCTCCAGACGCCGCCCACGACTCCTTGAGGGTCGTGCGGAAGCCGTCGCGGGCAGGCGAAGTCCCCCATCCCGGTCAAGCCGGTGAGGGTGGACGGGTTCAAATCGCCCGATCCTCCGATGAAGCCCGGCAGTTTGGAGGCCAGTGCATTCATGACCCTCCCCGAGGCGACCCGGGTGGCCATCCCCTTGGGATCGGCCGCAAAGGAGGGTAGGGCGGTCTCCCAACCTTCAGGCAGATCCCCGGCGACGAGATCCACGAACTCTCGACCCAGCTCCGGGAAGACCTTCTCGTAGAGCTCCAGCCGGGCGTTCCATTCGGCCTGTAGCGCGGCGCCGCGGCCCTGGGCTTCGCGGAAGTGCGCGAACGCCTCCTCGGGGACCAAGAACTCGGGCTCCAACGGCCAGCCGAGGTTCTTTTTGGTGCGCCTGGTCTCTTCGGCGCCCAAGGGTGCCCCGTGTGCCTCGAATGTATCCTCTTTGTGGGGTGAGCCCCGGCCGATGTGAGTGCGTACCAAGATCAACGACGGTCGCTCAGTCTCGGCCCGGGCGGCCGCTAGTGCGTCGTCGACCGTGTCGATATCGTCGCCGTCGTCAACCTTCAAGGTGTGCCACCCGTAAGCCCTGAAGCGGGCCGCCCGATCCTCGGCGAAGGCAAGGTCCGTCGATCCCGATAAGGAGATGCGATTATCGTCATACAGGCAGATGAGCCTGCCGAGGCACAGTTGTCCGGCCAGGGAAGCCGCCTCCGACGCCACTCCTTCCATGAGGTCTCCGTCGCTGACGATGACGTAAGTGTGATGGTTGACGATTCGAAAGTCCGGACGGTTGAAACGGGCGGCGAGGTGGGCCTCGGCGATGGCCATGCCCACGGCGTTGCCGAACCCCTGTCCCAAGGGACCGGTGGTGACCTCCACCCCCGGTGTATGTCCGCGCTCGGGGTGGCCGGGGGTTCGGCTTCCCCATTGGCGGAACCGTTTGATCTCATCCAGAGGGAGATCGTACCCGGTCAGGAACAGCAGGCTGTATAGGAGCATAGAACCGTGTCCGGCCGATAGCACGAACCGATCACGGTCGAACCAGTTCGGGTCGAGGGGGTTATGTCTGAGGTGTCGGCTCCATAACGCGTAGGCCATTGGCGCCGCTCCCATGGGCATGCCAGGATGGCCGCTGCCCGCCTTCTCTATCGCGTCGATGGTCAGGAAACGTATGGTGTTGACGCACAGTTGATCGAGGCTCGTGCTGGCGCACATGTCTGACTCCCGTCCCGATTGGCGTTTCGCTTCGGCCTGCTACTGCCGATCCCAAACCCACGTGATACTAGTTACCCTGGCGGTAGGGACCCTACGCCCGGGGTTTGAGGGACCGACGATCGGGGCAGCCTCGCAAGGTAAGGCGCGCTTCTACCCGCGCCCCCGCGGCAGAATGGAGAACCATCCGATGTCTGTGGAGATCGTTCCGGAGCAGCCGTTTCGTCTAGACCTGACCGTCTGGGCGCTCCGCAGAGT
>JAAYJE010000038.1 GCA_012523095.1 Actinomycetota bacterium | reverse complement strand
CGAGGTGTATTTCAAGTGGATGAACGCTCGAGTGGCCGGCCCTATCGAGCAGACCGCCGACTCTTCCGCCCGCATGGCATGGCGGGTCTGGGCCGGATTGGGTATGCAGGCCCTCAGTCGTGATCTGCAGGCCATGGCGCGGGTTGAGGCCTTGCATCGCGAGAGTGAGCTCAGTTCCCTGGTGCGCGATGTGTACGAGAGGATATTGGCCGGCGCAGCGGATGAGCTTGCCGCGGACCGGAAGGTCGGCGCGAACCCCGGGCTGTTCGACGATGAGCTCGTGTCCCACGGTCTGCTGGGTGCGCTCGAGAACATGTTGATGCGCATGTCTTGGGATGACAAGTACTCCAGATATGAGGTGATGAAGAGCGTGCTCGCCATCTTCCTGGCGGTCCGTGCCGCATACGCGGGGCGTGTCGATCTGACCGAGGATTGGGCGCGCGTCGCCGGTCTGACAGAGGGATTGGTTGCGAGCGTACCTATGCCGGAGGACGCGCCTCCGGCACCGAGTCAAACAAACGAGTGACGGTCGAAGAAAGAGGATTGATGAAGATACTAGCTATTTCTGGGGGAAGTAAGAACGGCACCAACGACCAGATGGCCAAAGAGGCCCTGATGGGCGCCAAAGAGATGGGCGCCGAGATCGAGTTCATCCATATGCTCGATCTCAATCTGGTTCCCTGCAACGGCTGCGTGTCGTGCGTGACGGGCAAAGACGGGGTCTTCGCCGGCGGTTCGGCGCGCTGCGTGCGCAAGGACGACCTCAACTGGCTCGAAGACAAGATCTACGACTGCGATGGCGTTATCTTCGTCATGCCCATCTTCGAGAAGGGCCTGCCCGGGTTCTTCCGAGCCTTCCAAGACCGGTTCGCCGGCCCCAGCCACGACATCGGCATGCTGACCATCGCCAAGAGCATCTGGGAGCAGAAGGGTTCCCCGGCCGGCGGCGGTCCCGATCCGCGGGCCTTCAAACCACGCTTTGCTACCTACATCGGCATCGGCGGCAGCGACTGGGCCTGTCGGATGTCGGCCGACTTCAACCTGTTTGGTATGGTACAGATGTGGAAAGTGGTCGACGACCTGGTCTTCACTTGGGCCAAATCGCTTACCATGGAGGACGACCGGGTGGCGCAGATCCGAGAGGCCGGCCGTAACATCGCGAGGGCGGCCGCCGATCCGGCCGGTTACAGGTATCTCGGCGACCCGGGCATCTGCGCCAACTGCCATTCGCGCCTGATGTATCTTACAGATGACGCGAAGACGGTCGAATGCAGCGTTTGCGGCATCAAGGGTGAGTTGGTGATCGAGGACGGCAAGATCAGGTTCGTCTACCTACCCGTGCAACTGGAGCACGCCCACAACACCGTGCCGGGCAAGATCAAACACGTCGAGGACATCGGCAAGAATGAAGGAGCCTTCGCCGCCGCCAAGCAGACCGACGAGTACAGGCGACGTGCTGAAGCGTACAAAGCGTTCATCCGGCCGAGCAGGCCGGAGAAGTAGCCGGGGCGTTGGTCGGCATCGAAAGGAGTCATGTTGTGGCCTACTTCCCTTCCTTTCAGCCCATGCGGAGCTTCATCCTCCAGAACTTCCGCTCCGACAACGACCGACCCAGGATCTGGCGTTGGCTCTACAAGCAACACGTGCCGGAGAGCATCTCGCAGTTCATGCCCTACTGCACCAAGTACTGCACGTACCACGCCTTGCCGTTGCCCGAGGGAGCCCTCGATTTCGGCACGTACAACGGGATGATGACCGAGCATTACTGGCTATTCAACATCTTCCAGAACAAGGGCAGTGCGCACTCCACCGGTCTGGCCTTCGGCGAAGAGTATCCCGACGACTTCATGGAGATGACCTGCCAACCGCCCAGCGATGTACTGAGGCAGTCTGGATGGCAGGGGAGCCGCGACGGCTACCACCCCGTGGTCTTCTCCTTCGCCCCTGTTTTCTGGGAAGACGATTTCAAGGGGGCCGGCCGTCTGACGGACGCCGGCTCCAACGTCCGGTGGCTGTTCATGCTCAAGTACCCGGACGGGGTGCCCATCGACCAGGGCGACGTCTGGTTCAAAGAGGTCTTCGCTCCTGAGGTGTGTGCGAACCAGGAGGTGAGCCGCTTCATCTCCAGCCGCCAGTTGGACGATCCGCGCATCAACCCCTTCCAACGCATCACCGAGATCTGGTTTGATGACAGTGAGGGCTGGCGCAAGGCCTTCGTGGAGAAAGCCGGGCAGTACACCAAACCGTTCTGGGCCGCCTGGGACAAGCCGCCCTACTTCGAACCCTTCAAGGACTTCGTGGGCGTCTTCATCCTTGACCGGCCCGATTCTGACCACCTGCAACAATGGCGGGGTTACATCACAACCCGCTGACCGAGAGAGGAGAAGGCATGGGCACACCTAACGTATTCACGCCGCGTAAACAGGCGCTGGCGAAGAACATCGAACACATCGGCTACCACGATCTGGGTGGCAGACCCGGGTTCCAGATGGCCATGCAGGAGGTCGACGGGCGCTACTATCTGTATGCTGCCACCTTCAAGCATGCGGGGTGGCACATACTCGATGTGACCGACCCTGAGAAACCCGACCATCTGAGATTCATCCCCGGGCCCGACCTGCCCGGACAGGGCACTCCCAAGATACAAGTGGCCGGCGGCATCATGGTCACGGCACTGGGGGGGACGTTGCCCCGTCTGCATGGCACTGAATGGGGCGACCCCTTCGAACAGGGAGTGATCATCTGGGATGTCAAGGACCCCGTGAATCCCAAGAAGCTGTCGCAGTGGGACACGGGCGGCATGGGCGGCGTCCACCGCTTCTACTACGACGGCGGTCGCTATGTGCATCTCTCCGCTACGTGTAAGGGGTTCCGCAACTACATCTACCGGATCCTCGATATCGCCGACCCCACCCACCCGGTGGAGGTGGGCCGCTGGTGGTGGCCCGATCAGTGGGAGGCCGGATACATCGAAGAGAAACACGGCCCGGACTTCGATCCCGAGATGGCCATGCTGAACAGCGCCGTGATGCACGGGCCCGCATATCCCAAAGGCGACTTGGCCTACGTGAGCTACATGGGCGCCGGCATGGTCGTTCTCGACATCTCCGACATCAGCCTGCCGCGGCTCGTTGGGCAACTCAAGCATCACCCGCCTTTGGCCGGAAAGCTGGCGGGCGCCCGCTGCCACACCGTGCTGCCGCTCTCCCAGCGTGATTACGCCGTCATGACCAGCGAGGGCGAGCGTTACCCGGTGTTCGACGAGTCGATCACGCGTGCCTCAGGTGCTCAACCGATGAATTTCATCGGCATGGTGGACATCTTCGACCCCACCGACCCCACGTTGATCTCAGTGTTCCCCTATCCCGAGATCCCCGAGGGATGGCCGTACAAGAACTTCAATGAGATCCCGGGGGTGGGCGCCGGACCGTTCGGGCCGCACAACATCCACGAGCCGCACTCCCACCCGGCACTGGAGGATCGCAACGACCGCGTCTACTGCTGTTACTTCCATGCGGGCTTGAGGATCTACGATATCTCCGACGCCTACGTGCCGCGCGAGATCGCCTATTTCATCCCGCCCGATCCAGAGAAGTGGCTGTTCACCGACAGGGCCGGCAACAACATATTCCCCGGGCCTCGCATCGCAACCACCGAAGACATCGTGGTGGACAACAGAGGCAACATCTTCATAGATACCTTCCATGACGGTCTCTACGTGCTCCGCTGCACGGTGTGACGAAGGGTATCTGCGCCTAAGACCGGGTGCGACGGGCTCCCGGCCGACTCAGTTCAGGCCCCTTCGATGCGGTGGGCGACTTTTTGCGGGGTCCGCAAAGGCGTGATGCTCGACTTCGCCAAACAAGTTCGAGATGCCCGACAAGGTGAAGAAGGCGGTCGAGGTGGGCACGGACGCCATGATCGCCCTGGGCATCTCCAACGCCAAGCGGGCCAAAGGCGACCGGGTGGCTGTGTTCGTCATGCGTTCCGGCGCCAGTTTCCTCTCGCCTAGACTCTTCGACGAGATATCGTTCCCGTCCATCAAACGGATGGTGGAGGGCTACCACGATGCCGGTCTAACGGCTCGGGCATACTCAACGGCTGCGTAGACAAAGGAGCTCCGGCCGGCGTAGGCCGGCCGGAGCGTCGTCCTTGTTCCACAGCGAGTCGCTTGGACTCGGGTCCTCAGCCTACAACGAGTTACCCAGGTTCCAGCCTGCCTTAGTGGCATCCGGGATGACCGCCGGGCTGTCGCAGTCGCCGATGGCGTAGATCTCCGCCACCTTGCCCTCGGCCCGCTCGGCTATCTCCTTATTGGGTGAGAAGGGCAACACCGGGATGATGGTCTTCGCTTCGAGCAGGCGGGTCTTGCCTTCCTTGGTCTCGACGGTCACGCCTTCTTTCGAGAACTTGACCAGCTTGACTCCGGTAAGCCGCTCGATCCCCTTCTTGTCGAACCAATAGAAAAGGCGGGTCTTGCGCTCGGGCACCAGCCACTCGCCCAGCTCTTCGCCTTCCTCGACGATGGTCACTTTGCGGCCTCGTTTGGTGAGGAACTCCGTCAGCTGGCAGCCTTGGATGGCTCCGCCGACGACGACCACCTTCTTGCCCACAGGCATCCAGAACTTCGTGAGCCAACGGAGCATCTGGGGCCCAACCAGGGCGATCATGAACTTCAAGAGACCGTAGAGCTCGTCTGTCTTGACCACGTTCTTGAGCTCATAGCCGGGGACGTTCGGCTTGGTGGCAACACCGCCGGCGGCGACGACGAGCACATCGGGCTTCTCGTCCGCCAAAGCGGCGTCGTCGAACAGCTTGCGCATCTTGATCTTGACGCCGTTCTTCTTGATCTGGGTGCGGAAGAACTTGAGGAACTTCGGGAGTTCCTCGATCTCGAAGCCCTTCACCATGGAAGCGAGTGCAACCGCGCCGCCCAGATACCCACCACTCTCGTACAGAGTCACATCGTGCCCACGAGCGGCCGCGACGCGCGCCGTCTGCATCCCGGATGGGCCGGAGCCGACCACGACCACCTTCTTCTTCTTGGTGGCCGGAGGCTCCATCTCATACTTGTCGGTGCCGAAGCAGGCGTTGATACGGCAGTACCGCGCCTTGTTGTAGTTCGCGTTGCAGGTGCCGCAGTGGGTGCAGGGTTGTATGTCTTCCTCGCGCCCCTCACGGACTTTGTTGGCCCAGTCGTGATCGGCGAAGAAACGACGGTTGATGCCGATGAGGTCGGCTTTGCCCGTACGGATGATCTCGTCGCCCGAATCGGCGTCGATGAGGCCTACCGTCATGACCGGGATCTTGACGACCGACTTGATGATCGGGGCCAGTGGAACCTGGGCCAGTGCTCCGTGATGGCTCCAATCCAACTCCTTAGGGAAGTCCTTGAGTGGGATGTGCGGTTCGGGGTAGAACATGTTCTCCTGGTTGTAGGAGCCCTGGTGCATGCCCGCCCAGTGGGAGCGCACGTGCAGTGAGTCCACACCCACCGATTCGTAGATCTTGGCGATCTCCTTGGCTTCCTCGATGCTGAGGGCCTCATCGTTGGGGAGACCCACCTCGACCGCGTTCATGAGGATCTGCACGGGGAAATCCTGGCCGCAGCGCCTCTTGATCTCCTTGATCACATCGACGATGAACCGGGTGCGGTTCTCCATGTTCTGCGGACCGTACTTGTCATCGCGCTTGTTCCAGAAACGCGACAAGAAGCTGTGGAACAGATGGTCGGCCGCGGCGTTGATCTCGATGCCGTCCCAACCGGCGGCCTGCAAGCGGGCGGTGCCGGACGCGAAACGGTCGACCAACTCCTCGATCTCGTCGATGGTGAGCGCATGGGGCGGTTTTTCGTCATGGACGTCGAACGGCGAGGGATAAGTCACCGCCGAGGCGGCGCAAGGTTGGGCGATGAGGGCGTAGATGCCGCTCCACGGACCGCGGTGGTAGAGCTGCGTGAATATGGGGCAGCCGTATTTGTGCACCTCAGCTGAAAGCAGAGACAGATTCTTGATGTACTTGTCGTCGTCGATGCGGAAGCGTCTGTCGTCGTCCTCAAGCAGTGGCCATTCCATGGCGGGGGTCTCGGTGATGATCAGGCCGGCGCCGCCTCTCGCCACCGCGCCGTAGAAGCCCAAAGCCAGACTTCCGACTCGATGCTCTCCAGATTCGAAAAAATAGGTCTGCGCCGCCGTTTTGACGATGCGGTTCTTCAACTGCACCTTGCCGATGTTGGTCGGCGAGAACAGGTGCTCATACCGGTTAGCCACTCTTATGCCTCCGTATCTACGTCTATCTACTCCCCCAGTACGGCTGAGCGGCCGTACGCTTCCACGGACTTAGAATTGTAACCGAAATGACGCTCATGGTCCTTGCGGGGTTACAGCCCGGACGGCCGGACCTCGACTCAGGCGTGCGTCGGGCAGCAAGAACGCGGCAACGGCTCCCAGGATAAAGGCCCCCGCGGATACCAGATACGAGGGTCCGAGCGAGCCGAAACCATCCTCCAACAGGCCGCCTACGTACGGCCCGAGGGCTTGGCCTGCTCCAATGAAAAAGGTCACAAAACCGAAGGCCGCATAGGCGAGCTTGGCATCGAACCGGTCTCCACAAGCGGCGCCCATCAGGCCGGGTACGCTGAACACTCCCGACCCGAAGATGACGGCTGAGACGACCAGTCCGGCCAGGCCCGGCCGGAACGCGAAGAGGCAGGCCGCGGCCGCGTCGGCCACGAACACCGCGGCAAGTGTCCGGCCCCGACCCATGCGGTCGGATACCGCTCCCCAGAAGACTCCGAACACGAGGCTGGCCGCGCCGGCGATGAGGAAGAGGTTGCCCGCGGTCTCGCTGCTCAGCCCGAGGTCCGTGGTCAGCCGCTTCTGGAAGAACGTGTAGTAGATGAGATACGCGAAGCCGTAAAGGAAGTAGACCGATCCCAGATGCCACGCGTAGCCCGAGCGTAGCACGCTCACGAGATCCGTTCGGACGCTCCTCTTCTGCTGCCTCGAAGGCGTGCTCTCGATAGGCGCCTGATATGGTCTATCGCGTTCGAACAGCGCAGTGATGATCGCCATCACGAGCGCCACCGCCGCGAAGAAGTACCATGCCACGCGCCAGCCTGCGTCGCCTGTGCTTTCGATGATGCGGGGCACCACCGGTCCCGCCACCACGAGGCCGAGTCCGGTCCCAGATGAGGCGATCGCCGAGGCCAGTCCCAGCTGGCGTGTCTCGAACCAGGCCGACATGAGGATCACAGAGGGGGCCATCACCAGGCCGTTGCCGATCCCAGTCAGGAATCGGGCCGCCGAGGCGGTGGCCAATCCTCCGGAAAAGCCGGTCAGCAGCATGCCGGCGGCCGTGACGACCATGCCGATCGTGACCACCTTGCGGGGGCCGAAACGGGCGGCGAGAAATCCGCCCACCAGAGCCATGACCGTGTAGCCCGCGAGGTTCCAGGAGGCCAGCGACCCCGAGGCGGCGCCGCTGAGGTCGAGTGCGATCTGCATTTCAGGGAGGACCGCGCTGTAACCGAAACGGCTGAGCCCCGCCGCTCCGAAAATGCCGAGGAAACCGATGGCCAGTATCACCCACCGGTAGCCGGAGTGGGTCGTGAGCGAGGGGAGGTGGGAGCGGCACCTCATCGGAGCGGTGCGTGTTTGACCGGCAGACGGGGGCGACCGTGGATCAACTGCTCCTGCATAGGCGGCCCACCCTCACGCAGGGCCAAGGCGCCGGCGGCTCCCAAGATGAAGACCCCGCCTGAGAAGTAGTACGTTGGGCCCAGGCCGGAGAAGACGTCGCTGAGGACCCCGCCGAGGTATGGTCCGAAGGTCTGTCCCAGGCCCACGAGTATGGTTACGAAGCCGAGTGAAGCCGAGGCGAGCACGGCGCCGAACCTCTCGTTGCAGGCGACTCCTATCAGTCCGGGGACGGCCGGCCCGGCTGAGCCGAATAGAACGGCGGAGATCGCCAGTGGGAAGGCGGCGGAAGTCGCAGCGAAAAGGACGGCTGCCACGCCGCAGACCACCAGGGTCAGGGCGACCGCCCTCTTCCGCCCGATCCGGTCGGAGACGCTGCCCCACAGGGCTCCTCCTGCAAGACCCGCCAACCCCAACAAGAGAAAGAAATAGCCCGCCTCAGCGGCGCTGTAACCGAGGTCGGAGGTCAGGCGTTTCTGGAAGAACGTGAAATAGATAAGGAAGCCCACGCCGTACAACATGTACACCAACCCCAGATGCCAGGCGTATCCCGAGCGCAGGATGCTGCGCAGATCGAGGGCGGGAGCCTTCATCCGGGTGCGCAACGCCCGCGGAGCCGATCTGTCGAGCTTGATGTCCAGACGTTTCGGGGTGGGGTCGTGCGGACGGTCGCGTTGGACGATGACGTTCACGACGGCCAGGGCGATGGTGATGCCTGCGAAGAAGTACCACGCGTGGCGCCAGCCCTCCTCTCCCCCGGCGGTGATGATGCGTGGCACGGCGAGACCCACGATGACCATGGCGAGCGAGGAGCCGGCACTCACAATGCTGGATGCGAAACCCAGCCTTCCGGATTCGAACCAGGCGGCCATGAGCGTGACCGAAGGTACGAGGACCATGCCGTTGCCCACGCCTGCCAATAGTCTTCCCACGGAGGCCAGAGCCAGGCCGTCGGCCAGACCGGTGACCATCATGCCGGCGGCCGTGATGGTTATGCCGGCGGTCACCACCCTGCGGGCGCCCAACTTGGCCGCCAGCACTCCGCCCACCGCCGACATGATGGTGTAGCCGGCGAGGTTCCACGAAGCGAGCGATCCGGCCGCCGCACTGTTGATGCCGAGGGCGTCCTGCATAGCGGGTAGCACGGCGCTGTAGCCGAATCTGCCGAAACCCAAAGCGGCGAAGACGCCCATGAAGGCCATGGACAGGACGACCCAGCGGTATCCAGGACTCCGCGTCGGGCGCAACGAACTCCTCCTTCCGGGCCGGCCAAGAACAGTAGTCCCTTTATAGCAGCTATGAAGGAGCGGGCCACAGCCCGGCGGGAGCAGTTCCGTGGCGTCTGTGCTACATTCGACGAGTGAAGCCGGTCGACGACCCTGTTCTCTGTCGCGGGACGACGTGCAGCACGAGCCTGTCATCAAGGCCGCTCTCCTGGCCCTGCCCGATGGCCTGTTCACCAGAGACAGACCTATCATCTTCGCCTGCCACGGCTATCCCTGGCTTATCCATCGGCTCACCTACGGCGGCTCCGGCAAGTAGGCGACGGTGCGAAGCACCGCTACCAGTCGGGCCCCCGCCATTCGAACAAGTGCAGGGCGTCGTCGATCACCGCAGTGACTCTGGTCGCCGAAGTGGCGATCGCAGGTGAGAAATAGGGGACCACGGTCGTCGTAGCCAGCACGTGTTCCAGGCCTGTTGTATAGCCTCGCGTGAGTATCTCGTAGCTTGCGTTCTCGCCCGTCTCCCGGGAACGGAAGTAGGCGGCGTAGGTGGGGCCGGCGGTGGCGAAGTCGCCGTTGATATCTATGGTATGCGTCGCCATAGTGGTGAGATCCATCATCATGAGGACTTCGTCCCAGTACACGACGATATCGCCGAAAAGAGAGGCCCGCCACGACTCGCGTCCGAGTTTCCGAGGCATGGAGTCATCCGCTAAATCCAGCATGTAGCTGCCGGTTTCGAAGACTCCATGGGGAGCATCGTTCTCCCACGTCAGGTGGGAGGCAGAGAGACTATAGGTCCAGACCGAGTCGCCGAAGGTGAAGGCCGTCGCCGTCGAAACCAGCTGGAGCGGCTCGCCTGCCGGCCGGCCCGCCGCATCCATGTCTACAGCGTAGATACGCTGGTCTGAGTACTCCTCGGGGTTCGTTTCCCAAGGTTCGGCTTCCGTCCAGGTGATCCGCGACCCCGCTACCTGGGGGTAGAAGGGGTCGCGGTCGTCGTCCGTCACCTGCACTCTGGGACCGTTGGGCAGCAGGTACGCGATCACATGGTCGTTGTACGGTTCGTAGGTGTCCTGGTCGAAGTCGCCCTCCCACCAGACGGCAAGCAGCCCGTCCAGGTCTTCTCCCCAGCACTGAGCGGCTCCGATGGGCAGCTCGACGAGCGTCCCCGTATCGAACAGATAGCCGTAGAGCCAGTACTCGTCCTCCCGCATCGTACGTATGAGCAGGGCTTCCTCTGACACCGCCGCCGACATGACCAAGGCATCCACAGGTAGTTCGGGTATGGGCACGGCCACCCAGGCGCCCTCGGAATCGCCGGCCGGGCCTACCGCTACGGCCGGACTCGAGGTGGAGGTGGAGACGGCGGCGGTGGTCGACGAACCCACGGGAGCAGTGGTCGTGGTCTCGGCGCCGGCGGTCGAGGTGGTCGTGGTCACGCCGGTCACAACGGTGGTGGAGTCGTCGTCTCCACCAAGTAACAGCAATGGTATGGCGGCGGCCGCAGCGACGACGATGGCGACCGCGACGGCGATACCGATCCAGAGGCCGGTGCGGTTGCGTTTCGGAGGCGGCGGGGCGCCGTATCCTCCGTACCCGCCGTCTCCACCAGGGGGCGTGGGGACCGGCGGCGGGCCCGGGCTTCGCGGTGCCGCCGCCTGCGCACTGTCACGAGTCTCGACGCTGGCGCCGCAGGACTCGCAGAATCGGGCGTCGTCCGCTATCTCTTTGCCGCAATGCATGCAGAACATCAGTCCAATCTCCCTGATGACGAGGTGCGATAGGAGCAACAACGCAACTCTACAGCATGGTAAGGCGGAGCGCGACGCTGCGGCGGATGTCATCTCCCACTATGATAGCCTCTTGCCTATGGCACACGTCGTCTATCTGGCTTTGGCGGGGTTTCTGGGCGGAGCCTTCGGGTCGATGGTCGGGTTAGGCGGCGGCGTCTTCATAATCCCGGTATTGGTGCTGTTCTTGGACGTTCCCATCCACAGCGCGGTCAGCGCAAGTCTGCTTGGGGTGGTGGCGACGTCCACCACCGGCTCCATCACCTATCTACGTCAGGGCTTGACGAATCTCCGGTTGGCCGTGACTCTCGAAACGGCCCTCTCCGCCGGTGCTCTCACGGGGGGCATCGTAGGTGCGATGCTGGACAAGGAAGCGTTGAGCGCCATCTTCGGCGGGTTGATGGTCATCGTAGCCGTGTACATGGTCTTGCGGCGCAAGGCGGCGCCCGTACCCCCGGCCGAGGGAGAGGAGCTGGGTCGTTTGGGCGCCGGCTACGCGGATCCGGGTCTGGGCCGGGAGGTCACGTATTCGGTGCGGCGACTGCCGCTAGGTCTGATGGCGGGGCTGGTTGCCGGCAACGTATCGGGGCTTCTTGGAGTGGGCGGCGGCTGGCTCACCGTCCCCACCCTGCGTCTGGGCATGGGTGTTCCCATGCGGGCCGCCGTGGCCACCAGCAGCCTTATGTTAGGAGTCACGGCGTGCGCGGGGGCGTTGGTCTATTTGGTGGAAGGGCTCGTGGACCCGGCGACTGCGGTCCCGGTGGTGCTCGGGGTCGTTGCCGGCGCCGTCCTCGGCTCTCGTCTGGCCTCGCGCATGAGGAGCTCGGTGTTGGTGGTCGTCCTAGCCGTGGTGTTGCTTGCTCTCGCGGTGGAGATGGTCTTGGCCTCCGTGGGGGTCAGTTTTCGATGAAGACCCGCCTCGACCAGATGTTGTCCGGGTTGCTCTTGGCGGGTCTGTCACTGGCCATAGTGCTCATGTTGGTCGGCGCGGGACTGGCGGCGACACGTCTCGCGGGCGGGATGGAGCATGCAGGCTCCATCTCCGATCTACCCCGAGCGCTGGCCGCCCTCGAGCCTGCCGGGTTCGTCGATCTGGGTCTGCTGGTCCTATTGGCTACGCCGGTCGCGCGGGTTCTCGCGTTGCTCGTAGGGTTCGCGACTCGGAGGGCGTGGCTGTTCTCAGCCGTCAGTCTGGTGGTGCTTGCGGTACTGGCGCTCAGCGTGGTGATCGGAGTGAGGAGCTAGCGCCGACACCGGCGGTTCGGTAGAATCCCGCCGATGACCGTCTTTCTCCTGATAGTCGCCTTCGGCGTGATCCTTGCCGGCTGCGAACTGTTTGTCAACGGTGTCGAATGGTTCGGGCGCAAGCTGAACCTCGGCGAAGGCGCCGTCGGCAGCGTTCTTGCGGCGGTAGGCACCGCGCTTCCTGAGACGATCATTCCCCTGGTCGCCATACTGATCTCCGGCGGCAAGTCCGGCCACGAGATCGGTATCGGCGCCATCCTGGGAGCCCCCTTCATGCTTTCCACGCTCGCCATCTTCGTCTGCGGTATCTCGGTGGTGATCTTCACCCTCACGAAGAGACGCAAGCTGAAAGTGCGTTATAACAAAGTGATCATGCGCCGCGATCTGGCCTATTTTCTCGTCGCGTACTCGATCGCAGTGTTGTGCGGGATCTTCAACATCGGTTTCTTCAGGTATGTCGTGGCGGTCCTCCTTATCCTCGGGTACGCGGTCTACGTTCGGCAGACCTTGAGGAGCGAGGGCGACTTGGAAGGAGAGTGCCGGGCGCTCTACTTCCACCGGACCGCCGGATCTCCCCAGCTCGGGCGGGTCATCCTGCAGCTGGTCGTGGCGCTCGCCGCAATCATCTTCGGGGCGGACCTTTTCGTGAGGCAGATGATCATAGTCGCGGAGTCTGCCGGGGTGCCGGCCTTGGTGATCTCGCTCCTCATCACCCCAGTGGCTACAGAACTTCCGGAAAAGTTCAACAGTGTCATATGGATGGGTCAGAAGAAAGACACCTTGGCCCTGGGCAACATCACGGGAGCGATGGTCTTCCAAAGCACCTTCCCGGTGGCCATTGGCATGGTGTTCACCGACTGGCGCCTGTGGGGTGGCGGCGAGTGGCACGCAGCCGTGGCGGCCGGGGTGGCGATCCTCTCGGGCATCATTCTCTACGGGCGGTTGCGCTTCTTCAAGGCGGGCTTCGGCGTCGGGTCTCTTCTGTTCGGGGGGCTTCTCTACGGAGCGTTTCTCGGCGTCGCCCTCTGGTCGATCCTCTAGCCGTCCGGCCGGTGGTCGCTCCGGTCTCCGGCCTAGGAGCTCACGAACTTGGGCTTGGGGACGCTCACCGTCCCTCCTGTCGACGCCCTCCCAAGCAGCCACTGCTCCAAAGCCTCTGCTACGCCGTCCCGGAGGTTGCTTGAGGTGATCATGTCGGCCGCAGCCTTGGCCGCCGGGGTGGCGTTGCCCATGGCCACCCCGATCCCGGCCCACTGAAGCAGGTCGGTGTCTCTATCGTCGTCGCCAATGGCCATGGTCTGCTCGGCCGGGATCTGCATGCGACGCGCCAATTGTTGCGCCATCGCCGCCTTGGATGCCTCCGCGGACACCAGGTCGATCATGCCTTGAGCGGTTTCGTACACCCTCGCTCGTCCTTCAAAGACCCGCTTGATGGTGACGAGGGCTGTTATCGCTCTTTCATCCTCCAAGTCGCGGAGGTCTAGAAACACCTTGTGGATCGGCTCTCCGGACTCGATGATCTCGTCAACGTTCCCCACGCCGTTCGGTTCTGAGACCTCGTAGTCGACGATGCTGTCTCTCTCAAGATCCCGCAGGCTGTCCGTGAACCATTCATCATCGCACTCGACGTTCGCGATGGCCCCCAGACCACGCCCAAGAGCAACGATCTCCTCGGCCAGTTCCGGCGGCACGGGGATGTGGACCAGGCCGGCGCCGGCCTGCGCATTCCAAAGTACTGCGCCGTCGCAGGCGATGAACGGGGCCAGCAGTCCCAACTCCTGATGAAGAGGACGGATGTCGCGGGGTGGGCGAGAGGAGACCAGCACTACCTCCACTCCACCCTCCCGCACGTTGGCGATGGTGCGCTTGGCCCTGTCGGAGATATGCCGGGAGCCGGCGAGCAGCGTACCGCCGAGGTCGATGAACACCAGGCGCATCACTCGGCCCGTGCCCACCAGTTGCGCCAAGCCGCGCGCGACATAGTTGAGATGGTGCCGCATGGCCTGGCGCGCCTTCTCCTCGTCGCCAGACCGTATGGCTCGGCGGACGGCGTCGTGCTGCTGCTGCAGGGCGATCGCCCCGCCGGGTTCCTTGTAGAAAGCGCTGAGGATCGCGGCCATGTGGTCGTGCAGTAATTCCACCGGCTCCTGGATGGCGCGCTCGATCAGAGGATTGTGGGTCGCCTGCGCGACGGCTGCGTGGAACGCGACGTCGTCCTCGGGCGTGAGGATGTCGCCGGGGGCGGTCAGAAGTATGGCGAGCCGATGAAGGTCTTCGAGCGTGGCTCTCCTGGCCGCCAACCCGGCCGCCTCGATTTCCACGGCGCTCCGGACCTCCATGAGCTCGATTATGCGCTCGGCGCCCTGTCCGAGAAGCGGAGTGAGTGGGGTGGAGAAGTCCGGCTGGGGGCGGTTGGCGACCGTCGTACCCTGCGCGCCACGACCGGTGACGAGAAGGCCCTGGGCCCGCAACTCCCTCAGAGCCTCTCTGACGGCGGGACGGCCCACTCCCAAGCGGGCGGCGAGGTCACGTTCGGCCGGTATGCGATCTCCGGGCTTGAACTCGCCGGAGGCGACAAGGGCGCGCAGCTGGTCCGCCACTTGATCGGAGACGGTGCGGGGGGTCACGGGGCGCAGCCGGATGTTGTTGTCCATAGGTAAGATGGTAACACCATTACGGCGCCGAACGCAAGCGGGCGAAATCTATCCCTCGGCGCCTTCAGCCTCGGAGAAAGATGTGTCCGGCGGTTGGCCCTCGGCCTCTTTCTTGGCCCGCTTGGCCTTTCGTCTGAATACCAGCCTGGCGAGGACGATGCCGAACTCGTAGAGAACCACGAGCGGGATCAGCATCAACATCATGCTCACGGGATCCTGGCTGGGCGTGATGACCATGGCGATGACGGCTTCCCCCAGGATGGCGTATTTGCGCACCTTCTGCATCTTCTTGTAATCGACGAAACCGGTCCAAGCGAGGAGCATCATGACCAAGGGCAGCTCGAAGACGACCCCGAAGGCCAGCAGGAACAAAGCCACAAAGGTGAAGTACCTCTCGGCCTGGAGAAGCTGGTCGAAATTTTGCTCGGCGTAGTTCAACATGAACCGCAGGCCGACGGGTAGGACGATGTAGTAGCCGAATACGACGCCGCCTAGAAAGAGCCCGGTGGTGGCGGCTGTGTAGGGTATGACGCTACGCTTCTCGGTCTCGTAGAGACCGGGCATGATGAAAGCCCAGAACTGGTAGAGGATGAAGGGCAGCGAGACGATCAGGCCGGCGTAGATGGACACCTTCAGTACCTGCATGAATCCCTCGGTGACGCCCAGGGTGACCAACTTGTCGACCCCGGTGTTCTTGAGCGGGTACATGATGATGTCGAGAACGTAGTTCTTGAGGATGAAACAGGCGATCACGCACACGATGACCACGATCGCGATGTACGTGAGACGCCTGCGCAACTCACCGAGATGCGACATTATGGGCATCGACTTCTGCTGGTCCTTGCTCACTGACATCCTTGGATCGCGGAACCCCTCTTGCGATGCGCGGGTCCGAGCGGAGCGGCGCGCCCGAGAAGTATAGCCCAGTGTCTTCAAGTGGCGTGCAGTCCTGGGCCCGCACATTTGCAGGGCCCGCGATGATTTGTTATCGTCCATTATCTACGGCTGCCGTCAGTGCGGCGGCGTGCGCCTATTGGTTATCCTTCTGAGAGGTGCTCGAGTGGTCGAGCCGACCATCGATCTGTTGATTCAGTTCGGCATCATGTTCGCTATCGGTGCGGCTATGGCGATGGCTTTCGTCGCCATCTCGCACCTGCTCTCGCCCAAGAGCGTGAACCCCAGCAAGGGCGAGCCGTACGAATGTGGAGTGGTGCCCAAGTCCGACACCCGGGCGCCGTTCAACGTGCATTACTACCTGGTTGCGGTGCTCTTTGTCCTTTTTGATCTGGAGGCGGTGTTCATCTACCCATGGGCGGTCTCCCTCCGTTCCCTAGGCACCCCCGCGTTGATCGAGATGTTCGTTTTCATCGCCATCCTTCTCGTGGGGTATGTGTACGCTTGGAAAAAGGGCGTGTTCGAATGGGAGTGACGGATGGGCCGCTTCGCCACGTCGACGACGCCGACGTCCGTGCCGCCCTGGAAGCTGAGACCCTGGGCGGACCCGTTCGCCTGCCCGGGGGCATAGCTCTGCCGGTACAGATCGAGCGGGTGTTGGGCTTCGGACGCAGCTTCTCCTTCTGGCCCCTGCTCTTCGGCTTGGCCTGCTGCGCGATTGAGATGATGGCTCTGGGCGGGTCGCGTTTCGACATGGCTCGTTTTGGGATGGAGGCCATGCGTGCGTCGCCGCGCCAGGCCGACGGCATGATCGTGGCGGGTTGGTGCACGGTCAAGATGGCTCCGCGGGTAGTGCGGCTCTACGAGCAGATCCCCGATCCAAAGTGGGTGCTCGCGATGGGTTCCTGTGCCATCTCGGGCAACATATGGGACACCTACCACGTAGTCCAAGGCATAGACAGCCTCATCCCGGTGGATGTCTACGTGCCGGGCTGTCCCCCTCGCCCCGAAGCACTGTGGCAGGGTCTTGAGATGATACGCGATCGCGTGAAGCAGAGTCGGCATGCCTACGACGGGCTGCGGCGCATCCCGGCCCGCGACCTGGTGGCTGCAGAGGGCGAGGGGCAGTCATGAGCGCGGCGCGTTTCGTGCAGCCCCCGCGACCGGCCGGCTCTTCCACCAAGAGAGATCGGACGGCGGTTCGGGCCGCGACGTCACTCGCTCCGACGCTTGCGACCGCGGCGGCCAAGCTCCGGCGTCGTTTTGGGGCCCGGCTTCTGGAGGAGGAAGAATCCTTCGGCGAGCTGACCTTTGTCATCGCCCCCGGGGATTGGATGCGCGTGCTGGCTTTCTGTAAGAGCGCTCCCGATCTTGGCTTCGACCAGTTGGATTGTCTGATGGGCGACCATCTTCCCGAGCGTGCCGACACGCCTTTCGCGGTCTTGGCTCACCTGACCAGTCACACGCATGCTCATCGTCTCCGAGTGAAGACCTTTCTGCCCGAGGGCGGCTCACTCCCCACAGTGACGGGCCTGTGGCCGTCGGCGGGGTTCGACGAGCGCGAGACCTGGGAGATGTTCGGCGTCGTGTTCCAGGGCCACCCGGACCTGAGACGACTGCTCACGGCGGAAGATTTCGAAGGTTTTCCACTGCGCAAGGATTTCCCGTTGGAGGGGATCGTGGGTGGCCGGGTCCGCACCGAACTGCGGGGCAAGATCTAGATGAGCGACGTGATCGACAGCGGGACGGCGCAGGCGCGTGATGTGGACGCGACGCCCTCCGACGCTCCACCGCGTCCCACCCTAGAGCAGCTCAAGGAGCGCAAGGCCCGCACCCGGCAGCGTCTGGAGACCGGTGGCGACATAATGACCATCAGCATGGGGCCTCAACATCCCTCCACTCACGGGGTCTTCCAGATGGTGCTCGATCTGGACGGAGAGGTCATCGTGGACCTCCGTCCGGAGATCGGCAATCTGCACCGTGGTGTCGAGAAGCTGTGCGAACACCGCACTTACCACCAGATCATCCCCCTCACCGATCGTCTCGACTACAATTCGGCCTTCGCCATGAATCACGGGTTCTGCGAAGCCGCCGAGAAGCTGATGGGGGTGGAGGTCCCGGCTCGAGCGAGGTACATCCGGACCATCGCCCATGAGCTCTCCCGCCTCGCCAACCATATCCTCTGGTTGGGCGTCCACATCATGGACCTAGGGACCCAGACCTTCTTCGTCATCTGCTTCCGGGACCGTGAGTACTTGCTTGATCTCTTCGAGATGCTGACGGGGGCCCGACTGACCCACTCTTTCGCCCGCATAGGAGGGGTGGCCAAAGACCTCCCCGACGGTTTCGAACAGCGGTGCCGCAAGGTCATCGAGTTCCTGCCCAAACGCATCGCTGAGTACGAGCGCATCGTGAAACACAACCGCATCTACTACAAGCGGGCCAAGGACGTGGGCATCTTCACCTCAGAGGACTGCTACGCGTGGCGGGTGACCGGACCTACTCTGCGCGCGGCGGGCGTCGCCCGGGACCTGCGCAAAGACGAGCCGTACGCCGCCTACGACGAGATCGACTTCGAGGTGGCGGTGGAGTACAACGCCGATGTCTACGACCGCTTCTTGGTCCGTATGACGGAGATGCGTGAGTCGTGCAAGATCATCAGGCAGTGCCTGGACGGTCTGCCCGACGGGCCTTACGTGGCCCGCGACGCCGCTCACTCACTGCCCATGAAGAGAGACGTGCTCCGAGATTCCGCCGCTATGATCCAGGACTTCTACCAGGTCTTTCGGGGGCCGCAGGCGCCCAAAGGGGAGGTCTACCGAGCCGTGGAAGTGCCCAAGGGTGAGATGGGCGTCTACATCAGATCGGAGGGCGGCGCGAAGCCCGCCCGCGTGCGCTTCACCACCCCCAGCTTCTACCACGGGCAGGCCATGCCGGCGCTGGCCGTGGGAGAGATGGTGTCCGACTTGGTAGCCATCTTCGCGAGCGTCGATGTCGTGCTGGGAGATAGCGACAAATGAGCGATCCGGTGGCCCAGCTGGTCTTCCTAATCGTCAAAGCCGTCGCGATGCCGCTTATCATCATCACGATGGTGGCCTTCGCCATCTACTTCGAGCGCAAGTTCGCCGGTTTCTTCCAGGCGCGGGTCGGGCCCACTTATCTGGGGCCGTGGGGCTCCTTGCAGTCATTCGGCGACGTGCTCAAGCTTATCTCCAAAGAGGATGTCATCCCCCTCAGGTCCGATAAGTCTGTGTTCAAGCTGGCGCCCTACATCGCGTTCGTCCCCGCGTTCCTGGTGATGGCTGTGCTGCCGTTCGGGCCGGTAGGGGGCGAGCCCAACCTCTTCGGGCACCGCTTTGACTACGTGATAGCGAACTTCGACGCCGGCGTCGTGCTCTTTCTGGCCATGGGCGCGATCGCCGTCTATGGGGTGGTGCTGGCAGGCTGGTCTTCGAACAGCAACTACTCCCTGCTCGGAGGATTGAGGGCCGGCGCTCAGATGATCTCCTACGAGCTGGCCATGGGCTTCTCGGCGGCCGGCGTGATGGTGATGGCCGGGTCGATGAGCCTGGTGGAGATAGTCGACGGCCAGAAAGGCGCTTTTTGGGAGTGGTACTGGATACCGCAGATCGTCGGCGCGATCATCTTCTTCATCGCGAGCATCGCTGAACTCAACCGTACCCCGTTCGACATGGCTGAGGCCGAACAGGAGCTGGTGGCCGGCTACCTCACCGAGTACTCGGGGATGCGGTGGGGGATGTTCTATCTCGCCGAGTACGTCAACATGATCGTGGTCTCGGGCATCATCTCTACGCTCTACTTCGGAGGCTGGCGGGCGCCGTTCGAGTCTTGGAACGTCATCCCCGGGCCCATCTGGCTTTTCCTGAAGATCTGTGTGCTCATCTTCATCTACATGTGGATCCGCTGGACCATCTTCCGGTATCGGTACAACCAACTGATGTCGGTGGGCTGGAAGGTGTTGTTGCCTTTGTCGTTGGCTAATCTGGCCGTTACGGCCGTCGTCGTGAGTGTGGTGGGTTGACGTGGGCCTGATCGATGTCATCAAGAAGGGCGTCTTTGTCGACATCCTCCGGGGTATGTCGGTCACCGGGACCTACTTCGCCGTGGACAAGATGACGGTGGAATACCCCAAGGAGAAGCTTCAGACCTACCCGCGTTTCAGAGGTGTCCAGGCTCTGCTGGCCGACCCTGAGACAGGTGAGATCAAGTGTGTCGCCTGCATGTTGTGCGCCACCGTATGTCCCTCGCAGTGCATAAGTATCATGGGCGAACAGACCCCAGAAGGCCACAGCCGGCCGGCCACCTTCGATCTCGACCTTTCGCGCTGTATCTTCTGCGGGCTTTGCGAGGAGGTCTGTCCCGAGGCGGCCATCGTGATGACCCGTCACTACGAGCTGTCCACCTTCGACAAAGACGACTTCTGCCTGAACAAGGAGAAGCTCCTCGCCAACCAGGTGTATGCGCACAAGGAACTGTACAGACAGCCGGTGGGCAACGTGGCGCCTTCGGGTGCGGCCGCGGGAGAACCGGGCGGCGTCGGCGACCGCGCCGACGCCAAAGAGGTGCAGCGATGACCGAGAAGGTGCTCTTCGTCATCTTTGCCGTGCTGGCCGTCGCAGGAGGTATCGCCGCCGTCACCCGCAGGAACGTGGTGCACGGGCTGCTCTTCTTGGTATTCACGTTCCTAAACGTGGCGGCCATCTTCTTCCTGACCCAGGCGTACTTCCTGGCGGTCGTGCAGATCGTGGTCTACGCGGGTGCCATCATGGTGCTGTTCGTTTTCGTGATCATGCTGCTGAATCTCCGCACCTTCGAACAGGAAGAGCAGACCCACCGGCGCCAGCGCTGGTTGGCGCTGGCGCTCTCGGTGCTGGTGCTGGCCGAATTCGTCATAGTGCTGGCAGGTGTGACCTTCACCTCGGCTCGAGGTGGTTTCACCCCTGAAGCTATCGCGGAGGCCGGCGGCGGTACGAAGGTCTTCGGCGAGGCCCTCTTCAACAACATGCTGCTGCCCTTCGAAGTAGCGTCTGTGGTGCTTCTCGCGGCGATGGTCGGCGCCATCATCCTGGTGAAGCGGGAGAAGACGGCCGGTGGCGCCACGCGCTCCTGGGAACCGGGCGAAGAGCCCACGCCTGAGGCCGTTGAGGAGGAGGTGTAGCCCGTGGGTGCCACCCCTGCCGACATGCCTATCCCCGTCGACTGGTATCTCTATCTATCGGCAGCGCTCTTCATCGTCGGCGCCGCGGGCATGCTCATCCGGCGCAACTTGTTCATCCTGCTCTTCTCTCTTGAACTGATGCTGAACGCCGTCAACATCAACCTGGTCGGCTTCTCACGCTTCCATGAGGACTTGGTGGGTCAGAACTTCGTGATCTTCGTCATGGCCATCGCGGCCGCCGAGGCCGCCGTGGGTCTGGCCATCGCCACCGCCCTCTTCCGTAACCGCCGGACGCTCATGGTCGACCTCTTCGATAGGATGCGCGGCTGATGGAGCACTACATCTGGCTCATACCACTACTGCCCTTCTTGGCGTTCGTCGTCACGCTGATCTTCGGCAAGTGGTGGATCAAGAAGTCGGCTCATTGGCTCCCTATCTTGGCCATGCTGGGGTCGTTCGGTCTGTCGCTCGCCGCATTCATCCAGATCCGCGGAAGCGAAGAGCCCCTTGTGGTGGAGCTGTGGCGCTGGTTCGCGGTGGGCAGCTTCCAGGTGCCGATGTCGTTGCAGATGGACCAGCTCTCTGCCGTCATGTGTCTGGTGGTCTCGGGGGTGGGTCTGCTGATCTTCATCTACTCCAAGGGTTATATGCACGGTGATACGGGCTACTACCGGTTCTTCGCCTTCATGAGTCTCTTCGCCTTCAGCATGCTGACGCTGGTGATGGCCGGCAACTACCTGCTGCTCTACTTCGGCTGGGAAGCGGTGGGCCTCTGCTCGTACTACCTCATCGGCTACTTCTATCACAAGCCCGAAGCGGCGGCTGCAGGCAAGAAGGCCTTCATCGTCAACCGGGTGGGTGACTTCGGCTTCGCTCTGGGTGTGATGCTCATCTTCGTCACCTTCGGCACTCTAGAGTACGTCGGCGTGTTCGAGCAGGTGGGCGCCGGGGGGTTCCGCGAAGGCACGCTGATCGCCATCGCCCTGCTGCTCTTCATGGGCGCGATGGGTAAATCGGCTCAGTTCCCGCTGCATGTGTGGTTGCCCGACGCCATGGAGGGCCCGACCCCGGTCTCAGCCCTCATCCATGCGGCCACCATGGTCACGGCCGGTGTGTACCTGGTGGCCCGTAGCGCCGTCATCTTCGCCGGCGTACCCGTGGCTCTGCTCGTGGTGGGCGCCATCGGGACCTTCACAGCCATTTTCGCGGCGATCATCGGCATCTGTCAGAAAGACATCAAGAAGGTGCTTGCCTACTCGACCGTGTCGCAACTTGGATACATGTTCATGGCCCTGGGGGTAGGAGCCTGGGCCATCGCCATCTTCCATCTCGTGACGCATGCGTTCTTCAAGGCCCTTCTGTTCCTGGGGGCCGGTTCGGTGATCCACTCCTTGGGCGGCGAGCAGGACATGGACAAGATGGGCGGGCTGGCGAAGCGCATCCCCGTCACGTACTGGACTCTGGTGGCAGGCGCGCTCGCGCTCTCGGGCATCTTCCCCTTCGCCGGCTTCTGGTCGAAGGACGACATCCTGGGCGCCGTGTGGCGCGACGGCAGGTACGTCTTCTGGGCGGTGGGGCTCATCGCGGCCTTCATCACCGCGTTCTACACCTTCCGCATGATCTTCATGACCTTCTTCGGGAAACCGCGGATGGACGAGCGGACCGAGAAGCACGTGCACGAGAGCCCCTGGTCGATGATCGTGCCCCTGATCATCCTTGCCGCGGGCTCATTGTTGGTGGGTTTCCTGGGGCTGCCGGGTAAATTGGGCGTGATCCAGAGCTTCCTCGAGCCGGTGTTCGCGCCCGCGAACCATATCCTGGGCATCCATGAGCACAGCCTGGCAGCCGTCGATTACGTGCTGATGGTGGTCTCGGTGGTGGTCGCGGGTCTGGGCATCGTCCTCGCCTGGTTCATGTATGTACGACGGACCGACCTGCCCGCGCTGCTGGGCCAAAGGCTGCGGCTGCTCTACAAGGTGGTCTACAACAAGTTCTACGTGGATGAGTTCTACGCGGCCACGGTGGTACGTCTTACGGTGGACGGCTCCCGGTGGCTGTGGAAGAACTTCGACGAGAAGATCATCGACGGCGCGGTGAACGGGACGGCCTGGCTGTGGAAGCACGCGGCCGTCGCGGTGCGGCCGCTACAGACCGGGCGGGTGCAGAACTACCTGCTGGGCATCTTCATCGGACTCTTCATCGTGGTGACGGTGGTGGTGTTCCTATGAGCCTCACATTGTTGACCTTCCTGCCCATCGCAGGCGCTGTGGTAATGCTGATCTTCATGCGCGGGAGGCCGAGCGCTTACAAGACGACCGCCCTCGTCACCAGCGTCCTCACCTTGGGGGTGGCCATCTATCTGGCGGCCAGATTCCGGACGGGGACGGCAGGTTTCCAGTTCATCGAGGACCACCGCTGGATCGAGGGCCTCGGCATCTCGTACCACCTGGGCGTAGACGGTATCTCGGTGCTCTTGGTGCTGCTGACCACTCTGCTCACGGTGGTGGCCATCCTGTGCTCGTGGAATTCCATCAAGGACAGAGGGCTGGCCTTCTTCATCAGCCTGTTGGTGCTCGAGACGGGCATGCTGGGTGTGTTCGTGTCGATGGACCTCTTCCTGTTCTATGTGTTCTGGGAGATCCAGCTCATCCCCATGTACTTCATCATCGGCGTGTGGGGCGGACCGAGGCGGGTCTACGCGGCCATCAAGTTCTTCCTATTCACCTTCGTGGGTTCGGTGGTCATGCTGGTCGCCATCCTGGCCGTGGTGTGGTGGTATGCGAAGAACGGCGGCCCGCTCACCTTCGACATCCTGGAGCTACAGAAGGCAGGCTTCAGTGGGCCGCTGGCCGTATGGTCGTTCATCGCCTTCTTCGTTGCCTTCGCCATCAAGGTGCCCATGTTCCCGGTACATACTTGGCTCCCCGACGCGCACACAGAGGCGCCCACGGCCGGGTCGGTCGTCCTGGCCGGCGTGCTTCTCAAGATGGGCGTCTACGGCATGATCCGCTTCTGCATCGGGTTCTTCCCAGAGGTAGCGGTGAAGGCTATGGTGCCGGTGCTCATCCTGTCGGCCGTCGCGGTGATCTACGGGGCCGTCATGTCTCTGGTGCAGCCCGACATGAAGCGCCTGGTGGCGTACTCCTCGGTGAGCCATATGGGGTTCATCACGGCCGGGCTTTTCACCTTCAACCAACAGGGCATCGAAGGCTCAGTGCTCCAGATGGTCAGTCACGGAGTCCTGACCGGCGCGCTCTTCATGATGGTGGGCTTCTTCTACGACCGCACCCACACCCGTCTGATCGAGGATTACGGCGGCATGGCCCGGCCGATGCCGGTGGCGGCCGCCTTCTTCAGCCTGTTCGTTCTGGGCAGCTTAGGACTGCCCGGACTAAGCGGGTTCGTGGGTGAGTTCCTTATCTTGGTAGGAGTGTTCCAGTACGCCAAGGTCTTCGCAGTCATAGCGTCGGTGGGAGTGGTGTTGGGCGCCGCCTATCTCCTCTGGATGTACCAACGGACCATGTTCCAGCAGACTAACGAGAAGTGGTTGAGCCTCAAAGACCTCAGCGCCCGGGAGATCGTCAGCTTGGCGCCGCTCGTGGGAATGGCGGTTTGGATCGGTCTCTATCCGCACACCTTCCTGAATCTGCTTCACGCTCCGACCCAGAACATAATCAGCCAGGTGCAGCCCTATCTCGCCGAGCGCGGCAGTAGCCTGCTCGAGATGGTCGGCTCCCTATTCGGGGGGTTCTAGATGCAGACGCCCGACCTGGTCCCCATCATCCCCGAACTGATCCTGTTGGTGACGGCCTTGATCGTGCTGCTGGTGGAGCCGTTCCTCAAGTCCGATGGGACCGGGCGGATCGATCGGACGGCCTTGATCGCCATCACATTGACCGGGCTGGTCGGGTCGGTGGCGGTATCGTTGGGCCTTTCCGGCGAGGACCGGGAGTCGTTCGCGGGTATGCTCGTGCTTGACTCATGGGCCGTCTTCTTCAACGTGCTGTTCGGGGTAGGTGCGGTGCTGACCGTCCTCATGTCGCCGGGGTATTTGGAGGCGCACCGGCGTCATCTGGGTGAGTACTATGCCCTGCTACTCTTCGCCGTCATCGGTATGAATCTCATGGCCGCCGCGCGGGACTTCATCCTCCTCTACGTGGCCATCGAACTCATGGCCATCAGCAGCTACCTGCTCGCGGCCTTCTTCCGCTACCGTATCCGCTCGAACGAGGCGTCGCTCAAGTACTTCCTGACCGGGTCGTTCGCTTCGGCCATTCTCCTGTACGGCGTGTCGCTTGTGTACGGGCAGGCGGGGGCGACCAACTACTCCGCGACAGGTCGGGCGATGGGTGAGATAATGCAGTCCGCCGCCACCGGCGGCAAGGCCGGAGTGCTCCTCGCCGTGTTCCTGGTCGCCATCGGGTTGGCCTTCAAGGTCTCGGCCGCTCCGTTCCACATGTGGACGCCGGACGTTTACCAAGGCGCCCCCACTCCCATCGCGGCCTTCTTCTCAGTGGGGCCTAAGGCGGCCGCCTTCTCGGCCATGATGGCCGCTTTCGTCGCGGCCTTCCCGGGCGCGCTCAAGGAATGGGGCCTGTTTTTCATCGTCCTTTCCATCGTCACCATGTTGGCGGGTAATCTCTATGCCCTCGTCCAGACGAACGTGAAGAGGATGCTGGCTTACTCGTCGATCGCGCACGCCGGCTACCTGCTCGCGGGAGTGGGCGCCATGGGCTGGAGCGGTAACACACTGCCGGGGCAGGGGGTGATGATCTACTTGGCGGCCTATACCTTCATGAACCTGGGGGCCTTCGGGATCTTGGCCTATTTGAAGGCGCAGATGCCTAAGGGGTTCGACTACTCGCTCAAGAGTCTGGCCGGTCTCGGCCGCCGCTCTCCGTGGACCGCGTCGCTCCTCACCCTCTTCCTGTTGTCGTTGACCGGCATCCCCGGGACTGCGGGGTTCATCGGCAAGTTCTACGTGTTCAGCGGTGTGGTGTGGGCCGACCTCTGGTGGCTGGCCGTGGTGGGAGTGCTGCTCACCGCAGTGTCCGCCTACTACTACCTGAGAGTCGTCATCTATATGTTCTTCCGGGAGCCGGAGAGAGAGTACACGCTCAAAGAGCCTATCGGGGGAGCCATGGCGGCTTCGCTGGCGGTGAGCGCCATTGCCACGGTGGCCATAGGACTCGTGCCATCGTGGCTTTGGGACGCAGCCGCATCCGGATTCGGCGCCCTGCTCAAGTAGGCGGGGAGCGTTTGCGGGGGCCCGGGGGCGCGTAACGGCCGTGGCTTGCTGTGAGAGGAGGCTGAAGGGTGCTTCTGTGTGCCGACTGGGTGCTTCCGATCAGCAGTCCGCCGCTCCCGGAAGGGGCGCTGCTGGTCTCGGAAGGCGTCATCCGAGCGGTGGGACCCGTAGCCGAGTTGCGGGCGCGGTACCCGACGGAGGAGACGCGGGGATTTCCGGGATGCGCCCTTCTGCCGGGACTGGTGAATGCTCACACGCACCTGGAATACTCGGCGTTCAGAGGCTTCGCGCGACCGTCGGGGTTCGGCCCTTGGATGTTGAACCTGCTACGCGCGCGACGCAGGCTGGGTACCGAGGACTATGTCGCATCGGCCCTGTGGGGGGCGTACGAATGTGCGCGTAGTGGCGTGACCTCCATAGCCGACACCTCGTACGACGGATGGCCCGTGGCGCGCGCAGCCCGGTCGGTCGGGCTGCGCGCGCGCGTCTATTTGGAGCTGTTCGGCGTCGATGACGCTCGTCTTCCCGCGACCATGGAGCGCTTGGAAGAGGACATCGAGCGGTTGCGGGGCGAGCGCGGGGAGACGCTGGGGGCCGGGGAGGCCTACCCGGGGCCCTCCCCGGCCCCCTCCGGGCCCGGCTCGGGGGGGCCGCGGATGGAGTATGGGGTCTCGCCTCACGCTCCATACACCGTCTCCGCCCGCCTGTATCGGGAGGCGGCGCGCTTCGCGCGCCGCGCCGGCCTACGCATGGCCACGCACGTGGCTGAATCGCGGGCCGAAGTGAGACTATTGATGCGAGGAGGGGGGCCGATCGCCCATGCCTACCGCGCGGTGGGTCTGTGGAAAGGGAGTCGCTGGAGCCCACCGCGTGTGAGCCCCGTGCGCTATCTCGATGGGACGGGAGCGCTGGGATCCGACATGCTCGCTGTGCATGCCGTGCAGGTGAGCGGCGAGGACATCGCCGTTCTGGCCGGTGCGGGAGCGGTGGTGGCTCACTGCCCGCGCTCGAATCTGAAGCTCCGCTGCGGAAGGGCGCCGGTGGCGGAGATGCTGGCGGCCGGTGCGGTCGTGGGTCTGGGCACCGACAGCCTCGCTTCCAACGACAGTCTCGACATGTTCGCGGAGATGCGGGCGGCGCTTGCCGTAAGCAAGGAGCGGGCGGCTGCGGCCGGAGCGCTCACGGAGGCGGGCTCCACCGCATCGACGCCGACCCCGCTCACCGCCGCGGACGTCTTGCGCATGGCCACCTTGGATGGAGCCCGGGCACTTGGTTGGGAGCGCCTCGTAGGGAGTCTAGAGGTGGGCAGGCGTGCGGACATCATCGCCGTGCGGCTGGGGGACGGCGCAGCCGTCCCCCAGCCGCACGCCCGTCCTCAGGGGCCGCGCATCACAGTCGACGATCCTACAGAGACCTTTGTACGATCAGCGACCGCCGACGATGTGCGGATGACCATGATCGACGGCCGAGTGGTCTCCGAAGGGGACGCGCCGCCGCCACACGTCCTTGCGGGCCTGAACGCGGCGCGGGAGAGGTTGAGCCTCCCGCCTATCTGAGCGCGGCGGCGGCCGGTGGGAGGTGTCGCCTCGGTGTGAAGGCCCGCCGCCGCTCTGGGCTTGTGGCGGCGATGGCACGGATGGGGCATAATCTGTCACGCAATCTGCGGTGGGTCCGCAGGCCGGCTTGCGGGGGCCGGGGATTGCCGAGACCCGATGTGAGGAGACTATTTTGCTGCTGGATCGCAAAAAAATACGGAAGCGGGCTAAATGGGTGGCCTTGATCCTGGCCATCGTCTTCGCTTCCAGCTTTCTGTTCATGGGCGTCGGCTACGGGGGTGCGGGCTTCGACCTTTCCGCGATCTTCAGAGGCGGTGGCGACAAGAGCGAGGCGCCTCAGACCAATGTGGAGAAGTTGGAAGCCGCGCTGAAGGCTCTCGAAACGACTCCCGGAGACACGACTAAGATGCTGGAGGCCGCCACTCTGTGCGAGCAGATGTATGGGGAGAAAGGCGACTCAGCCTATTTGCAGGCCGCCGCCGACCTGATGGAAAGCGCCATCCAGACCGACCCCAGCCTCAAGGATGTCTACATGCGTGTGGCCAACCTGTATCTGAGCAAGGAGTACAACAATGCTCAGGCCGCCGTGACGGTGCTGAACAAGGCGACTTCGGTCGATCCCGCCAACCCTGATCTGTTCCTGAAGCTCGGCATAGCTCAGAACAGTCTCGGTAACGCGGCGGCAGCGGTCATGGCCTGGGAGAAGTACCTGGAGCTCGCTCCGAACGCGGATATGGCCGACGTGGTTCGGGAGCAGGTCGAGAAACTCATCGCCACTACGACCACCACAGTGGGCGCCACCACGACCACCACCCCTTCCTCCACGAGCAGCCCCACGGCTTCGACCACCGGCGACTGACGGGCGGACGGTAAGAGCGCATAGGGAAAATCCTCGCTCTGATGTATATACTGGAGTGGCCTACGTCGAGCGACTACGGCCGGCGGCCATGCTCGGTCCGAGAGATGGAGGTGCAGGTTGAGTCTGTCCATTAGCACCGACGCCCGAGATGGAGCGGTGGTCATCCATGTGGAAGGCGACCTCGATGTCTATACGGCGCCTCGTCTGAAAGAGGTGCTGGACGAGTACGTGGCTGGTGGGGGACGCTTGATCCTTGATCTCTCCGGAGTACACTTCATCGATTCCACCGCGCTCGGTGTGTTGGTCGGCGCTCATCAGGAGACCCAATCGAACGATGGCGGGTTCTGCCTGGTGGTAGACGATCCTTTCCTTCTCAAGATCTTCCACATCACCGGTTTCGACGGGGTCTTCTCGATATTCACCCAATTGGACGAAGCGCTCTTCGCCGGTTAGCAGCTAAAAACGAAGTCCCGATCGCCGGAACCGGGTGTTCTTTCAGGTGGGGCGGCGTTATGCGTCGTCCTCAGTCGTGCAAATGGCGTTGTTATTCGCGCTCAGTCCGGCGTGTGTCCATCGCATTCTCATGGCGAAACGTCCTTCTTCAACAGCCTGTCGGGCCTCTTGATCGCCGCCCCGTCGCTCGGGCGTGCTATCGTTCCGCTCTGACGTTGTCGCTAATCCAAGCTTACGAGGAGTCTGTCCTTGCGACTCATCATCACCGAGAAGAACGACGCCGCCAAAAAGATCGCCGGCATCCTGGCCGCGGGAGGGACGAGGGAAGAGTCCCACTACAAGGTCCCTTATTACGTCTTCGCGGACGCACAAGGTGACGAGACGGCCATCGTGGGCCTCAAAGGCCACGTGGTCCAGGTGGACTTCCCACCGGAATACTCGGAATGGCGGAAGGTCGAGCCCAAGGCTCTGATCGACGCGCCTTTGATCAAGACCGAGACCGCCAAGTCAGTGGTGCGGACGGTGAAGAAACTGGCCGCCGACGCCACCAGTCTTATAATCGCCACCGACTTCGACCGCGAAGGCGAGCTCATAGGGCTCGAGGCGCTCAACATCGCGGCTGAAGAGAACCAGAAGCTGGTCCGCGCGGTCCGTCGAGCCCGCTTCTCAGCCCTGACTCCGGGGGAGATAACCCGCGCGTTCGCAGATCTCGATCATCTGTCGGAGCCGCTGGCCCGGGCGGGCGAAGCCCGCCAGGACATCGACCTCATCTGGGGCGCCACGCTTACCCGATTCGTATCCCTGGCTACTTCACGCCTTGGGAGCCAGTTCCTGAGCGTAGGCCGGGTGCAGACCCCCACTCTGGTGCTCATAGCCGAGCGAGAGAAGGAGCGGCGGGCCTTCGTTTCAGAGCCGTTCTGGGTCGTCAAGGTGGAGCTGGAGTCCGGTGGCCAGAGATTCAGCGCGGTACACAAGGAAGAACGGTTCACAGACGAGGCGAAGGCGACGGCCGTTTTCGAGAGACTTTCCACCTCGGGAACGGTGACGGCGGTCAAACAAACCTCGCGTAAGGTGCCCAAACCGGCTCCGTTCAACACCACGAGCTTCACCAGCGCGGCCACCTCCCTGGGATTCGGCGCCGCCGCCGCCATGCGCATTGCTGAGAATCTCTACATGGCCGGATTCATCAGCTACCCGCGCACCGATAACACGGTCTACCCATCGTCGCTCGATCTGCGCGAGGCCTTGGGCGTTGTCGCCAAGGGAGAATTCCAGCGCGAAGCCCGCGAGTTGCTCGCCCGACCCGAGCTACGACCCAGCCGCGGCGACAAACGGACCACCGACCATCCGCCTATCTACCCCACCGGCAGCCCCCGACGCGGAGAGCTGAGTGATCGGGATTGGCGTCTCTACGAACTGGTGGTCCGCCGTTTCATGGCCACCTTGGCCGATGAAGCGATGATGCAATCGAACCGTGTCGACCTGGAATTGAGTGGGGAGCCGTTTTTCGCCCGCGGTAACCGGGTGGTTCGCACCGGCTGGCTGGAGTACTACCCCTACAGCCGCCAGAAAGAACTCGAGCTGCCCCTTCTGCAGAAGGGCGACCTGGTAGATGTGATTGATAAACAGTTGGAGGCCAAAGAGACCCAGCCCCCGTCCCGTTACGGCCAAGGGACGTTGATCGAGCTCATGGAGAAGTACAACCTGGGCACGAAGGCTACGAGGCACGCCATAATCCAGAACTTGTATGACCGCGGCTACGTGCACGGTAATCCGGTCGAGCCGACCGAGATGGGCATCAAGATGGCCGAGGCCATCCAGGAGTACGCGCCCCGCATCGCCTCTCCGGAGATGACCGCGGAGCTCGAGAAGGACATGGATCTGATCTCCGTGCGAGACCTCACCAAGGAGGAGGTGGTCACTATCTCGCGCGACCTGCTCCGTCAGGCCTACGGTTCGCTGGAGGAGAACCGGGAGCAGATCTCGGCCAAGATCTACGAAGGCATCACCGACGACCGCACCCTGGGGCCGTGCCCCAAGTGCGGCAAGAACAAGCTGCGGGTGATCAGGTCGAAGGCTACCAAGAAGCGTTTTGTGGGTTGCGAGGGGTACCCGGATTGCGACCAGACCTACCCGTTGCCACAGAAGGGCGACATCATCGGCATGGGCGAGGTCTGTCCTCAGTGTGGCAGTCCCAAGATCAAGGTCCTCGGGGGACGGAGGCCGTGGATACTCTGCCTTGACCCATACTGTCCTACCAAAGACGAGTACCGGAAAAAGCAGGAGGCTCGGGCGGAGCGCATTGCCGGAGGCAAGGCCACCGGTTCCAAGACCGCGGCGAAGAGCGCCTCCAAGACCGCTACTAAGAGCGCGACGAAGAGTGCCTCTAGGGCGGCGGCTAAGAGCGCCCCCAAGACCGCCCCCAAGGCGGCGGCTAAGACCGGGTCGCGCCGCACGGCGGACGCTGAGACTCGGGAGACCGGGGAGGCGCCGGTTTGACCGACCCACGTGACACGCTGCCGCCGGACCGACCTCGCGGAGGCGCGGGAGCCGGGCCTAACGAACCGCCCGAGGACGCCGGCCTGGATGCATCTGTGCTGGGTGGTATGGGGAGCGGGCTGAAGGGGGTGTTCATCACCTTCGAGGGCCTGGATGGGTGTGGCAAATCCACGCAGATGGAGTTGCTGGCCGCCGCCCTGGGAGAACGTGGGTATGTGGTACTGGTGACAAGGGAGCCGGGGGGGACCTCGCTGGGCGAGGCGATCCGTGACGTACTCCTCGATCCCCGCTATCACGGCATGTCGGCACGGGCGGAGGCTCTTCTCTACGCGGCGGCCCGCGCCCATCTGGTACAGCAGGTGATCCGGCCCGCCTTGGCCGACGGTCAGGTGGTGCTCTGCGATCGTTACGTTGACTCGTCATTGGCCTACCAAGGCTTCGGTCGTGACCTCGGCGCCGACGACATCATCACGCTGAACGTCTGGGCCACGGAGTGCCTGTTCCCCGACCTCACGCTCTTCCTAGACTTGGACGACTCCCTCCGATCGAGTAGGTTGGCGGCGGTGCCGGACCGCCTCGAGGCTGAGGACGAGGAGTTTCATCGGCGGGTGGGCGAGGGCTACCGGGAGTTGCTGACCGCCCACCCTCACAGGATCCGGCGCGTGGACGCCCGCGGCTCCGAGACCCAGGTGTTCGAACGGGTGAGAATGGTGGTCGAAGAAGAGCTGGAGCTGTTCAGTCACTAGAGGGGGCGGCCAGGCGTTGTGGGGTGACGGTCGGGCCGTCTCCGCCAGGGGCCGTTCCGCGTGTCGTAGAGGGGGTCCGGTGACGGATTTGTTCGCAGATATCGTGGGGCAAGAGATGGCCGTCTCGATGCTTACCCGGGCACTGGAGCAGGGGGCTTCTCATGCCTACCTGTTCTTCGGCCCGTCCGGCGTGGGTAAGAGCGAAGCGGCGATTGCCTTCGCCGCCGGCCTGGCTTGTGCGAACGGGGGCTGCGGCGTCTGCTCCACCTGCCGCCGGGTCTTGGAAGGCCTTCACCCCGACGTGGAGGTGGTGGCTCCGGAGGGCAACTTCATCCGCAAGGAAGAGATCACCGACATCAACCTCCACGCCGCCTACCGGCCGTATGAGGCGCGCGCGAAGGTGTACGTCTTCTTGGAGGCCGACAGCTTCAACGCGGAGGCTGCGAACGCATTTCTGAAGACTCTGGAGGAGCCTCCGGGCCATGTGCACTTCATCCTAGTCACCGACCGGTCCGAGCGACTGCTGCCCACCATCGCTTCACGCTGCCTGCCGGTGACGTTCTCATCCGTGCCCGTGTCGGCCGTCGCCGCCGACCTCGCGGGTCGCTTCGGCACTCCGCCGGAGGAGGCTGCGCTTATCGCGCGTCTGTCGGGAGGTGACCTGGCGTACGCTCGGGAGCTTGCCACCACCGAGAGCGCCCGTCGGCAGCGTGACCGGTTGCTCGATCTGGGTCGGGATCTTCCGGCCGCAGGGCTCATGGACACGCAGGTGGCGTTGGACGAGATCATGGCTACGGTGGAGAGCAGGTCCAGAGAGAGGGCCGAGGATCTGGAGAATGAGCTCGCAAAGGCGCTGGAGTGGGCCGGGGACGCTCGGACCAAGAGCTGGCTCAAGAAGCGTCATGAGGAGAAGACAAAACGACAGCGGCGCCGTCTGCACACCAAGGGTCTCCAGACGGTCACTCGGGTATTCGCCGGCTGGTACCGTGATCTGGCTCTTGTCTCGGCGGGAGCAGAGGAAGGTGTCTTGAACCAGGACCGGTTGGATGATCTGAGGGTCGGAGCTTCGCAGGGGAGCCTGCTCGGCTATACCCAGGCCGTCATGGCTGTGGGGAAGGCTCAGGAACGGCTCCGGTATAATGTCGATGCCCGATGCGCCATCAGTGACATGTTCCGTTCCATCAAGGAGGCCCTGGCTCAGTGGCCGAGATCGTAGGGGTAATGTTCAGAGGTGGGATGAAGGTCTATCACTTCGATCCCGCTGGACTTGAGCTTTCCCGGGGAGACCGCGTGGTGGTCCAGACCATCAGCGGCCCCGAGATAGGTCAAGTGGTGGAGCCCACCCACACCGTTGATGATTCCGAGCTGCCTGCCCCGCTCAAGAAGGTCGTCCGAGTCGCTACCGGCAAGGACCTCGAAAGCCAGGCCGCCAATGACGACCTGCGCCGCGAAGCCATGGCTACCTGCCGGGAGTTGATCGAGAGTCACGGTCTGGACATGAAGTTGGTGGGCGCCGACATCGGATTCGGGGGTGAGAAGATCACCTTCAATTTCTTCTCTGAAGAGCGGGTGGACTTCCGGGCCTTGGTGACCGACCTGGCCAAGACACTCAAGATGCGCATCGAGCTCCGCCAGATGGGGGCTCGCGAAGAAGCACGCATGGTCGGAGGGCTGGGCCCGTGCGGGCGAGGGTTGTGCTGCACGCTGTTTCCCGGCGACGATGAGCCGGTGTCCATCCGCATGGCAAAGGAACAGAATCTCCCGCTTAATCCCATGAAGATCTCGGGTCTGTGCGGGCGGCTCATGTGCTGCCTTAAGTACGAACAGGAGCAGTACGTACGCTTTCGCAAGGAGGCCCCGCCCAAGGGGACGCCGGTGTCCACTCCGGGAGGAGACGGCGTGGTGGCCGGATACAACGTGACGAAGGAATCCATCACCGTCAGGCTGGAGGATGGTTCGTTTCAAGACGTCCGTCTGAGCGTCTGCGAGCAGCGAGAGGACGGCACGCTGGTGGTGGTGGAGCCGGAGATCAAGGAGCCCCTCTACATCCCGATGCTCGACGACACCCAGGGACTGCAGGACCTGGCCAATGGCGAGGGTGCCGAAGACGGCCTGCCGGTGGTCCAGGCCGAGGTCGTCCTCGACGAGAAGGGAGAGCCGGTGCAGGTTGTCGTCGCCGAGGGTGCCCGGCGGAGTCGTGGCCGGCGGGGCCGCGGTCGCCGCAAAGGCAAAGGCGAGGGGCAGGCGCCCGGCACTTCAGGTGATGGCGCTGCCGTCGAGTCCGGCGCACAGGCATCGGGCCGTTCAACGGCAGCCGGAGCGACCGGCTCCGCCGCGAAACGGGACCAACGGAGTTCGAAGGGCGGCGAACGGAGGCCTGCCGGAAAGCACCCCTCCACGGGCGAGAGTGCCGGCGTCGAGCAGTCCGGGACGAAGAGCAGCGGTCGCTCTCGGCGGCGGCGGAGACCCAGGCGCCCGGGCGGTAGCGGCGGCGGCGGTGAATCGGGAGGCGGCTCCGGAGGCGGCGGGGGCAGCGGCTCCGGAGGCGGCGGGGGAGACTCGGACCGGTAGGGCCCTTGTTCCGGACGCGATTCGTGAGACGTCTCGGCGCCGCTGAACTTGTCAGCTTGACCGTGAGCTTCTAAACTAAGGCCCCCCGACTGGCGGCGCTGGAGCGCCCCTACGGGAGGCGGCGCGGGACCGTAAGGCGTCGCACTTAATAGGCCGACGTAGCTCAGATGGCAGAGCGGCTCACTCGTAATGAGCCGACAGCCGAGATCAAAACCCGCTTGTAAGGCCAAGAAACAGCTGTGCCTTCGAAGGCGCGTCACAATGGCGTCACAGCTCGAACTGGAAATCACCGCTGTCGGCGCAATTCATCCATCGTTTCTGCGTGTTGCTGGCTGGCCTGAGCCACAAGAACGATCGAGCCTAGAATCGTATCGGTCTACTGTTTTGAGGCAATCGACCACTTGGACCTGGCCCCTACAGCCAACAACCCATCGCCAGCAACAACCGCAACTCCCACGTACTCCTCTGGCTCGTTCACAATGATATTTCGGCGGTTATTACTCGTCTGGAAATACGTGACACTGAACCATGTGCTTGCGTCCTCATAATTTCCCGAGACACTAAGCGAGGATGGATTCCCCACGAGCCTAATAACCTCGTCAGACATTCCTTCGACAGTCGCGGGCGTGTCGAGTTCTATTGCCGCACTGACAGGTTGGGTCTCAAGAGTCCATGTGCCTTTAGTGTTTATCTGTACTTTGGCGAGTTCAGGTTCTGCGAGGACGCGGCCATCGTAGGGGGCCTCAAGCCATCTCAGGGAGAAGGAATTCCCGGGAAAATACACCTTTTCTCCCGAGTCGTTGAACACTTCCACCTTTGCCTCGGCATCAATAGACAGGTGCAGCAAGAACCATTCATTGTCAGGAACAGAACCAATGTTCACGATCTCAGGTCCGGTGCCGGAATACGATCTGTAGAAATCGCTAAGTACGGTGGTGGGTGGAGAGGTCTCGGTCGTCGTGGTGCCGGGAATGGTTGTCGTGGTTTGAGCCTCGGTGGTCGTGGTCGTCGGAGCCGTTATGTCCGTGCCAGAACTACTGGTGGTTGATTCCTCTGTCGCGACTGTGGTTGTGGTCTCACTGCTACAGGCCGGTAGCCCCATGGCGATCAACAGTAAGAAGAGCACAACCACAAAGCATGCTCGTCTTCTCATGATGCCCTCCTCGGTCCTAAGTCTTATTGCCCCTATCCGTCCTACCGTCTACTATTGATGAACAAATGTTCGGGCACAAAACTGGAACGCCTGCGACCGCCTCCCACGGCGCCGCTTGCCTGGGTGTTCCGTCCTCGCACAGCCTGAATATACGAATGAAAAGGCCGTGGGAGGTGCGGAGATGATGATTGCGGTTAGGCTTCTGCCCATGGGCGCCGTTCTATTGCTCCGCTTGGCGGCGGCTCTTACGAGAGGGCTTCTTCGCGAGAGGATTCTTCATCGGATGGGCAGTCTTCGCTTCTTGCTTCCCCATCCGTAGCCGCATCGCATCCGCTTTGATCTGCCGATAGTACTGCTCTTCCAACTCAGGGAATTCTTTGAAATCTTCCCCAAGCTGGAAGAGTCGATATTCCCTGAAATAATTCGGCTCGATTTCGAGAAGCTCTGCCATGAGTTCAATTGCTTTCGGTTGGAGCGTGCGGCCTCCGTTGATCATCCGAGCCAGGTGCTTCACTGACCATCCGGGGTTTTGCTCGTTGCATGCTCTGTAGAACGTGGCAAAGTCTGCGTTGCCTACGTCGTCGACCCAGCCTCGTTCCCTCAGAGCGTCACCGAGCGCCTTCTTCGCCGGCTCTCTTGAGTGCTCTTCCATGTCCTCCATCCTAACCCTGACTTCAGCCCACACTCACATTATCGACGGAACCAACCTCGGTCTTGACATGCGCCAAAGATGGCTTATTAGAGAGGCAGCAATGACGCCGTTACGAAGGAGTCGCAGAATTGGCTTCTGTTCATGTGATTGTCGATGATCGACTGAAGGCGCGGTTGGCCGCGTAAGCCGCCAAAGAACGAAGAACCGAGAAAGCTGTCGTGATCCACGCGGTAGAGCGCTACTGGGACGAGAAAGAGCGGAGAGAGCGCAAAGCCAAGGGCGCAGCTGCATGACCCACCTGACCGAACACCAGGTGGCCGTCCGCCTTGTCATCAGCGTGAACACCGTCAGAGCCTGGCGTAAGACTGGCTACGGCCCCTGTTTCCGTAAGTTCGGCCGGGCCGTACGGTACTCGCTCACTGAGGTGGAAGCCTTCGAGCAAGCCCAGACCCGTCGCTTCCTGCGCCTGTTCGAACTCGAAGTAAGGAGACGCCTATGAAGCTGTGGGGAGGGATCTGCGGGACCTGGACGCAGAACAAGCTTCTCAGTCGCAAGTGGGGGCTCGCGGCCGGGGCCGTCATCGTCGGCGTTGTGCTCGACGTGTGCGGGCACCCCCTGGGGGAGACGACGACACGCATCATCGAAGTGGTGGTTCCCGCCTTCCTGCTCGTCGAGGGGGCGCTTGACTGGCGAGCCATGCGCAAAGAGAAGAACGAAAGAGAGGACACAGATGGATGAATTCATCACGCTCGAAACGCTCAAGAACCTGACCGTCCCGCTCGCGGCCGCCATCGTCTACATCCTGATCTCGGCTTTCCGCTTCGCGGTTCCCGAGTACTGGACCGATATCGTCAATCGGATCGCCACGCTCGTGATTGCGACCGGGTTGGTCGAGCTCGGTACCGCGCTCGCTAGACCCGAGGATCCGGCGGCGTACGTGGCGGCGCTCATCAACGGGAGCATCGTGGCGCTTGCGGTCATCAAGGCGAAGAGTGCGGAAGACCTGAAGGTGCCGCTGCTCGGACAACGCAAGGCGCCGCCTGAAGAATAGTCCCACCTGACTGATGACCCACCCGACCCCTTGCAGGTCGGGTCCCGTCGCGCCGTAGAGGAGAGGTTTCTCGGCGGGTTCATATCCCGCAGACGTGGGTTCGATTCCCACCGGCGCTACCTTCGCCTCGTCCCCTTTCGAGGGGGCGGGGCTTTCCGCGTCTCTAATAGAGGAGTTCAGGATTATGTTGCTGAATGTGGACACGATGCAGATACTGGGTATAAGATGAGGGCACGGAGGGAGACGACCATTACAGGAGATTGCACAGCATGGACGCCGTAAAGATGCGCGGCATCGTCCGGCGCGAAGGGGAGTACTGGGCATCCATCGTTTTGGACTACAACGTCGTCGGCACCGGCGACACGTCGGATGAAGCCATCAAGAGTTCCATCTGGATGGCTGAGGCCTACATCGAAGAAGGCCGCAAATTGGGCAGGACGCTGGGAGAACTTAGACGTCCGGCTCCTCTACGGCTGAGAATCAAGTTCCGTGTATTGAAGTGCCTGTCCAGGCTTTCGCCCGGCAACAGGCCGGGAACGGATGGGCGCTCGATGCCGTTCATCCAAGACCTGGAGGCCTGGGCCCACTAGAAATTAGTGGGCGCGCAGCCACTCAGTGAATTCCTTGCGCGTAGCTCCGCAGGCTGTAAGGATGTTCTTGAAGGTCCAGCTGTTTCGCCGCGTCGGGATCGGCTTATTCGGTATCGATACGTGGCCCCAACCAGGCTTGCGGTATAGCATGTGACTGCCCTCTGACTTATCAAGAGTGAAGCCCCTCGACTTTGCGAAGTCGACCAATATTCCCGGATTCAGTTCGCCTGGCAGGTCCTGTTTTCCCATGAGGGCCATGGTACTTTGCCCGTCTTTGGAACACAATATCCCGCGGGACCACCATTCTTGACCAACTGTTAGTATAGATGCGTGCCGCCTGTGCTTCAGATGCTCATAAAACGTTGGGGGCGTAAATGAGAATCTACCGGGTGATCGCGACACTTTGCGTATGTCTCGCGCTGGCTGTTACCGCCACCTCCTGCGGAGACAATGAAGCTCTCGTCACAGTCGTGACAGGGGAGTCAACCACCATCACGGCACCCACTACAACAGCACCTGCCACCACAGAATACACCACTACCACCATCCCCTCGACCACCACCATCCCCTCGACCACCACTACCCTGGGCAGGATCGCCGTCGAACTAGTGCGCATCATCGATGGCGACACCATTGAGGTGCAGATGCCCGACGGCAGCAACGAAAGAGTCCGTTACATCGGTGTCGACTGCCCGGAGACGGACGACGACGAATACGGCGCTATGGCCACAGCCTACAACGAGCAACTATTGTGTTTGGGTCCACTGTCGTTGGAGCTCGATGTTGACGAGCACGATCGTTACGGCCGCCTCTTGGCTTACGTCTGGGCGGGCGACACCTGCATTAACCACCGTCTGGTCCTTGATGGCTATGCGCAGATAGCCACCTATCCTCCCAACGTGAAATACGTAGAGACCTTCCAATCGGCGCAAGAGGCAGCTCGCAATGCCGACGCAGGTCTATGGGGAGCCGCCACCACAACGACGGAAACCCCAACCACCACAACGACGGAAGCACCGACCACCACCGTTAGCTCGGAGAAAAGTGACGGCCCCACCGTCTACATCACAAACACGGGCGAAAAATACCATCGCGCTGGTTGCCGGCACCTCAAGAAGAGCAAGATCCCCATTAGCCTCGCTGATGCCATGGCCCAGGGATATGAGCCCTGCAAAGTGTGTAAGCCGCCGCAGTGAGCTCGCTGCGTCATGGCCATCTGCTGTCCCGGTTAGTCGGCGTAACGCGCCTCCATCACTTCGAATCTGCCCCGAGTGGCCTCATTGTGAGGGTCATCGATGATGATCGTGAAGGTGGCCGTCGCGCGGGGGGCGAGGATGTCGCTGTCGATGTACGCATAGTCGGTGTTCACCGTGGCGCCGCGGTCGGTAAGGGCATAGCCACGGACTTTGACGAACTTGAGCGCCCGAGTGCCGGTGTTCTTGACCTTCCCCGTGAACCTCATGTACTTGCGCTCGTGGCTCACTTGCAGCGTCTCGCTCACCAGCTCCACCTGCTTGGTCGGGCTACGCACCGTGGTGGTGGGACGATCGGTGGCTGAATAAGTGTAGTAGGTCACGGCTTCTTCCTCGCGATCATGTGTGGCGATGGCTACTATGCCTCCGACAACCATGACAACGACGATGACGATGACCACTTTGGTCGCATAGCCCTGCCGTGACCACCAGCCGGGCCGCTCAGGTTCCCAATCCGTGCCGCTCATCACCGCCCCCTTTCCAGCATCCACTACTTCGCCTTCTGTCGCCGCCGCTCCCGCATGTCGATGATGTCAGCGCTTCGGGTAGGTGTCGCAAGAGCGGCGGCGATATCCCCGGAGACCTTGTCTGCAGCTTCGTGGGCCGCGCTTCTAGACAGATGAGAATAGCGCTCGGTGGTGGAAACCTGGCTGTGGCCAAGAATGGCCTGTATCTCCAGCATAGAGAGACCCGCACTGGCACCCGCGCCTCCAACGGTATGGCGTAGATCATGCAAGCGGGACACCTGGCAGTTCGGCGGCCGTGATCACGTCCCGATGCCAGAAAGTGGAGAGATTCACCAAGTGCCTGCCCTTGCGGCTGCGACTGGGGATCACCCACTCGGACTCTCGGGCGAGCGGTTGCAGCACATCGATGGCCGCAGCACCCAAAGGAACATCCCGCGGCCCGGCCTTGGCGTCGCGGAGACGTCGGACGGCGTGCTCAAGGTCGACATCTGCCCAGGCGAACGACAAGATCTCGTTCAAGCGGCAGCCCGTGAGCAGGAGCAGGCGGACGACGCGTACCTCGTAAGGGTGATCCGGCTCAAGAGCGACAAGTGTTTCACCAAGGCGGGCCAGTTCGTCGGTGTCGAGGAAACGCTTGCGTTTCGTTTCCTGGAACTTGGCCACGTGTCGGCAAGGGTTGAAGCCTTCGGGCACTCTGCCCCAGGCGGCGGCCACGGTGTATAGGTGGCTGAAAGTGGCGAGGATCCGGTTCGCCTGGTGAGGACGTGCTTGAAGACTACGATGGAGGCGTGCCACATCTTCGCGTGTCACTGCGTCTAGCCGTCGACTATCCTGTTTCTTCACGATCACAGCGTCAAGTGCATAGGTGTCGGCGCGGATCGAAGCCGGCTTCTTGTAGCCCTTCGCGTGAGCCAGGTATTCTGCAGCGAACTCCCGGATTGTCTGACCTTCGCGCGCCTTCCGTTTGATATCGAGAGGATCGAGTCCGGCGGCGACCTGTCCGAGTATCTTCATCGCCTCATCACGCGCCTGGTCGACAGTGATGGCTCCGTAGCGCCCGATGGTTTGGCGGTGCCGGATGCTGCTCCGGGTGATGTAATCGAGAACGAACGAAATGGTGCCTGCCCGTGTTACCCGGACGCCAAACCCGGGCAGCTCATCATCCCACACGGTATACTGGCCCCCTCTGGGTTCCAGGCTGTCGAGCATGCGTCTGGTCAGGTGTGTTTTTCGCGTCACAGTGGCGTCATAAAAAGACCGATTAATACACACCAACCAACACTAAACATAGCACAACTCGGAGTGTGGCGTAGCAGGGGATATTGCAGCCAAAAGTTGCATTTTGCCGACGTAGCTCAGATGGCAGAGCGGCTCACTCGTAATGAGCAGGTCCGGGGTTCGATTCCCCGCGTCGGCTTCGCCGGGACCTGCTTCGATCGTTGCCGGCATGTTCGAGGTGGTTCACGAGCACCTCTGGGAGTCTGTCGACAAGATCTGCGGCGCTCATGGCCGGCGTGGCCTGCATGAGGACACCGGCCTCCCGATTGGCGCGGGCGGCGCAGATGGCGGCACCCACCGTGTCTAACCCGGCTGCCATGAAGGCCGAGGCGAGCCCGGTGATGGTGTCTCCCGTGCCCCCGATGGCTTCCAGGGCAGGTACGTTCGGTTCGTCGATGACGGCCGTGACCGCCCCCTCCTCTACGACGTGGTCGACGGCACCCTTGATGAGCAGAACTCGTGAAGAACCACCGTTTTCGTGAGCCTCCCGCGCCAGCGCGGCCGGGTCGAAGTCAGCGCCGCCGAGAAGGTGGTGGCCCACATATGCAGGATGGCTGACCTTGGGATCGGCCAGAAAACCGATCTCGCCGATATCCGGGGTCATGAGCTCGAAACGGGGTGCAAGCCCTGCGGCCTTCGCCGCGTACATCCCGCCGGCGTCGGCCACAAGGAGGGCGTCGGGGCACGCGCCCGCTAGTTCAGCGAGCGCGTGCCTCATCAGCGCCATGATCGGTTGCATATAGTGGAAGACCACCACGGCCGGTCTGATGCGTGACACCGTCTCGACCAGCTGCTTGAATGCAGCCCGAGTCCCGTCGCCACGGCCGATGTCGCCGGCGATCAAGGCGTGGGGTGACGGCGCATCGAGGAACGAGGCGGTCCGGCAGGCGGCTGCGAGAAGCGCGTAGGTGCCTTGGGAGGCCGGTAGAGGCGACCCGTCGATGGTCAGGCGGCCGTCTTCTGTGAGCTCGGCCGCTCCATCCAGCACCCGACCGCCCTCGACAGGATAAGTGGCCACCACGAGCAGACTCATGATCCGGCTCCGTTGTCGAGGAGCGCGCAGGCCTCAAGATAGGCGCGATCGAGCATGAGTCCGCACAGGGTGAACCCGACGTTCTTCGGGCGCTGGGCGTCCGCCAGGCGCTTTCCCACATAATGCAGGTTGAGGTAGGGGATATCGGGACAGCCGCCGCCGGATGTATTGACGATCTCCGTGGTCTTCTTGTCTACCACGATCTTCATGTTGCCCGCTCGGACCATCAGCCAGTCGCCGAGATCCACCGTGGTGACCAGATCGGTGACGGCGCTGCTCCGCTCGGTGTCGTCGACCCAGTCGCGTACGTGGACGTCGGAGTCTGCAAGCACCCTTTGGGCTCCGACCTGTTCCACCCGCGGCAGGACTACGGCCAAGTCGCAGCCGGCCCGGAGCTCCGGCGGGGGAGAGACGAGTGAGACCTGATACCCGGCCGCCTTGAGTGCTTGTTCGGCCGCCAAGGCGTCGGGCACCTCGTCGAACAAGAAGAGCCCAAGGGCCTCGTCTGTCGAGGTTTCGCCGGTCTTATCTTTTCTCTTGAACAGCCGCATGCGTCATATCACCTTCGGAAGACCACTCGGAATCCCCCGTCGTCACGCTCTTCCGCCTCACCGGTCCAGCCTGCTTTTTCGCCGGCGCGCAGCACGTTGTTCTGGGAGGTGGCCGAGTCGACCAGTATCTCCACGGTCTTCGCATCGGTCGACGTGAGGACCTTCTTAGCTGTGAACGCGGGCTCAGGACAGGAGAGGCCGCTGCAGTCGATTGTCAATCGGTCGTCGGCCATGTTGGTCGTGTCGCTCATGTCTTGTACTCCTTCTGTGTCGTCAGATATCCGTGCCGGTCTTGGGGGCTATCGCGGCGGTCTCAAGAGGCCCTCGTCAGAAGGCCTTCCTCAGGAGGCCTTTTGTTTCATCGTCAGTCCTATGGCCAGGCACACCGCCAAGCCGATACCGACGGCCATGGGGCCGAAAGCTCCCGCTCCGGCTCCTGAGCTGGCCATCGAGAACTGGTGGGCGAACCCGGCCCCGACAAGCATCCCGATCACGAACATGCCCGAGTCGGCGTTACCTTCGCCGGACATGACCAGATGACGGCCCGGACATCCTCCAGAGAGGGTGAAGGCGAATCCTGCGAGCACCATCCCCAGGACGTTCCACCACTGGTCGGTGTGGGCCACAGGCTGGTCGGCGATGCCTAAGTGGAACTGGCCGAGTATGAGGTTGGTGATGAATGCGAACACGACCAGAGCGATGATCCCGTTCAGCAGATGTCGATCGCGCATCAGCATCACGTCTCTGATGCCCCCCACCGTGCAGAAGCGGCTCCGCTGCGCCAGGAAACCGATTACCAGACCCACCACCAGAGCGATGACCCAGAAGGCGTACTGACTGCCCGGACCGCTCTCAGAGAAGAAGATGGGGCCGACCGGGTTGCCGTCCGCATCGCGCCCGAACAGAGGGGCGACCAAGAGCAAGACCAAGAGGGCGATCATGGCGATGGGCATGATCCAACCGACTGCCGCGGATGCGGGCCGGGCACGACCGAGCGAGAAGCCCCTGCGCAGGAAGACGACCCCTATGCCGATGCCGATTATGAGTCCCAGGATCCCGAACAGCGCGTTCAGGTCACCACCGGCGAGGCGAAGATAAGCCCGCCAAGGACAGCCCAAGAAAACCAGGGCACCGACCATGGCGAAGAAACCGAGGATGAAGCGGACGAGCGGGGCCGAGCCTCCCTTCGCCTTGAACTCCTTGAACAACAGACCCGCGGCCAGTGCTCCGAGCACGATTCCGATGATCTCGGGACGTATATATTGGACCACGCCTGCTCGGTGCATCCCGAGGGCTCCTGCGATATCCCGTGTGAAACAGGCCACGCAGATGCCCATGTTGCCGGGGTTGCCCCAGAATACGAGGAGGGGCGCTAGGATGCCGATGATCGCCCCTGTCACAATCGGGCCCCATCGGGATGTGAAAAAACTCTTGAGTCCTATGAGTGAAGTCCTACTGGTGTTCTTGGCCATGAGCCTTTCCTTGAGCCGGGCCCAGGCCGAACACCTCTTCCTCAGTATCTAGACCGACCTCGTTCGTCTGGAGTCAGGAGACCCCGGGTCCGACGAGGGCAGACTGCGAAGGGGAGAGCGAGAACCTGGGCGCGATTGACTAGTTGTGACGCACATGCAACCCGTACATGCCGCTGCCCAGGATCAAGTCCGATAACGTGTCATCTCTGCCCTCCTCTCTGCTTCGCAAGGAAGCCGCCGCGTTCCGTGTAACGCAACGGCCACGAGCGCACGGAGTGCGCAGCCACTCACTCTAGGGGACTTGGCCGACGGATTCAAGTGGACCTGCGGCTTGGGGCGCGTCGCGGCTCGGGGCGCGCCCGCCCCCAAAGGCGTCGAGGCACAACGGGTCGCCCGGCGATTCAGCGACCCACTTAGCAGCGACGAATACGACGAGAGCCACGGGGACGGCGACTCCGTCGGATGACGCCTCCGTCGGATGACGCCGCTATCCGCCTATCGGCGCAGCCGTAGGAACGATCGCCACGAAGGGGTATTGGCCGAAGTCGACGAGAAGGTCCTCCGGCCCCAGCCACTCCTGCCATGCTCCCGTTTGAAAGTCATGGGAGAGAAGTGCGGCGTACTGACCGCTCTCCCATTGGCGGCCCCCTTCCAGAGCGGTATAAGCGGAGGTGCCGTCAGCACTCAGGACACGGGGGCCTGCCTTCATCCATGAGATCTCCGAGACGGGGCCGGAGCGTTCCCAGTGCCCCTCGGTGAGGCGGTAGAGCTGCCATCCCCGGGCCTGATGGGTGGAGGACAGCACTTGGACCACAAGAGCATCCCCCGCCTGATTGAAGGCTCCCGAGCCGGCGTAGGCCGAATCGGCATCGAGCTCGAGTGCTTTGATCGCACCGCCGTCCCAGATCACCGGGCGAGGACCCTTCGGGTCATCCCCCCACCCATAGACGGTGTCGTCATCGCCGACGGCGGAGACCATGCTCAGGCCGGGGATGGGCACCATGCTGTCCGTTTGGATGTCATAGACATAGGCAGTCTGCCCCGACCCGCTGTACTGGACGAGAAGTCGTCCTTCCGACAGCCAATGCAGTGAATAGAGCGTGAAGGCGGCTTTGGAGTCCGTGGCGGTCCGTTCCTTGACCAGGTCCTCAAGCGGCTGCTCGATGAAGGTCTCGCCGGTGTGCAGGTTCAAGATTATGACCTTCCACGGCAACCGGGAGCCGACCGTCCCCTTGGGCAGGTCCGGAGACACCGAGGCAAGCGCAACCAAGTTCCCGTCGGAGGACAGGCAGCGCAGTTGCGTCTCACTTTCGGCCCGATACGGGACGCGACCGACCTCGGCTCCGTCACTGATCGAGCGGACAACCACCTCCTTCGCATGATCGACGTAGGCGAGGAACTGTTGGTTTTTGCTAACGGCCACACCGTCGAAGGGAGTGGAAGGTGCAAGGCTCGTGTTCTCGGGGCGCGCCTGTATCTCCTGGCTCCACCTGATGCCATCGTGGTCCACTACGTAGACTTCGTACCCCGTACTGAGCACGAGGAACTCGATGCCTGCCGGCCAAGCCGATATGGCCGACTTCGCCGCTTCGGACGCTCCCACAGACGGCCAGGAGTCAGCCCAGGGAGACGTGGTCAACACCGATCCGGCTCCGGATGGACCGTCTGTGGTCGGCCTCACGGGACCGGGGGATGTTGTCGTGACGGTCGCAGGTCCACCGCCGGTCGACCCGGTTGTCACGTCTACTGAAGCTACCTCGGTACCGTCACCGAAGACCCCGAGAACTGTGGCGGCAACCAGAATGATCACTATTGCAGCGGCACCGACGGTAACTGCGGTGATGATCACGCGTGGCCGGCGTTGCTTGAATCTTCTCAACCCGGGTGACCGTTTATCTGCGAGCCTTGCCTGCAACCGCCTCCATCCCTGCTGGGCGTCGACCCTGGGCAGGTTCTTCTGAAACTCCTGCTGCAATTGCTCGTCGTTCATCTCCGTCTGCTTCATGATTCCACCTCGATCTTCCTGCGCAGTGTGTCTCGCGCTCGAAACAGATGGCTCTTGACGGTGCCTTCAGACAGACCCATGGCTTCGGCGGTCTCCTTTTGCGAGAATCCCGCGACGTAATGAAGGGCCGCCGCCTGTCGCTGTCGTTCGGGCAGTGCCTTCAATGCCTCGAGAAAGCTCAGTTGCGGCTCCCAGACGACTTCCTGGGGATCGGTTGCACCTCCGGCTTGGCTCTGGCGAAATTTCAGAGTCTTCACCGCACGGCGCCTGTAGTCACGAGAGCGGTTGAGGGCCACGCGATAGATCCAGCCGGCCGGGTTCCCGTACTGGGACACTCGTTCCCAATCGAGATGCAGCTGGAGGAAGGCCTCCTGGGCAGCATCCGCGGCTGTTTCTCTATCCAGGGTGGTGAGACAGAGAACCTGGACCACGCGGGGATAATACCGCCGGAAAAGCGACTCGAAGCTCTCGTCGTGTCCGCGACGGTCGGTCCCCTCCACAATGAGGCCCCTGGTGTCTTCGCTTTGCTCCGTAGCGCCTCCCTTGTCGTCTGTCACCTACCAATAGAACGTTCAAGAGGGCGGAAAGGTTCACGTTCACAACTTCCGACCGGCCGCTCATCCTGCCGACGTCGGGGTCTTCTCCCGGTCGAGCCAGCGCACCAACGCGGGCACCACGGTCAACGTCACTATGAGGGCGAAGACCACATCCACCACAGTCACGATGCCGAAGTCGCGCAGGGCGGGGAACGACGAGGCGATGAGGGCTCCGAAGCCGGCGGCCACGGTGAGGGCCGAGGCGGTGATGGCCCGGCCCACCTTGGCCACGGCTTCCTCCATGGCGAGGGCGTGTCCGTTGCCTTTGCCCCTTTCTTCCCAATAACGACTGAGGAGGAGGACCGTGAACTCCGTCCCGATGGCGATGACAAGGGCTCCGAGCACGGCGGTGAGCGGACTGAGGTCTATGCCCGCCACCCACATGAGGGCCGAAGACCAGCCCGTCACCAGCACTATGGGGACCACCGCGATGACGGCGCGCCGCCAGTTGCGGTAGATGGCGAGCAGCCCCAAGAGTACGACGAGGATGCCCATCGCCGTCACCAGTCCTCGATTCTGGGCGAAGGCTTCTACCGTCCGCGCGGTCAGGGTGGCGGCGCCTCCGGTCGTCAGGCTCACTCCGGCAGGCAGGTCGGCCGCGGTGGTGAGATCGTCTATCAGGTCGTTCAGCGTGGCCATCTCCATGTCAGCCATGGTGAAAGTGAAAGAGGCTTTGGTCCCATCCGCACTCACCAAGCCGTCGCGCATCTCTTGGGGCAGCATGTCGAGGGCCGCGGCCACTTCGTCCGCGGGTGGGGCCGGCTCCCCCGGCTCAAGGCCGAGTACCCCGACCACACTGTCGGCCGAGACGACCTCCGGGTGGGACGTCAGTGCCTCGGTCTGGAAGCGGACCAGCCATTCCAAGAACGACGGCGCAGTGACGTCCGGGGCCTGGATGAGAACCGGGAGGTCGATGCCGCTGCCGACTACCTGGCGGGCCTGGTTGAGGGCCACGACCCCCGGCGTGTCTGTAGGGATGAGCTTCTCGATGTCGGCCTGGACGTCGAGGTCTCTGTCGATGGCGAAACCGAAGGCGGCCAAGGCCACGGCCACCAATATCACCCAGACGGCCCGGCGCCGGGACCAGCGCGCGACCGCAGGGAGGGCCCTCCCCAGACACAACCAATCCTTAGCGAGCAGTCTGCGGGCAAGACCTACGTCCGCCTTGACGGTGACGATCCGCGGCCGACGATCGAACCGATAGAGGAAGGCGTTCAGAACGAACAGGGATACGACGTAAAGCACCGCCGCTCCGATAGCCAGCAGCACGCCGAAATCCTTCACGGCAGGGATGGTCGAGATGAGGAGAGTCATGAAGCCCAACACCATCACCGTCACAGCCACTCCCATGGTGGGGGCGATGCGCGAGACGGAGGTCTTGAGGGCCTCGGCAGGTGCTTGTCCCCGCCGCATCTCTTCTTCGTAGCGGTTGTGGAACTGGATGCCGAAGTCGACTCCCAGGCCGATCAGTACCGGCAGGCCGGCCAGGGTCACCAAGGTCAGGGGGACACCCGCGCCGGAGGCGACGCCGAAGGTCCAGAGTACGCCCAGCAGCACCAGGGGGAGTGACAGCAGGCGCCAGCGGGCGGGGAAGGCTATGAAGAGGATGAGCACCATGAGTACGACCGCGATCACCCCGGTCTGGATGAGACCGGAGAAGATGGCTGAAGTTATGTCTGAGATCATCCGGGGGTTGCCGGCCACGATGGCGTCGGCAGCGAAGGGAGCGGCATCGACGGCGGCCTGGATGGAGCGCACGGCCTCAGACTGTTCGTCGGTGGTCAGACCGCCGGCCAAGCGCACCACGACAAGGGCGTGGTTGTTGCGGAAGAAGCGCTCGAGTTGCGTGAGTAGAGACTCGTCGGCGAAGGCGGCCTCGAGAAGGGCGGCGGGGTCGCTGAGATCCAGATCGGCCTGTGCGGAGGCTCCTTCCAGGAGCGTGAGCGGGCTCAGCACCGAGAGGATCTTCGGATCGGCTTCGAGTGTCGCTTCGAGTTCGGTGAAGCTCTGCAGGGCTTCTGGGGTGGCCAGCTGCAAAGGCGACCCCGGGACGAGTATCAGCATGGAGTCGCCGCCGAAGGTCTCCTCGTAGGCTTTGTGTCCCTGGAAGGCCTCGCTCTTCGGCGAAAGGAAGGTGTCCTGCGTGGTGATGACCGATATCCTGCTCACGCCCCACGCCGCCAACGCTGAAAGGACCACGACGACGATGAGGATGGCCAACGCGTGGCGTTCGACGATCCTGCCTATCCGTTCGGTGACCCTCATCCTGGCTGCTCCTTGGTCGTTCGGTAGCTCATCGCCGGAGCGCGGCACCTTGCTGCTATCATCGATGTGATGCCCTGTGGGAGCGTCAAAGCGCCGTCGAGGCGACGACATCACGACACCATCGCTACCCGCAGTTCATATCATAGTAGTGTACTGTCTATCTGAGGTGTATAAAAGTACGTAGGCATGCAGCCGAGGGAGATGCTGCCGGCGCCGACCAGGAGGCACTTGGGCCATGACCGAGCGGGACCGACTGAAGCAGGAGATCGGCGCCGTCTGGCTCCGCCTGCTGGCGGTGAGTCTGCCGGAGCAGACTTCGTCGCTGCTCGATTACGAACTCACCATCCAGCAGATCCGCGCGTTCGCGTTCATCTTCGCCCAGCAGGAGACACCCGTTAGCAGGGTGGCGGAGGCGCTGGACATCAGGCCCAACGTGGCCACGGGCATCACCCAGCGGCTCGTCGACCGAGGTTTGATCGACCGCCGGGAAAACCCTGATGACCGGCGGATACGGTTGCTCACCCCCACCGATGCCGGTCACGCGTTGGTCGATGAGCTGGGCGGCATCGTACTCGCCAAGGGGATGAAGCTGCTGGACGGTCTCTCCGACGAGCGACTCCGGCAGTTGCGGGACTTCTTCGCCGCCATAGAGCCGCTGCAGGAGGACTGACCAGGCCCGGCGCCTCGGAAGGCGGCGGTGGTGGCAGGATGCTCAGATCATCCAGGGAGCCCTCGACGTGGGGACGCTCGTGGCCCTGGCTGCGTGTCTGAGCCGTCGGGAGTGGACGGCTAGGGTCTTCGGTGTGGAGCCGCCGTCTCACTCACCAGCCGGATACGGGGACCTCGGTCGCCCACTCGTTGTTTGAGTCGGGCAGCGGCCGTCCAAAGCTCGGTGTCCAGCCGCTCTGCGAGCGCCAAGTAGTACGCATCGTAGGTGGAGCTAAGCCCAAGGGTCGAAGCGAGGCGGACGGCCGGCTTCACCAAGGTGGTGAAGGGCTCGAGCGCGAGAGGGAGGCTTTCCACCGCGTCGATCACGAGCTGCAGGGTCGCTTGGCTCAGCAGACCGGCCCTGTGGTACCGGTATAAGGCGTCAGTGAGTTCGTAGACCAATAGCGAAGGGGCGCATATGAGTGTCCCCTGTGCGGTCCAGGTGTCGAAGAGCTCCCAGGTGCGGGCATCGTCTGGTCCGACGAACAGGCGGGCGATCAGGCAGGCATCAACGCAGACTACTGAGTCGACCATCGCGTTCTTTGCGTGCTTGTTCGAGCATGTCTTCAGGTCGGTGAGCGGGTCTGCCTCTCAGCTCCTTCATGGCCTTGTCATGGGCTGTGCGTGCGAGGCTGCGCCAACCTCCAGGGGTCTGCTTCACGGAGAGCCGCTGGTACTCGGCCATGCTCATCACCACCGCCTGGGGGACGCCCCCGCGTTCGACCACCACCGTCTCGTTCTGTTCGGTCACGCGCCGTAGCAACTCGCCGAAACGGACGCGTGCCTCTGTGGCGCTCAGCACATGTTCCACGACTTCCATGCTCCCATCGATGAATCGCTCGATTGATAAAATCATACCACTTTCCGGGCCTGATCGGGATCATCGGTCCGTCCAGGGGTACGATCCGAGCCCGGCCGCCCGTGTGAATCTCGCAGTCCCGTGTGAACAGGCTGCGCAGCGGGCATAAGAAGAACCGCGGACGCCCTCGAGTGGAGGGCGCGGGAGGCTGCGAAGGGACGAAGGTCATGGATTCTTTCACTTTCTTGTTCGGGACCAAAAGCTGGGTCGTTGCCCTGGTCTTCATGGTGGTCTGTTTTGCCGTGGCGGAGGGGGCCTATCGACTGAGCCGCCGCCGTGCGGTCGCGGGCAGTCGCCGCAAGGACCACTACGTCTATGTCCAGGCCATGGTGGCCGCCCTGCTCGGCCTACTTCTTGCCTTCACCGTCTCGATGGCCGTCTCCCGCTTCGAGGACCGTCAAGCCGCGGTGACGGACGAATCCAACGCCATCGGCACCGCCTTCCTGCGGGCCGCGCTTCTGCCGGAATCCGAACAGGCGCACGCGGTGGACGTGTTCCAAGAGTATCTGGACGTGCGCCTGGAACTGGCCCGTCCCGACTGGTATCTGAAGGGTCTGTCTGAGATGGCGAAGAAGGAGGTCCCCCTGCGGCACGAGTTGTGGTCTCTCGGTGTGAGGACCGCTCAGGATGACCCGGGGGCGGTGACCGCCGGCCTCTACCTTGAGGCGTTGAACGAGATGAACGATTCGGCCGCCCGCCGGGACGCCGGACTTCGCAACCATGTGCCTGAGTCAGTTCTGTACATGATCATGGTCGTATCCTTCGCCGTGATGGGCATCATCGGCTACCTATCGGGCATCACCGGGGGGCGCTCGTTGACCGCCACACTGATCCTTGCGGCGGTGGTAGCGGTCGTCCTTTTCGTCATCATGGACTTCGACCGTCCCTACCGCGGTGTCATCACGGTGAGCCAGCGGAGTATGTTCGATCTTCGCGCCCTCATGGAGCAGGGGCTGCCGCCGTGGTGAACGGCCGGCGGCGGCGCACGCTGCGCACCCGCGTCAGGCGCTCCGCCTTGCCGATCACGGGCGCCCGCCGCTCGACCGCCCACCGCCGTCGGGCCGCCCACCGCGATCCATGCCTCCGCCCGCGCCGACGACGGTGACCATCCCCTCGATGGTGAGGCTGACATATTCAGTGCCGGGCGTGTACGTCCCGTCGGAATAGACGGTGTCGGTGACCGTGCCGGTCGAAGTGCCGCCCAGATAGACTTTGTAGGTCTCGCCGGCTTCGATGGCCGGGGAAGAGAGCACCACCGACTGGAACTGCTTGGTGGGAGCCATGGTCAGGATGTCCTCGTCCATGGTGCTCTCGATGTGGATGAGGGTCCCGGCCTTCTGGGCCTGGTCGAGATTCACCATGATGGAGTGCTGACCGGACGTCTCGCTGGGCGTCTCGGCCATGCCCGAACTGCCCACCGCCACCAAGTATCCACCGGTGATTGTGAACTCACTCAGATAGTCGAGGGCGCCGTCACGGTCGTCGGCCGGACCGTTGATGATGACCGTGCCACCGGTCATGAAGACGGGTCCGTTGCAATCCAAGCCGTCGCCACCCGAATCTATCGTGATGTAGCCGCCGTTGATCTCGAGCGTCTTGTCGGCGTGGATCCCATCATCGCCGGACGCGATCTCGAGGATCCCTCCATCGATCTTCACGACACCGTCAGAATGAACGGCATCGTCGGATGAGTCGATGACGAAGGCGCCGCCCGTCACGAACACTCCGGTGCCGGCTTTGAGCCCCTTGGCGCTGGTGGAGTCGTCCGCTGTGGTCCCGCCGGTCGAGATGCTGAGGTCGCCACCGCTGACGACCAGTGTGGTCTCGGCCTGGATGCCGTCGGAGCCGGCGATGATGTCGAAGACGCCGCCTTCGATGGAGACATAGCCCTTGTTCAGGTCGTCACTGTTGTTCGCCTGGAGGCCGTCTCCGCCGGCATCCACGGTGATGGTCCCCGCGCGCACTCCGATGCTGTCCCGTCCCTTGAGGGCGTCGTTGGCCGCCTCCACCGTGATGGAGCCACCGGCGATCCTGAGGTCGTCCTTGGTGGCGATGCCGTTGTTGTAGCGGGCCGAGACCGTGAGCGAGCCGGAACCGTTGATCGTCAGGTCGTCCTTGCTGAAGATGGCTGCGTTGGGATCATCTGATCCGGCCTCCTCGGGTCTGCCGGAAGCGTCATCGCTCACCCGGTTCTCGGTCCCCTCGGCAAGGGTGATGATGGTCTTACCGGCGCTCAGTACGTGGATGGGGGCGCTGGTGGAGCACGAGATGTCCGCTCCCTTCAGCACCAGCCTGACGCTACCCTTGTCTTCCGATTCCACCAGGATCTGTCCGCCATCGAGGACGCCGCTGATCACGTAGGTGCCGGGGGACGTGATGGTGAGCCTGCTCCCGGCCACCGTGGCGCCTCTGCCTTCGAACCGGATCGAGTCGCCGGCCAGGATGACCAAGGAAGCCGTGGCAGAGTCCCAGGTGTCGCTCAGGTCTTCTTCAGCGAAAGCGGCGAACGTGGGTTCTGAGGCGATTGCCGTCACGGCGGTCACAGTCGTTGCCGTCGTCTTGTCGTCGCCGGCGGTGGCTACAGACGTGGTGGTCGTCGGCTCCGTTCGGTCCCCGCAGCCGAAGGCCCCGAACAGCACGACGGCGGCCACCGTCACAGCGAGCGTCGACCGAGCGATTCTTCTTGCTGTACGAATGTCACTCATCCTACGAATATCTCCACCGTCGCCGGGGCGGTCGTCCGGTTCATCTCGGAGGCGAAAGCCGTCCAGTCGAAACCCGCCTTCTGTTTGAACTGGTATTGCAGATTGACCCGGCCGTCGACCACCGACATCGATTCGAGGTTCAGACCCCTGAACTTGGCCGCCAGCACTCCTTTCACCCTGCTCTCGACGGCGTCGAAGGCGGCCTGGTCGAGAGACAGCATCATGCTCCCCCGCGCTCCGAGCGCCGCCCGATCACGCAGTAGCCATTTGACGCCGAGGATAATGAACACCCCCACCAGCAGCAGAGCCGTGACCATGAAGTTGCCCGACGAGGCGCCGATGGAGCAGGCGATGAGCAGGAGGAGGAAGCCGATCTCGGCCGGATCCTTGACGGGAGTACGGAAGCGCACGAAGGAGAGGGCTCCCAACAGACCCAGGGACAAGGGGATGGATGTCTGGATGCCCAAGAACAGCACGGTGATGGCAGGCCCGCCCATGAGGAACATGCGGTTCACCCCGGCGCCGATGTGCCTGGAGCCGTAGAACAGTTGGTACATGAAGTAGACGATCAGTGAGAACACCACTGAGAATCCGATGGCTATGAGCGCCTCCGTCCAACCCAGCGACGACTGCATCCCCTGCCACACCGATACGATGTCTTGCCACATTCTCTTGCGGTCCTTTCGATCTGTTCTCTAGTACTTGCTCAGGGTCTCCAGTGCACGCTCGGTCGCCTGCCCCGGCTCGGGGAGTCTTCCGAGCACGGGAGTCTGCTCGGTCACCCGCGAATGGATCCCGAGGTCTCTCGCTATAGACCCAGAGGGCCAGGCTCTCGACACGCCACCCAGGTCGGCCGCATGGGCATCGAGGCTGGATGCGTATTTCGAATACCGGGTCCAGGAAGACCCGATGTCGAGCAACGGCCCAAGAGGGGCCGGTAGAGCGAAGACGGGTCCCTTCACTTCGACCACCGCTCCGGGTAGCTCCAGGCCTCGTTCTCCTCGGCCGAACCCCGGCATCACCACCGACGAACGTACGCGGGAATCCAGGGAGATGCGGAAGCCGGTGAAAGGCTCCACGAAGCGGTAGCGCCAATAGGATATGGCTATCACCGGACACATCCGTCCGCGCACGAAGAGACCGAAATCGGCCATGGTGCTCACGAGCAGGGTAGGAGGCACGATCCCCCGTCCGAGCCGGGCGAACTCCAGCGAGGGGGAGGGGACCTCCAAGGGCCGGCGCTGTTTGGTCGAAACGAAACCGCGACGGGTCTTGCGCTCAAGCCACACCGCGACGACTGGGAAGGGGGCGCCTTCTGCAGAGAGGGCTTCTAATGACACGCGTCCCAGCGGCACGCGTCCCAGCGGCACGCGTGTCGGCGCCGCCCCCCAGTGGTCCGGCGCGGCGCCGACATCGGTGCGAAGATTGGGGTCGGGGTCTCGGCCGTACCACCGGATGCGGATCTTGTCTTTGGCGGAATCGCCTGCATCCGACCTGCGGTACTCGTCGAGATCGATCGTGTCGAAGTAGAGACTGTTCACCTGGTCGGCGGGGTGCAGGCCATCAGGTCTGCAGGTCCTTGAGAGAAGGGCGAGCGTGATGGCTATGCGCTCCGGTCTGATGAAGAACTTCTGCTCCACGCGCTCGCGCAGCCGGGGGGCGGTCGACGCACTGCTGGTGACACTGATATGGAGGTTGGGCGGCCCTCCTGCCCCGGTCTCGCAGGGGCTGCGTCGTAGGTCATCCGCCGTCACGGTACTGTGTTTGAGCGATCGTCTTCTCACGGCTTTCCACCCGTCGTCTGGTCGCCGGTGAAATAGCTGCTGATCTTCGCTGCTTCACTCTGGACGGTGGCTGCATCGACCAGATCCGAAGCTTGGGTCTCGAGGAGCGAGACCCAGCGGGCGAGGACGTCGGCTGCGACGCCGGAGTCGAACAGCTGCGCTTTCAGAGTGGCAAGCCGTTCCTCATAGAGTGCCTGCAGCTCGCTGTCGGCGTGGAATCGTTCCACCAGCTTGTTGCTCTTGCCGCCGAAGCCCCCGTTCCGAGGGTCGGTGCGTGCGTCGCCGGGAGGCATATCTTCCGGGGTCATGCCGCCGGGAGGCATGTCGCCGGGGACCATATCGCCGGGAGGTGCACTGCCGGTGTCGCGACCGCCGCGGTTACGGCCGCCGCGGTCGGTATCATCTCGGTTCCGAGCACCGGCTTCTGGGAAAATCTCGCCTGTATCCGAAAGATCCCCTCCTGCATCAGGGGGGCTGCCTCCCCAGTCCGGGATGTTCCCACCCGCACCCGGGGCCATCGCGCCCGGGCCCATCTCCGACATGGCTCCGAAGGCCAGATTGTGATCCCAGGCGACGACGGTGAACCGGCCGCTCTCCGGGTCGTAGTACAAGTAGGAGTTGTTGCCCGGACCGTCGATGTCGTCGGAGTTCGCTATGAGTTCCTGCATTGCCAAATAAGTGGCGAACGATTCCACATCCAGTCTCTCGACCAGCGTGGAATAGAAGGTGACGTCGTCGGAGTTGTTGAGGAAATCCAGGAAGTCGATCAGCGGCGTCAGATCGGCGTTCTTCTTGCCCGCCTCCTGGTCGAACACCTCGTCGTAAGATTCGGGGTCGGCGCCGCGGTAGCTGTAGTCCCCGGTGCTCTCCGCCTTGTAGAGGGCTCCCTGGATGCTGAAGTTGGCCGCCATCCACACATCGTCCGGATGCTCGATGACCAGCCGCAGGACGGCTTCGCTCTCGTTGACGCTGAAACTGACGGCGATCGCCTTCTGTGAGGCCAGGCCGGCAAGTGCGAGGAGCTCGGTCGCGACGGCCTCGTTCAGCGCCGTCTCAGAGGTGTTGGAGCGCACGACCAACTCTTTTACTCCATCGTGGTTCTGTCCGTCTACGAACTTGTCGAGACGCACGAGCCAAGGCAGCCCCTCGGGCTCGTCGGCCGAGATGTCGCCACTCGGGCCTCCGCCGCGGCCGTTCCTGAGTCCGCTAAGGGACGAGTTGCCTTTGAGGCGGATACCGACGTCCTGGTAGGTGGCACCGTCGATGGTGACCGTGGCCTCGATCCAATCTTTGGTATCGCTGTTCTTGTAAGTCTCGATCATCGCGTCGTAATCGTCTTGGGAGAAGGAGACGCTGATCTGGTGGACCACAGAGTCGTCGAACAAGCCGGCCGCGTCATAAACACCTGCCGAAGAGGTGACGGGTGTCGAGGTCGCCGAGGACACGGTCCGGTCGGTGGCAATAGTGGTATCGGCTGCTGCACCTGACCCGCATCCTGTTGCGGCTAGGCCTGCTGAACCAAGGAGAACCGCGACTGCCAGCACCTGCAACGTTCTGCCGACGTGTGATGATCTTCTCATGGTCATTGTTCCTTCACGAGTGGGGATGCTCGTCCAGCATACGAACAAGTCGATAAAGACTCCGTAAGTGAGACTCCGCGGGCGATGACTTCGAAAGAGGCTGGTGGATCCCCACTTGCCGTCGACCTGGGCTGGGCAGAACTGGGCCGCCTCGGAGGTGGCGGCGATCTACACAGGCGATCAATACCCTCTCGCTGAAGGCGCGCTTGCGCCACGCTTGGCGACCTGAGTATCCGCTTCGCGCACGTCATAGATGGGCCGGCAGCCGTCGTAGAGGGCGACGAAAAGGGTGATGAGCGAAGCAAAGATCAGGGCCGGCGCCAGGTTGTGCCGCGGTGCGTACGGGATGATGAACTGGAACAGCAGCACGAAGAAGAAGTTGAGAACGGCCATCATCGAGACATCCACCCAGGTTCCCACCAGGATCATGAAGCGCCGAAGCGTCCAGCGGAGCAAGAAGTCGCCGATGACCACCGTCAGCGAGACGAAGAACGCCGTGCGGATGCCGTTGGCCTCCATACCGGGCAGGATCTGTCCGAAGATCACCGATACGGCACTTACCAACGCAACCTTTTCCACGAGGACCCCGACCCGCAGACCGAACGCGGCTTGGTAACGAAAGAGGGATACCCGTAGCGTGCGCCGGGCCCGACCCGCCGAGACCGCAGCCACATCGGAATCTGTCGTCGACAACAGGCTCCCGGCGTCGTTCGCCGTCGCGCCGTGCAGGGTCCTGTTCAGGGCCGTCCTGCGCTTTCTCTTCTTAGCGAAGTGCCATGCGGCCAACGCTAGAATCGCCGCGATGAGGGTCAGCGACCCTGTCACGGCGGGGGCCTCTATGATCGCCCGCCAGAAAGAGGTGGACGGAGGTGCGCCCAGGATGTGAGTCTTGACGAAGTCCGTGGCATCGAGCTTCGCGATGTGGACCCACCATTCATGTGGAAGCTTGAGCACGAACCAGATGACGGCCACCACAACCAGCAGGGCGTTGCGGGTCAGGAGCCGCGGGTTGCCGCGGCGCCGGACGATCTCGTAGTAGACGAAGAAGGCCTCGAACGCGTTGGGAAAGACGAACAGAAGCCAGCGGGCTTCCGTCAGCTCAAACGCCAGCACTCCGAGGAGACGGAGATAAAACAGAACCCTGCCTACCTGAAAGGCCGCGAGATTCTCCCAGTTGCGCATAGTGGCCAGGTACGCCACCGCAAGGTAGTAGATGTCGAGGGCCTTGTCGTAGCTCTGGTAACGGGGGAAGACGACACCAAAGGCTTCCAGGATGCTCTGATCGGCGGAGTCGAGGATCATGCATGCGAGGATGCCCCACAAGGGATAGCGAGGGATCACGAGGGGCAGTAGAACCCGGGCTCCCACCACTAGGTGGACGACGAGCATGGTCTTCCAATCCATTACGCATCCATTGTACCAACGGGCTCAGAACCCGGGTGGTCGACAATCGTTCACACGCGCCCGGCTTGCCCGGTGGTCGCACAGGTGGTCGCACAGGTGGTCGCACGTTTTCTTTCGCAGTCTATCGGGCAGAGATACTCAGAACCGGCGCGCCGGAGACGTGGCCGTGGGGCCTCTTCCCGCGTTGCCCGGGTAAGTCTTGTGGAGGTACAAGTATGAATCGTAGAAAGATCAGAGATGGTGTCCAGTGGCTCGGGGCGGTAGATTGGGAGAGGCGTCTTTTCGATTCGCTCATCCCGCTCCCGGACGGCACTTCCTACAACGCCTATCTGTTGGAAGGCACAGAGAAGGTGGCCCTGTTAGACACGGTCGATCCACCCAAGGCCGCCACCCTGCTGAGTCAGTTGGCTGATGTGCCCAGGATCGACTACATCGTCTCCCACCATGCCGAACAGGATCACTCCGGCTCCATCGGCATGGTGTTGGAGAAGTATCCCGACGCGAAGGTGGTAGTCACGCCCCGGGGCAAGGACATGCTGATCGACGCCCTTGCCATCCGAGAGGAGGCGTTTCTCACCGTAGGAGACGGTGAGCAGCTATCGCTGGGCGGCAAGACCCTCACGTTCATCCACACCCCGTGGGTCCATTGGCCGGAGACCATGGTCACCTATCTGGAAGAAGAACGCATCCTCTTCAGTTGCGATTTCTTCGGCTCTCACATCGCCGCCTCCGACCTCTACGTGACCGACGAGTGCAGGGTGGAAGAGGCGGCTAAGCGCTACTTCGCCGAGATCATGGCTCCGTTCCGGCCTCAGATCGAGAAGAACCTGGAGAAGCTCAAAGGATACGACATCCAAATGATCGCCCCCAGTCACGGGCAGATCTACGAGCGACCGGCATTCATCGTGGATCTGTACAAAGAGTGGGTGTCGGCACCCCCCAAGAACCTGGTGGTCATACCGTACGTCTCCATGCACGGCAGCACCGAGACCATGGTGAAGCACTTGGCCGCCGCTCTCGAAGAGCGGGGGGTTCGGGTGGAGCTGTTCGATCTAGCCGTGACCGATATCGGCAAGCTGGCCATGGTGCTCCTCGACGCCTGTACCGTGGTAGTGGGGAGCTGCACTGTTCTTGCGGGACCACACCCGTTGGCGGCCTATGCCACCTTGCTGGCCAACGCGCTCAAACCCAAAGCGCGCTTCCTTTCCATCGTGGGCTCGTATGGGTGGGGCGGTAGGATGGTGGAGACTCTCTCCGGGATGATCCCCAATCTGAAGGTAGAAGTGCTCGATCCCGTCATCTGCAAAGGCTTCCCGAGAGAGACCGATCTGAAGGCTCTGGAGGACCTGGCGGCCGCCATCAGTCAGAAGCACGCACAAGAACAGCTGGCCTGACAAGGCAAGAGGCGTGAGGACCGTCGGCCGCGTGGGCTCTTCACGTGCCCCGGGAGTGAACAGGCCGTCTTGCGTGGCTCGTGCATGGACTATTAGGAGGCGGAGTCCAGAGTATCCGTCGTCGATGATGGAAGCCTGGGGTGGGGCGGCCTCGGGAACAGTCGGCGGCGGTTCTCCGCCCTCATCAAGGCGAATCGCCCCGACCCGCTCGTCCTACTACATCTACGGCGACTCCAGACTCCGGCAGCTCGTTGGGCGGGGTCAGGCTCCCCGGTCTACCCGGCATCGCCGAGGCGATCATGGAGCTTGAGGCGGCCACTTTCACGCCGCAGCCGTAAGTCCGCGCAGCGTGTATGTCTACACCCTGGTCCTATATGCCCGGTAGGCACTAAACTCTCCCAGTGTCAGAAGCCGGAATCGTTAGGAGGGGTATTGCTACCAGCCGGCCGGTCATCTGGAAAGGCCGCATCGGACGAGCACCATGGCATCGGCCAAGGCGCTCTCCGTACGCTACTGGCCCTCGTCATAGCGTTCCTGCTCTCTGTCGTTGTGGTCTGCCCTGCGGTAGGGTGCGATGCGCGAGGCGCCGGGAGCGAGCCTACCTCAGAGGCCTCGACCGCGCGGACAGGAGGCGCCGGCGCTACGACTACCGAGGGCGATTCGGTCGTCGCCGACGGGGCGACCGGAAGCGCGACCACGAGCGAGGACAGACCGGGCAGGACTACGACGAGCGTGACCATCGGTGAGTTAGGAGGCCGACGGAACCCCATCCCTGTAGGCCGGGAAGTCCAAGTCGGCGGCTGGAGGGTGAAGGTTGTGAGCACGACACTGAACGCGACCCAGGCCGTCCTCGAGGAGAACATGTTCAACGACCCGCCCGCTCCCGACAGCCAGTATCTCCTTGTGAGCATAGAAGCCGTCTACGTCGGGGAGAAGTCGAGCACGTTCTGGATGGATATGCTGTATGAGTTTGTGGGTGGAAGGGGGACCGCATTGAAGCCGAGCGGTGCGATCGCCCCAGACTCCATACTCGACTCAGGCGAAGTCTTGCCGGGCGGCTCCGTCGCCGGCAATCTGCTTTTTGCCGTGACGTCAGACCAGATCGTCGGCGGCACGTTGATGGTCGAAGAGGCCTTTGCGCGTGACGATACCCGCGTGTTCTTCGCGATCCGTTAGAGGCAAGATGCGCCTGTTGCTTCTCGTCGGATCCTTGGGCTCGGGTAAAGACGACGCTGATCTTGGCGCCGGCGGAGAGGATCGCCGCTCGTGGCCTCCGCGCTGCTTCTCAGCGCGGGGATGAGAGAAGGGCCGGCGGCAGCGCGATCCCCGCAGCCTTCAGAGCCTTATCGGTGAGCATCCGTATGACTAGGATGTGTCGCCGCATCTCCTCTTCAGCCGCCGCGGCGTCCCGGCGCCGGATGGCCTCCAGTATGGCGTTGTGTGAAGCGTGGACCTGATGTTCCCGCTCTTCGAAATGGGCCAGGTTGACGGGGGCGAAGAAATCCTCTCGAGACGAGAGCATGGCTCGTTCCAAACGCGGACTGCGGGCCGCACGCGCTATGCTTCTGTGGATGTCGACATCGACGCGGAATAGGGACGACCAATCCTGAGGTCGTCGTTCTTTGGCGACCGCCCTCTGCATAGCTCGCAGGTCCTCCTCTGTGCGCCGCTCTGCGGCCAGAGCCGCAAGCCTCGCTTCCACAGTGGTCCGGAACTCGAAGATGTCGGCCAATTCCTGCGCATGCAGAGACATCCATTGATTCCAGCACCGGATCAAGGAATCGGCGTCGGCCACTCGGGAACCTCCGTGCGAACCACGCGTGGTCACGATATAGCCCGTGCTTTCGAGCGCTTTCAAGGCCAGCCGGAGTGTCATGCGGGAGATACCTAGTCGCGCACCGAGGTCACGTTCGGGCGGCAGCTTGTCGCCCGGCCCTAGCTCACCGGAGAAGATCATGGCCCGTAGGAAGCGCACCGCGCTGTCGCTCGCGGTTTCAGGGAGGAGGGATATCTCCTGCAGGTCGTCGGGCTGTTGTCTGCACGTGGGCATGCTCTCCCCTTGCGGAGCAGGTTACTGGCATAATCACTATACCAAATCACCATAGCGGCTTGACGTAAAGGTATAACGAGTTATCATATGGACATTCAAACAACCTAGCATCGCCGTGGGCGTGCGAAAGGGCCGGCTCGACGAGGGATCCGCGAGGAGCCAAAGGGGTGTGAGTAACTGCATGGACACACGATCACAAGCGCTCGGCTTCGCAGCCGTACAGCAACTGATATCGGCGGCTCTGGCATCCGGGGCCACGGCCCTCGACGAGCGACAATCGAAGCAGGTGTTCGCGACATACGGTATCCCGGTGCCGGCGGGCGCTCTCGTAAGGGGCGAAGCCGAGGCGGTGGCGGCAGCTATGCGCATCGGGGGCAAAGTGGTGATGAAGGGCGTCGGCGGCGAGATCCATCACAAGACCGAAGCGGGGCTGGTGGTGTTGGGTGTCGAAGGCGCGGAAGCGGTGGCCGAGACGTACCGTTTGTTGGAGGAGCGGGCCGGAGACGCACTCGAAGCGGTGCTGGTGGAGCAGATGGTGGCCGGTAACCGAGAGTTCATGGTGGGGATGAAGCGGGATTCCGTCTTCGGGCCGGTGGTGGCTTTCGGACTGGGCGGGGTTCTCACGGAGGCGCTTGGCGACGTGGTGCTCGGCCTTGCTCCCCTCGACGATCAGGACGCGGCCGAACTACCGGATCTGATCAAAGCTAAGCGGCTGTTAGGCGTTTTCCGTGGCTATCCACCCGTGGACCGAGCTGAGCTCGGGAAGATCCTTCAGGCTGTAGGGCAGATAGCGCTCGACCATCCCGAGATCGCCGAGATTGATATTAATCCGGTCTTGGTGGAGGGCGGCCGGCCGGTGGCCGCCGACGCTCTGATCATCCTTGCTCGTGAACAGACCAAGGAACCGCGGCGGAGCGCGTTTGTCCCTGATCTCAAGCCGTTGGTGGCGCCGCGATCCATGGCGGTTGTCGGAGCTTCCGGAGACATAACCAAATGGGGAGGGTCCGCCCTCAAGAACATCCTCGACGGCGGCTACACGGGGACTGTATATCCGGTGAACCCAAGAGGGGGCGAGTTCTTCGGTCTGAAGGCCTATACGAGCATCGAAGACCTGCCTGAGGCCCCCGATCTGGCTCTGCTCGCCGTCGGCGGCCACCAGGTGGCCGCGATGCTTGAACAGTGCGGGCGCAAGGGTATCAAGGCCGCGATCGCCATCGCCGCCGGTTTCTCCGAAACCGGCGCTTCCGGCGTGGAGGCCGAGCAGGAGATAGCCCGGATCGCGTCCGAGGGCGGCGTCACCTTGATGGGACCTAACTGCATGGGGATGGTCTCCAACGAGGTGAGCCTGCATGCCGTCGGGTTCGTTGTTCTTCACCCGCTCAAAGGGACACTCAGCTTTGTATCGCAATCGGGCAACATAGGGGTCCAGACCACGAACTTCTGCCAACGGCGCAACATAGGCATCGACAAGTTCCTGAGCGTCGGCAACGAAGCCCAGATAGGAGTCACCGAGGCCCTCGACTACCTGAGGGACGATCCGAACACCACGTGCATCATGATGTATGTTGAAGGCGTCGATGATGGACGGCGCTTCCTCGAAGCGGCGCGACGCACCACCGCCGTCAAGCCGGTCGTTGTGCTCCGGGCCGGTCTGACCGAGTTCGGCAGCAGAGCTGCGGCGTCACACACCGGAGCCATGGCCGGTTCCGCCGCGGTGTGGGAGGCGGCGGCAAGGCAGGCCGGGATAGTGACCTGTACCAGCTCTCAGGACGTAATAGAGTTGGGCGCCTGTCTTGCGTACAACCCGCTGCCCAAAGGACGCCGGGTGGCGATAGTCACCAACGGTGGTGGTGCCGGCGTGATGGCGGCCGACGAGGCGGCTCGTCATGGGCTGCAGCTGGCCGAATTCCCGCCCGAGTTGTACGAGGCTCTTGACGAGATCCTGCCTCCCTACTGGAGCAGACAGAATCCGCTCGACATGGTGACCGCGGCCGGCGGAGATGTCGGTCCGCGGGTGCTCCGGCTTGTCGCAGAGTGTGACGCTGTAGACGCCGTCGTCGTGCTGTCCACATTGGGGATCCCCACGAGCGGCAGTAACGTGCGACCCACCTGCGACGACGGCGAATATGCGGGGCTCAGTCCTTGGGAAACGGAGTTCATCGACCTGATCGCCGAGCTGATGGAGACGACCGACAAGCCTATAATCAACGTACCCGACACCCCCATCCGTGGTTCGGTGTTCGATCGAGGCAGACGCTACCACCCCATCGTGCTCACATCGCCCCGGTCGGCGGCGCTGGCACTCGATAGAATGGAGTGGTACGCGACTCGGCGGTGCGACCGCAACCCCCTTTCATAGGCGGAGGAGATATGACGAGTAAGACTCAGACGGCAGAAGCGGTGGAGATCCTCTCGGGCAACGAGGCGATCGCTCGAGGCGCATGGGAAGCCGGTGTCCGGCTGGCGGCGGCCTATCCAGGTACCCCTAGCACAGAGATACTCGAGTCCATGGTGGACTACGAGGGCGTCTACTGCGAGTGGTCGCCCAACGAGAAGGTGGCGATGGAGGTGGGCGTCGGAGCGTCCATGGCCGGTGGACGGGCGCTCGTGTGTATGAAACACGTGGGATTGAACGTAGCCGCCGACCCCTTCTTCTCATCCTCCTACGTGGGGGTGGAGGCGGGTCTGGTCGTGGTGTCCGCTGACGACCCGGGGATGCACAGTTCTCAGGATGAGCAGGATAATCGCAACTATGCCAAGTTCGCGCGCGTCCCCGTGTTGGAGCCTTCCGACAGCGGCGAAGCCAAGGAGTTCATGGTTGCCGCCTACGATCTTTCCGAGCGATTCGATACCCCGGTGCTGTTCCGCACCACCACCCGGACGTCGCATTCGAAGAGTCTGGTGACGATGGGTGAACGCGTCGAGACGGCGCCCGTCGCCGCGGTACGCCGCGACTGGACCAAGTACCTCATGATGCCGCAAAACGCCATCGTACGGCATCAGGTGGTCGAGCAGAGGGTCCTGGATATGGCCGAGTACGCCGAGACCTGCCCGTTCAATCGGGTGGAAATGGGTGATACCCGTGTGGGCATCATCACTTCAGGAGCCATCTACGGCTACGTGCGCGAGGCTCTTCCGGACGCCAGCTACCTCAAACTAGGCATGATCTTCCCCCTGCCGGCAAAGCTTATCGCTGACTTCCGGGCCAAGGTGGATAAGTTGTATGTGGTCGAAGAGCTAGACCCCTTCCTCGAAGAAGCCATCAGGCTCATGGGTATCAAGGTCGACGGAGGCAAGGAGCTGAACAGTCTGGAGGGCGAACTGAACGCTCGACTGGTTGCGCAGTCGCTTGCCCGCGCAGGATTGCCGGGCGTCAACCCCGATCTTCTCGGCGACCTGGGCCCGCAGGCGACGGATCTGCCGGGCCGGCCTCCCACATTCTGCCCCGGATGTTCGCATCGAGGCCTGTTTGTAGTGCTCAAGAAGCTGCGGGTCTACGTGAGCGGCGACATCGGGTGCTACACCATGGGCGCGTTGCCCCCGTACAACGCGGTGCATTGCAGCACCTGCATGGGAGCCAGCATCAGCATGGCGCACGGCATGGCCAAGGTGTTGGAGCCGCCGGCTGAGGACGCCAAGCCCGACCTCCGCAAGAAGATCGTCGGCGTCATCGGCGATAGCACCTTCTTCCACTCGGGCATCACCTCTCTCATGGATGTGGCCTACAACGGCGGCAAGACGCTCAGCATCATCGCCGACAACAGCACGACCGCCATGACCGGAGGTCAGGAGAACCCAGGGACGGGCAAGACACTGCTGGGCGAACCCTCAGCGGTGGTGGACATTCCCGCTTTGTGTGCTGCGCTCGGCATCAAGCGGGTGACGACCATCGACCCTTATGACATGGCTGAGACGGAGCGGGTGCTCCGTGAGGAACTCGCCGCCGACGAGGCCTCCGTGGTGATCGCCAAAGCCCCGTGCGTTCTACAATTCAAGATCCGCAAGCCTGTCTATCAGGTCGTTTCCGAGCTCTGCATAGGGTGCAAACGTTGTCTCCAGGCGGGGTGTGGGGCGCTCAACCTCTACACCGACGCCGACGACGATCTCAAGGTGGAGATCAGCGCGACCGAATGTGCCGGCTGTGGGATCTGTTCGCAACTGTGCAGACAAGATGCGATCGTCCGACCAGTGTCGGCTGAAGGGGAGGGATCCTGATGACCGCCCGCCCGACCATGAACGTACTACTCACCGGCGTTGGGGGTCAAGGAGTCGTCCTCGCCAGTTTCGTGTTGAGCCACGTCGCCATGAGCGAGGGCTACGATGTGAAGCAGAGCGAGGTGCACGGCATGGCCCAGCGCGGTGGTAGCGTCACCAGCCACTTCCGCTTCGGCGACAAAGTCTGGTCGCCGTTGGTGCCTGAGGGTACGGCTGATCTCCTCATGGCCTTCGAGGCTCTGGAAGGATTACGCTATGTACATTGGCTGAAGCCGGGAGGTGTGCTCGTCTATAACGCCCTGCGCATCAACCCCAGCCCGGTCTCGGCCGGACTCGCCTCCTATCCCGACGACGTGGACGGCCTCATCAGGGCGGCTTGGCCCAACACCAAGTGTGTGAACGCCAATGAGTTGGCCGCCAAGGCGGGTACCGTGAAGGCGGCCAACGTAGCAATGCTGGGCGCCATCTCGTCCACTCTTCCCTTTGCGCTCGGAACCTGGGAAGAGGTGATCCGTAAGGCGGTGCCGCCCAAGACCGTCGAAGTGAACCTCGAAGCCTTCCGGCTGGGCGCCGCCGGTGCCTCCACATCCGACACGGATTGCTCTACCCGGTAGTGTGTGTTGACAGCGGCTGACTCGTCTCCGAAGGTGACTCCTCCGGCCGGCGGCCCCCGCGCCGGATCGCGGCGGCTCACCCAACGCCCTTCGTATCGATGGGTGGTGCTGGCCATGGGTTTCTTGGCCGTGTTCGGCGCACTGGGTTTCGGTCGCTTCGGCTACAGCGCCATCCTGCCGGCCATGCAGGACGATCTGGGTATCAGCAGCGCCGCCGCCGGTTCGCTCGCTTCTTGGAACCTGGGCGGGTACGTACTGATGGCGGCCGTCGGGGGTATCCTGGCTTCCAGGTTCGGCCCCCGCATAGTTGTAGGGGTGGGTTCGGTGGTGGCGGCCCTGGGGATGGCGGCCACAGGGCTCTCCAATGGCGTGGTGGCGGCTTCCGCGGCCCGTCTCCTTACCGGGGTGGGCAGCGGCATGGTGCTGGTGCCCTCGGTGGCGCTGATGTCGGCATGGTTCGATATCCGCCGGCGGGGCATGGCCTCGGGTGTGGTCTCATCAGGTTCGTCACTTGCCTTGGTGATCACGGGGCCTGTCGTTCCGCGCATCATAGAGGGCGGCGGAGCCGAGGGGTGGCGTCTTGCCTGGTACTTCTTCGCTGCCTTGACTCTAGCCGTGGGGGTTCTGACGTTCATCATCCAGCGTAATCGTCCGGACCGCTCGGCGCATACTCCTGTCATGAAGGGATCGATCTGGGAGGCCGAGACGGCCAAAGGCGAGGCCGGTAAGGGCAACGAGGTGGCCCTGGCGGCTACGCTGGCGAGCTGGTCGCCGGCGCCCGCGCCCGCGCCGCGGACTGCGCCGATCCCGTTTGACCTGCGGAAAGTCTACCGCTCCCGCTACGCCTGGCATATGGGCTTCGTTTACTTCATGTTCGGCTTTGCCTACATGATCTACTTCACGTTCTTCCAAAGGCGTCTTACCGTCGACTTGGGCCTCAGTGCTCAGTCCGCGGGCAGGTTCTTCCTTGCCCTGGGGGTGATGAGCATCGCCGCCGGCTTCATCTGGGGCAGCATCTCCGACCGCATCGGACGAGGGCGGGCCATCGGCATCAGTTGCCTGCTCCAGGCCGTCTCGGCGGCCCTCTTCGCCTGGTGTCCGACCACGCCGGGACTTATGATCTCGGCCGTTCTTTGTGGGCTCACCGCAGTCGCGGTGCCCGGCATTGTCGGAGCCGGCTGCGGCGACCAGTTCGGTCCCGTTCTAGCCTCCGCCTCTCTGGGTTTCGTCACGATCTTCATAGGGGTGGGGCAAGTTCTCGGACCGTACGCGGCCGGTCTGATGGCCGATGCTTTCGGCTCGCTCAAGTACTCCTACCTGCTGGCCGCCGGCGTGTTTCTCGTGGGGACGGTGCTGGCGGCTTTTCTCCGCGAGACGGGATGGACCGCCGAGAGGTGCAACCGCAGCACGGCGTCGAAACCACCCGTCACACCTGATGAGGCACGCCGCCAGACAGAAGCGTAGCGTGAGCATCCGGCCCGATCACGCCGGCATCGACGTTTGCGATGACGAGGGCTCATCGCACGGCGCTGCGACGCGTCGGCAGACGGGGGAATCCCACTGACGCACAGGTTATTGACAGCGTTTCGGCCTGGTGATAGGCCGGTGAGAACCCTCATCCTGAGGTAAGCGGCCCTCGACTGGCCTTGCGAAGCGGTGTCGATGGATGGGGCCCCGAGGACAAGAACGTGCGTATGACCTGGTGGCCCATCTCGGAGCCCTTTGAGATGATCTCCGAAAGCCACGCCCACGACTTCGATCAGTTCATCCTGCTGGTGGGGGGGGACATCACCAATATGATGGATCTGGGCGGCGAAGTGGAGCTTTGGCTGGGGGAAGATGCAGACCATATGGAGAAGTTCACGTTCACCCAAGCCACGTTCGTCTCGGTGCCTGCCGGTCTTTACCATTGCCCGCTCAACTTCAAGAAGATCAACGACCCCTCGAAGCCTATCCTGTTCCACGATATGTTCTTCGCAACGGAGTACGGTAGGAAGTAGCGGCCGGGTCCGGGTGCGCCGTACACGCCAGGGCTTCCTAGGTCTTACGGAGAGAAGGAGAGAAAGAGAAAGCCCCCGGTCGGCGGATGCCGGCCGGGGGCTTCGTTCACCCAGAGGCGCCTCGGCTGTTGTGCCGAGGCGCCTCTGGGTCTAGTCGTCGTCCTTCTTCACCTTGGGTTCGGTCGCTCCGATGCTCTCCGGCACGAACCCGTACTCCTCGCTCCGGAAGACCTCCTCGGTCAGTTCCTCATCCTTGGCCTTGTACACCTTGCAGATCAGGCAGGTGAGGTCGGGTGACCCGTACATGGGGTCGAGGTGGTCGTTGCTGGTGAGTACGTTCGGGTTGGAGATGAACAAGCCGTGGTAGCCTTCGGGTGGTTCCTCCGGATAGAAGCAGTTGGCCGTCGCCATCAGGACACCCTTCTTGATGCCTGGGAAGCAACGGAGCTTCTGTCGGATCCTGCCCCTGGGGGATTCGATCCAGATGATGTCGCCGTCTTCCACATCGTACAGCTTAGCGGTCTCCGGATGGAGCTGGGCGGTTGGAAACTCCATGAAACTCCGGAGCCAGGGGATGTTGCGATACTGCCCGAGGAAGTACCAGGGTTGCCGGAATCCGCTACTCATCACGATAGGGTATTCCTTGAACAGCTCGGGAGTCGAGTAAGGGCTCTCTCCGGGCTCATTGTAAACCGGCAGCCCATCGTACCCCAGCGATTCCAGGTGCTGGGATCGGAACTCGAACTTGCCCGACGGAGTCGGGAAACCGCCGCCCTCTTTCCAGAAGTCGGTCTTGTACTTGTAGTACACCTGGTCGGGGCCCCAACATCCGCTGACCAGTTTCTCGGCGAACTCGTTCCACTTGAGTGGGCCGCCGTCTTTGGACTCACCGCGTCTGAGCTGGTAGTCGAGCATGTCATCCACGCTGTCCCACCACTTGTCGGGCACGACCCTCTTACCTATCTCGTTGAAGATCCATGCGTCGGATCTGGCCTCGCCCGGCGGGTCGACCACCTTGTTGTGGGCTTCGATCATGAAACGGGGGTGCATATCGTAGACGTCGTCCAGCTCCAGCCAGTGGGCGGCCGGCAGCACTATGTCTGCGGCTTCGGCCATGGGACCCATGAACTGATCGGCGTGAGCCATGAATTCGACCTTCTCGATGGCCTCCACGACTTCCTTGGTGTTGGCCATGTGCAAGATCTGCTGCCCGCCCACGCTGAACCAGACTCGGATGGGGGCATTGCCGGAGTTGATGGCCTTGACCATGGTGTCGGGGTTGCAGGTACGGGTTGCGCCCATCTTGAACCGGTCGCCGCCGATGATCTTGGCCTTCATCTCATCGGTGATGGGGAGCTCGAGGTTGAAGTCTTCGATGAGGCCGGTGTCCGGCAGTACCCAGCTGATCATGCTACCCGGCCGTTCGATGTTGCCGGCCAGTCCCATGAGACAGGTGATTGCTCTGATCGTGTAACCGCAGTTGGCCTGTCGCTCGAGCGAGCTACCCACCTGGATGCAGCCGGGCGTGTCGATCGCCCACATGCGGGCGGCCTCGATGACCTGTTCCTTGGGTATCCAGCAGACGTCGGAGACCTTCTCCGGCGTCCACTCCTTGACGCATTCTCGGTAGTCGTCGAAGCCGAAGGTCCAGTTCTCAACGAAGTCCTTGTCCCACAACTCTTCCTCGATGATGACGTGGCCCATGCCCAGGGCCAGAGCGCAGTCGGTGCCCGGCCGGGGTTGGATCCAGAGACCTGCGCGGGTGGCGTAGGCGCTGGCCCGCGGGTCGATGATGATGAGGTTCTTGACGTAGTCGAGGGAGTTCATGTACCAGTAGCACATCTCGGAGTCGGCGCTCGATATCTCCAGCTGCTTCGCCCACATGATCTGGGTCTTGGGGAACTCGCCGCCCCAGCCGTGGTAGTCGCAGTAGAGGCGGCCATAGCCGGTCACGAGGGCGTAAAGGCCCAGGCGGGGGCTGTGGCATACATAACCGGGCGTGATCGCGTTTCCGGTGCCCAGGGAGCGCGCCATGCGCATAGTGTAGCGGTTGTAACCGCGCCCCGTGCCTTGGGAGATGGCGATGCTGTGAGGCCCCGGATCCTTGATCGCCTCCTTCATCTTCTCGGCGATGGTGTCCAGCGCCTCGTCCCAGGAGATCCTCTTCCACTTGCCGTGACCCTTCTTGCCCACCTGTTTCATGGGGTACTTGAGGCGGTAAGGGTTATCGATATGCTGGATGCTCGAGAGACCTTTCGAGCACATGGTGCCCGCAGTTAGAGAGTCGGGGTTGCCCTCGATGTGGATGACGACCCCGTCTTCCTTGGTGACTTTGACGCCGCAGCCGCCGTGGCAGCTCTTACACGTTGAATATATGACTTCTCTTGCCATCAGTGTCTCCTCAACCTAACCCGGGCGCCCTAGTAGGCCTGCGCCTTGGGAAGAAGTGGCCTGTAGATGCCTACCTTGAGCACGCCGTACTTCAGCGAGAACGCTCCGATGGTGTGACTGACAACGGCAAAGATCAGCAACCCGGTCGGCACATGAGTAGCGGCTCCGATCACGGCGATCACGAAGGGGATGACGATGCCGAACACCACGATCCCCAGCCAGAAGACCCAGGCCATGTGTCCACGCACGAGTTCTCGCGCCGACAGCTCAGCCGTGCTCGACTGGTAGTTCGCATTCACCAGGTACATGATGATCAGCAGCGCGTTGACGATGAGCAAGATGCGTGTGGCCGCTTCCGCAGTGGCGATGAGCTGTTCGCCGGTGCCGAGGGCGACACCCATGATCAGTGCCAGACCGTCGGCGACGCCCATGATAAGGAACACGAACGGCAGCAGGCCGGTGTTCCAGAATGGCACGCTCTTGCAGTAACTCATCGCGAAACCGCAGTAGATGGCGGTGACCACGCCGGTGAGGCCGGCCAAGACCATGAAGATCCAGTTGATCACCTCTATGCTGACGTTACCTTTGCCGTAGCCCATCAGCCCGATCATTATCAATTGCACGGCGCCGCAGGCCAAAAAGATCATTGTGAAGACGATGCCCCGTGCGAACCACGAGGTCCTCCATGCGCCACTTACCGGCGGAAAAGCTCTCCAGAAGCGCCAGGGCTTCCCGAGGTAGAGGAAGTGTAAGGGTAATTTGAAGATGGCGATCCCTATCCAGCCGAAGAGCCCGGCCCAGAAGGCGGTGAGCGGATGCGACTGGGTAAAGAAGAGCGCCACCAGGTATAGACCGGTTCCTAGGGCGGAGAAGACCTCCGCCAGCCACACCAGGAGACCCTTCCCTTGGATCCACTCGACCTGGCCCATGGGTTTGACCATCCACTCGTGGGTGACCATCCATTGACGTGAGGTTCTTGCGTTCATGCTCTCTTCGCTCCCTGTCTAGTACTTCTTGGCGAGTTTTTCTTTGGACGGGCCGTAGACAGTGCTCAGGTGCTGTATGTGGCTGCCCGTCTGAGCCTCGATGGGAGCCTTGTTCGAGGGAGCTCTACCGATCTTGTAATCGATGTAATAGACGGAAGGCTCCGTGCCGTACTCAGCGTGAAGCACAAACCCGTTCTTCTCGCGGATCAGTTCGGAAACGTTGCTGTTAGGGTCGTCCAAATCGCCGAAAGTCAGAGCCCTGGCCTGGCAGATGTTCACGCAGGCTGGGGTTGCTTCGCGGTCGATGCCCGGCCTCAGACCCTTCGCCATGCCTGCGTCGATACGCTCCATACAGAAGTTGCACTTCTCGGTGGTTCCCACCACGTGTGGATAGAGCTTCTTGCCCTTCTTCTCGAAGCTCGTCTTGGCGTGCTCGGGGAAGTAGTTGACGTTCCTTCTCCTGGAAAGATACGTGCGGTTCTGATAAGGGCACGCGATGACGCAGTACCGGCATCCGAAGCACTTGTCGGAGTCGATGGCGACGATCCCGTCCTCTCTCTTATATGAAGCCTCAGTCGGGCAGACCTCCACGCAGGGCGCCTCTTGGCACTGGTTGCAGCGCACCGGGTAGGTCGAGACGTCCACCGTGACGCCGTCGTCCACCTCCAGTGCGATCAGTCTGGGCCAGGTGATCCTGAGCGGCAGGAAATGCTCTATTCTGCAGGCGGCGACGCATGCGTGGCACCGGGTGCACTTCGCGAGGTTGATGACCATCCCCCATCTCATGATGCGGTTCTCCCTTCGCTGTGCCAAGAAGCCTTCGATGCTGCCATCAGGGCACCCCTTTCATTGTCGCCGGTGCGGACGTCGTTTCTCCAGCTTGAGATCGCCGACACCGGCAAAGGCCTAAACAAAGACAGTTACGATATCGCGATATTATTGAGTAATATCAGCGATATCGTAGACTAGGGCTGGTCGATTTTCAAGATGGGCGGCGTCTTCAACGGACCCACGCCCGCATGCCCCGGGCCGGCGGGATCTCCAGAGACGGCTGAGATGCCGCTCATATCTCCCAAACTCGATATTTCATCTATGTATCGCGGTATACTGATACCAGGACCGATCATACTTAGCTTGGAGAAGGACGAGGGCAGGGAGGACTCGCGTGGAACTGGCTGACGTGAAGGAAGTTGCCATCTTTGGAGCCGGCACTATGGGTCCCGGCCTTGCTCAGGTGTTCGCCACCGCTGGATACGACGTGACGATGTATTCGCGCAAGGCTGAGACTCTCGACAAGGCGATGAGGGTGGCCCAGGCAAATCTCGCGACCTTCGTCGAGAACGAGCTCCTTGCTGAGAGCGCGGTGCCGAGGGTGTTGGCCCGCGTCAGGACGACCCAATCGGTGGAAGAGGCGGGCGAGAACGCCGATTTCGTCATAGAGACCATCGCCGAGAATATGGACGCGAAGAAGGAGCTCTACGAGGCTCTCGACGCCGTCTGTCCCGAGCGGACCATAATCACCAGCAATACCTCCTACCTCAACATCTACGAGATCATGCCGGTCAAGCGTCTGCCCCGGACCTTGATAGCCCACTGGTTCGCCCCTCCGCACATAGTGCCGCTCGTCGAAGTGGTCAAGGGGCCGGAGACGGCGCAGACCACTGTCGATTTCGTGGTGGGATTCCTGAAGAAGGTGGAGAGGGTCCCCACGGTGCTCGAGAAGTTCGTTCCCGGATTCTGCATCAACCGCTTTCTGCGCATCATAGGACGAGAGATCTTCTTCCTCCTCGACAACGGGTACATGACCGCCGAGCAACTCGATCTCGCCGTCAAGGCCAGCATCATTCCTCGGGCTATGGTGCTTGGATTCGTCCAGCGATACGACTTCACGGGCATCGACCTCAGCTATGGGAACCTACAGAACCCTGACTTCGTAGAGGCGCCCATCGACAATCAGCCCAAGAGTCTGAAAGAACTCATGGAGGCGGGCGACCTGGGCGTGAAGACGGGCAAGGGTTTCTTCGACTACACCGATCGTCCCCTGGAGCAGGTGCTACGAGAACGCGACGCCGCACTCATCAAGGTCTTCGAGGACGTCAAAGACCTCATCTACGAGAAGATATAGGAGCAACCATGAAACTGCCCGCCGGCAAGGTCATCGTCACCGCTTCGCTGAACGGGGCGATGGTCACCAAAGATATGAACCCTAACGTCCCCGAACAGCCGGCGGAGATTGCCCAGGCTGCGCTTGAATGCTACAACGCCGGGGCCTCCATAGTGCACATCCACGCCCGCGATGAGAAGGGCAAGCCTACCGGCACCAAAGAGAAGTTCGAAGAGATACTGGCGGCGGTCCGGGGCAGATGCGGCGACATCATCATCCAGTTCTCTACCGGCGGGGGAGCCAACCTCACCATCGAGGAGCGGGTGCGCTGCCTTGACGCCAAACCTGAATCGGCCTCGCTCAACATGGGGACGCTCATGCGGCAGACGGGCGAATTCGCCGGCACTCCATTCTCGAACCTCACCAAGGACATCGAGGCTTGGGCGACCAAGATGCGGGAACTCGACATCAAGCCCGAGATGGAGTGCTACTCGCAGAGCATGTATCGGGACGTGAGCAACCTCATCAAGAAGGAACTCATCAAACCGCCGTACTACGTCAACATCGTACTCGGCATGATGTACCAAGGTGCGGTGGAGGCGACGCCCGAGAGTCTCAATTCGATGATCGAATTCCTGCCCGAAGGCTGCTACTTCAACTGCTGTGCGACGTCGGCCGCGCAACTCCCTATCACCACCATGGCGATGATCAGGGGCGGCGCCATCCGAGTGGGGCTCGAGGACAACATCTACTACTCGCGGGGCGTGCTGGCGAAGAGTAACGCTCAGTTGGTGGAGCGGTCGGTCCGCATCGCTCGAGAGCTCAACATAGAGCCCACCACCCCTGACGAGGTCCGGCAGATGCTGGGCATTGTGAAGCGGTAGCGTGAGCGGCATGCAACAGTTCACAAGATCAGGAACCTCGCAACGAGATCTGACGGAAAAAGGATGGTGGCAGGGCCATGGAAATATCGCCTGACCTGTTCTCCCTGAAAGGCAAGAATGTCGTGGTGGTGGGCGGCGCCGGCGGGATCGGGCGCGGGTTGGCGCAGGGTTTAGTCGTGTTCGGCGCTCGGGTGGGTATCGCCGACATCAACCTGGACGCCATCGACAGCGCGGTGGAAGAGATCCACGCGACCACGGGGCAGAGGGTGTTCACCTACCCGGTGGTGACGGGCCAAGACCAGGAGAAGAACGTCGAAGAGATAATCGCGGCCGCCGTCGAAGACATGGGCCGCATTCATGTGGGCGTCAACGCGCAGGGTTTCAATGTGAAGGCGCCGGCCACGGAGTTCCCTCTCGAAGATTGGGACAATCTTTTCAGCGTGAACGTCCGCGGTGTGATGCTCTGCTGCAAGCACTTCGCGAAGCACATGGTTGAGCACGGGGGTGGTAAGATCATCAATCTGTCTTCGATACGTGGGGCGCGCGCCGCACTGGGCGGCAATCTCGCTTACTGCGCCAGCAAGGGCGCGGTTGACATGCTCACGAAGCAGTTGGCGGTTGAATTGGCTTCGAAGAAGGTCATGGTGAACGCCATCGCCCCGATAATCACCGTCACACCCATGACCGAGGAGCGTGTTCGCAGAGAAGCCGACCGCTATGAGAAGATGCTTGTGAATGTGCCCATGGGCCGCATGGGCACAGTGCCCGACCTCATCGGCCCGACCGTCTTCTTGGCCTCGGCCGCGTCGGACTTCGTGACCGGGACCATCTTGTATCCTGACGGCGGGACTATGGCCTTTGTGTGAGAGAGCTTCGGTGTGAGTGGTGAAGCCTGAAGGGGTGTGAGCCAGAGTGGCCAAATCGACTGCAAAACCTGAACAGCGGGCGGGGTCCGCGGAAGGTGCGGACGGGGCCTTCTTGGTGAGGGCCCTGGCGAAGGGTCTTACTATCCTTGGCCTGTTCGACGCTGAGAACCGAGAATGGACGTTGGACGAGATCGCTGAGGGCGCCGGCCTTCCAAGGATGACGGCCTACCGGATGATCCGGACCATGGAGTCTTCGCGCTATTTGGTACGGGATCCCGTGACCAACCGGTATCACCTGGGTCCTGCGTTGCTGGCCACCATGTACTTGTCGGGCGGCTACTCGGAGCTCGCGGCGATCGTGCGGCCTTACCTAGTGGACCTGACCGAGCAAACGGGCGAAGCGGCTACGCTGGCCATCGAGTTGGACGGGGTGGCGGTGAGCGTCGATATGGTGGATACGCCGCGGCCGCTCAGACGGGAGGTCGCCGTGGGCCGCATCATCGGCGATACGGCCAGCGCAAACGGTAAGATCTTCGCGGCCTTCAAGACCGAAGCCGAAAAGGCTGAGATCTTGGCCGGCGATCATCCTCGACTCACTCCCCACACCATCACCGACCCGAAGGTCCTGGCCAAGGAGTTGGGACGGGTGGCGCGCGAGGAAGTGGCGTTTGACATCGAGGAGCGCAATGTAGGCACCTGTGCCGTCGCAGCCCCGGTGCGCGACCAACTCGGCAAAGTGATCGCCGCCATCTCCCTCATCGTACCCGCAGGACGGTTTGGGCCCGACGAGAAGCGCGAGTACGCCGAGGCGATCAAATCCACGGCCACCGACCTCTCGGCTTTTCTGGGTTACTCGCGACGGGACTTGGACCCGACGTAGCAGCGACTCGTCCTTCACCTGCGTCGGGAAGGCTCTTGGCTGCGATTCCAAGGGAGCATGCGCTCAAGGCAACCGGTATCATGCTGGACATCTTCAAGGAGTACTCGTGGTCTGGAGAAGATTTGCAGCCTGTCGATAGGAAGGGGTTGATGTGACGCTGAAATACCGCGTGTTTCTTCACAGCTACCTGGGTTTCAACAGCAACTCCACGTTGTTCTATGGGGAGCGCGACGCCGTCCTTGTCGACGCGTCCCAATTGCTGAGCGACACCCACAGGATGATCGCGGAGATCATCCCGATGAGGAAGAACCTCACCCATATATATGTCTCTCACTTCCATCCCGACCACCATTTCGGGCTGAGCGTCCTTGCGCATGCGTTCCCGCACGCCAAGATCGTGGCGCTGCCGAGCGTGGTGAGAGATGTGGTGTTCACCTCGAGCGACAAGGTGGATATGTGGGCAATAGATCGTTTTGGGCCGGATATTCCACCGAAGACCATCATCCCTATGCCCATGCACGAGCCTCGTCTCGAACTGGAGGGCGAAGAACTGCTGGTGTCGGACGGCTGGGAGGGAGACAGCGTCAACAACTCCGTGGTCTGGGCGCCGTCGATCCGGGTCCTGTGTGCGACTGATGTGGCCTTCCACGACTGTCACCTATGGCCCATCGAAAGCAACGTGGAGCGACGGGTCAAGTGGAGGGCCTCTATCAAGAAGCTCCTGGAATTCGACCCCCGCATCGTCATCCCAGGTCACTGCGACGAAGCCAAGTTACGCATCTTGGAGGATGTGCAGGAGGACACCTCTCGCACCTATACCGACTGCGTCGACTGGTCGGTGCGCTACCTGGATGTCTACGAGGAGATGTATAACATCGCCAAGACCGGGGCGGACCTGGTCGAGGGCATGGCGAGGTACTATGGGGACGTGAAAGCGGAGGATTTTGCCATCCACTGGCAGGCGAGGTTGCTCTTTCCCCACAGCAGCCCCGATTGGCTCACCCCTCTTCCCGGCGAACCTGGGAAGATATTCTTGAATCCAAACGGCGGGTTCGACGGTGACCCGCCCAGAGAGTAAGGGGACGGCAATGCAACTAGAAAACAAGGTCGCACTCATCACCGGCGGCGGCACCGGCATCGGCGCGGGGGTCGCGAAGCGTTTCGTGGAGGAAGGCGCCAAGATCGTCATCACGGGTCGGCGTAGAGAGAAGCTGGACGAGGTGGCCGCGTTACTGCCCACGGACAGCGTCACGGTCTTCTGCGGAGACGTGACGGAGGACGGCAACGCCGGCAAGATGGTCGAGGCGGCGCTCGGCTTCACGGGGCGGCTCGACATCTTGGTCAACAACGCTGCTATCGAGATGAACGCCGGGGTTGTCGACATGGACCCGGCGGCTTGGCGCCAGATGCTTGAGGTGAACCTGACGGGCCCCTTCCTGATGATGAAGGCCGCCATCCCTGAGATGGCCAAGGCTGGAGGCGGCTCGATCATCAACGTGGCGTCGCTGGCCGGAGTGGTGGCCGTACCCGGAGGACCCGCCTACTGCACCACCAAGGCCGGCCTGATCCATCTGACCAAGCAGGTGGCTCTCGACTACGGCAAGAACAACGTGCGATGCAACGTGGTCTGCCCGGGGCCGGTGCGCACGGCTATGCTTGAAAGCAACTTCGAACCGATGGCCGAGGTCCTCAACACCGACATGGACGGTGTCTTCGCGACCATGGCCGGCCACGTGCCTCTGCACCGCATCGCGACTCCGACTGATATCGCCGGGTTGTTCGTATTCCTGGCCGGTGAGGACTCCAACTTCATGACCGGATCCACCATACTCGTCGACGGAGGCGTCCACTTCATCGACGCGTTTGCGGCGGCGATCGGGCAATACGGCTCAAGCTGGGGGTAGACGTCCGTCGACACGGACGGGGAGAGGCATCACTCCTTCCGGACGCCTCGTCGTCTTCAGCACCTGTTTCGATGGCCGGACCCTGGGGCGCAGGCAAGTCCTTGGGGGAAATCGGCCTGCGTGGACGAAATAGACGCAGGAGGCATGCCTCTTGACGACCAGCAAAGGTGCGGGTCGAGGGCAAGAGAGGGAGGACGTGAGATGACGATCGGACGGCGTATCACGACTGCGATGGTCGGCCCCTTGGTATTGACGCTGGCGGTGGCAGGTGTCGGCATCGGCGCCATGGTCTGGGTCAGGTCTTGGCATGGGGACTTCGTCAAGTCGGCCGGACAGGCAGGAGTCTCGGGGGATCAGACACTCCAAGGCATGTTGGACACGCTGGACGGCACGGCCACCGTGTTCTTGATCGCCATAGTTGTTCTTGCGGCTGTGGCGGTGGCGCTGAGCGGCGTGGGGACCGTGGCCCTCAGCCGTGGGATCCGCCGCCGACTTCGGGCCGCCGTCACCAGTATCGCTGAGGCCGCGGCCGGACTGCTGGCCGTTTCGTCGCAGGTCGCGGCCGCGGCTGCGCAGACGGCGACAGCCACGAACGAGACCACGGTCACGGTGGAAGAAGTCAGGCAGACGGCGGCGCTGACCCGAGAGAAGGCTTCTGAGGCCTCGGAGGTTTCACAGAGTGTGGTGGAGAAGTCGAGATTCGGTGCTGAGTCGGCAAGAAGGAACTTCGATCATTTCGAACAGATACACCGCGATATGGGCGTGGTGGCGGAGGCCATAGATCGGCTGAAGGAGCAGAACGAGTCGGTGGGAGAGGTAATCGCCACGGTCAACGATATCGCCGAGCAATCCAATCTGCTCTCCGTGAACGCATCGATCGAAGCGGCCAAGGCCGGAGAGGCCGGCAAAGGCTTCACCGTGGTCGCCCAAGAGGTCAAGAGCCTGGCCGAGCAATCCAAACAGGCGGTCGCGCAGGTGCGGGCGGTCCTCGGCGAGATCCAGAAGGCCAGCGACGTGGTTGTCCAGGCTGCGGAACAGGGTCGGGAGACCGTGGAGATGGGCAGGCTCGAAGCCAACAAGGCTCTGGAGAACATCAGTGAGAGGATGGAGGCGGCGACCAGGACCGCCGAAGCGACGACGGACATCTCCACCGCGAGCGGTCAACAGCTGGCGGGTGTGGAGCAGATCGGCAAGGCCATGTCCAGCATCAACGAGGCGGAGAAGCAGTCGGTGGCAGCCACCAGGGAGGTGGAGGAGCAGGCCAGAAAGCTGCAGGAGCTCTCTCACGGACTCGAGGGCCTGATAGACGCCGACCCGGCAAGATCGAGGTAACCTATCTCGCTGTAGCGGACCTTTCACGGGGAACCCGTGCGAGACCACCGTGGGAAGAAAAAGGCCCCCTGCCGTGACCTGCGGCAGGGGGCCTTTGTTTCGACGTCCGCGCGAGAGACTGATCAGGTCATTACTTGGCAAGCGCTATGTCGCCTAGATTGACGTCTTTCTCGGTGCGGATGTCCTCCATCGTCTTGGTTCTGAAGCCCGGGGCCGAGACGCTCAGCTTGTAAGAGGCGTCGTCGGGGAGCCCCCGGAACCAGAAGTCGCCGAAGCCGTCGGTCGTGGCGGTGAGGGCCTTGTCGTTGCCGTTCGTGAGCGTGCAGGTGGCGCCCTCGATGATCTCCTTAGCAACCGGATCGTATACGGTGCCCGCGATGAACTTCTTCGGGATGTTGAGGTAATAGACGCGCGGTTTGTGGCCCAGCTCGGGCTTCAGCACTTCGGCCTTCGCTATCTCGGCAGCGAACTCGCTCTCTTCACCGAACTTGATGGCCTCAGTGGGACAGGCGTCGACGCAGCGCGGGACCATCCATTCACCGCCGTCGAGGAGATGGGCGCAGCCTGTACACTTCTGGGCCAGATTCAAGTCGTCGTTGAAGTAGATGGCGTCGTAGGGGCAGGCGTCGACACATAACCTACACCCCGTACACTTCATCGAGTCGATGATCACCAGCCCGTCGTCGCGCTTATAGATGGCTCCCTCGATGGGGCAGGGCGGGATGCAGGGGGCCTCGTCACAGTGCATGCAGGGGTTCGGCACGTAATGCATCTCCACCTTGGGGACCGTGCCGCGGATGTGTTCGTCCAGCCGCATCCAGAACTGGCCGGTGTCGGGCTGGGGCTTGGCGATCGGCGACCAGTCGTTGCCCACGTGCTCGTCCTTGCAGACGAACTGGCAGGCGTAGCAGCCTACACAAAGGCCGACATCGATGACGAAGACCTTCATTTGTCGCCTCCTTCGATCCATGCGTCGAAGCGTAAACCGGCACCCGGGTCGTAGACCCGTGCGAAGGCTTCGGGATGGTCCCTACGCCACTCCTCCCATTCCTCGTTCTTCACCTTCTGCACGTCGACCAGGTAACCACTTGTGGCCTGGCCGACGGCGTTCTTGGAGGTGATCCCATTGGGGGCGATAGTGTTGATGGCGCCTCCGCGGCATACCTTGCCCGGCACCAGCGGGTCATGCCGGGCGCCGTGGTCTACATAAACCACGCCGGGTTTGATCCGCTCCCAGACGCGGGCGCCGACGAGTACGACGCCACGCTCGTTGAAGATCTTGACCACGTCGCCGTCGTTGATGCCACGCTCATCAGCATCAACAGGGTTGATCCAGATAGGCTCGTACTTGTAGCCGTCGAAGCCCAGCACCTTGCCGGTAGGGGTCTCCCGGGCCCAGCTGTTGTCGTCACCCTGGGCGTGTGTGCGCCAGCGCGGATGGTTGGAGATCAGAAGCAGCGGGAACATGGCCGCCCGTTCGCTCGACAGGGCTTCGTCGTGAGTGACGCCCTTCTCGATCCACTTCGGTAACGGCGGCCGCTCCTTATCGTCAGGGAAGTGCTCGGCCAGTCGAGCGGAATAGAACTCCAGAAGGCCGCTCGGAGTCGGGAGCGGGTTGTTCTTGGGATCCTCGTAGAACTTGCGCAAGCCGGGCGGGTCGTCCTCCCAGTCGGGAGCCGTCTTGTACACGTAGGTCTTCTTCTCGTAGAAGTCCTCCCACGTGGTGAGCTTGTCCAGGTGCATGCTGTCGAACACGAGCTTCTGGAGATCGTACGTGCTCATGTCCCCAGTGAACTCTTCGCCGTAGCCCAGCTCTTCAGCGATGGCGGCCACGATCTCGTAGTCGCTCTTCGACTCGCCGATCGGCAGAATGGACTGCTCCTGGATGGAGACGCTTGCGAAGTGAGGTCCCTGCCGGGTGGTGGTGACGATGTCCTCCACCTCGAGGGTGGTGTTGGCCGGTAACACGATGTCGGCGTAGAGGCATTCGTTCTCCATCCACGGGTGCTGTGCGACCACACACTCTATGCTGGGATCCTTGAAAGCTTCGATGGTCCAGTTGCCGTGGTTCCAGCAGGTGATGCGGCAGGGCGTGTCGGTCCAGATCATGTGGATGGGGACGCCGCCCTTTTCCTTCGCGATGGGATAAGTGTAGCGGTCGAACTGCTCCTCGGTCGGGCTCTCCTGGCCGCCGGCGCCGTGGAATACCAGGGGTGGTTTGAGGATGGCGTCCTGGATGAGTGTCTTGGGGATGAGCTGTGGACCCCACGAATGCACCGTGGTCCAGCAGGGCTTCGTGAGCCGCTCGGGCAACTCAGGGTTGAAGAAACGGATGCTGCCCAACCCCTCCGCGCGGGGCATACCGAAGTACGTCATCTGGCACTGGTGAACGCCTGGTCTGCCGAGCCCCTGCATGCCGAGAAGGATGCACTCCAGACGGCCGGGCTCATGTGAGTATGGACCCCGGAAAGCCGAGCCGCCGAAATAGTGGATGATGGATGTGGTGTTCTTGGCGAACTGGCGGGCCAGGGCTTTGATGGTCCACTCCGGCACGCCGCACCTCTTCGAGGCCCATTCAGGCGTCTTGGGGATACCCTCCTGGTCCTCGCCCAGCACGTAGGCGGCCACCTTGTCCATGCCTACCGCGTGCGTCTCGACGTACTCTCTGTCCCAGGTGTCCTCGGTCAGCCACACGTAGATGATGGCCAGCTGGAGCGCGGCGTCTGTGTTAGGGAGCACCGGGATCCATTTGTCGGCGTGGACGGCGGCGGCGTAGTTGAGGTCGGGGCAGATATACACCTGCTTGATGCCGGCCCGCGTCCAGAACTGCGAGATGCGGGTAGCATACTGGCCGGTGAAACCCCAGGGCGTGGTCTCTTCGTCGCAGCCCCATTTGAGGACCATGGTGGAGTGTTCGGAGATGTCCTTGGTGAGGTTGGCCGCCGGTGACATCATGCCTTGGAAGCCCTGCCCCCACACGTGCTTCGCGCCCCAGTACCAGCCCTCCCAGCTGTCGGGGTTGCGCACCTGCTGCGTGAAGCCCCCCATCATATCGAGCAGGCGGGCCTGATGGCCGTGCGGTGTGTGGATGGTCTTGCACTCTCCGTGGCCGTCACCCTGCGCCAGGATGGCGAGCGGGCCGTATTCCTTATGGACGCGCTTGACCTCCGAGGCGACAAGGTCAATGGCTTCGTCCCACGAGATCCTCACGAACTTGCTCTTGCCACGGTTCTGGGTGTTGCGGCCGCCGGGCCCGGTGGACCCGGGTGCTCCATTCGGGTCCCAGTCCACCCGCTTCAAAGGGAACTTGATACGGTTGGGGGAAAAGGTCCTCTTCTTGTACGCGAGAGAGAACGGGGCCGGCAAGGCCTTGGGCAGCGGCTGCAGCGTCTCGCCGTTACGCTCGATCTTCCACGGTCTGAGCGAGTCGTAGTCGCACTTCCAGTCGTATTTGAAGGGTCTGATACGGATCGCTTTCCCATCTTTGACATCCACGAAGCACTCGCCGCCTCCTCCCAAAAGGCCCCCCATCGCGAGGTTCTTGATCGTTGTTTTGTCGACACTCACGTCGACCTTTGCGCGTTCCCCTTTGGCCATAGCAATCGTCGTCCTTTCGAAGAGGGGTGAATGGACGCCTCGGGTTTGAGATTATTGGCCAATCCTTTGTACCTTGCTGGGAGCGATCAGTCAATAGTTGCCCGGCAGAACGGGGGTCCAAACTACCTAAGTAGATGCTCGGGGGGTCCACCCCAGATAGGCGGAGAAGGCGCCGGCCGCCTCCGTGACGGCCTCCGCGAAAGCGGCGCTCTCGGCGGGACCGAAGCGGCCCGCAGGAGCCACCACGGAGATTGAGGCCGTGACCGCTCCGAACTGGTCGCGTACCGGAGCGCCCACCGCGCACAGACCCTGGTAGTACCCTTCGAGATCGTAGGCTACGCCGTCCTTGACTACCCGGTCGAGCTCCGCCAGGATGACCTCCCGGTCGGTCACGGTCTGAGGTGTCCGCCTGGCGCGGGGCCGAGCGAGAAGCGCTTCTCTTTCCTCCGGCGACTTGAAGGCGGTGAAGATCTTTCCGTGGACCGTCGCGATGTCACCGAGGATGCGGCCGGGGGCCGTTTGGCGCTTGAAGGGACGGGTGGTGTTGATGATGTCCACACACACGGGGAACCCGTCGACCTCCACGGCCAGAGTGACCGATTCTCCCGTCTGCTCCACGAGGGATTCGAGAAAAGGTCGGGCCGCCGCGATGAACTCCGACTGATCGGCGGCGACGTAGCAGAGCGCCAACATGGCCGGCCCGAGCCGGTAGCGATTGGTCGCGGAATCCCGCACCAGGAAGGCCATGGACTCCAGAGTCCGCACCATCCGGTAGGCCGTCATGCGAACCAGCCCGGTCCGCTCCACCATCTCGTCGATGGTCCACTCTCTGTGGTCCACGTCAAAAAGGCATAGAATGGAGAGGCCTCGGGCCAGCGCTCTGACCGAGAAAGGATCGGTATCTCGCGATGCTGTCGTCGCGGCCATATCTCTCCCGTCGATCGGGGCCGCTCTTCCAGGCGAGCGCATGCCTTGCAAATGGACCATGCCTACTCTACGATACTAGCAGTATTACTCAATAATATCGAGATATCGTTTTACCTCTTGAAGCCGCCCACCACGGAATCTCATGGGAGCTGATGACTGATGGCCGAAAGGGTGTTCGCCAACTGTACCAACAGCGGGCCCGTGTCTGTCTATGTCAAAGACGGGAAGATCGTTCGGGTTCGTCCACTGGTGGTCGATGAGAAGGACTTCAAGCCTTGGACCATCGAAGCCGGCGGCAAAGAGTACTCTCCCCCTAAGAAGGTGACGCTGTCGCCTTATACCCACGCAGAACGCCGCCGCATCTACTCCGACGAGCGCATCAAGTACCCGATGAAGCGGGTCGATTTCGACGCGAATGGTGCTCCAGGCTCCACCGGGCCCGGGGGCCGAAATCCGCAGAACCGTGGCAGGTCTCCCTACGAGCACATCTCTTGGGATGAGGCTGCTACTCTGGTGAGCTCCGAGCTGACGAGAGTGAAGGATGCTTACGGCGGCTCAGCCATCAGCGGCATGACCTCGTCGCACCACAACTGGGGCATCGTGGGTTATAAGATGGGGCCCTTCGCGCGGTTCCTCAACATGATGGAAGGCACCCCGGTGCTCGACAACCCCGACAGCTGGGAGGGCTGGCACTGGGGAGCCACGCACAGCTACGGGTTCTACTGGCGTCTCGGGATGCCCGAACCGTACGACATGTTGGGCGATGCGTTACAGAATGCCGAGATGATCGTCTACTGGTCCAACGATCCGGACAGCACCCGGGGAACATACTCGGGCCAAGACTCTGCGCTCTGGCGCCAGTGGCTCAAGGAGAAGGGTGTCAAGATGGTCTTCATCGACCCCTTCTATAACTACACGAACGCTGTTATGGGCGGCAAGTGGATCACTCCGCGCATGGGCACCGACGCAGCCATGGCTATGGCCATAGCCTTCGTGTGGATCACCGAGGACACCTACAACAAAGAGTATGTCGCCGACCGTACCATCGGTTTCGAAGAGTTCAAGGAGTACATACTGGGGGATATCGACGGAGTGCCCAAAACCCCCGAGTGGGCCGCCGAAGAGTGCGACGTGGAGGCTCGAGTGATCCGCGCCCTGGCCCGAGAGTGGGCGGCCAAGCGCACCATCCTTTCCGGGGGGTCTCGCGGCGGCGAGGGCGGCGCCTGCCGGGAGGCATACGGCACTGAGTGGGCCCGCATGATGGTGTTGCTGCAGGCGATGCAGGGGTTGGGCGCACCGGGCCGCAGCATCTGGGGTACGACGATGGGGGCTCCGAACGACACCACGGTCTGGGTGCCCGCCTATGGTGAGCCTAACGGTCGCATATCGATGTCTCCCAAGGTCGCGGACTACATCCCGGTCAATTCGAACCCCCAGCGGCTTTGGCGCTTGACGGTGCCCGACGCTATCCTCGACCCTCCGGTGGAGTGGTACGGCGAGGGCTTCTGCGGCAGGAGCCTCGAGCAGCAATTCATGCATTTCAAGTACCCGGCGGAGGGGTGCTCTGAGGTCAAGCTGTGGTACCGATACGGCGGCTCCTTCATGGGCACCATGAGCGACACCACGAAGTGGGCGCGTATGTATCAGAGCCCCAAGCTGGAGTTCGTGGTGAACCAAGACATCTGGTGGAACAGCGAGACCCGCATGGCCGACGTCATCCTGCCCGCCTGCACCAACTTCGAACGTGACGACATCGGGGAGTGGGCCGCCGTTAACGGCTACACCTGGCACGCCAGCAGCGGTTGCAACTACCGGGTGGTGGTCCGTGAGCAGAAGTGCATCGAACCACTTTGGGATTCCAAATCGGATTATGAGATCTTCGCTCTCATCTTCGAGAAGATGGGTCTCCGCGATGAGTACACCGATGGCGGCAAGACCGAGGTCGATTGGGTCAAAGGTTTCTTCGACGCCTGCGACCTGCCCAAAGAGGTGAGCTGGGAAGAGTTCAACCGTAAGGGTTATCACATCATCAACATCAAGGACGACTACGAACCCACGCCTGGGCTGCGTTGGTTCTACGAGGGCCGGGCCTGCGATACGCCCGACGTCGGCAATCCCAAGCGGCTGACCGCGGCGAACCACGAGCTGGGAACCTTCAGCGGCAAGATCGAGTTCGCCTCGGAGAGTCTGAAGCAGTACTTCCCCGATGACGAGGAACGGCCGGTAGTGCCCCGATATCTCCGTAGCTGGGAGGGGTATCGCACGCCCGGACTGTATGACAAATACCCGTTGCAGCTCTTGTCTCCGCATCCACGTTTCTCGTTCCACTGCCACTACGACAAGCACACCGACTGGCTTAACGACATCCCGGTGCATCGCATCAAGAAGGACGGCTATCCTTGGTGGCCGGCGCGGCTGAATCCGGAGGACGCGGCTGAGAGGGGCATCAACAGTGGCGATATCGTCCGCCTCTACAACGACAGAGCGTCGGTGCTCTGCATCGCCGTCGTCACAGGTCGGGTCCGTCCTGGGACGGTGCACAGCTACGCTTCTTCGGCCCTGTACGACCCGTTGATGCCGGGCGACCCTGACTCCCCGGACAGGGGCGGGTGTGTCAGCATGCTGACCCCGTCTCGGATGCTGTCCAAGAATGCGCCGGGGATGACGCCCAACTCGTGCCTCATCGAGATAGGGAAATGGGAGGGCTGAGAGATGGCGCGGCTTAGCTTGCTTATAGACGTGACCAAGTGCAGTGGCTGCCACAACTGCTTCTTGGCGTGCCGCGACGAGTACTATGGCAACGACTACGGCTCTTATTCGGCTCCCCAACCTCTCGAGGGGCAGTTCTGGATGCAGGTCAAGGAGATCGAGCGCGGGAGTTATCCCAAACCTAAAGTGGACTACCTGCCGATTCCGTGCCTACATTGCGAAGAGGCGCCTTGTATCGCCGTGGCCCTGGACGACGCCGTATACCGGCGCGACGACGGCGTCGTCATGATCGACCCGGTGAGGGCCAAGGGGCAGAAGGCGGTAGTGAACGCTTGTCCCTACCGGGTGGTCTTCTGGAACGCCGAACTGGATATCCCCCAGAAATGTACCCTGTGTGCGCACATGCTGGATGCGGGGGAGAAGCAACCCCGGTGCGTAGAAGCCTGTCCGACCGGCGCTCTCGTTTTCGGCGACCTGGACGACCCGAACAGCGAGATATCGAAGCTGGTTGCGACCCTCGATACGGAGGCGCTTCATCCCGAGTACAATACCTCTCCGCTGGTCAAGTACGTCGGCATCCCCAAACGCTTCGTGGTCGGTGAGGTCATCCGGCGTGACGTCCCTGACGAGTGCGCCGAAGGAGTGTGGGTCACTCTCGAGGGAGAGGGGATCAGGCTCGAGACCCACACAGACAACTATGGGGACTTCGAGTTCGACGGCTTGGAGAAGAACAAGGACTACCGTGTGAACATCGAGTGCGACGGATACGCGTCGATGATCATCGAGGTGTTCACGCATACCGACGTCGATCTAGGCGGCATCGTGCTGGAGCCGTTCGACTGATGATCTGAAGCGGTCGGGGAGCGATCCTCAGGCCGCTGGAATGGCCTCGGCCGTCGGGGATCCTTTGACGGTCGGGGCGGTCTCGGCCGGCGGTGGAGTCCTCTACGGCCGGCCGTGTTGAACTCTTGGCGGATAGACAGGGAAGGTCTCATGGACGAAGTGGTCATCGTCAGTGCCGTGAGAACGGCGGTAGGCAGGTTGGGTGGAGGGCTCAAGGACATGGAGCCCGAGGATCTCGCCAAGCTGGTCATACAGGAAGCCTTGGCACGGGCCGAGGTAGAACCTGGCGAAGTGGACGAAGTCATCATGGGCCAGGCCAAGCAGAGTGCGGACGCCGCCAATCTGGCGCGTGTGGCGGCGCTCAAGGCCGGGCTGCCTGTGGAGGTGCCCGCCTACACGGTCATGCGGCAGTGTGGCTCGGGTCTTCAATCTGTCCACAACGCGGCGGCCAGTATCATGATCGGCGAGGCCGACATCGTGGTCGCGGGTGGCGTAGAGAGCATGAGCAGGGCTCCTTACTACCTCAGGGACGCGCGCTACGGGTACCGGGCCGGCAACGCGGTGCTGCTCGACTCGAACACCGAAAGCCAGCCCCGCTCTCAACCTTACGAGGTGTACGGCGACCTGACCATGGGGCTGACGGCCGAGAACCTGGGGGAGAAGTACGGCATCACCCGCGAAGAATCGGATGCCTTCGCATTGCAGAGCCAGGAGCGGGCGTTCGCCGCTATCGAGTCAGGTCGCTTCAAGGGCGAGATCGTAGCGGTACACGTTCCGCAGCGGAAGAAGGATCCTCTCGTCTTTGATACCGACGAGCATCCACGTAGGAGCACTCTGGAGGGGCTGGCGGCACTGCCGGCCGTCTTCAAGAAGGACGGGCAGGTGACCGCGGGCAATTCTTCGGGCCGCAACGACGGGGCCGGCTGCACTGTGGTCATGTCGGCCAAGGAGGCGGGTCGTCGCGGTATCGAACCCATGGTGGCGATACGAGGCATGGGCGTCGCGGGCGTGCCTCCAGAGATCATGGGTCTCGGGCCGGCGCCGTCCTCGCGCTTGGCGCTGAAACGCGCGGGCCTCACCTTTGACGATATGGGTCTGATTGAACTGAACGAAGCGTTCGCGGCGCAGTCGTTGGCGGTCATCAAAGAGCTAGGCATCGGAGACCGCATGGACGTCCTCAACGTCAACGGAGGAGCCATCGCGCTCGGCCATCCTATAGGCTGCTCCGGGGCGAGGGTGTTCACGACCTTGCTCCATGAGATGCAGAAGCGGGGCACGCGCTACGGGCTGGCAACGCTGTGCATCGCCGGCGGCCAGGGCATCGCCACGGTGGTGGAGGCGGTTTAGCGTCGGGCGGGTGTTCGGTAGGAACGAGTGGCTCCGCCGGCTCAGGGTGCCAGGGAGATGCGTGGGGTCTCCGCCGTCAGGTAGTCGATGCGGCTGCTACCTCCGCAGAACCGCCGGATCAACTCCGCCACTTCGGCGCAGGCGGCCTCGATCTCCTCGCGCGTGACAGGCGGTAACCCGTCGACATTGAACTCGATGGCGGTTGTGTCGGGGAGGGTCAGGGTGTGGTTGCCCTGGCGCCAGGTCCAGCGTCTGGTCAACACCGTGTTGGTGCCGCCCTCGACGAAGACCACCTCACCCGGTAGAGGGTGTTCCAACTTCTCGGAGCCGAAGGCCACGAAGTCTTCATCGCCGTTGGCAAAACGGAGCTCTATGTCTCCCTGCAAGAGGTCGATGGCATGGGCCCCGGCCGGTATCAGGTGCCGCAGCGACATGACGTTACCGAGGTCGACCAGCGCACTGATGCTGGGAAGCCGGTCGCCCCGCAGAGCCCGCCTTGCCATGGCCTCCACTGAGGAGCGGAATTCTGAGGGTTTGGCGCCGAAGGCTCGGTACGCCTCGCGCCAGGACTTGATCCGTGGTTCCTCGGCGATCTGTTCCGGATCGACCCTCGCCCGCACCGACTCTTCCGCTTCGCGCATCATCTCCACCAGTTCGGCCGGGGACGGGCCGTTCTTGACCTCGTGGGCTATCACCACGCCGCGGACGTAACCGGGGAAGCGTGCGAAGATCCCTGGGGATATGCTGTAGTTGTAGTACTTCATGCGAGTGTTCACCTGTGGTCGAAGTGCCGGTGGCCTGGATTCTACCCGAAAAGCGATGCTCATCGCGGCGTCCGGCGCGTCCATCATGGTTGAGACTACGGCTCTTCAGTCCTTGACACAAGCAGCGGACTTCTGCCAGAATGATAGAGCGAGCGCTCTATCCAAGTCTGCTGCTTCGGGTGCGTGATGCCGGTTCCAAGTAAGAGGAGGCAGGAATGCGTGGCAAGGTAGCTATCGTCACCGGAGCCAGCCGGGGTATCGGAAAAGCTGTTGCCCTGAGGTTCGCGAGAGAGGGTGTAAAGGTGGTCGTGGCGGCCCGCAGCGAGGTCCAGCCGCACGAGAAGCTGCCGGGCACCATCGGCGAGACGGTGGCCGACATCGAGAAGCTGGGCGGCGAGGCCATCGCCGTGCGTTGTGACGTGACCAGCGAGGAGAGTGTCAACGCCATGGTCGAGGCGACTCTGGCCAAGTGGGGACGCATCGACATCCTGGTGAACAACGCGGCCATCGACTTCCCGTTCCCGTGCGTTGAGATGCCCTTGAAACGTTGGGAGGTCGTGCTCAAAGTCAACACGACGGGACCCTTCCTGTGCTCCAAAGCGGTCATACCAAGCATGCGCGGGCAGGGTGGCGGGAGCATCGTCAACATCGCCTCCAACGCGGGCGCCGAACGCGGTAGCGGCACCGTGGGCTACAGCGCCGTCTATGCCGTCTCAAAGGCGGGTCTTGACCGGTTCACCTGGGCGCTCGCGGCTGAAGAAGGCAAGAACAACATCGCAGTCAACGCCGTCAAACCGTGGGGTGTGGTGAGCACCGAGGGGATGCGGATGTGGGCTAAGCCCGAGGACCAGATCGGCTGGAAGTCCCCGGCATCTATGGTGACATGCGTCATGTTCCTCGCCAAGCAGGATGCGAATGGGGTCACGGGTTGCGTGGCCTTTGACGACGAGCTCGTTTGCTGGCACGGTCTCGAGGTCGAAGAGGGATGAGAGCCGTCGTATACGAAGGCCCGAATGATATCCGGCTGGAGGACGTGCCGGAGCCGGTCGTCCAGGATCCCGAAGACGCCGTCGTCCGGGTCACGACGGCCAGTATCTGCGGCAGCGACACCCATATCGTGCACGGCCTTCTTCCCAAGATGGAACCCGGGCGGATCATCGGGCATGAGTTCTGTGGTGTGGTGCACGAGGTGGGCGGGGCGGTCGGTAGGTTCAAACCGGGGGATCGGGTGGTGGGTGCCGCGGCCGTCTGGTGTGGCCGGTGTCGGGCCTGCAGGCGGGGCCTCTATAGCGCGTGCGAGCGCGGAGCGACCTTCGGCCACGGGCCCCTACTGGGCGATCTGCCTGGGGCGCAGGCCGACTACGTGCGGGTGCCCTTCGCCGACAACACGCTGCAGCATGTCACTGCACCGGACGATCGCATCATCTTCGCGGGAGACATCCTCCCGACCGGGTATTCGGCGGTTGCCGGGCTTTCTCCGGGCGGGCGCGGCGTGCGTGAGGGGGACCATGTCGTGGTGTTCGGCCTCGGTCCGGTGGGTCTCTGCTCCGTGGCCTCCGCCAAGCTGTTCCGCCCCGCCAAAATCATCGCGGTGGGCAATCGCGCCGAGCGGTTGGCCCTCGCCGAGAGGCTGGGCGCGGACGTGACCATCGATGCCGCCGGAACCGAAGACGTCCGCAAAGCGGTGCGGCAACACACGGACGGCTGGGGCGCGGACTACATCGTCGAAGCGGTAGGCAAAGAGGAGAGCCTGGAGAACGCCATCCGGGTCGCTGCTCCAGGTGGGGTCGTCGCTGTGGTCGGTGCCTTCCAAGCGCCTATCAAGATCAACGCGCCCCGCATGCAGGCCAGGAACGTGACGGTGGCCATGGGCATGGGTGATCTCGGTGCCATGCCTAAGCTCGTGAAGGTGATCGAAGATGGAGAGCTCGACGTTTCCCCAGTAGTGACCCATCGGATGAGCTTAGACGACGTTATCCGGGCGTACGAGATCTTTGACAAGCGTCTCGAGGGGGCCGTCAAAATACTGCTGACGACGTAGAACCTCGGTACAGAGCCTCGGCAGCGAGGCGCGACCCGGAGGAGCGCAGTCGAGCATGAGCGCCAAGTACGAGAAGCTGTTGGAGCCGGGGAAGATCGGCTCTGCGATATAGGCGCCCCCGGTCTGAGATCGTGTACGAGAAGTGATGCCGAGAGAAAAAGGAGCAGGGTATGGACAAGCCGGGATTGGAAGCGCGGATCGCCGAACTCGAAGAGAGGGTCGGCAGGCTGTCGGCGCTTGCCCGCGAGACCGCAGATGTCAGGGAGATCCAGGAAGTACAGTACCGGTACCTCAATGCGCTCATGCTCATGGAGTGGGACGAGTGCGCCGAGTGCTTCGCCGAAGACGCCCAGGTGGACGTGTACCTGCATGAGCCTGTGAGAGGCAAAGAGAATATCCGGCGATGGCTGAAAGAAGAGCTGTCTCAGACGCACGCGGGCAATGAAGGCGACGTCTGCGTGAATCCCATCATCACCGTTGAGGGAGACAACGCCAAGGGCGACTTCATGCTCTTCATGATGTACTTCTACAAGAGGACCGGCCAGTCGATGTTCTGGGTCCAGGGCCGCTATGACAACGATTTTGTACGCGAGAACGGCAGATGGAAGATCGCCTGCATGCGTTGGAGCGAAATCCATGGACTGCCGGGTGGCGGCCCGCCAAGCGGTCTCTGGTGAGGATTGGTACGCGTTGCCTGTCCGTCTCGGCATGTCTCTTGACACCGGGCCGGAATACCTGCCAGAATGGTTAGAGCGAGCGCTCTATCGAAGGCGGTCATCCGCTCTTCCGGCAGATCGGTTCATCAGGCCGGGAGAGGCCGGCCGCGGACAACACTATATCGGACGCAAGGAGTGCGCGACCTTCATGACGAGCACCAAACACCAGCTTGATGAGATGCTGCAGAGGGTTGCGGAGGGATCTCTGCAGGCGGCCTCGACCGACCGCGAGTTGACCGAGATGAAGCAGCGCATCATCGTGGAAGGAGCGAGCAGCGTGCTCTTCGAGAAGGGCTTCGGCAAGACCTCCATCCGCGATATCGCCTCCGCGTGCGGGATGTCCATGGGTCAGCTGTACCACTACATCTCCTCAAAAGACGACATCCTGTACCTCATGCACCGTCACAGTCAGGAGTTGTGGAATCAGAGTTTGGTCGACGCCGGTATCGAGGAGATCACCGACCCTGTGGCCAAGTTGGAGCATGGGCTGCGGATCACCATGAAGCATCTTTCCGCGAATCGGCAGCTCTACCAGTTCATATTCACCGAGAGCAAGTACCTCGACAAGGAGCACCTCCGAAAGGTGCTCGAGTTGGACGACCGGAACGTCGTGGGCTTCTATCGGCACCTTCTTTCGCTGATCCCCGGACACCAGCTGCGGGGGCGGGAATCTGAGTTGGCTGCGAATCTGGTCTCGTACGTGTGTCTATTCCTTGTTCTTAGGGGCTGGAACCTTAAGCTGTCCGGCCCCGAAGATGTCGAGTCGACGGTTGAGTTTCTAATCGGTTTCATCTTCCGGGGTCTTGGTCTGGATCGCGGAGATAATTCTGGGGAGGACTAGAGTATGTTAGTGATCCGAAGGGCGGCTGTTCTCGGAGCGGGCCGCATGGGTACCGCGGTTGCGGCCCATCTGGCGAACGCCGGCATACCCACACTGCTCCTCGATCTGGCTCCGACGGAGCTGAACGACGACGAGAAGAAGCTCGGTCTGGGGTTGGATGACCCGGGCGTGCGGAACCGTCTGGCCAAGGCTGCGATCTCCACAGCTCTCAAGGGGCGCCCCGCCGCCTTCGCACACCCAAGCCGCGCCCATCTGCTCACTCCGGGGAACCTCGATGACGACCTGGCGAAGCTTGCGGATGTGGATTGGGTAGTGGAAGCTGTGGTGGAGAGGCTCGACGTGAAACAGAGCCTTCTGAGCCGGGTGGCCGGGTACATCGGCCCTAAGACTATCGTGTCGACGAACTCTTCAGGACTTTCGGTCAACGCGATGGCATCGGTCCTCCCCGACGACGTGAAGAGGCGTTTTCTGGGCAGTCACTTCTTCTTCCCGCCCCGCTTCATGTACCTCCTGGAAGTGATCCCGGGCCGTCATACCGATAAGGCCGTTGTGAAAGGTCTGCAGGAGTTTGCCGAGCTTCGACTGGGAAAGGGAGTGGTGCTGAGCGAGGACACCCCGAACTTCGTCGCCAACCGCATCGGCATCTTCTCGACCGTTTACGCGATCAATCAACAGGAGAAGTACGGCCTCACCATCGAGGACGTCGACGCGGCCAGCGGCCGGGCCCTGGCCCGCTCGGTGACCGCCACCTATGGCACGTCTAACCTGGCCGGCACCGATGTGCTGGCCTACGCGGTCGAGAGCCACTACGAGACCGCCGTGGGCGACGAGATGCGCGAGCAGTGGAAGCTTCCTCAGTGGATCCTGGACATGGTCGACCGCGGCTATCTGGGCGAGAAGACCGGCGGGAGCTTCTTCAGAGAGAAGCGCACTCTGTGCATCGATCCCAATACGCTGGAATACCGACCCTGGCAGGACCCGCAGTACGAGAGCCTCACGGAGGCGAACAAGATCTCCGACCCGGTAGCGCGCGTGCGGAAGTTCATCTCGTTCGACGACGCGGCCGCTCGTTTTGGGTGGGACCTTCTAGCCGCCACCTTCGTTTACGCTGCCAACCGTATCCCCGAGATCTGCTCCGACATCGCTCAGATCGACCGGTCCATGCGTTGGGGCTATGCCTGGGACCTGGGCCCCTTCGAGCTGTGGGACGCCCTCGGAGTCAAGGAGACCGTCGAGCGGATGAAGGCGGAGGGCCGGGCCGTTCCCGAATGGGTGCTACAGCTGGCGGCCACCGAGGCTCCCTCGTTCTACAAGAAGGAGGCGGGCGCTCTCGAAGTGTGGGGACCGGGTCAGGAGGGACACAAGCCGCTTGCAGCGCGGAAGCGTGTGATCAACCTCGCCGATCTCAAGGCGAACGGCAGGACGCTCGAGGAGAACGAGCATGCCGGTCTCGTCGATCTGGGCGACCGGGTGGCCTGCATCGAGTTCCACACCAAGGCCAACACCGTGGGAGAAGGGGTGCAGCTCTTCATTCTGAAGGCCATCGAGAACGCCGGAGACGCCTATGACGCTCTGGTCATCGGTAACCAAGGCGCACACTTCTCGGGCGGAGCAGACATAAGGCTGATGCTCGACAAGATCGCCGCTGAGGACTGGGACGGCATCGAGCACCTGGTCCGCACGGCCCAACGCACGAGCATGGCCATGAAGTACGCGCCTATCCCCATAGTGGCGGCGCCGTTCGGCAGGGTACTGGGCGGCGGCCTTGAGGTCTGCCTGCATTGCCATCGTGTGCAGGCCCACGCCGACGTCAACATGGGGCTGGTGGAGACCGGCGTAGGGCTTGTGCCGGCGGCCGGAGGGATGAAGGAGGCGGTGTTCCGCACCACGGCCCCCGCTCAGGGTGTCAACTGGGCCTGGTTCATCATGCAGCGCTCATTCCAGGCCATCACTATGGCTAAGGTCAGCTCCTCGGCCTGGGAGGCGTTCGACCTCGGTTACCTTCGCCCCGGGGACGGCGTGACTATGAACCGCGACGGCCTCATCCATGCGGCGAAGCAGGTGGCCCTAGGGATGCTCGAGTCGGGCTGGCAGACGCCGGCGCCGGTGACGGTGCAGGTGATGGGTGTGGACGGCATGGGGAACTTCCGTTGGATCCTCGATAACGCCCGCAGCGGCGACTTTATCTCCGACCACGACCACTATCTGTCGATGATGGTGGGCCGGGTCCTGTCGGGCGGCGAGGTGGAGATCAACGCAGAGGTCGACGAGCAGTATCTCCTCGACCTCGAGCGCAAGGCCTTCCTAGAGGTGTGCCGCACGGCCAAGAGCATCGAGCGGATGCAACACATGCTGAGGACCGGGAAGCCCCTCCGGAACTAGGCGCGAGGAGCGAAGGAGACCCTTCATGATAGAAGCAGTCGTAGTATCGGCGGTACGTACGCCGGTCGGGAAAGCCCCGAGGGGGATGTTCAGGACCATCCAGCCGGAGCACCTCTCGGTCACGTCCATCCGCGCGGCGCTGGAGCGCGCGCCCGGGCTCGACCCGGCGGAGATAGACGACGTCATCATGGGCTGCGCCTTCCCCGAGGCTGAACAGGGGCTGAACTGCGCGAGGAACTACGCCCTGCTCGCCGGCATCCCCGACACGGTGCCGGGCGTCACCCTCACTCGGTTCTGCGCCTCCGGGCTGCAGTCCGTCGTTTATGCGGCCCAGGCCGTCATGTCGGGCCAGGTCGAGGTGGTGCTTGCAGCGGGCATCGAGAGCATGTCCCGGGTGCCCGGTGGCGGCAACAAACAGATCAGCAGCTGGGACATGCAGAAGGTCAACCCCGGTGTATACGCCGGTATGGGCATCACGGCCGAGAACGTGGCCGAACGCTTCAGCGTCACTCGTGAAGAGCAGGATGTGTTCGCGGCCGAAAGCCAGCGCCGCGCTCTGGCGGCTATCGAGAACGGCACGTTCGACGACGAGATCGTGCCGGTGGAGATCAAGCGCAGGCTCCCCGGCCCTGACGGCACGGTGGTCGAGAAGATCACCACAACGACCACCGACGAAGGTCCGCGGCCGGGCAGCACGGTCGAAGTCCTCTCCAAGTTGAGGCCGGTCTTCAAGAAGGACGGCACGGTCACGGCGGGCAACTCGTCGCAGACCAGCGACGGCGCCGCTGCCGTGGTCGTGATGAGCGCGGAGAAGGCGGAGTCGCTTGGGCTGGAGCCCCTGGCCCGTTTCGTAGCGTTCGCCGCCGCCGGCTGCGACCCGGCCGTGATGGGCATCGGCCCGGTGTTCGCCATCCCGAAGGTGCTGAAGCTCGCAGGTCTCACCATGGACCAGATCGAGCTCATAGAGCTCAACGAGGCCTTCGCCAGCCAGTCTGTCTACTGCATGCGCGAACTGGGCCTCGACCGCGAGATCTTGAACGTGAACGGTGGAGCCATCGCTCTGGGCCATCCTCTGGGTGCGACCGGAGCCAAGCTCACCGCGACACTGTTGCACGAGATGAAACGCCGCAAGAACCGGTACGGATTGGTCAGCATGTGCGCGGCGGGCGGCATCGGGTGCGCCGCGATCTTCGAAAGACTGTAGGAGCGCGCGCAGGGTCCTAAGACGACGGAATAGACGACACGGTAGGAGGAGTGATGGTACTCGGAAAATACGCGGTCGACTACGAAGAACGGGTCAACTATCCTCGTCTACGGGCGGAGCGCCTGCAGCGTGCGAAGGCCGAGATCAACAAGGCGGGGCTCGGAGCCATCGTCACCTGGGACGAAGCCAATGTCCGGTACATGACGGGCTACTACATCACCACTCCCAACCGTCCTCTGGAGGCCCAGTTCTGCTTCTGTGCGCGTAACGGCGATCCGCACATCATCGGAGGCAACGACCAAGAGGGCTTGATCCAGCGGATGCCCTGGATGGGGGGCCGTATCCATGCTCCGGCCGGCATCGCGAAGATCGCGGCCTTCACGCCCGACGACAAGGTCGTTCAGAACGTCGTGGACCAGATCTACGGCTTCATGGTGGAGTACGGCGTGGAGAAGGAGCCGCTGGGCATCGACGGCACCACGCTCTCCTACATCTACGCAGAGGCTTTCAAGAAGCGGGGCGTGGAGGTCGTCCACGCCAAACCCTTCATGGACCTTGCCCGCATGATCAAGACGGTGGATGAGATCGAATTGATGCGCATCACCTGCGCACACTCCGAGAAGGCCTTTGCCGCGATCGTGGACGCCATCCGCCCGGGAATCCGGGAGTGCGATCTGGTCGCCATCGGTATCAAGACCCTCTACGAGGAAGGGGACGACCACACCGAAGACCTGGTCTGCTGTTCCGGTCACAATACCAACCCCTATGGGTGGTCGTTCACGGATAAGCCTCTGCAGGTGGGCGACTTGGTCTACATCGATGTGGACGGCGCCTCTTACCAAGGCTACAAGTCGTGTGTCTACCGTACGTTCTCCGTGGGCAAGGCCAGTCAAGAGCAGAAGGACGTCTACGAGGAGTGCCGGGCCATGTTGTATGACGGCATGAGCACCATCAAGGACGGCTCGACCGACTGGCAGCTCCTCGACAAGTGGCCCGACTCTCCCCAGTACTGGGGGCACGACACCTGGGCTGAGGTGGGCCCCTATGCCATCGGCCACGGCCTGGGTCTGACTCTGCACGACCGGCCGTTCTTCAACCGTATGAACCAGGTAGCCGGGGTGCCCGAACAGACCTTCAGGGAAGGGATGTGCCTGGCCGTCGAGACCTACGCGGGCAAGAAGGGCGGTAAGTTCGGTGTGCGGCTGGAGGAGAACATCCTAGTGACCAAGGACGGCTACGAGCGGCTCAGCCTGTGGCCCATCGACGAGTTGATGGAGTGCTGGTTGCCCTACAGGTGAGATGGCTACGATGGAACGAGCCGCGCACGGAGCTGAGAATGTCAGAGCAAGACGAAACGAGGCGATGATGGGAGACCTTTTCAGGCTCGACGGCAAGGTGGCAGTGGTCGTCGGCGGAGGCGGAGGAATCGGAAAGGCCTTGGCGCTCGGGCTGGCCAGGCAAGGGGCGGACGTGGCTCTCGCCAGCCGCGATCTGGGGAAGCTGCAGGTGGTGGCCGGTGAACTTGCGGCCGATCCGGAAGTCTCCACGAAGGTGAAGGCCTTCCGGATGGACGCCACCGACGAGGCCGGTGTGAAGAACGCGGTCGGGGAGATCGTGGCGGCCATGGGCACGGTGGACATCCTGGTGAACTCGCAGGGGCAGAACATCAAAGAGCCCTTTGAGAACCAGACCTTAGGCAGTTGGGACACGCTCTTCGAGAGCAATGTGAAGAGCATCATGCTTTGCTGTCGCGAATTCGGCAAGGTCATGCTCGAGAAGAAGAAAGGCAAGATCATCAACATCGGCTCGGTGGCCGGCGACCGCGGCGTCCCGCTCGCGGGCAATGTCGGTTACTGCGCCAGCAAAGCCGCCGTCGGCAATCTCACCCGCATGCTGGCGTACGAGTGGGCCAAGCACGGCGTCAACGTCAACGCCATCGGCCCGTCGGTGATCTTCACCCCCGGCATGAAGGCCGCGCTGCCGCCCGAGGTCCTGGCCGGGGCGACCGCCCTGCACCCCATCGGACGGGTCGCTGAGCCGGAGGAACTCATGGGCACCTGCATCTACCTGGCCTCGGCGGCCTCTGACTACATGACCGGGCAGGTCGTGTATGTGGACGGCGGCCGGAGCTGCACGGCCTAGGCGCCGCTGCCCGGGACGGGAGCGACTGGAGAAGCGAGGTCTGAAAGGGGCTGTCGGTGAGAGTCGAGGATGTCAAGAAGATAGCGGTGTTCGGCGCCGGCACCATGGGCCCAGGTGTGGCTCAGATGTTCGCCGTCGCCGGGTATGAGGTGGCTCTGTACTCGCGCAAAGCGGAGACGTTGAAGAAGGCGATGAAGATGGTGAGGGCCAACTCCGCCACTCTCGTCGCACACGGCACGCTCCCCCAAACCGTGGCAGACGAGGCCATCGCCCGCATAACGACAAGTCAGAACGTCAAGGATGTCGCCAAGGATGCGGATTTCGTCCTTGAGACCATAGCCGAGAACAAGGACGCCAAGAGGGAACTGTACGCTGAGCTCTCCGCCGTCTGCCCTGAACGGACCGTGATCGCCAGCAACACGTCGAGTCTCAACATCTTCGAGTTATTGCCGGACGCATTGCAGCCTCGAGGCGTGTGCGCGCACTTCTTCACGCCGGCGCACATCATCCCACTGGTCGAAGTCGTGCCGGGACCGCGGACCTCGCCCGAGACCATGGAATTCACCGTGGCCCTCATGAAGGTCTGCGGCAAGAGCCCGGTGCCTATGAAGAAGTTCGGCCCGGGCTTCATCGTCAACCGCATCCAGCGGGCCATTGGCGAGACGGCCATGGACATGGTCCAGGAAGGTCTGGTGGAGCCGGGTGAGATCGACACGGCCGTGAAGACGTCGCTGGGCGTGCGGCTTCCGATCGTCGGGGTCATGCAGACCTTCGATTTCCAAGGCCTCGACATGCTGCTGGCCTATCAGAAGAACGTGGGCAAGGTCTACTCGTTCGTGGAGGAGCGGGTGGAACGCGGGGACTGCGGCGCCAAGAGCGGGCGTGGCATCTACGATTATCAAGGCAGGAGCGAGGTGGAGATCCTCAAGAAACGCGATGAGCTGTACCTGAAGATGCTCGACTATCTGAGTGAGATTGGAGCATTCGGGCCGGTCTGATGGTCCGGACGGAAAAATGACGCCGGGAGGCCGGCGCCGCTGAAGTGGCACGCGAAAGCAGAAAGAACGGAGGGCCGGATCATATGAGCGACCCAGGCAGGTACGCGAAGCTGCTCGAGCCAGGGCAGATCGGTAAGGTGAAGACGCGCAATCGTCTCTACAAGTCGGCCGCGGGCATGCATACGTTCTTTGATACCGAGTACGACTCGATGAACGAGAACACCATGGGCTTCTACGATGCCCTGGCCCGCGGAGGGGTGGGGATCATCTCGGTTGAAGCTCCCACGGTGGACTTCCCTCAGGGGTGCCGTTGGCACTATCGCTACCGTATGGATGACGATAAGTACATCCCCGGCATCAAGATCCTGGTCGACATGATCCACAGCCACGGGTGCCCGACATTCCTGCAGATGGAGCATGACGGTCCCTGGCAGAACCCACTGTTCGACAACCATCCGGCTACGTACGAGGGACCGCCCATAGGAGCGTCCGCGGTGAACATCTCCACTCCCGCCGACTTCCACCGAGACATGATCCGGCCGCTCACGGTCCCTGAGATCCAGGCGATAGTCCAGAAGTATGTCGATGCCGCAGAACGGGCGCAGAAGGCCGGGTTTGACGGTGTTGATCTTAACATGGGCAGCAGCCATATAGTCCACAATTTCTTGTCGCCCTTCTGGAACCGGCGTGATGACGAGTATGGGGGCACGCAGAAGAATCGGGCCAGATTCATGGTCGAGATCATCAGGGGCATCAAGGAACGGTGCGGGTCTGACTATCCCGTGGTCGTCTGCCTGAACGGTTTCGAGGTCGGCTACAGCATCGATGTCCCCGACAGCGTCTGTCTCACGCACGAGCTGGCGACCGAGAACATGAAGTGGGCGGTGGAGGCAGGCGCAGATGCCCTGATGGTCCGCAGCCACTGGCTGGGCCTACACGTATCCGGCTTTCTTCCCGATTATATGTTCTTTCCCGAGGCGCATGTGCCCCTCGACAAGATGCCCCCCCAATACTATGCGAAGGAGCTGGGCAGGGGCGCCATGCGGCTGATGGCCGGCGAATACAAGAAGATGTTCGGGGTGCCGATCATCCTGATCGGCTACATGACCCCGGAGCTGGGCGAGGAGATGCTTGAAGAAGGGAAGGCCGACTTCATCGGCGTCAACCGGCCTCTGATATGCGATCCAGAGATGCCTAACAAGCTCATCGCCGGCAAAGCTGATGACATCCGGCCCTGCACCCGCTGCGGCACATGTCTCGATCAGACCGAGAGTTTCCTCCGCAAATGCCGTTCCAACGCGGCCCTCGGCTACGGTTATCAGACGCTCGAGAAGGCTTCTACGAAGAAGAAGGTCGTGGTGGTGGGCGGAGGTCCCGCCGGTATGGAGGCTGCGCGCACGGCGGCCCTCCGGGGCCATGATGTGACGCTGCTCGAGAAGTCTCGGCGGCTGGGGGGTCTGATGAACCTAGCCGGCCTCATCAAGGGGCTGGAGCTCGAGGATCTGCCCTCGCTGATCGATTGGTTCAAGCGGGAGCTGAAAGAGACCGGCGTGAAACTGGAACTGGGCGCCGAGGCGACGCCGGAGCGCATCCAGGCCATGAAGCCCGACGTGGTCATCTTGGCGACCGGAGGAATACTGAACTCGCCGCCGGTGCAGGGCGACAAGAGTAGGGTGGTGACCACCCCGGAGCTTCATAAGCAGGTGAAGCCGTGGTTGCGGTGGTTCGGGACCCGCTTCATGGGCTGGGCCACGCACTATTACCTGCCCATCGGCAAGAAGGTCGTGGTCATCGGTGCCGGGTTGCACGGCATGGAGGCGGCGGAATTCCTGGTCAAGCGGGGTCGCAAGGTCACCGTCGTCGAGCCCACCGACAAGATCGGCGAGGGCATGATCGACTTTCGCGTGGGCCTGGCCATGGATTGGTTCTCCAGGAAGGAAGTGGAGTTCATCACAGAGGCGATGAACATCCGGGTCACCGAGCGCGGCCTCGCTTACGAAGACAAGGACGGTGCCACACACGAGATCGAGGCCGATAGCGTCATGCCGACGGCTCCCATCCTCCCCAACAAGGGACTCTACCAAGCTCTGGAAGGCAAGGCGCCAGAGCTGTATCTGATCGGCGACGCCAAGGAATCGGGGATGATCGTACATGCCGTCCGGGCCGGCTATCACACAGCGAAGGCCATCTGACGAGTGCCGCGCGAGGATACAAGGAGGCTTCCATGTCTGAGCAATCAAGTCATGAAGAGCTACTGAACCGGCTGGAGGACGTCGAACGCCGGCTGGTCAAGACCGAGCGCAACGCCCAGATCTCACGCGACTACGTGGAGATTTCCAACCTGCACGGGCGTTACAACCACCTGTGCTTGGGCCACTACTGGGACAAGATCGTCGACGAGCTGTTCGCACAGAAGACCCCTGGGGTCAAGGTGGAGATCGTCGAGAGCGGCGTCTTCCACGGTCTCGAGGGGGCGCGACGGGTGTTCGTGGACATGTTAGGCAGGCTCTACCACTATGAGGGCAATTGCGCCATCCACGAGCTGACCACCCCGGTGATCCAGGTGCAGGAAGACATGAACACCGCCAAGGGCATGTGGTACCACGTGGGGTTCAACACGTTCCTAGACCCGGTGAAGGGCGTCGTCCCCATCTGGCAGGTGATCAAGTACAACCATATCTTCGTGAAGGAAGACGGGCAGTGGAAGTTCTGGGACTACCGGGCCCATCTGCTCATCCGCAGCTCGTTCGAGAAAGGCTGGGTGGATGAACCGGTCATCCAGGGCAGCGCCATCCAAGGCGCACAGCCCGAGAGCGCTCCGGCGCCGGACGAACCCAGCAGTTTCCACGAACCGTATTCTGGGCGTCACGGCAATCATTCCGGGCTTCCGATGCCACCTGAGTACATAGATCTCGACGCCGTTTAGAACTGCTTGACATGGATAGAAGTTACTGTAAGAATACATGGAGCGAGCGCTCTATCGACGTATAGAGCTTGGGAAGTTTGGTCCGATCACGACCAGGAAGAGGGATCAAGTGGCGATTAAGACCCCACGGCAATATCTTGAGAGCCTCAAGGACGGCAGGGTCGTCTATCTCAACGGCGAGAGAGTACCCGATGTGACCGCCCACCCGGTGTGCAAAGTCACCAACGATTGGGTGGCCATCGATTACATCATGAGCAACGACCCTCGTTACCAGGATCTGTTGACCGACCTGGATGAAGATGGCGAGCGGGTCAGTTTTGCCCTCCAGCCTCAACGGACCAGGGAAGACCTCCTACGGCTGCGCGAAGTGGTCAAACTTTGGGCCCGGGTCTGCTTCGGCAAGCCGTCCGGAGCGAAATTCGTGGCGAAGGACGGCCTGAACGCGGTCACCGTAGTGGCTCCGCGGGTCGACAATAAGTACGGCACCAACTACGCCGCCAACGTGGAGGCCTACCGCAGACACCTACAAAAGAACGATCTGGCGTTCGCCATGGGTCTCACCGACGTCAAGGGCGACCGTAATCTCCGTCCCTCACAGCAGGTGCAACACAAGGACTTCTACGTGCGCATCGTCGAAGAGCGGTCCGACGGCATCATCGTGAGCGGGGCCAAGACCCATATCAGCCAGGCGCCGGCCTGCAACGAGATCATCGTAGCGCCGTGCCGTGCCATGCAGAAGGAGGATGCCGCCTACGCGGTGGCCTTCGGTATCCCACTCAACACACCCGGCATCACCATGATCTGCGCCCAGCCTGAGATCACTGCCGACTCCGATCTTTTCGACCATCCCATCTCCAAGGCCGTCTATATCAATGACGCGACCATCATTTTCGATAACGTCTTCATCCCCAATGAGCGCATCTTCCTGAAGGGCGAATGGGAGTTTGCGGGACAAGTAGCCTATATGTTCGCCAACTTCCATCGCTTGAGCGCCGAGACCTACAAAGCCATGGAGTTGGAGCTCTTCACCGGGGCGGCCGTCTTGATGGCGGAGTACAACGGTGTGGAGAAGAAGGCCCACGTCCGCGAGAAACTCACCTGGCTTGTGATGTACACTGAGGCTGTGGAGACCCTGGGCCTGGCGGCCGTCGAACACTGCGTTTCCGAGCGGGGCTCCGATCTGGTCTACCCCAATCCTATGATCGCCAACATCTGCAAGTTCTACTTCGCCGACAACTGGCATCAGGCGACCAAGTACATCCAGGATATCGGCGGCGGGATCATTGTCACGGCCCCATCTTACAAGGACTACACGAACCCCGAGACTCATGCTCTCATGGAGAAGTATTTCGCCGGTAGCGCGCGAACATCCACGGAGAACCGGCTGCGCATGGTGAAGCTGGTGCGCGACCTGACCTCCTGCTATGAAGACGTACTCACCATCCATGCTGAAGGATCTCTCGAAGCTCAGAAGCTGTCTATCGTCCAACTGGCCGACTGGGAGCGCTACAAGGGCGCAGCCATGCGCGCGGCCGGCATAGCCGGCGCGGGAGAGAACCCGTTGTTCGACGGCCTGCCCCAGTTCCCACCGGCGCTGTAGACCCTGGGAGACACATCACCGGGCTAAGGAGACGTCATCAAGTGGCAGCCATCGAAGTCACGGTGGAGACAAAGGCGGGAGACCTGCTCAGACGGGCGTTCGACCGCGGTGCGACGGCTCTCGACGAGTGGGAAGCCAAGGCGCTGCTGACGGCCTATGGAGTGCCGGTTCCGGCCGGACTCCTCGCGACGAGCGAGGCTGAGGCCGTGGCGGGAGCCGGCCGCCTTGGCGGGGCGCTCGCCATGAAAGCGGTCGGTTCCCGGATCCGCCATAAGACCGAGAGTGGGCTTGTGGTGCTCGGAGTGACGGGTTCCGACGCGGTTGCCGCGACATACCGCCTTCTTGCCGAGCGGGCCGGCGACGCCCTTGAGGGTGTGTTGCTAGAGCGGATGATCGTCGGGAACAGGGAGTTGCTGGTAGGCTTCAAGCGTGACCCGGTCTTTGGCCCGGTGGTAGCTTTCGGGCTCGGCGGGATATTCACCGAGGTGTTGGGCGACGTTGCGCTTGCGCTCGTTCCCCCAAGCAGGCACGATGTCGCCGGACTTCTCGAACACATCCGTTCGAAGCGCATCCTCGAGGCCTTCAGGGGTTCCCCACCCGTGGACCGGGCGGCCCTTGTTGGGGTGATACAGGCCATCGGCCGGATCGGGCTGGACTTCCCGGAGATAGCCGAGATCGACGTCAATCCGCTCCTCATCGAAGGCGACCGCCCGGTCGCAGCCGACGCTCTCGTCGTCCTCTCTCGAGAGGCTCGGCCCGCGTCCACGGTTCGCAGGCCTGCGCCTGATATCAGGCCCGTGCTGACGCCGGGGTCGGTGGCGGTTGTCGGGGCCTCGGATGATCTCGGCAAGTGGGGCGGCTCGGCGCTCCGCAATCTTCTAGACGGCGGCTATCAGGGAACGATCTATCCGGTCAATCCACGCGGCGGCGTCTTCTTCGGTGTACAGTCCTACACCTCTATCGCGGAACTGCCCGAAGCGCCTGATCTGGCGTTGATGGCGGTGGGTGGACGGCAGGTCAAGGGAGTGCTCGAAGAGTGTGGACGACGCGGAGTCAAAGCGGCGGTCGTTCTGGCCGCGGGCTTTTCGGAGACCGGGGCGGAAGGCGCGGTGCTCGAGCAGGAGATCCTGGAGGTCGCCACCGGATACGGTATGACTCTCATCGGACCTAACTGCATGGGGTTGATGTCCAACCAGGCGTCGTTTCACGCGACGGGCTTGGTCGCGCTCCATCCCCCCAAGGGGAAATTGAGCTTCATCTCGCAGTCCGGTAGCTTGGGACCCGGGGTGGTGTCGGCGTGCGAACTGCGCGGCATCGGGGTGGAGAAGTTCGTGAGTGTGGGTAACGAGGCTCAGGTGGACGCCTTTGACGTGTTGGACCATCTGTGCGACGACCCTGCCACCGAGTGTGTGATGATGTACTTGGAGGGCATCGACGACGGCGCTCACTTCGTCGAGGCCGCCCGCCGAACCGCCGGACGCAAACCGGTGGTGGTACTCCGTGGTGGACTGACCGAGGCGGGAGGTAGGGCGGCCGCCTCTCATACCGGGGCGCTCGCGGGCTCCGCAGAAGTGTTCCGAGCGGCTGCCCGCCAAGCGGGCGTGGTCGTCTGTGGCACTGTGGATGAGCTCGTCGATCTGGGCGCCTGCCTAGCCTACCTTCCGCTTCCCAAGGGTAGGAGGGTCGCGGTTGTAACCAATGGCGGAGGTCCAGGCGTCCTGGCTGCCGACGAGGTGGTCCTGCACGGTCTGGAGCTTGTAGCGGCGCCCGAGGGCCTCGTGCGCTGCCTGGACGAGTTGCTGCCTCCCTTCTGGAGCAGGCGGAACCCTCTTGATCTGGTGGCCGCCGGTTTTGGAGATGTCGGACTACGGGTCATCGAGCATGTCGTCAGGTGTGACGCGTTCGACGCGGTGATGGCCCTGAATTTCGTTGGCGTACCCAGCACCAGCGGCGGTGGCCGCGACCGGCGCCCGGGCGAAGGACTCCTAGGATTCACCGCCTGGGAAGCCTCTTTCTTGCACAGCTGCAGCGTGCTGATGGAAGAGACCGGGAAACCGATCATCAACGTTCCAGACCATCCTGTTCGTGGCACTTCTCCTCAGCAGGATGGATACTCGCCGGTGATCCTCTCCTCACCGAGAGCGGCGGCGCGGGTGTTGGATAGGATGGCCTGGTACCAGACCGCACGGACATCGTTGAGGGAGCCGGAGTGATGGCGCTACTAGAAGCCCGTGGGCTCAGCAAGAGATTCGGTGGCTTGGACGCGGTGAGCGAGCTGGATTTCGACGTGAACGAGGGAGAGATCCTCGGCATCATCGGTCCCAACGGAGCCGGCAAGAGCACGATTTTCAACATGATCTGTGGGACGTTCAAGCCGACCAGCGGAACACTGGTCTTCCGTGACAAGGACATCACCGGCTACTCGTCGCATCGGGTGGCGAGGAGCGGGATAGCTCGGGTCTTCCAGGGCAACGTTCTCTTTCCCAGCTCCACCGTCCTTGACAATGTCGTGATGGGCGCGCATCTTCACACGCGTCTGAGCTGGTTCAGCTTCCTCTTTGGAGGCCCCAGTGCCCGCCGCAGGGACAAGGCCCTTCGCACGAGGGCCATGGAGATACTCGAGCTGGTGGGCCTGTCCGAAGACGCCGACACGCTGGCGTCGGACTTGCCGCACGGCAATCAACGCCACTTGTGCCTGGCCGTCGCCTTGGCTGTGGAGCCGAAGCTGCTGCTTCTGGACGAGCCTGTCACCGGGATGAACACAGAGGAAGTGTCGGAGATGCTCGACCTGGTGAGGATGCTCAGGGAGAAGACGGGCCTGACTCTGGTCGTCATAGAGCACAATATGAAGGCGGTCATGGGTCTTTGCGACCGCATCGTGGTGGTCAGTCACGGCAGGAAGATCGCCGAAGGCACATCCCAAATGATCGCCAACGACCCTGCCGTGATCGAAGCCTATCTTGGAGTCGACGACGATGCTGCTTGAGATCAAAGACCTGGCCGTCCGTTATGGCGGCGCGGAAGTCCTGAGGGGTGTCTCCGTCGAGGTCGAGGAGGGCTCCGTCGTCACTCTCCTTGGAGGCAACGGCGCGGGCAAGTCGACCACTCTGCGGGCCATAACCGGACTGGTGCCGATAGCCTCGGGAGAGATCTGGTTTGATGGGCGAAGGATCGACGGGTTGGCTCCTCAGAAGATCGTCGAGCTCGGGGTCCGCCACGTGCTGGAAGGTAGAGCCCTGTTCCCCTACATGACTGTCCTCGAGAATCTCAAAGTGGGGGCGTATCTGCAGAAGGACAGGGGCAAGACGGCGCAGATGTTGAAGGACATCTTTGTGCATTTCCCTCGGCTCGAAGAACGGCAGGGCCAGCAGGCTAGGACCCTGAGCGGCGGAGAACAGCAGATGCTGACCATCGCGCGCGCCTTAGTGGGTGGGCCGCGGCTCCTCCTGCTGGATGAGCCGTCCCTGGGACTCGCCCCGCTGCTGATCCGTGAGATCAGCAAGATCGTCCGGAACATCCACGAGCGTGGCGTGACGGTACTGCTGGTGGAACAGAACACCCGGTTGGCGCTTGATGTCGCGGACAGATGCTATGTCCTCGAGACCGGGAATATCGTCGCCTGTGGGCTGACCCAGGAACTCATTGAGAGTGACCTGGTGAGAAAGGCGTATCTCGGAGCATGAGAGCCATCCGCGATCGCGAGGTCGATACATGGACATAACAGGACAGGATGTAGCACAGAGCATCATCAACGGGCTGTGCATGGGGGGCACCTACATCCTTATCGGACTCGGGCTCACGCTCATCCTCGGGATCATGAACATCCTGCAGTTCGCCCACGGAGAGGTCTACATGATCGGGGCCTTCACCGTGTATCTGCTCTCGGTGTTGAACGGCGTCAACCTGTATGTGGCCGTCGTCATCAGCATGATCACCACGGCCATCCTGGGACTCATCCTCGAGAGGGTTTTGCTGCGCCCCCTCAAGGGACAGTTCTTGTCCTACGTCTGCGTCACGACCGGGCTCAGCCTGATCCTGCAGACGACCATCATGCTCACCTTCAGCAAGGGGACCAAGCAGCTCCCGTCTCTGTACAAGGGCTCGTTCGAAATCGCCGGCGCCTACGTGTCGAGGGAAAGGGTGGTCGCCATCGTCATCGCCCTGTTGCTGACCTTGATCCTGTACACGTTCCTTAAGAGAACGAAGTACGGACTGGCGATGACCGCCTCCGCGCAGAATCGCGAGGGCGCTCTCATGCAGGGAATCAACCCGAACCTGATGTCGGCCATGGTCGTGGCGATAGGGAGTGCCTTGGCGGCGGTGGGGGGCGCGCTGGGAGGCAGTATCTTCAATCTCGACCCCTACATGGGCGGCTTGGCCTTCATGAAGGGGATAACACTCATCGTCATCGGGGGGTTGGGAAGCATACCCGGCGCGGTGGTAGGGGGGCTGCTCCTGGGTGTCGCTGAGAGTCTGCTGGCCCTTTTCTTCGGCGCTCAGATGGGGATCATCCTCCCCCTGGTTCTTGTCATAGCCTTCCTCATATTCCGACCGAGAGGACTGTTTGGTCATGACTGAGCAGCAGAAGAGACTATCCAAAGGCTTGGTCGGCGTAGTGATTTACGCGCTGGTTCTCGCGTTGCCTTGGATCCTGCGCTCCGGTCTTGGGGTCGGCAAAGGCACGTATTGGACGCACATTCTCATACTGGTTGGCGTGATGATCCTTTCGACGTCCAGTATGCGCGCCATCTTCTTGACCGGAGAGATGTCCCTGGGGACCGCCGGCTTCATGTTGGTGGGGGGCTACGCAGCGGCTTTGCTCTCCGCAAAGGCAGGACTGTCGCCCTGGTTGACCCTCCTTCTTGGCGGTCTGGTCGCTGCGGCGGTCGCTGGTTTGGTGGCGTATCCGTTCTTCAGGGTCAAGGGCATCTATTTCGTTATCTGTACGCTTCTGTTGGGGTTCATATTTCTGTATATGGCGGGTTATTTCAAGGGACTGACGGGCGGTTGGCAGGGCTTCCAGTTCTACGACATCTCGCCTCAGATCACCGTTGGGTCGCGCACTCTGAAGTTCGGCACCAAGACGAACATCGAGTACTTCTATTTGACTGTGTTCGTGGTCAGCATCTGCCTTTTCTTCATGTATCGGATGGAGCACTCCCGGGTGGGGATGGTGTGGAAATCGATCAGGGAGGCCGACGTCTTGGCCAAGTCGGTCGGCGTCAATATCATGGCGCATAAGATCTTCATCTTCGTGGTAGCCTGCTTTTTCATCGGCATTGCGGGCGGCCTGTTTGCGTTCCACGTGCACGCTCTCTCACCGACCAGCACGCCTGCCAACATCTTCCACTTTTTCACCTCCGTCTATTGCTTGATGTACATGGTGGTTGGTGGAGCGAACAGCTTCTACGGACCCATTCTCGGCACCTCTCTCTTCATGGTGCTCCGGGAACTCGGGAGGGCGGTGGGTGAATACTGGCCCATGATCGCGGGTGCAGTTCTGATACTCGTGGTGTTCTTCATGCCCAAAGGGCTCGTTGCGACGGGTGAGTATCTGCCCGTCTGGTACAGGAAGCTACGGGGCTTGTTCAAAGGAAAGACCCCGTCGTCAGCTTGATCATGACCCTCAACCGACATCACGTCGAGCCTTCATAGACGAGGAGGTGACCAACGGTACAGCACAAAGCGCCTGTAGCTTCGACCGAGGACTTGAGTAAGAGAATGGGAGGGGAGCAAAAAGTGAAGAAGACACTCGTTATCATTCTGACCTTGTTGTTGGCGCTGGGTCTCGCGTCAGTTTTCGCGGTTGGTTGTGGTGAGGAGGAATCCACGGAGACCACGGTGGCCCCGACTGATACCAGCGAAGCGCCGACAGAGACGACCGAAGCGCCGACAGAGACGACCGTCGCACCGACCGACACGACGGCTACCGGCGAGGAGAGAGAGCTCAGCATCGGCGGTATCGCCTTCCTGACGGGCCCTGGGGCTGCCGGCGCCATGGCCTGCAAGGCGGGATGGGAACTAGCCACGGCGAAGATCAATGATGCCGGTGGCCTGAAGATAGGCAATGACACATATAAGGTGAAGCTTCTGGTGGAAGACGACGCGATGAGCGTCGACCAAGCGGCTACGGCCGCCCAGAAGTTGATCCACCAGGATGGAGTCACGTTCCTCATGGGCCCGTTGGTGGACGCCTGCAAGAACGTGATCTACCCCATCTGCGCCGAGGCCGGTGTGATGCTGGCCAATGTCGACACCTGTAACGCTTCGGCACAGCTCAAGTACGAGGGCAATACGGACCTCTCCCCCGAGAGGCCCCTGTTCCCCCGGTTCCACTACGCGAATGACGAGATCATCCCGTACCTCATCGACTACATGGAAGAGAACTATCCTGATGCGAAGAAGGTAGCGGTCTGCGGCGTCCAAGAGGAATGCACAGTGGCTTTGTACGAATGGCTCGAGGGCATGTTGGCCGCCCGTGGTTTGGAGCGCGTGGGCCAGTTGGAGCAGATGGCGGCCGATACAGCGGACTATGTCCCGCCGGTGACCCGTCTCCTGTCCTCCAATCCTGACGCTATACTCGTCGCGGTATCCACCCCGACGACCTGGGGATTCGTTTCCAAGGCGAGTCGTGAGCTCGGCTTCAAGGGCCCCGTCATGTGCGCCACCCACCTCGACGTAGACTTCGCCAACACCATCGCCGGTGGCGGCAACATCGATATGTTCGGCGCGGGGGTCTGCATGTCCGACCTGGCGAGTCTGCCGCCGCAGATGCAGGATGCTCATGCTGAGTACCAGGCCAAGGGTTACTCGGCGGCCGACGAGATCGCCGACGTCTACTTGGTGGGTTACAACGGTCTCTGGGTCCTTCTCCAGACCATTGAGAAGGCTCAGAGTGTCGACCCACAGGTCGTATATGAGGAGTACCAGAAGATGACCGAGCCAGGGGTTCTACAGACCCTCTGGGGTGACGGCGCCTACGTCGGTGGATTGGAGTCTACCGGTGTGAATGCAGTTCTGAACTACCCCTACTGGATTAACGCCATCGGTTCGGACGGCGTGGCGAAGAATGTCCAGCAGGTCTTTGTCAGGGTACCGTGATAAGTTGCGTGAATTGAGCGACTGAGGCGCCGGGATGAGCCTCACGAGAAGAATGTAGAAGCGGAGGCGCGCACCCCAGGGTGCGCGCCTCCGCTCAACCTCGGGGGATGTTTGTATCGCCAGGGAGAATAGTCATGGGAGAGAGGCTGAAGGATAAGGTCGCCGTGGTGACGGGGACCGGCGGGTTGGGTATCGGGCAGGGGTGCGCTCTCGCCCTGGCCCGCGAAGGGGCCGCCGTTGTGGGATGTGATATAGACGAGAAGTTGGCCGGCGAGACTCTCGCTTTGGCCACCGAGGAAGGGCTTCTGTACGAGAGCTTTGTTGCCGACCTCACGGATCCTGCAGCCAACGATCAGCTGATGGCGTTCGCGGTAGAGCGGTTCGGTGGCCTGGACGTTCTGATCACGGCCGCGGCATTCGTCGAGTTCGCGCCCGTGGAGGAATTCGATTACGACAAGCACTGGAGGCGGACTCTGCAGGGAGAGCTCGACCTTGTCTTCTTGTCGTGCAAGGCGGCGTGGTCCCATTTGAAGGCCCGCGGAGGGGGTTCGATAATCAACTTCGCGTCGGCCAATGCCTACGTGGCTCTGCCCAGCGGCGCTCTCGCTCATTGTGCGACGAAGGGCGGTGTTCTTGCGATGACCAGGCAACTGGCTATGGAGGGCGGAAGGTACCGCATCCGTGCGAATACCATCTCGCCTGGTCCGGTGGTCAGCAAGCACATTCAAGAGAGGGTGAACCGCGAGCCCGGCTTCGAAGAGATGATCAAGAAGAGCCTTATGCTCGATCGTTTGGGCACTCCGGAAGACATCGGCCACTGCGCGGTCTACCTGGCTTCGGACGAATCGAGCTGGGTGACGGGGTCCGACATCCGAGTGGACGCGGGCGCCACAGCTATGTAGCCGGCGCCTTGTGGACAAGGCGGGCCCACTGATAGAAAGGTGAAGGCCATGGATATTCCCAGAATGGAACTGAGATCGGAGTTTCTGTATAGGGCTCATATCGAGGTTGAAGGCTTCTACGAGGTGGGTGATACATTCCGCGGTCACCGAAACATCGTCCGGGTGAAAGGTGGCTGGTTCGAGGGGCCGCGGCTGAAGGGAGAGGTTCTTGCCGGGACCGGCGACTGGTTTCTCACACGCCCCGGTGGCGTGGGGGAAGGCGACGTACGCGATACATACCGGACGCACGACGGTCATATTATCTACGTGAGCTATCGAGGCATCATCAACATCGATGCCCATACATGGGCCCGTCTGCGCAACGGAGAAGACGTCGATCCCTCTGAGTACTACTTCCGAGGACAGCCGATGTACGAGACCGCGGTCGACGGTCCTTACAGCTGGCTGAACGAAATCATGGCAGTGGCCGTCGGCAACCAGGGACAATCGGGGCCGACCTACGACGTGTACCAGATCCTGTGATAGTCGGTGCCCGGGCGTCCGGCACAGAAGCAAGGAGGTCGCATGCTCAAATTCATGCTCGCCGCCCAACGGCAACCGGGGGTGACGCGCGAGCGCTACTTCTATGAGTGGGGCATTATCCATGTCGCCTTGTTGCTGTCCACTCCTTCATCCATAAGCAGCTTCCGTCGGTATGTACAGCACTACTCTATCGACGGCATCCGGGACGACATGCTGATCTACCCGCTATCCCCCATGGATTGGGACAACATGGCCGATCACGTTGTGGACGACTACGAGGCCATCGGTGTTCCCTTCCGTTCCGATGACTACCCCAACCGCATGCAACCTCACAAGTTCGGGTCGGACGACTTCGCCGTGGAGCTGCTCGAGTGGGAGACGCTCTTCGAAGAAGAGGGGTTCTATGCGGGCGGGGTCAAACTGATCCACTGGCTGCGCAAGAAGCCGGGCCTTTCGGCCGGTGAGTTCAACGCCCGGTGGCGCGATCATGCCCACAGGATGCTAGAGATCGTTCCTAAGGGGCTGGTCCGTAAGCTGGTTCTTGACACATCAGTGCCGATGGACCCGGTGGTCTTCAAGGGCACGTTGTTCGAGTTCGGTCACGTGGGACACTACGCCGGTATAGAAGAGATCTGGTTCGACACCGTTGAAGATGTAGCGAGACTGCGGCAAGATTCCGAGCTCTACAAGACACTCCGCGCCGGCTACGATTCCTTCGTAGCCGAGGAAGACACGTTCTCCATGGTGACGACCGAGCGCGTGATCTGTGACTACATCACGCCGGGACACATCAGCCCGGCACCAGCGGTGCTCGTTCCTGGGACGCTCGAGCACATGGTCGACAAGCACGGCTACAAGGGGTGGAACATACCCGGATGGGATGAGGGTCTCTACGGGTAAGGAATCCGCTCCGAGAGCGTGGTCGGGGTCTCTGCGCGGGCGACCGTGTTGATGCTGCTTGCCGCCGGTAAGAGGCTGCGCTAGGCTTGCGCGGCTGGAGTCTCACCGCCGATAGAACTCTACGGCTGAGGCGGAGCGATCGAGGGATCGCCACAGAGTCCGTCGGACAAGGAGTCGACAATGCGGATCGATGTGCCCTGGGGCGCCGGGACCACTCCCGTGGATATAGACGACCACCGGGTGGCCGGGGTGCTGGGCGCGAACGTGGAGAAGGCCGAGGATCCTGAAGGCATCCTCCGGGAGGCGCTCGCTGCGCCGGGAGCAGACTTCGAGGAGTATCTGGCCCGGGCCGCCTCCCCGCTGCTCGTGGTGGTGAACGACGGCACTCGGCCGACCCCGTCTGCGCAGGTCTTGGCCGTGCTTCGAGCTCGTCTCGAGGAGTGGCTGCGGGCGCCGGGTAACGAGCTGGACTTCGTCGTCGCCACCGGCACTCACCGGGCTGCGCTGCCGGAGGAGCTCGACCGCATCTTCGGCGTCGACTTCGCGGCGATGCACGCTGAGCGTATCTCCTCTCACGATTCCAAGGACGAGGAGGAGCTTGTCCATCTGGGCCGCACCACGCGGGGCACCGAGATCTGGGTGAACCGCCTTCTGGCCGAAGCCCGCGCAGTGATCGTCATCAACTCTGTGGAGCCGCACTATTTCGCGGGTTACACGGGTGGACGTAAATCGCTGTTCCCGGGTCTGGCCGGGTACGAGACCGTCTGGGCAAATCACAAGCTGTCGATGCAAGAAGGCTCGGAGCTTCTTGTCTTGGAGGGTAACCCCGTCCATGAGGACCTGGAAGAGGCGCTCACTATGGGCATCGTCGGCAAGGATGTCTTCTCCATCCAGTTGGTTCTGGACAAGGGGCACCGGATAGGCTTTGCGGCGGCGGGGACGCTGGAGGGTACGTTCCGGCAGGCGATCGCCGTGGCCGAGAAGCAGTTCGTGCTCGACATAGATCGGTGTTATGAAGTGGTGGTGGCAGTAGCTCCCCACCCCATGGACTGCAACCTCTACCAGACCAACAAGGCCGTTCAGAGCGGCGCCCTTGCCGTCGGAGACGGCGGCGTCCTGATCGTGGTTTCGCAGTGTACCTACGGCCTGGGGGAGAACCAGACCCTCTTCGACATGCTCTCCGCGGCGGCCTCGCCTGCTGAAGCGCTCGAGCGCGCCAACCTCGAGGAGTACAGGCTGGGTGCGCAGCAGGGGACCCGTATCGCGTCGATCCTGGATCGGGCTCGGATCTGGATGGTGAGCTCACTCGAGGACGAACAGGTGGGAGCCATGTTCATGGCGCCGTTCGCGACTGTACAGGAGGCCGTGGACGCGGCGCTGGCGGACCAGGGCGAGGCTGCTCAGGCCCTCTTTCTGACCGAGGCAAGCATCACTGTGCCGCGCGTTCGGAAGGCCGGTCGGGAGTCGGTCTGACGGTGGCACGGTGGTGTTCGTTTCGAGCCCCACCGGTTCTTGAAACCGCCCTTCTCAACGGGTATCATGCGACTTCGCCTCCGCGCGGGGTCTCTTGCGTGTGGGGGGGTGCCCGAGTGGCCAAAGGGAGCAGACTGTAAATCTGTCGGCGCAGCCTACGGAGGTTCAAATCCTCCCCCCCCCACCATCACGGCCCGTGGGAGGTCGGAGTGGCGGTCGGCTATAGGTCGGCTCAGTGGGCCTCCATAGCTCAGTTGGCAGAGCACTTCCATGGTAAGGAAGGGGTCCTCGGTTCAAATCCGAGTGGGGGCTCCATGTCCGCGGCGACATGGTCCGCGTCGCGTGACGAAGGCGGGCTCCATCGCGGGGCGGCGTAGCTCAGTCGGTCAGAGCAGCGGAATCATAATCCGCGTGTCAGAGGTTCGAGTCCTCTCGCCGCTATGAGGCTGCCGAGAAGCGAAGCTACGCGTCTCGGTATGTGGTAGCATGCACGGGCGTTGTTGACTAGGAAGCGGTGAAGTAATGCGGGTACGGGTGACGATGGCTTGCCAAGAGTGCAAGCGCCGCAACTACAATACTATGAAGAACAAGAGCAACGATCCAGAGCGCATCGAGTTGCGAAAGTACTGCAAGTGGTGTGATACGGTCACGGTCCACAAAGAGACCAAGTAGTCCGGCATCGGAACGAGGGTAGACGTAGGGCAGTAGCTCCAACGGTAGAGCGCCGGTCTCCAAAACCGGATGTTGGGGGTTCGAATCCCTCCTGCCCTGCCACTTCTCCCCGTCGGTCGAGCAGAGGCGATGGCAAAGATAGCAAGTGACAAGACAGCGGGCAAGATCCCGGCCAAAGAGCCGGGGGCCCTCAAGAGTGCGCTCTCGCGCTCGTCTTCGCGCGTAGCCGCCGTCAAGCCGACCTCCGCGCCACGTGGCGCGGTGAGTGGCAAGCCGCACGGCCGCATCCGCACCTTCCTCCGCGAAGTGCGCATCGAGATGAGCAAGGTGACCTGGCCGGCGCGCAAGGACCTGCTCACGGCTACGGCGGTCGTCATCATAGCGGTCGCGATCGCCGGCGTGTACATCGGTGTGTTCGACTTCATCTGGAGCGTCATCATCCGTTCCGTCGGACTGGGCTGATCCATGGACCCGAGCAGCTTAAGAACAGGGGTCACCATGTCCACGGACGCCAAGTGGTATGTCATCAACACCTATTCGGGCCATGAGAACAAGGCTCGGACCAACCTGGAGCGCCGCATCCAGTCGTTGAACCAGGCTCAGTTCTTCGAGGAGATAGTCGTGCCCACCGAGCAGGTGGTAGAAACGAAGGGCGGCGAGAAGGTCCAGGTAGAGCGGCGCATCTTCCCCGGCTATGTGCTGGTGAAGATGATCCTCACCGACGACTCCTGGTCACTGGTCAAAAACACACCGGGCGTCACCGGTTTTGTGGGTTCGGAGAACAAGCCTACCCCACTTATGCCTGCCGAGGTCGACCGCATCCTACACACCACCACGGTGGAGAAGCCCAAGGCCAAGGCCGAGTTCATGGTGGGCGACCAAGTGCGGGTGGTGAGCGGCCCTCTGACCGACTTCACCGGCGAGGTCTCGGAGGTCAACGTCGAACAGAGCAAGCTCAAGGTCATGGTGTCCATATTCGGGAGGGACACTCCCACCGAGCTTGGTTTCGAGCAGGTCAAAAAGATCTAGTCCAGGTCGGTCGGATCGTAGATCCAATATAGAGACGGAGATTCAAGGTGGCGAAGAAGGTACGGGCGATAGTCAAGCTGCAGTGCGTCGGGGGCAAAGCCAGTCCGGCTCCCCCGGTCGGTCCTGCCTTGGGCCAGCATGGCGTGAACATCATGGAGTTCTGCAAAGCCTACAATGCGGCTACGCAGGACCGGATCGACCAGGTGGTCCCTGTCGAACTGACCGTCTTCGAAGACCGTTCGTTCTCGTTCATCCTCAAAACGGCTCCGGCGGCCGTGCTTATCCGCAACGCGGCCGGTATCGACAAGGGCAGCGGTAATCCCCGCAAGGAAAAGGTGGGCGAGGTCACCAAGGACCAACTGCGGCAGATAGCCGAGGTGAAAATGCCCGACCTCAACGCGCATGATATCGAGGCGGCCATGAACATCCTGGCCGGCACGGCCCGCAGCATGGGGGTCACGGTAGCAGATTGAGCGTCCGCCGAGCGGTCGGCAGACCCGCTTATGCGGGCGTGCCATGTTCCGCGCCGGCGGGGCCGGGGCGCCACCAAGAGCGACCCGCACAGACGACAGGTGGGAGGGTCACGGGGCCCGCTTGACCACCAGGAGGTATCGCAGTGGCCAAGGATTCCAAACGTTTCAAAGAGGCCAGGCAGGCCATCGAGCCGGGGCGCTTCTATGCTCCCGCGGAGGCGGCCGATCTCCTCAAAGGCATGACCACGGCCAACTTTGATGAGACGGTCGAGGTCCATATCAAACTGGGCGTCAACCCCCGGCATGCCGAACAGCAGGTGCGCGGCACCGTGATGTTGCCGAACGGCACGGGCAAGAGCGTGCGGGTGGCGGTCTTCGCTAAGGGTGAAAAGGCCACAGAGGCCGAGGCCGCCGGCGCCGACTTCGTAGGCGCCGAAGACTTGGCCGCCCAGGTTGAGGGCGGCATGCTCGACTTCGACGCGGCCATCGCCACCCCCGACATGATGGGCGTAGTCGGTAAGCTGGGCCGGGTGTTGGGCCCACGGGGACTCATGCCCAACCCGAAGGCCGGTACCGTTACCTTCGAGGTCGGTAAGGCCGTCACCGACATGAAGGGTGGCAAGATCGAGTACCGCACCGACAAGTTCGGCGTGGTGCACGTGATCATCGGCAAGAAGTCTTTCACCGCCGAGCAGTTGGTGGGTAACTACAACGAGGTGCTGGGCGAGATCATTCGGGCCAAGCCGGCGGCCGCCAAGGGCAAGTATCTGCGCACCATCACCATGGCGAGCACCATGGGCCCCGGTATCCCGCTGGACACTTCGAAGACCCGGGCGCTGGTGGAGGAAGAAGCCTAAGCGCCCGCCGGACCGCTCGTTCGGCATCGGGCCCGAACGACTTCGGCCGCGAGGGGACTGACATGAGGCGATACGGCGACAACAACCGGATGGGGATCGAAGGCGGAGTCGCCATCGTGACCGGCGCTGCCACGGGTATTGGGAGGGGAACGGCCCAGGTGTTCGCTCGAGAGGGCGCGAGGGTGGTGGTCGCCGACAGAGACGGGGAGAACGGCGCGGAGACGGTGCGTCTTATCGAAGAAGCCGGAGGCGAAGCGGCCTATATCGCGTGCGACGTGTCCGTCGAAGAAGAGGTAGAGACGCTCGTGGCCGACACCGTCCGGCTCTACGGCTCGCTTGACTTCGCGTTCAACAACGCCGGTGTTGGGCCGGACGGCGTCCGCATCCCCATTCGCCCCATAACGGACAGCCCCGCCGAAGCGTGGTCGGCGCATCTAGACGTCAATCTGACCGGCGTGTTCTTCTGCCTGAAACACCAGATGCGGCAGATGATGAAGCAGCAGAAGGGCGCCATAGTCGTCTGCTCGTCGCTCCAGGCCATACGGCCCGTGCCGGGATTCGCCGGCTATGGCTCCACGAAGACCGGATTGCTTGGGTTGACGAAGGTAGCGGCCCTCGAGGGGGGCGATTCGAACGTGAGAGTCAACTGCATCTGTCCCGGTTTCACCGAGCACACTGCGCTCTCAGACAACTTCCTCGCCTCTTTCGAGGGCGCGAGAAAGGCTATCATCTCCGGGATACCATTGGGACGTTTGGCGACCCCTGAGGATATGGCTGAGACCGTCCTTTGGCTGTGTTCCGACGCCGCGTCGTTCCTCACCGGTCTGGTCGTGCCCGTGGACGGAGGCATGTCGCTGAAGTAGACGCGCGCGGCGAAGGTGGGCCGGGGATTGCCGGCCCACGGCGCCTGGAGAGTGACGGGAGCCACGGAGCCAACGTCGTCTGGGTGGAATGCAACGGACTACTCGCCGGGCTGAAGCTCTCGATCCTTGATCCTCACGATGTTGAGGAGCCTCGATGGGGGCCGGTCACGACGGCCGGCCCCCATCTGCGTCTGGTAGTCGTGCCCACGAATGGGAGGTGGACCTTGAACCTTGGTGTTGTCACCAGCGGCGGCGATTCGCCCGGAATGAACGCAGCCGTCCGTGCGGTGGTCCGGCAAGGCGTGGCCCTTGACGCCCGAATGATCGGCTTTCGGCAGGGCTTCCAGGGAATCATCGACGTGGACCTTCGTGAGCTTGATGCTCAGAGCGTATCGGGGATCCTGGACCGAGGAGGCACCTGGTTGGGCTCGGGACGGTGTCCGCAGTTCACGTCGGAGCAGGGAGTCCGTAAGGCTATCGATACCCTGCATTCACTCGAGATAGAAGGTCTGGTGGTCATCGGTGGCGATGGTTCCCTCAAAGGGGCGCATGCGCTCAACAGGCAGGGCCTCCGAGCGGTAGTGGTTCCCGCAACCATCGACAACGATATCTACGGCACCGAGGCGACTATCGGATACGATACGTGTTTGAACACCATTTTGGATGCGGTCTCGAGGATCAGAGACACCGCCTCGGCTCATGACCGCCTGTTCGTTCTCGAAGTGATGGGAAGGGACTCGGGGGAACTGGCGCTGAATTCTGCCCTCGCGGGAGGGGCCGAAGTGGTTGCGATTCCCGAGACCGGGCCTCCGTGGGACGTGGTGCGGGAGATGATCGAGCACGGCCACCAGAGAGGCAAGCTTCACATCCTCATCATCGTGGCGGAAGGAAGCCTGAGTGCCGACGAGATGGCGCAGTACGTGAGCCGCAACTTCCCCGGTCGCGAGGTGCGCCGGTCGGTGCTCGGCCACATCCAAAGAGGAGGTCGTCCGTCGGCCCGGGACTGCATCATCGCGAGCCGCATGGGAGCCCGTGCTGTGACGGCCCTTGTGCAGGGAGGGTCCGACGTGATGGTGGGCCTGCAGGGGGAAGAGCTGGTTCTCGTGTCGCTGGCCGAGGCCATCTCGAGGAAGAAGGAGATCGATCTCAGCCTGCTCGACCTAGTGGCGAATCTCGCCCGCTGAGACCGGGGGCGGCTCGTCGAATGAGGCGGCTCCCGAGTTCAATCCGACGTCTTCTGGGGTACAGGACTGAGGAGGCTATGAAGCGATGAGACATCACCCCAAGACCACTCCGGCCGAGACTGCGACTCACGCGGGCGTGCCTCACGCCGGCGCGACCGTCGCGGCTACTGCCGTTGTTGCCGTTTTGACCACGGTTCTCCTCCTGAGCATGGCGGCCGGCGTGGCTCTAGCGGCCCCTCCGTGGCCCGACGCCTCTAACGCCTGGTGGCTCGACAACTACGGGATCACCGAGACCCAGGTGGGCAGGGTGGCCGACGGCTACGAGGACGGACGCTTCCGGCCTGACGGTCCTGTGGCCCGGGGACAGTTCGCCAAGATGGCGTCGAACGGACTCGGCATCGACACCCTTGATCCGTCTGTGGCCACCTTCCTGGACGTGCCCAGGACTCACACTTTCTTCACTCATATCGAGGGCGCCTACGCGGGAGGTCTCATCACAGGGTATCCCGTGACCGGTGGACTGGAGTTCCGGCCCGGCGAGGACATTCAACGCCAACAGACCAACAGCATCCTGGGAAGATATCTCTCCGGTCTTGAGTTGGCCGCGACCGGAGTCATACACGGCCCCGGTGGGCTGACCTACGCGTCGCTCGCGCTGTGGTACGCGGCTCAAGGAGGCCAGTATCTGAACAAGTTCCTGGACGCCGCTCAGGTGGCCGAGGCGCACCGGCCGACGACCGCCTACCTCATCTCCCGTCGAGTGGTGCAGGGCTCGAAAGGACGCCTGAGCCCCGTCTCCACGCTGAACCGGGCCCAGGCGGCGGCTATGGTGTTACGGGTAGGACTTGAAGCGGGCGAAGTCACCGTTCCTCCAGATCCCGACGGGCCTTCAGGTCCCGGCGGACCTCCAAGCGGCTCGCCACTGGACGCTCGGGCCGCCGTGGGCGCAGCCCTCGCCGACATAGAGGGCGGCGTCGTTATCGAGATCGAGCGCGATACGCACCGGGGTCAAGCGGTCTGGGAAGTCGTTGTTCGCGATTCTAACGGTCGAGGCGTCGAGCTGTACATGAACGTGACTACGGGAGAGATCATCAGGCGAGAAGTGAAAGAACTACCTTGGTATGCGCGTGACGCCGCCCCGACGGTCGACATCCGTGTGGCCATGGCCACGGCCCTAGCCGTGACTCCCGGCACGATCGAAGAGGTCGAGCTCGATTGGGAAAGCGGGCGCCTCGTCTGGGAGGTGGAGATCATCACGGCCGGTGGCTTCGAGGTGGAAGTCGACATTGATGCCACCACAGGTAGAGTCATCCGGTAGACCAATCAGGGAGCGAGCGCGTTCCGACGGCGTGCTATACTCCCCCGCGCAAAACCCGCCCGAGACAGCTGGTGTCGCAAGGCGACAGAAGTGGAACAGACGGGGCGACGGCGCGCCAGAGCGTCGGGTAGCTCCGGATTCGACCCGCCAGCCCAGGCAGAGTGTGACCGGCATACCGGCTCATGAAGAGCCTCCGATGTCATCGTCCGCCTCTGCTGACAGAGGTGGACGATTTCGTTTTGAAGGAGGTGAATCCGTATGCCGAGACCGGACAAGATCGAAGCGGTCAAGGAGATCGTCGCCGATCTGAAGGCCACCGATGTCTACTTCTTCGTGGACTACCGGGGCCTCACGTTTGCCGAGTCTGCGGAGTTGCGCGCCCGCCTCACGAAGGCCGACGCCACTCTCAAGGTAGTGAAGAACACCCTGGCTAAGATAGCCGCGGCCGACGCCGGCGTGGAAGGGTTGACGGAGCTACTGCAGGGGCCCACCGCCATAGCTTATTGCCATGGTGACCCCGTGGGCGTGGCCAAGGTCATTCAGGACTTCATCAAGGAGAAGAAGAAGGCCGCCATCCGCGGCGGCAGTCTCCAGAGCACGCTCCTGGGTTCCTCGGAGATCGAGCACCTCGCCACGCTACCCAGCCGCGAGCAGCTCATCGCCCAGCTGGTAGGCTTGATCGCCTCGCCGCTGACAGGCCTTGTCGACGTTTTGAACGGGCCCATCCGGAACCTGTTGGTTGTTCTGGGCCAGGTGCAAGAGAAGCAGGCAGCGGCGGCATAGCCGCGGAATCGACGTTGTCCCAGCGGCGGATTCGCCGCGACATAGCTTATCCGGCGTAGTCGAGGGACTGCGCTGTGAATCTGAGAGGAGTTGAGTGAAGGTGACCCCTGAGAAGCTCATAGAAGAGATCAAGACGATGTCGGTTCTCGATCTGTCCACGCTGGTGAAGGCGCTGGAAGAAGAGTTCGGTGTAAGCGCCTCTGCGGCTATGGTGGCTGCTCCGGCCGCCGCCGCCGCTCCGGCCGCCGCCGCCGAAGAACAGACCGAGTTCGACGTCATCCTCAAGGCTGCGGGCGCCGAGAAGATCAAAGTCATCAAGGTCGTGCGGGCGCTGACCGGCTTGGGCCTGAAGGAAGCCAAGGATCTGGTCGACGGGGCTCCGAACCCGGTCAAGCAGGCCGTTCCTAAGGCCGAGGCCGAAGATGTCAAGAAACAGCTTGAAGAAGCCGGCGCTGAGGTCGAGGTCAAGTAGAGGATTCTCTTATAGGAGGCGAGAAAGGACACGCCTCGCTTCTGGCGAAGAACAAGCCCAGCCCGTGGGGTTCATGCAGAAGGATCTCCGGAGCTGGGCTTGTTACGTTTCAAGGGTCATGATAGTATACAGGGTTGCGCGCTGAACCCTGTCGAAAACCCCTGGCATGCGAGGAGTGATCCCCTTTGGCCGAAAGGACGACTCCCAGAACCCGCAAATCCTTCTCTAATCTACCGCACATCCTGGACGTTCCCAATCTTATCGCAGTCCAGACCGAATCTTTCGAGTGGTTCAAGACCCACGGCCTTAAAGAGACCATCGAAGACATCAACCCTATCGAGGACTACACCGGCAACTACGCGGTAGAGTTCGGGGACTACGAGTTCAAGGAGCCGAGCCTATCCCTAAAAGAGTGCCGGGACAAGGATCAGACCTACGCTGCTCCCCTCTTCATCACCGTCCGCTTCGTCAACAAGGAGTCGGGGGAGATCAAGGAACAGAACGTCTTCATGGGCGACTTTCCCATGATGACCGACCAGGGCACGTTTATCATCAACGGCACCGAACGCGTCATAGTCACTCAATTGGTGCGCTCTCCAGGCGCCTACGTGATGTCTGCCAAAGACCCCACCAAACAGGTGCTGGTGGCCAACCTCATGCCGGCCCGGGGCTCGTGGCTGGAGTTCGAGATCGACAAACGGGCCACAGTGTCGGTGCGCATCGACCGCAAACGCAAGCTCCTGGTGACCGTGTTATTGCGGGCTTTGGCCGGTATAGATTCCGAGCGGACCGGAGACGACCCGGAGCTGCTGTCCCAGGGTACCGACGAAGAGATCCTCGCTCTGTTCGACGACAACCCTTTCATCAAAGCCACCCTCGAGAAGGACTCGATTCGGACGGTAGACGAGGCCCTGGTCGAGCTTTTCAAAAAACAGCGTCCGGGCGAGCCGCCTACTCTTGAGGCCAGCCGCAACCTGCTGTGGAACATCTGCTTCGACTCCAAGCGGTATGACCTCACCCGGGTGGGGCGGCACAAGCTGAACGCCCGTCTGGGCCTTGGCACCGAACTGGACGTGCGCACTCTCACCAAGACAGATATCGTCGCTTTGGTCAAGGAGTTGGTCTCCGTACCGCTGGCCGTAGATCATGAGCACCTGCTGGAAGAAGCCCGCGACTTGGCTGAAGTAGCCCCCGGCCTTCCCTGGGACGAGGTGGCCAACCGCCTCGATGAGTATGAGCACTTCGGCAACCGCCGTCTTCGCATGGTGGGCGAGTTGGTGCAGGAGGCGTTCCGGGTGGGTCTCTATCGCATGGAGCGGGTAGTGCGCGAACGCATGACTACCGAGGACGTCGATACCATCACTCCACAGTCGATAATCAACATCCGCCCGGTGGTGGCGGCGCTCAAGGAGTTCTATGGCAGTTCCCAGTTGTCGCAGTTCATGGACCAGACCAACTCACTGGCGGGGCTCACCCACCGTCGGCGCCTCTCGGCTCTGGGCGCGGGGGGTCTTACCCGCGAGCGCGCTCCTATTGAGGTCCGCGACGTGCACCCTACCCACTACGGGCGTATGTGCCCGATCGAAACGCCTGAAGGCCCGAACATCGGTCTGATCGGCTCATTATCCAGCTATGCTACGGTGAACGAGTTCGGGTTCATCCAGACCCCTTACCGTAAGGTGGTCAAGAACAAGGGCAAGGTCACCGATGAGATCGTGTGGCTGACCGCCTATGAGGAAGAGAAGTACACCATAGCCCAGGCCAACGCGCCCCTGGATCCCAAGACCCAGATTTTCATCGAGGACACGATCCTAGCTCGGGCTCCCGGCGGTGAATATGTGAGCGCTCGAAGGGAAGAGGTCGACTTCATGGATGTCTCGCCACAACAGATCGTGTCTGTGGCGACGGCGCTTGTGCCCTTCCTTGAACACAACGACGCGAACCGTGCCCTCATGGGCTCGAACATGCAGCGTCAGGCGGTGCCTCTCCTGGAGGCCGAGGCTCCGTTGATCGGCACGGGCATGGAGTTGCGCTCGGCTGTGGATACCGGCGACGTGCTCCTGTCCAAAAAGGCCGGCAAGGTGCGGGGCGTCTCCGCCGACCGCATCCTCATCGAGACCGACGACGGTGAGGTGGAGTCGTGCGAGCTTCTCAAGTTCGAACGTTCCAACCAGGGGACTTTCATCCACCAGAAGCCGGTGGTGAACTTGGGCGACACGGTGAAGGTCGGCGCGGTGCTGGCCGACGGCGCCTCGACCAAAGACGGGGAGTTGGCCCTAGGTCGCAACCTGTTGGTGGCCTTCATGAGCTGGGAGGGCTACAACTTCGAGGACTCCATCATCATCAGCGAGCGGCTGGTGAAAGACGACGTGCTCACCTCGGTCCATATCGAGGAGTATGAGGTCGAGGCTCGTTCCACCAAGCTGGGTGACGAAGAGATCACCCGCGACATCCCCAACCGCTCCGAGGAATCTCTGGCCGACCTCGACGAGGAAGGCGTCGTCCGCATAGGGGCGGAGGTGTCCTCCGGCGATCTCTTGGTGGGCAAGATCACTCCCAAGGGCGAGACGGAGCTCACCGCCGAAGAGAAACTCATCCGCGCCATCTTCAAGGAAAAGGCCCGTGAAGTGCGCGATACCTCGCTCAAGGTGCCGCATGGAGAGAAGGGTGTGGTGATCGACGTCAAGCAGTTCTCACGCGACGTCGGCGACGACCTCTCGCCGGGCGTGAACCGTCTGGTGCGGGTCTACGTGGCCAAGAAACGCAAGATAGCCGAGGGCGACAAGCTGGCCGGACGTCACGGGAACAAGGGCGTGATCTCCAAGATAGTGCCCGAAGAAGACATGCCCTTCTTAGAAGACGGCACCCCGGTGGACATCATCCTGAACCCGTTGGGTGTGCCTTCACGCATGAACATCGGCCAGGTCATGGAGACCCATCTGGGTTGGGCGGCCCATCACGGGTTCTACGAAATCAAGCGCAACCAGAAGAGCATGGACGGCGAGGCTCTGCTCGATGGCCGCGACTTGACGCCTGAGGAAGAGCTCAAGCTGGCCAAGAAGTACTACGACGTCTTCGATGAGTCCAGCGTCAAGGGTCCGGTGCCCATCGCTTCGCCTGTGTTCGACGGCGCCGGCCAGGAGGATGTCGACGAGGCGCTGATAGGCTGGGTGCTGGCCCATGAAGCCGATGCCGCCGATCCGCTCAAGGTCAAGATGTCCATCGACCTGGAAAACAGCCCGGGTACCCGGGTGGCAGGCAAGGTGAAGCTCTTCAACGGCCGCACCGGCGGGCCGTACGACCAGAACATCACCGTTGGCTATATGTACATGCTGAAGCTCCACCATCTGGTGGACGACAAGATCCATGCGCGGTCCACGGGCCCATATTCGCTGGTGACCCAGCAGCCGCTGGGCGGTAAGGCGCAGTTCGGCGGACAGCGCTTCGGGGAGATGGAGGTGTGGGCGCTCGAAGCCTACGGCGCCGCCTATACCCTGCAGGAGATGCTGACCATCAAGTCCGACGATACACAAGGGCGGGTCAAAGCCTACGAGGCCATCGTCAAAGGCGAGAATATCGCCCGGCCGGGAGTGCCGGAGTCGTTCAAGGTCCTATTGAAGGAGATGCAGTCCCTGGCTCTCGACATCCAGGTGATGAGCGAGGAGGGCGGTTCGCTTGAGGTAGCCGAGGAGGAGGACGATCTTCTTCGGGCTGCTGAGGAGCTGGGCATAGACTTGTCGGCGCGCTACCGAGCCGAGGAGCGGGCCGAGGAAGCGGCTGCGGCGGCGCTGGTGCCGACGCGCACCGGTTCGGAACTGGATGAGCAGTCGGATGACGAAGAGATCACCGGCGAGTTCGAGGGAGCTCCTGAGATCCGGCCGTTTGAGATAACCGCGGAGACCGACTTAGCCGATATCCAGCTTTCTCCCTTCGCCGACGATGGGGAATAGGAGCCTTTCGTGATTGACATCAACGAATTCGACGCCATCAGGATAGGTCTGGCCTCTCCGGAGCAGATCCGCGCTTGGTCGTCAGGTGAGGTGACTAAGCCGGAGACCATCAACTACCGCACGCTCAAACCCGAGAAGGACGGGCTCTTCTGCGAGCGTATCTTCGGTCCCACCAAGGACTGGGAATGCTACTGCGGCAAGTACAAGCGGGTCCGCTACAAAGGCATCATCTGCGAGCGCTGCGGCGTGGAGGTCACCAGGGCCAAGGTGCGTCGGGAGCGCATGGGCCACATCGACCTAGCCGCGCCCGTGAGCCACATCTGGTACTTCAAGGGTGTGCCCAGTCGTATGGGTTACCTGCTCGATATCTCCCCGAAGCAACTGGAGCGGGTCCTCTATTTCTCGGCCTCCATCGTCACCTTTGTCGACGATGAGAAGCGCCAGCGCGACATGGACAAGCTGGAAGAACTGGTGCAGGCCGACATCGATAATACCTTCGCCTCGCGCGATGAGCAGAAGGTCAAGATCATGGCCGAACGCGACAAACGCGTGGCCGTGCTCCTGGGCAATTCCACGCCCGACGAGGACGACGAGATCGCCTTGGGGTTCGACCAGAACCCTCTCAACGAGTGGACCCAAGAAGAGATGGAGAAGCGGGCGAGCGAGCTCCGTATAGAAGCCGACACCCGCCTGCGCGACCTGGAACGCTATGCCGACCACCAGGCCGCCCGCCTGCGCGAACTATGGACCCAGTTCAAGCAGATCAAGAAGAGCGAGATCATCACCGACGAGACACTCTTCCGGGAGATGAAGGAGAAATTCGGCAGCCCCTTCGGCTACGGCGTGTATTTTCGGGGTGGTATGGGCGCCGAAGCCATTCGCGAACTCTTGGCCGCCGTCGATCTCGAGACCGAAGCCAAGAACCTGCGTGAGACCATAAAGACCTCCAAGGGCCAGAAGCTCTCCCGGGCGGTCAAGCGGCTCAAGGTGGTTGAGGGCTTCTTACGCTCCGACAACAAGCCGGAGTGGATGATCCTGCGATGTATCCCGGTCATCCCGCCGGAACTGCGCCCCATGGTGCAGCTCGACGGCGGTCGCTTCGCGACCTCCGACCTTAACGATCTCTACCGCCGGGTGATCAACCGGAACAATCGTCTCAAACGTCTGCTCGACCTGGGGGCGCCGGAGATCATCGTCAACAACGAGAAGCGCATGCTGCAGGAGGCGGTTGACGCCCTCTTCGACAACGGCCGGCGCGGCCGGGCCGTCACCGGGCCCGGCAACCGCCCGCTCAAGTCCCTTTCCGACATGCTGAAAGGCAAGCAGGGCCGCTTCCGTCAGAACCTCTTGGGCAAGCGTGTGGACTACTCGGGCCGTTCGGTCATCGTGGCCGGCCCCGAGCTCAAGCTGCACCAGTGCGGCATCCCCAAGACCATGGCCCTTGAGCTTTTCAAACCTTTCGTCATGAGTCGCCTCGTGGAACGCAAACAGGTGCAGAACATCAAGGCGGCTAAGAAGCTGGTGGAGAGCGAGTTCCCCGAGGTCTGGGACATCTTGGACGAGGTCATCGCCGAGCATCCTGTCATGCTGAACCGGGCGCCGACCCTCCACCGTCTGGGCATCCAGGCCTTCGAGCCGGTCCTTATCGAAGGCAAGGCCATCCAGCTTCATCCGCTGGTGTGCACCGCCTTCAACGCCGACTTCGACGGCGACCAGATGGCTGTGCACCTGCCGCTCTCGGTGGAGGCGCAGGCTGAGGCCCGCATCCTCATGCTTTCGTCGAACAACATCTTGTCTCCTGCGCACGGCAGGCCTATCGCGGTGCCGACGCAGGACATGATCCTGGGCTGTTACTACCTGACCTACTTCGAGGGCCCGGACCTAGCGACAATCGACCCCTACGACGCCAAAGCTCTCGAGGCGCTTGAACCCAAGCCGCGCCCGTTCGGATCGGTCGCCGAGCTGGAGCACGCTTACGCGGAGAAGTCTATCGGCATCCAAGACCCCGTTCTTTTCCGTTGGGAAACGAGACGGGTACTGACCACCGTGGGGCGCGCCTTCTTCAACTCCGCTGTAGCCGCCGCCCTCGAGGACTATTTTGGGGAGGAGTGGGATAACGAAGGGCCGGAGGGCACTCTGCGCAGAAGTGATTATGAGTTCCAGAACCGGGTCTTCACGAAGAGCGAGATGTCTATTTTCGTGAGCGATCTTGTTGAGTACTACGGCTCCATCGCGGTCGCCCGCCTGCTCGATGTTCTCAAGGATCTAGGCTTCCAGTACGCCAGCGTGGCGGGGGTCACCATCTCCAAGAACGACATCGTCGTTCCTCCCGACAAGGAGGAGATCCTGGAGGGTTATGAGGACAGGGTCCGCGGCATCCATGAAGCCTACAACCAAGGCGAGATGACCGACTCAGAACGTCGGGAGCGGGTGACCGACCTGTGGTCCGATGCTACTGAAGAAGTGGCCGCCGCCATGGAGAAGAACTTCCGCCGGCTTAACCCGGTCTACATGATGGCCAGCTCTGGAGCCCGCGGTTCCTTCAAGCAGATCCGACAGCTGGCCGGCATGCGCGGCCTCATGGCCTCGCCTAAGGGCGAGATCATTGAGAGGCCCATCAAGGCCAACTTCATGGAAGGCTTGGGAGTGCTCGAGTATTTCATCTCCACTCACGGCGCCCGTAAGGGCTTGGCCGATACTGCTTTGCGGACGGCCGATTCTGGATATCTCACCCGCCGTCTGGTCGACGTGGCTCAAGAGGTGGTCATCCGGGAGCGCGACTGCGGCACGGAGAAGTACATCGAGATACCACTCCGCAAGAGTGAGCGCTTGAACGAACTCCTCCTTGGCCGAGTCTTGGCCGTTTCCGTGGCCGACCCCGCGACCGGCGAGGTCGTCTACGAGCGGAACGAACTGCTCAACAAACGCATGCTTGAGAAACTCCTCTGGCTCTATCCGGTGGACGACTATGCCGACCTGAACCTCAAAGTCCGTTCGGTGCTGGGCTGCCAGAGCGAGATAGGCGTCTGCCAGTACTGCTACGGCAGGTCGCTGGCTGCCAACGATCTGGTGGCCATCGGCGAAGCGGTCGGTCACATCGCGGCGCAGTCGATCGGGGAACCGGGCACGCAGCTCACCATGCGGACCTTCCATACCGGGGGCGTAGCGGGTGCCGACATCACCCACGGTCTGCCGCGGGTGGTCGAGCTCTTCGAAGCCCGTAAGCCCAAGGGACAGGCAAAGATCACCCAGTTCGCCGGGACCGTGCACATCGAAGAGTCCGACAAGGCCAAGAAGGTCGCCATTCTCGACGACGCCGGCGAGGAGCTGCACAGCTACACCATCAGCCGCCGGGCCGCCCTCATGGTCGAAGAGGGCCAGCATGTGGAGGCGGGTGATCAGTTGTACGAAGGCTCGCTCAACCCTCATGAGTTGCTCAAGTACCGGGGGACTCTGGAGACCGCCCGCTATATCGTGAGCGAGGTGCAGGAAGTCTACCGTAAGCAGGGCGTACAGATCGACGACAAACACGTGGAGTTGATAGTCCGCCAGATGACCAAGAAGGTCCTTGTCGAGACCCCGGGTGACACCAGCTTCCTGCCCGGCCGCATGGTCGACAAGCTTATCTTCGACCAGGAGAACGAACGGGTCGCGGAAGCGGGAGGCGAACCGGCCACCTACGAAGAGATCATCCTCGGCATAACCAAGGCCTCCCTGGCCACGGAGAGCTTCCTTTCGGCGGCATCCTTCCAGGAGACCACCAAGGTACTCACCGACGCTGCTCTCGAAGGCAAGGTCGACGAGCTCCGCGGTCTCAAGGAGAACGTGATTATCGGCAAGCTCATCCCGGCCGCCACCGGACTCCGCGCCTACCGCAGCATCGAGCTCGTCTCCACAGGCATCCCCGCCGAAATGGACATATTCGGCGACGTGATGGGAGTGAGACCCGATGCCGGCCTAGGGTTGACACCTGAGCAGCAGTGGGCCGCTCTGACCGGATCCGGCCGGAGCACGGAGACGTACAACATGCTGGTGGACGATCTCGAACTGCCGACCTACGTGCACTCTGTGCTCAGCCGGGCGGGGATCGAGCGGGTCAACGATCTGCTCTCCCACGGCGCCAAGGATCTCTTGGCCGTTCCGGGGCTGGGGCAGAAGAGTCTCGAGGAGATCCAGGCCAGGCTCGATGAGCGGGGCTGGGCGCTCAGCGGTGAAGAGCAGGGTGACGGAGAGGCCGACGAGCTGCTCGGCACCGGCGACGGCGCCGGCGACGAGGCGGAAACGGCCCTGCTGGGCGGCGACCTCTTGGGAGAAGACGCGTAGGAAGTGACTGCCGGCGTCTGGGGGGACTTCTTGTAGCCCCCCAGACGCTTTGCTATACTTCGCGGTCGCTGCGCGTCCGGACGCGTGCTATACGTGTGCCTACGTGGCGACCGGTGCTTAAGTGTCAATAGACGATGGCTAGATGAGGAGTTCGCGTGCCGACGATCAATCAGCTGATCCGCAAGGGCCGGCAGGAGCAGTCCAAGAGGAGTAAGACCCCGGCTCTCAAAGGCGCCCCGCAGAAGCGCGGCGTATGCACGCGCGTATATACCACTACACCCAAGAAGCCCAACTCGGCTCTGCGGAAGGTGGCGCGTGTGCGGCTGGTCAATGGCATGGAAGTCACCGCCTATATCCCGGGTATCGGACACAACCTGCAGGAGCACTCCGTGGTCTTGATCCGGGGAGGGCGCGTGAGGGATCTTCCCGGCGTGCGCTACAAGATCATCCGCGCGGCGCTCGACTCGGCCGGAGTGGCCGACCGCAAGAAGGGCCGCTCGAAATACGGCACCAAAATGGCCAAGTAGGGACAGGAAGGCATACGGAGATGTCAAGAAGAGTAAGGGCAGTGAAGCGGGACATCCAGCCCGACCCGATATACCGGAGTCGCCTGGTCACCCAGATGGTCAATCGCGTGATGCTCGATGGTAAGAAGTCGACCGCTGAGCGGAGCATGTACGACGCTATGAACATCTTGCGCGAGCGCACCGGCAATGATCCCGCGAGCGTTCTCAAGGAGGCCGTGGAGAATGTGCGGCCGGCGCTCGAGGTACGGTCCCGCCGGGTCGGTGGCGCCAACTATCAGGTGCCGGTGGAAGTGCCCACGCGGCGCTCGTACACGCTGGCGGTCCGTTGGATCGTTACCCACAGCCGTGCACGGCGCGAGCACACCATGGCCGAGCGTTTGGCAGGCGAGCTGCTCGACGGATACAACCGGACCGGCGTCACCATGAAGAAAAAAGAGGATCTGCTGCGGATGGCGGAAGCCAACAGAGCTTTCGCGCATTACCGCTGGTAGGTCGTGCGCATAGAGGCGACGAAGGACGTGGCATTGGCGACTGCACATAAACCCGACACGAGGACAGCCCGGCAGCGTCCGCTGGCGATGGTCCGTAATATCGGCATCATGGCTCACATAGATGCCGGCAAGACCACGACTACCGAGCGGATGCTTTATTACACTAGGCGGACCTATAAGATCGGGGAAGTACATGACGGCGCCGCAGTGATGGATTGGATGGCCCAGGAGCAGGAACGGGGCATCACCATCACGTCGGCGGCTACGACCTGTGAGTGGCGCGATCATCGCGTCAACATCATAGACACGCCCGGACACGTGGACTTCACCATGGAGGTGGAGCGTTCCCTCCGGGTGCTCGACGGAGCCATCGCGCTGTTCTGCTCAGTGGCCGGTGTCGAGCCACAGTCGGAGACCGTGTGGCGGCAGGCCGACAAGTACCGCGTGCCGCGCATCGCGTTCGTCAACAAGATGGACCGCGTGGGCGCCGACCTCATGAGGGGCGTGCGCACCATGGTCGAGAGACTGCATGCGCGACCATTGGTCATCCAGTTGCCTATCGGACATGAGGACAAGTTTCGTGGCGTCATCGACCTCGTGCGGATGGTTGCCTACGTCTACCACGACGAGATGGGCCTGGAATGGGAGGAGACCTCCATCCCCGAGGAGATGCTGGACGAGGCCAAGGCGGCACGGGCCCGCATGATCGAGATCCTCGCCGAGCATGACGACCATCTCATGATGGAATACCTCGAAGGGCACAAGATGTCGGAGGAGCATCTCAAGGCCGTCATCCGGCGCGCCACCCTCGATATCGAACTGACCCCGGTGCTCTGCGGTTCCGCCTTCAAGAACAAGGGTGTGCAGATGCTCCTCGACGCGGTGGTGGACTATCTGCCCTCACCGCTCGACATCCCGCCCGTAGAAGGGGTCAATCCCCACAACGGCAGTCCGGTGGTCAGGCACGCCGATGACAACGAACCGTTCTCGGCCATCGCGTTCAAGATCATGTCGGACCCGTATGTTGGGAAGCTCACGTATTTCCGGGTGTACTCCGGGATGCTTAAGTCAGGCTCGTATGTCTACAATGCCAGCAAGGACAAGAAGGAGCGCATAGGGCGGATCCTCCGGATGCACGCCAATCATCGGGACGACGTCACAGAGGTGTTTGCCGGCGATATCGCCGCCGCAGTGGGCCTCAAGGGGACCACGACCGGGGACACCCTGTGCGACGCTGGTGGCGCCGTGATCCTGGAGTCCATCGAGTTCCCCGAGCCGGTGATCTTCGTGGCCATCGAGCCCAAGACCAAGGCCGACCAGGACCGCCTGTCCGATAGCTTGATGAAGCTGGCCGAGGAAGACCCGACCTTCCGGGTCCGCACAGACGAAGAGACAGGCCAGACCATCATCGCCGGCATGGGCGAGCTGCACCTGGAGGTCATCGTCGACCGGCTGCTGCGCGAGTTCAAAGTCGACGCCAACGTGGGGCGTCCGCAGGTGGCCTACCGCGAGGGCATAACCAAAGTTGTCGCGAAGGTCGAGGGACGCTTCGTACGCCAGACGGGCGGGCGGGGGCAGTATGGCCGTGTGGTCATCAATATGGAACCGAATGAATACGGGGCCGGTTTCACTTTCGAGAACAAGATCGTGGGCGGGGTCGTCCCTAAAGAATACATCCCCGCCGTGCAGGCTGGGATGATCGAGGCGATGGAGACCGGCGTGTTGGCCGGGTTCCCCATGGAGGATGTCAAGGTGGAGCTGATCGACGGTTCGTACCACGAGGTCGACTCCTCAGAGATAGCTTTCAAGATCGCCGGCTCCATGGCGTTCCGGGAAGCGGCCAAAGAGGCCCGCCCGGTCCTGCTGGAACCCATCGAAGAGGTCGAAGTGGTGGTGCCTGAGGAGTACATGGGCGACGTCCTGGGCGACCTCAACTCACGCCGGGGGCACATCGAAGGCGTGGAACTCAGGGCGGGAGCCCAGGTCATCCACGCCGCCGTGCCGCTTGGACAGATGTTCGGGTATGCCACTGATCTCCGCTCCATGACTCAGGGGCGGGCGGTGTACACCATGCGGTTCAGCCGCTATGAAGAGGTACCGAGCGCGATAGCAGAAGAGATCATCGCCCAGCAGGGCGGCAGGATGGCAAACGATTAGTAATGGCAAGAACGGCTGCCGGGCTGCGGCGGCCGCCTGAGTGATTCAGGTAGAAAGGGAGGATCAAAGTGGCGAAGCAGAAGTTCGAGCGGACCAAGCCCCACGTCAACGTCGGCACCATCGGTCACATCGACCATGGTAAGACGACTCTGACCGCGGCTATCACCAAGTGTCTCGCAGCCAGCGACCCGAACACCCAGTTCCGCAGCTTCGACTCCATCGACAACGCTCCTGAAGAGCGCGAGCGCGGCATCACCATCGCCACGTCCCACGTGGAGTATGAGACCGCGAAGCGACACTATGCCCACGTCGACTGCCCGGGCCACGCCGACTACGTCAAGAACATGATCACCGGCGCCGCCCAGATGGACGGGGCCATACTGGTCGTATCCGCTGCCGATGGCCCCATGCCCCAGACCCGTGAGCACATCCTGCTGGCCCGTCAGGTGGGCGTGCCCTACATCGTAGTGTTCCTCAACAAGGCCGACATGGTCGACGATCCCGAGCTGCTCGAGTTGGTCGAGATGGAAGTACGCGAGCTGCTCACCGAATACGAATTCCCGGGTGACGAGATCCCGATCATAACCGGCTCCGCCCTCCAGGCCCTGGAGCACGGCTGCGGCGATCGTGACTGCGAGACGTGCCAAGCCATCTTCAAGTTGGCCGACGCCATCGACGAGTACGTCCCCGAGCCCGTCCGCGCCATCGACAAGCCGTTCCTCATGCCCATCGAGGACGTGTTCAGCATCCAGGGTCGTGGCACTGTGGTGACGGGCCGCGTGGAGCGCGGCATCGTCAAGGTCGGCGACAACGTAGAGATGGTCGGTCTCCATGACGAGAGCACCAAGACGGTCGCCACCGGCGTCGAGATGTTCCGCAAGCTGCTCGATCAGGGGCAGGCCGGTGATAATGTCGGTGTGCTTCTTCGCGGCATCAAGCGTGAGGAGGTCGAACGTGGCATGGTCCTCGCCGCTCCCGGGAGCATCACCCCTCACAGGGAGTTCGAGGCTCAGGTCTACGTTCTGTCTCGCGAGGAAGGCGGTCGGCATACCCCGTTCTTCAACGGTTATCGCCCGCAGTTCTACTTCCGGACCACTGACGTGACCGGTGACGTGACCCTATCCGAGGGCGTGGAGATGGTCATGCCGGGCGACCATACCACCATCAAGGCCAAGCTGATCACCCCCATCGCCATGGACGAAGGCCTCCGTTTCGCCATTCGCGAAGGCGGCCGCACCGTCGGCTCCGGCGCTGTTACCAAGATCATCAAGTAGGAGTCGCTCGGTGGCGCAACAGAAGATACGCATAAGGCTTAAGGCCTACGACCACGAGCTTGTAGACAAGAGCGCGCGGAGCATCGTCGAAACGGCCGAGCGCACCGGCGCTACGATTTCCGGGCCCGTTCCGCTGCCGACGGAGAAGAACGTCTACTGCGTGATCCGTAGCCCGTTCAAGGACAAAGACTCGCGGGAGCATTTCGAGATCAGGACCCACAAGCGTCTGATTGACATCCATCAGCCCACGCCGAAGACCGTGGACTCGCTGATGCGCATGGATCTGCCCGCGGGCGTAGACATAGAGATCAAACTGTGATGAAGACATTGTTGGGCACCAAGCTGGGTATGACCCAGTTCTTCAGTGAAGACGGCCGGGTTGTCCGTTGTACGGTCATCCAGGCCGGCCCTTGCCTGGTCACCCAGAAGAAGACGGTCGAGAACGACGGTTATGCTGCTACGCAGATCGCTTTTGGCGATGTCAAGCCGAAGCGGCTGAACAAGCCGCTTCTTGGCCACTTCAAGAAGGCGGGTGTGGCTCCCAAGCGCCATCTCGTCGAGGTGCCCGGTGACGGTGGACCGGCCGTCGGCGACACCGTCACCGTCGAAGTGTTCACCCCGGGCGACATCGTCAAAGTGACCGGTGTGAGTAAGGGGAAGGGCTTTCAGGGCGTAGTGAAACGGCATGGCTTCTCGGGTGGTCCCAGCGGTCATGGCTCCCACTTCCATCGCGCCCCCGGTTCCGTCGGTGCTGCCGCGGATCCCGCCCGGGTATTTCCGGGAAGCCGGCTGCCTGGGCAGATGGGTAATGTGCGTGTCACGCAAAGGGGTCTTACCGTGGTCAAGACCGACCCGGACAAGAACCTGGTGCTGGTCAAAGGTTCGATTCCAGGGAGCAGGGGCTCTCTGGTCTTGATCAGGGGTTAGGTCTATGCCATCAATCGACAGAATCGATGAGAACGGCGCGGTCGTCGGCCGGCACGAGTTGGCGGATATGCTGGTGCAGGACCAGATCAACGTCGGCCTCCTACACCAGGTGGTGACGGCCGAACTGGCCGCTCGCCGGCAGGGCACGGCTGCGGCGAAGACGAGGAGCGAGGTTGCGGGTTCGACCGCTAAGCAGTGGCGTCAGAAGGGGACCGGCCGGTCTCGTGTGGGCTCCGGCAAGGTCCCGCATTTCACCGGCGGCAGCGTAGCCTTCCCGCCCGTCCCGCGCAGCTATGCTGTGAAGATCAACAAGAAGGTCAGAACGCAGGCATTCCGCATGGCGCTGGCCGACTTGGTGGCCGGAGGTACGGTCCGAGTTCTGGCGGGCGTGAGTTTCGCCGAGCCCTCGACGAAACGCGCCGCCGCCATCGTGGGCAAGACTGAGCTGGACAAGCCGCTCCTGGTGCTTGTGGCCGCCGAGGAAGTCTCGGTCCTGAAGAGCTTCCGGAACATGCCTGGCATACGCGCTCTGACCATCGGTGAGGCGGAGGTCCAAGACTATATATGGGCGAAGAGCCTGTTGTTCACCGAGGCCGCCGTCTCCTTTCTCCAGGGCGAATCGGACAGAGGGGGTGAGGTGTAGTGGATGCGCGTGAGATCATCATCCGCCCGATAATCTCTGAAAAGAGCTACCGGGGCATCGACAACAACCGGTATTCGTTCGAGGTGAACTACCGGGCGACCAAGCCCCACATCCGCGTCGCTGTGGAAGAGATCTTCAATGTGAAGGTCATCGGTGTGCAGACCATCAACGTGAAACCGAAGCCCAAGCGTCGGGGCGCCCACGCGGGCATGACCCGCCGCTGGAAGAAGGCAGTGGTCGAACTCGCTCCGGGCAACCGGATAGAGTTCTTCGGCGCGACCTAGAGGGGTAGAAACACATGGCAACAAAGAATTACAAGCCGACATCACCCGGACGCAGGTTCGCGACCACGCCTGCCTTTGATGAGATCACCAAGACCAAGCCGGAGAAGGCGCTCACTCGTCCGGTGAAGCGCAAGGGCGGACGGAACAACAGCGGCCGCATAACCGTTCGGCATCAAGGAGGCGGTCATAAGCGTCGGTACCGGATCATCGACTTCAAGCGCGACAAGGACGGTGTTCCGGGCCGGGTGAGCTCCATCGAGTACGATCCCAATCGCAACGCCCGCATCGCTTTGGTCGTATATGCCGACGGTGAGAAGCGCTATATATTGGCGCCGAACAAGTTGGTTGTAGGTTCTGTGGTCGAGGCCGGCCCAGGCTCCGATATCCGGGTGGGTTGCGCTCTTCCGCTGCGGAACATCCCGGTCGGCACGGTGGTGCACAACATCGAGCTCGCCAAGGGTCGCGGGGGACAGATCGCCCGCTCCGCCGGCGCCTCGGCGCAGGTCATGGCGAAGGAAGGCAACTATGCCACCCTCCGGCTGCCGTCGGGCGAGATGCGCATGATTCACCTTGAGTGTAGGGCGACGATCGGTGAGATCGGCAACGCCGAGCACGAGAACCTGGCGACCGGCAAGGCGGGCCGCAGTCGTTGGATGGGTGTCAGGCCCGCCGTGCGCGGCACCACGATGAACCCGGTCGACCATCCGCACGGCGGTGGCGAGGGCTCCACACCTCCGGGCCGCAACCCGGTGACGCCGTGGGGCATTCCCACTCTGGGTCACAAGACCCGCAAACCCAAGAAACCTTCGACCAAGTACATCGTCAAGCGACGGGGCAAGGGGAGGTAGAGCATCGTGGCACGTTCAAGCAAGAAAGCTCCCTTCGTCGAAGAGCGGTTGATGAAGCGGGTCGAGACCATGAATGAAACCGGCGAGAAGCGCATGTTGAAGACCTGGTCGCGGGCCTCCACCATCTACCCTGAGATGATCGGACACACCATCGCCGTACACGACGGGCGGAAGCATGTGCCTATCTACGTGACGGAGAGCATGGTGGGACACCGGCTGGGCGAGTTCGCTCTCACCCGCACATACCGCGGACACGGCGGCAATAGAGAACGCCGCATGAAGAGGAAGTGACGGTATGGTGAACGCGACTGCGAAATATGTGCGGGTCTCCCCGCGCAAAGCCGGTGACATGGCCACCCTCATCAGGGGCAAGAGGGTGGCGGAAGCCAAGGCCATCCTTGCTCTGAGCCCGCGTGCGGCGGCCAAGCTGGTCGGCAAAGTGCTTGACTCGGCGGTGGCCAACGCGGAGAACAACCATGATCTCGATGCCGACGATCTCTACGTCGTCCAGGCCTATGCGAACGGAGGCCCCACCCTCAAGCGGTTCCGGCCGCGGGCGATGGGGCGGGCCAGCCGGATCCGCAAGCGGACGAGTCACATCACTGTGTGCGTCGACGAGAAAAAGGAGTCGTAGTAGGTGGGTCAGAAAGTTCATCCCGGAGGCATGCGGCTCGGCATCATCCACGACTGGAAGGCCCACTGGTTCACTGAGAGGCAGTTCGCCGACTTCCTCCACGAGGACCTGGCCATCCGCAGACATATCCAGCGGCGGATGGGCCATGCCGGCCTCTCGTCCATCGTGATCCGCAAGGACACGAACAAGCTGGTGGTCGACATCCATACAGCTCGACCGGGTATCGTGATCGGCAAGTCGGGCTCTGAGGTGGATGCGCTGCGGCGTGAACTCCACGACATGACCGGTAAGACCGTCCATGTCAACATCATCGAGATCAAGAGACCGGAACTGGACGCCAACCTGGTCGCTCAGTCCATCGCCGAACAGCTCGCGAACCGGGTGAGTTTCCGCCGAGCCATGAAGCGGGCCATCACCTCGGCCATGCGCTCTGGGGCCATGGGTATCAAGGTGAGGTCCGGAGGCCGTCTGGGCGGGGCCGAAATGGCGCGCGTTGAGGGCTACAGCGAGGGACGCGTGCCCCTGCACACCCTGCGGGCCGACATCGACTACGGCTTCTGCGAGGCCGCCACCACGTTCGGCAAGATCGGTGTGAAGGTGTGGATAAACAAGGGCGAGATCATGCCTGAGGGGTTCGATCAGGGAACCCGCGTACAGACAGAGAACCGCATAGGGTGACCTTCAGTGGTCTCCGTCGGTTGAGACGAGGATAGAAGATGTTACTACCAAAACGGGTCAAACACCGCAAGCAGCACCGAGGCCGTATGGCGGGCAGTGCCAAAGGCCAGACGACGGTTCACTTTGGTGAATATGGTCTGCAGGCGCTCGAGCCGGGCTGGATCACCAGCCGGCAGATAGAGGCCGCTCGTATCGCCATGACCCGCAAGATCAAGCGGGGTGGGAAGGTGTGGATCAACATCTTCCCCGACAAGCCCATCACGAAGAAGCCGGCCGAGACCCGGATGGGCTCCGGCAAGGGATCGCCCGACCAATGGGTGGCCGTGGTCAGACCGGGACGAGTGATGTTCGAGCTGGCGGGCGTCTCTGAGGAGCTGGCCAAGGAGGCCATCCGCGTGGCCGCGCACAAACTTCCTGTCAAATGCAGATTCGCGACCAGGGAGGACGGGGGCATTGAAGGCTAAGGATATAGTCGAACTCGCCGACGAGGAATTGACCCAGCGTCTCAAGCAGTCGCGTGAGGAGCTGTTCAATCTGCGGTTCCAGCACGCCGCCGGCCAGCTGGAGAACACCAGCCGTCTCCGCCAGGTGCGTCGGGACATCGCCAGGATCATGACGGTGCAATCTGCAAGAGAACGGGCGAGGGAGCTGTGATGGCTGAGGAGCGAGCGACAAGGCAACGGGAGCGGCAGGGCGTCGTGGTCTCCGATCAGATGGACAAGACCATCGTCGTGCAGGTCAGCGCACAAAGGCCGCACGCCCGGTATGGCAAGGTGGTCCGTAGGACCTCTCGCATGAAGGCTCACGACGAGAATAACGAGGCTCGGGTCGGGGACACCGTGCTGGTGCGCGAATGCCGGCCGCTTTCCCGAGACAAGACCTGGCGCCTGATCAAGGTGCTCGAGCGGGCCGTCTAGGCCGGCCGTGGGGATGGGTGAAGAACGATGATACAGGTGGAGACAAGACTGAAGGTCGCCGACAACACCGGCGCGCGCGAGTTGCTCTG
>JAAYJE010000037.1 GCA_012523095.1 Actinomycetota bacterium | reverse complement strand
TGGCAGGTATGGCGGGAGGCCAAGAACGGCCTCATCTCGTGACGCCTACGATAGACACCGCGGGGTCTCAGAAGTTGCGAAGCCGCTTCCAGACGGTCATCCCTGGAGGAGCGCATACCTATGCCAAAGGAGACGACCAGTATCCCGAGCATCTGGCGCCGTACATCGTGAGAGGCGAGGGGTGTCGGGTGTGGGACGTAGACGGGAACGAGTACATAGAGTTCGGCTCGGGACTGCGTTCCGTGACTCTGGGACATGCACGTCCCGAGATCGTGACGGCGGCGGCCGCGCAGATGAGCCTCGGCAACAATTTCGTCCGTCCTTCTCCGTTGGAACTCGAGGTGGCGGAGGAACTGCAGGGCGTGATCTCCGGCGCGGAGATGGTCAAGTTCGGCAAGAACGGCTCCGACACCACCAACGCCGCTCTACGACTGGCCCGCGCGTTCACAGGACGGGACCGAGTGGCCATATGTAGCGACCACCCGTTCTTCTCGGTGGACGACTGGTTCATCGGGACCACAGCCATGAACGCAGGGATCCCCGAAGCGGTCGCCGAGCTGACCCTCACCTTCAAATACAACGATATCGCCTCGCTACGGGATCTCTTCAGCAGGTATCCGGGGCAGATCGCCTGTGTGTTCATGGAGCCCGAGAAGGAGATACCACCGGCTCCGGGGTTCCTCGAAAGCGTGAAGGACGTCTGCCACTCCAACGGCGCGGTGTTCGTGCTCGACGAGATGATCTGCGGGTTCCGGTGGCATGTCGGCGGCGGCCAGGCATTTCACGGGATCAAGGCGGACCTGTCCGCCTTCGGCAAGGGTCTCGGGAACGGCTTCTCGGTGTCGGCCCTCACGGGCAGGCGGGAGATCATGGAGCTCGCCGGTTACCAGCACGACCGAGACCGGGTGTTCGCCCTCTCGCTCACCCATGGGGCGGAACTCCCGTGCCTGTCGGCGGCAAGGGAAGTGATCCGGATGTACAAAGCGGAGCCGGTGATCGAGGGTCTGTGGCAGCGAGGCAGGCGTTTGACGGCAGGCGTCCAGCGGGTAGTAGACGATCTGGGTATACGTGATCATTTCGGCTTGATCGGTCGCCCGTGCAACTTGGTCTACTTCACACGGGATCAACAAGGGACGCCTTCGCAACCGTTCAGGACTCTCTTTCTGCAGGAGACGATCGCACGCGGTGTTCTCGCTCCCTCCTTCGTGGTCAACTATGCGCATTCTGATGCCGACATCGACCGGACTGTCGAGGTCGTGGGCCGGGCGCTCGAGGTCTACAAACGAGCCCTGGAGGAGGGGATCGACCGTTACCTCGAAAGTAGGCCGGTGAAGCCCGTGTTCAGGAAGAGAGGATGAAGCGATCGGAGACTGTGATGAAGACCTCCATAGCGGGCGCCGGTCCGATAGTCGTGTTCTTGATAGTCATCTTCTCCGTGGCCGGCTGTCACGGTGCGGGTCAGGCATCTTCACGGCCGCCCGCGGTCACCGACCTCACCACGCAGCGCTCTTCAACGGACCTCTCCACTCAGGCAGCAACGACCTTGACGGACGGACCGTTACGCGTGAGCTCGGTCAATCCACGGTATTTCACTGCTGAGAGCGGCCGGGCCGTCTACTTGTGCGGTTCACACACCTGGTTCAATCTCCAGGACATGGGCCCGAGCGATCCACCTCCCGCTTTCGACTACGACCAGTGGCTTGACTTCCTCGAGGCTTATCACCTCAACTTCTTCCGCTTGTGGACCTGGGAGCAGACCAAGGGGTTCGTGAATGCGAAGGAAGCGTTCTATCTGGCGCCCTCTCCTTACCAACGGACGGGGCCCGGCGCCGCCCTCGATGGTAAGCCCAAGTTCGACCTGACCAAGTTCGATCAGACCTACTTCGACCGGTTGCGGGAGCGGGTCATCGCGGCAGGTGAGCGGGGCATCTATGTCTCGGTGATGCTCTTCAATGGCTGGAGCGTCTCCTACCCGAAAGGGGAGGACGACGTCACCAACCCCTGGCTGGGGCATCCGTTCAACGCTCGCAACAACATCAACGGCGTCGATGGCGACCCGGATGGAGACGGCAGCGGAGATGAGACCCAGCGGCTGTCAAGCCCCGACCCGGCCGTTCTACCGGCCTACACCGCATACCAGGAAGCCTATGTGAAGAAGGTCATCGACACCGTGAACGACCTTGACAACGTACTCTTCGAGATCGCCAACGAGAGCAACGGCGGGTCGGGGACGGTCAACTGGCAGTACCACATGATCGACCTGATCCACGAGTATGAGAAGAACAAGCCCAAACAGCATCCGGTGGGGATGACGGTTCCCTGGCCGGACGGCGACAACTCTCAGCTTCTCAGCAGTCCCGCGGAGTGGATCTCGCCGAATTCGCCCTACGGAGTGAGCCTGGACTATCCCCCGATAGCCGACGGACGGAAAGTGGTGGTGACCGACACCGACCATCTGGTCGGAATCGGCGGCAACCGGGCTTGGGCCTGGAAAGGATTCACACAGGGCGAGAACCTGCTCTTCATGGACTCGTATGACACCTTTCTCCCGGGCGGGGGTCGACACGATGTGAACGACCCGGACGATGTGAACCTCCGTCAGAACCTGGGCTATA
>JAAYJE010000036.1 GCA_012523095.1 Actinomycetota bacterium | reverse complement strand
TGGGAGTGGCGCTCGTCAGACCCGCGGCCGTTCGTGGACATCGACCTGACCGACTTCGTGACGGATATGCCGGAGGGCTGGCAAGGCGTCGGTGATCAATGCGTGCGGGGCGCCGTGGTCCGGGTCCGCTACACCGCCACCCCCGAGGTGGCGCGCACGATCGACAACAACGCCATCCGGCGCGCTCTCTTGGCCGCCGGCGCGGTCAAGGTCAAGGGCCCCGAAGCGAACATCGTCCACACCGTCACGGAGTCATCGGACGCCATCTCGGAGGACACCGACATCCTGACCGGGTGGGCCGCATACGCGGACCTCCAGGGCCTGGACCCAGCACAGCGGGAGCGCCTCGACCCCAAGGTCGTGCGCTCACGAGAGGAGGTCTTGAGATGACACAACTCACCGGAACCATGCTGCGCCAGTACAGCCGCCAGGTGGACCAGCAGATCGACGAGTACGCCGACCGCATGGATGACCTGGAAGACGAAAACGAACGGCTCGAAGAGCGGGTGAAGGAACTGGAGGACCAGGTGCAAGACCTGGAGAACGCCATCACCCAGCTCGAGCGGGAAGTCGCGGTGGCCCGATGAGAATCGAGCACATCAGCCTGCACGACTTCAAGAGCTACCACGAGCAGGAGATCGACCTGGCCGGCGTCCGGCTGGCCAGCGTCGTCGGGCCCAACGGGGCGGGGAAGTCCACGATCCCGGAGGCCATCGTGTATGCCCTCACCGGCGCACGAGGGATCCGGAACCTGGACTCCTTCATCCGCCGGGGAGCGGAGGAATGCCGGGTGGCCCTCACGTTCACCATGGGGACTGAGCGCTACCGTATCACCCGCACCCGCTCCAACCGTAACAGCGGGAAGTCCACGGTGGAGCTGGCGCGCGAGGAGAGCGGCCTATGGGTGGCCGAAGGCACGGGCGCCCGGGAGACCGACCAACGGATTGCCGCAATCCTGGCCGTCGATGAGGACATCCTGCTTCTGACCAGCATCGTGAGCCAGGGCGACGCCGGGAGCTTCTTCGCGCTCCGGCCGGCACAACGCCTCGAGGCCTTTGGCACCATCCTGAAGCTCGACGACCAATACGGCCCCCTTGAGCGTTACTGGAAACAGCAGGCCGACCAGACCAAGGCTGACCTGCAGGATATCCGACGCGACATCGAACACCTCGAGACCGACGTCACGGCCCTGGCGGCCCGCGAAGAGCAACTGGCATTGGCCCAGATGGGGCTCAAGCAAGCCCAGCGCGACCTGGAGTCTGAGCAAGAGGTCGTGGCACAGGCCCGCCAGCAGGCCGAGGAGGCCAAGGTGGCCGTGCCGGACACCGATGACCTGCGTCGGCACCGCGACCATCTCGAGGGCCAACTGAAGGACCTGGCCGCGCGGCGCGACGCCCTCACGGCAGAACGCAAGACCCTGATGGGCCGGATCGTCATCAAGGACTCGCTCCTCGAGCGGCAAGCCACCCGCACCTCCATGGAGGCGGAGCTCGCGGGCTTGGCCGAGGCAGAGAGGGCCGATGCCCAGACGCGGCAGCAGCGGGCCGGTCTCGAGGCCGACCTTCGGGCTGCCAAGGAGGCCATGCTGGACACGTCCCAGCAGGGCAAACCTAAGGCGGCCGAACACAAGAGGCTGCAGGCACAGGCCGCGGACCTGAACGACCGGGTCTGCGCCATCAGGGGAGCCGAGCTACCGGTCTGCGACCGTTGCGGCCAGCCGATCGCCAACGAGGCCCTCGCCCAGACCCTCGCCCAACTCGAAGACGAACTTGAGAACGTCACCCGGCGCCGGGACACCCTGCTGTGCGAAGTCGAAGCGCTCCGCGAGAAGCTGGCCGAACAGAAGCGCGAGGTGGACCGCCTCGAGGAAGCGATCGCTGCGCTGCCCCCGCTCGCCCACGACCTCGCCAGGGAACGCCACCTCAAGGGGCTCCTCGAGGAACTGAACGAGATCCCGGCCAAGCTGGCCACCATCGCAGCGGCCGAAGAGCGGACCGCAGCCATCGACCTCGAGGTGTCCGCCGTCACAAGGGACATCGACGACCAGGCACGCCTCGAGGCCATCCTGGAGGCGAAGAAGACGCTCGAGGGAGCCGAAGACCTACGGGAGGCGTGGCGTAGGGCCGACGCGGCGCTCAAGGACAGGGAGCGCTCCCTGGAGTGGCACCGCCAGTCCCTGACCGATGCGGAGAAGGACCTCGCCCGCCACGAGGAGGCCGTCGCGCTCCTGGGGCCGAAGCGGGACGAACTTGCTGAGGCTAAAGTGCGCGCCAAGGAGCTGGAGACCGACCAGGCCGATGCGGAACTCCTGCGCCGGGCGTTCTCCAAATGGGGAGTACCGGCCCTCATCGTGGGGAACGTGCTCCTGGCCCTCGAACGCGAGGTGAACGAACTCCTGGGCCTCTACGACGGCGGGCTGGCCATCCGGTTTGAGAGTGAGAAGGAGACCCGCGACGGTAGTCGCGACAGCCTCGAAATCATGGTCTACGACGGCGATGACTGGCGGCCCTACGAGACATTCTCGGGCGGGGAGCAATACCGGGTGGCATCTGCCATGCGGCTGGGCCTCGCCACCCTCCTGGCGCACCGCGCCGGCGCGCGCGTCGAGACCCTCGTGCTGGACGAACCCGAGGGCCTAGACCTCGATGGCCGGCAACACCTGGTCCGGATCCTCGAGCGCATGAGCGAGACCTTCGGCCTGATCCTCCTGCTCACCCACTACGAAGACCTCAAGGACGCCATGCCGTCCCAGGTCGTGGTGAGCAGGGACCCCGATGGGGCCTCGCACGTGGAGGTGGTGGCGTGAGCGAACCCTTCTGGGTCTACATCGCGGCCCCGATAACCGGCTTGCCGTCTGAGTACCTCGCGAACGTGGCCGCCATCTCGCGGCTCTCGCGCGAGCTCATGGAGGACCACTACTGCCCGATCAACCCGGCCGCCGACTTCCTTGAGGGACTCATGAGCCCGCACCCGATAGCACTCGACCTCTACCACGGCCGCGCCCTGGACCTTCTGCGGCTCCTAGAAGGGAGGCCGCGCGCGGCCCTGTACGTGATGCGCACCACCCGGGCCGACGGCAGCCGCGCCACCGGGGTTATCCGGGAGATCGAGTGTGCCCACGAGTGGGGCATCCAGGTGGTCTCCACCCGGACCGAACTCGACCGCCTGCGAGACGCTTCCCCACCCGGACAGGAGCGACATGAGTACCAACCCACCCCATCGTCGGCTGAGCCCCATGACCTGGTCATTCCTGGGGGACGTGG
>JAAYJE010000035.1 GCA_012523095.1 Actinomycetota bacterium | reverse complement strand
GATCCGAAGAACCGCGCTGCTGTTCCCATGGTGCTCGACGGACGACTCGTCCTGGCCGTACAGAATCCCGATACCGGTGTTCAGATCTGGGCTTCGGAGGACGGCAGCTCGTTCCGGCAGGTGCCGGTCGATGGGCTGTGTGTTCCCGGCAACACCGGCGTGGTCAGATCCTCCCGGCCGGAAGACCCGGGTCCCCTCCTGGGAGGCAAACTCTACGTAGGCGGCCACAATTCGACTACGGGAGGTGAGATCTGGAGGACGGCCGACGGCCTGCAGTGGGAGCAGGTCGCCGACGGAGGTCTCGGGCTCGCTCAGCGTCATGCTTTTCACCCCTGGCTCGTCTACAAGGATCAGCTCTATGTGGTGGGTACTTACTCCAACTGGGCGGCCGGCTTCGATCTCTTCCGTTCCGGCGACGGCACCACCTGGGAGCAGGTGGTCGAGGATGGTTTCGGGGCGGGCGAGCACAGGAACATGGGAGCAGATCTGGTCGAGTTCGAAGGACGTCTCTACCTGTCCACCCAGAACGAGGAGCCGCGTCTCTTTGTGCCGGGCAGCTCCACGGAGCGTTTCACAACCCAGGGATTCCAACTGTGGACGTCCGCCGACGGCAGCGACTGGATCCAGGTGGGTAAGGACGGCTTCGGCAGGAGCACCAGCTACATGGGCGATGCCTCGGTATGGGGAGGCAAGCTGTATCTCCAGGCCGTCGACTACCGGGACGGTAGTCGACTCTGGCAGTCCGAGGACGGGCAAGAATGGAAGATGATCTTCCATGAACCACCCAGGGGCTACTTCACTATCGGGCCGGGCCTGCATGTCTTCGACGGTCACTGCCTCTACGTGAGCCACGACATGGAGAAGGGCCTCGACATCTGGCGCAGTGACGAGGCGATAGTGGCCGGGACGCCGACCACGGTCACACCGGACGAAAGCACCACAAGCACCGCCCCGGGCGGCACTGAGGCCACCGCCGCGGCAGGCAGCGGGACCGGCGGCGCGAGCGGCGGGGATGGTGGATCCGGCGCGGGCGGGGGCGCTGAACCGGTGACGGCCGGAGAGGCAACGTCCCAAGGACTGTCCGGCGGCATCCTTGCTCTGATCATCGCACTGGCAATCGTGGCTGCGGCCGGTGCCGGCGCGTTCCTATATCTGCTGGGTAGATCGCGAGCCGGAAAGCAGGTGCCCCCGGCAGTCTCGACCGCGCAGCCGTCGTCCGCTCCCGGCTTCTGTCCTCAGTGCGGTGCGGGCGTGGCCCCAGGTTCGCAGTACTGCCGCGGGTGCGGGAAGAAGCTCTAGCAGCCTCTTAGTTTCGTCGTCAACTGCGGCGAAGGCAGCGGTTGGCCATCGGCAGGGCTACCCGGTGCCATCCTGGTGGCAAACTCCCTGACGCTAGACGGACAGGGCACTCCGGACAGGCCACCGCCGTCGGACCGAAACCCCGTCTCTTCAGTAGACTGTTGGCGGCCGCGCCGGTGCGTAGCTTATACTGCGTTCCCGGTCAACACGGATCTGTGACGGCGGTGCCCGCTCCGAATGAACGAACTCTACATTCTCACCGCAGGGCTCTTGGTTGTGGTGGTGCTCGTATCCGCCGTGCTGGACCGCTGGAGCGTCCCCGTCATCTTGGTGGCCCTCGGGGCCGGGATCATCTTCGGCAGCGACGTACTTGGGGTGTGGGATTTCAGCGACGTAGCCCTCACCCACCAGGCGGCCAACATTGCCCTTGCCTTCATCCTGTTCTATGGAGGATTCAGCACGCGCCGAGAGGAGTTCCGATCGGTCGCCCTTGTGGCGGGAGGCTTGGCAATATGGGGCGTGGTGCTGACAGCCGCGGCCACCTTCGTCTTCCTCTGGGGAGTACTGGGTTGGCCCTTCGAGCAGGCGATGCTTCTCTCCGTCATCATCTCCTCCACCGATGCGGCCGCTACATTCTCGATCCTGCGCCGGCAGCGAATCCCTCGCAAACTCTCGTCGACACTGGAGATCGAAAGCGCCGCCAACGACCCCATGGCAATACTACTCACCGTTACGGTCGTCGGAGCTTTCACTTCTGGAACCGGCCACTGGTACACGGTGGTACTGTCGTTCATCTGGAAGTCGGCGGGTGGGATCGCCATAGGCTGGCTGCTGGCCTTGGCGGCGCTCTGGCTGTTCAACCGGCTGGGGCCTCGCGACCGCGGCCACTACTACGTCTTGCTGCTGGGCGTTGTCCTTATGGTGTACAGCCTGGCCGAACAGGCTCAGACCAGCGGGATGCTGGCGGTATTCGTCGCCGGGTACGTGATTGGCAACCGCCCCTTTGTCCACAAACAGGGGGTGGCCAGTTTCTCCTCGGCCCTCTCTACTATCGCCGACATAAGCATGTTCGTGCTGATGGGGCTACTGATATCTCCGCGACAATGGATCACTCTTTGGCCGAAGGGCGTGGCGTTATTCCTCGTGCTGACCCTCTTTGCCCGCCCCGTGGCAGTGTGGCTGGGTACCATCGGGATGAAGTTGGGTCTCAAGAACCGGACGTTCATCTCCTGGGCGGGTCTGAGGGGCGCGGTCCCCATCGTCT
>JAAYJE010000001.1 GCA_012523095.1 Actinomycetota bacterium | reverse complement strand
GGTCGAGAGGCCAGGAAGGCCTTGCGGGCCCGGGCCTCCGCAGCCAACTTGGCCTGGCGGGCCGCCTCCTCCTTCTTCAACTTCGCGATCTGCGCCTCTTTGCCCGCTAAGGCCTTGTTCTGCTTGGCGACCTGATCCAGTATCTTATGCCTCGCCGCCTCAGCCTGCTCCGCGTAGACCTTCTGTTGCTCCATCTGCGACTCGAGCTGAGCCTTCCGCTCCGATTCCTGATCACGATAGGCCTTCACCTGGTCGATGAGGGTGGCATCCCGGCGGCCGAGACGCTCGAACTGGTCGAGGCGGCTGATCAACTCGGTAAAACTGGTCGCATCGAGCAACACGCTCAGCAGGTCGGTCTTCCCCGCTTTGTACATGCCGACGAGGCGCACATCGAGCGCACCCTGAGCGAAGGCCAGGTCGGTCTGCGCCTGTTTGAGTTCCCGACCGGTCTTCTTCACCGCAGCTTGGGTGTCTTTTAGCTGCTGGTTGGCGTAGTTGTACTCCTCGGTGGCCGCGCCCAGCTCCTGGTTCATCTGGTCGAGCAGCGCAAGGAGCTCCTGAGCCTCTTTCTTAGCCTTCTCGATAGCCGGGGTCGTGGCGTGCGCGAAGCCGGGAAGGAGGGCGACGAAAAGTAGGGCCAAGAGGACCAGCGCCACCAGCCGTCGGTGGTACATCTGATCATTGTGGTCGTCACCGAACACCATCTCTCCTATTCTGCCATGCTCCTAAGAGACTTACGCTTCTCGTCCGACGGGTCCTGCAGATGCAAGGGAGCAAGACTTAGGGGTCCACGTCCCTAAGCGCGTCTACTGAGGCCCGCGACAGGGCATAGGTTAGCGCAGAATCACGCCGGCTCAGTCAGGAGCACAAGGTTGCGCCAACGGCATGGACAAATGACGGCATCGACGGCGCCCAACAGAAGCCGGTTCCGGCAAGACGCCCTGGTACGCTATCCTATACGCCGCGACGACGACACCGGACGAGGACGTGCAGTTGAAAGGCCGGATCCAGATCGACAAAGAACGCTGCAAAGGCTGCTGCCTCTGCGTAGACGTCTGCCCCAAAGAATGCATCCACCTTTCCGAGGGATTGAACCTTAAAGGGTATTTCGTCGCCACCTTCGTCGCCGACGACACATGCACCGGTTGCGGCAACTGCGCCGTCATGTGTCCGGACGTGGCCATCACCGTGTCTATCGCCGACGCGGCGGCAGGCCGGCGTAGCGCGGCCACCGTCGCAGCCGACGCGCCGGAGATCGCCGCAGCGGTCACGGCAGACTCGCACCAGGCTACCGCGGCCGTCGCGGCCAAGGTGACCTGCCCATGAGACAACTCATGAGCGGCAACGCCGCCCTGGGCGAGGCGGCGGTCCTGTCCGGGTGCACCCACTACTTCGGCTACCCCATCACCCCGCAGAACGAGCTCACCGAGTACATGGCCAAGCGCATGGGCGAGCTGGGACTGTGCTTCATCCAGTCGGAAAGCGAGATAGCCGCCATCAATATGGTGCTTGGCGCGGCCGCGGCCGGCGCTCGGGCTATGACGTCGTCGAGCGGACCCGGGATCAGCCTGAAGCAGGAAGGCATCAGCTACCTGGCGGCCGACGAGTTACCGGCCGTCATCGTCAATGTGGCGCGCGGCGGCCCGGGCATGGGCAACATCTCTGCCTCACAGTCCGACTACTTCCAGTCTACCCGCGGCGGTGGCCACGGCGACTACAAGACCATCGTGCTCGCTCCCGCGTCGGTGCAGGAGCTGACCGAGGTCGTACCCCTGGCCTTCGACCTCGCCGACAAGTATCGCAACCCCCTGCTCATCCTGGGCGACGGCATGCTGGGCCAGATGATGGAGCCGGTGGATTTCGACGGTCTCGCGCGCCCCGCCGATTACGACAAGCCCTACATCCTCACCGGCGCCAAGGACCGGCCCGCCCGGACCATCCATTCGCTCATCTTCGACACTAAACTCCAGGAAGAGCACAACTGGAAGCTTTTCCGCAAATTCCAGCTGATGGAGCAGAACGAGGTCCGCTACGAGACCTACCTCGCTGATGACGCCGAGATGGTCGTGGTGGCCTACGGGATGGGAGCCCGCATCGCCAAGGGCGCCATAAGACGGCTGCGGGAGGAAGGCCTCAAGGTGGGTCTGCTTCGCCCCGTGACGCTCTGGCCCTTCCCGGCCAAGGCGCTGCGGGAGATGGCGAAGACTGTGCGTGACTTCTTCGTTTTCGAGATGAGCGCCGGCCAGATGGTGGACGACGTGAAGCTGGCGCTCGAAGGAGAGGCCCACGTGCATTTCTACGGCCGTCCTGGAGGCGTGATCCCCATGCCTGTGGAGCTTTCCCGCATCGTGGCCCGCCACTACTACCAGGCGCGATCCCGCGACTCTGCGGCAAAGGAAGAGAAACGATGAAGACGGTCTACGAGCGACCCAAGCTGCTGAAAGAAGCCCACTTCCACTACTGTCCCGGATGCGGCCACGGCATCATCAACCGTCTGATCGTGGAAGTCCTGGAGGAGATGGGGCTGGGCGGCGAGGCCATCTGCGTGGCTCCCGCCGGGTGCGGCATGCTCCTCTACAACTACTTCGAGATCGACGTCATCGAATCGGCCCACGGGCGCGGCGCCGCCGTCGCCACGGGCATCAAGAGGGTGAGGCCCGAGAACCTGGTCTTCTCTTACCAAGGCGACGGCGACCTCGCCGCCATCGGCACCGCCGAAGGCTTCCACGCCGCCAACCGAGGTGAGAACATCACGGTGATCTTCGTCAACAACGGGGTGTACGGCATGACCGGCGGCCAGATGGCCCCGACCACCCTCCTGGAGCAGATCACCACTACCACCCCGGTCGGCCGGGACTCCTGCGTGGCCGGCCACCCCGTCCGCGTCTGCGAGGTGTTCGCGACCCTCGACGGCGCGGCCTATCTGGAGCGGACGGCCGTCAACAGGCCGGCCGCCGTCAGGAAGACCAAGAAGGCTATCGCCAAGGCCTTTCAGTGCCAGCTCGACGGGCGGGGCTTCTCTCTCGTCGAGATCCTCTCCCCCTGCCCCGTCAACTGGAAGATGGGCCCGCTCGACGCCTGCAGTTGGATCGACGAGGTCATGGTCAAGCAGTTCCCGCTGGGCGTGACCAAGGACGGCACCAAGCCCACGGGGGGCGCGAAGGATGTCACGGCCGCCACCCGGGGCGGCGCGAAGGACGTGACATGCTCGTAAGCACGATATTCTCTGGATTCGGCGGCCAAGGCGTCCTCTCCATGGGCACCACGCTCGCGACGGCGGCCATGCTCCAGGGCAAGTACGTCACGTACTATCCCAGCTACGGCGTCGAGGTCCGGGGCGGCACGGCCAACTGCACCGTGGTGGTGTCCGACGAGGAGATCGCCTCCCCGGTAGCCTCAGAGCCGGAGTTCGTCGTGGCCATGAACCAGCCCTCTTTCGCCCGCTTCCAAGGCACCCTCCAAGCCGGAGGACTGCTCTTGGCCAACTCGTCCATCGTGAGCACCGAGTCGGCCCGCAGCGACATCGAAATCTTCGCCATCCCCACCAGCGGACTGGCCGAGAAGCTAGGCACCATCAAGGTGGCCAACATGGTCATGCTGGGAGCGCTCATCCGGGCGAGCAACATGATCTCCTACGACGGCATGCTGGAGAACCTCGCCGGGATCCTCGGCGAGGGTAAGGCCAGACTCCTCAAGGTGAACCGCGAAGCGCTGGCGCTGGGCTACGAATACGCAAAGGATCACGCCAATGGTCATTAGGCAACTATCTGTCAGCCTCGACAACGTGCCCGGGACCCTCTCCACCGTCAGCGAGATCCTGGGGCGGGAAGGCGTCAACATCAGGGCCATCTCGGTGGCCGACACCTCCGACATCAGCACGGTGCGCTTCGTGGTCGACGACCCGGCCAAGGCGATCAACATCCTCACGGGCAGCGGGTATCATCCCAAGGAGACCGACGTGCTCGCCGTGGAGACGCCGGACCACCCGGGCGGTATGAACGCCATGCTGAAGCCGCTGAAGGCGGCCGGCATAAACGTCCACTATCTCTATCCTCACCTGGGAAGGATCAACAACAACGCCATCGTCATCCTGGGTGTGGACAGGACCGAGGAAGCCCAGAAGATCCTGACCCAGAACTGGGTGAACACATTGGGCAAAGAGGTCTACAGCCTGTAGGGATCCAGCGCATGCGGGTGGAAGGCGGCCTGCATATCCCCGTAGCAGGTGGTGGAGTCGTCCAGAAAAAGCCGGCAGCCTCCACCCCAGAGCGATATCAACGGCTTGCAGGCCACTCCTGACGTGGATGCGCGGGCCACCGCGAACGCCTCTGGGCTATAGTGGGTTATCATGTCCAGTGATTATAGGAGGGGGCCGATGAATCGCCGGAAGGTGATGATAGTCGACGATGACCAGGTGACTGTCCTGGCCCTGAGCCAGCTCCTGCGTAGACACGGATACGAGACAGTTGCCGCCATGGACGCCTCTACGGCGTCGACCATCGCCCGAAGGGAAATGCCCGACCTGATCATTCTCGACATGGGATTGCCGGGGGGGCATGGCCTTCAGGTGCTCCGGACTATGAGAACGCTCGGATCCTTGTCATGCACGCCCGTGATAGTGCTCACTGCGAGCGAGGAATCTATGGAGCAGGAGGTCTTGGCAGCCGGAGCGGACGCTTTCTTACAGAAGCCGCCCACGCCCGACACGTTCTTGGCCGCCGTCAAACGCGCCCTGGGCGAGTAGGGGCGCCCGACCAGGCACCGCCCCGTCTCAATCGAACAGGGCCAACACCGGGGCGCCCTTGACCTGGTTCCTCCCCGCGGTCTTGGCGGCATATTGGGCGTCGTCCGCCGCCGACATGACCTGCTGAGAAGTCGTCCCATGCGTGGGATAGACGGCCACTCCGAATGAGGCCGTCACTCTCAACGTCTTCCCTTGATGCTTGATCGCCATCGCTTCCACCGCAGCGCGCGTCTGCTCTGCCCATTCTTTCGCGATATCGCCCGGCATGTCGGGGAACACCAGCAAGAATTCCTCGCCGCCGAAACGACAAGGGATGTCGCTGCTCCGGCAACGTTGCTTCAGGAGCTTGCTCACGGCTCTCAGAACACGGTCGCCCGCTTGATGGCCGTAGTCATCGTTGATGGACTTGAAGTGGTCGATGTCACACATCACCAGGCTCACCGGGTAGCCGCTCCTGGCCGCCCGTGCCAGTTCACGCGTGATTGACTCTTCCATGAAACGCCGGTTGTACAGACCCGTCAAGGGGTCCCGGATGGCCTGCCTGGCAAGGCGCCGGTTGAGCGCCTGGACCTTTCGTTCGGCCTGCCTACGCAAGGTGACGTCGGTCACGACCAGGGTGACCGCCTCCCTCACCGCCGGCTCCATGCGAGAGCAAGAAAGCTCCAGGTCGATCTTGGAGCCATCTTTCTTCTTGCCCTTGTAGCCCAGCACGGTCTCGACCGGCTCATCGGCCAAGCGCCTACGGACGTGTTCTATCACAGCGGCCCAACTGCCCGCCGAGACGGTCTCCATGAGAGGCAGGGTAAGGAGTTCGTCGCGCTCGTACCCGAAGGTCTCCGCGAAGCGAAGGTTCATATACGTGAAGTAGCCGGCCTCCACGATGGCGATCCCGGCGAGCGACTGCTCGGCCAGACCGCGGAACCTCGCTTCCGACTCTCTGAGGGTCCGGGTGATCTTCTCATTCCGTTCCAGCGCACGCCCGAGTTCGTCGGTCCGCCGTCGGATCAGGTCACCCACCATGAGAGTCCCCTCGAACAGCTGATACTCCGACATGTCCTGGTCGACGGTGCGCTCGGCTCTGTCCATGAGCACCTGCACGATCTTCTCAAGACGAGCGATCTCGGCGCGGAGACGCTCCTCGGTGGAGATCTTGCTCTCGAGCGGCCTCTTGCCGGAGCCGGCCGTCGTCATCCCGCCTCCGGCCGGCCGAACGCGATCCCGGTGAAGGTCTGGTTGACGTGAAGGCCGTGAAGTTGCTCGCCATAGGTGGCGAAACCAACCGCGTTATAGCGGCGGAAGACCTCTCCGACCTGCTCCCTGAGCCCCGACTGCTCGATCTCGAGGCTCCGAAGGATGCAGTCGCACGCGATGACCATGCTGGGCAAGCCCAGTTTGTGCCGCACGCACTCGAACGCGCCTTCCAGGTCGGCGACCAGGTCCTCCCTTTGGGCCGTCCGCAAGACCACGCCCTTCGCGATGGCTCCAAAAAAGGTAAGGCTCCCGTTCGCGCCGACACTCTGCACCGCGCGCGCGTAGTCTGCCGAGCCGATGCGCACCACAAGCGGGTGGGCGGCGAAGAACGAGGGGCCCAACTCGCTGGGATCCACCCCGAACAGCCGCGCATACCCCTCGGCGGCCGGGAGGGCATCGATCTCGAACACCGTGCGGGTCTCAGGATCCGCCTCCGTGACCACCGCGCGCCGATCGGTGCCGGCGAAGTGCAGTGTGGAGAAGGTGACGAACGGGAGCGAGGTGGTGGCCAGCACCAGGACCGCACTGTCCTCGTGAAAGCTCCCCTCGCTGAACACATGAGTGTGCCTGTAACGGCCCCCATCGCCGGCCGACCCTCCCATGGACGGAATCCGGCCGAGCGCATGCTGGAAGGCACGGGCCACCGACTCCTCACGGCTCGAAAGACCGTCGATCATGACGAAGGCGAACGTGCCTCTCTCGACATCGTCTAAGAGCTGAGCCTCCAATCGGCTCAGCAGAGAATGTACGAGAGCTTCACCCTGTCTTGACGTGAAATGCCGCAGATCATCGACGCGACCCGCCACAGCCGTGAAGTTGCTGGAGGGAAGGCTGAAGCCGGACAGGCCGCCATCGAGATAGCCCAATGGTCCGATCTCCCCCGCGGTGGTGCAGCCGACCACCGTCACCCCGGCGAAAACACGGTTGATCTCGTGGGCGATAACGTCCAAATCATAATCTACGGAGCAGAAGAAGACGACGAGTTCGGTATCGGGCCGACCCAGCTGCTCGTGCAGTTCTCTGACCGCGACCACCGGGTCGTTCTCGTTGGATTGACCTGTCCTAATACTATCCTCCCTGCTTTGCTGCTCCGTCCGGAGGGGTGATATCGGCGCGTGTTTCTCGAATATTACCCGCAATGCCACACCTCCAACACGTTTCACGCCCAATTTCAGGAGAAGTACGCGCCGCACGGCGCCTGCCATCGGCGATACAATCGACCATGACACGCCCGCCCGCACTCGTGCGCACAAGAACGGACACACACTCGGGCGAGACCGTGAAAGGAGAGGACATGCAACAGCTCTGGGCGCCATGGCGGCTGCAGTACGTCACCCAGGAGAAACCCGACGGCTGCATTTTCTGCGACAAGCCCCTGGCGGGCGACGACCGGGCCACGCATATCGTGCGTAGGGGCGAGCTGGCCTATGTCATGCTGAACACCTTCCCTTACAACAACGGCCATCTCATGGTCGCACCCTTCGCCCACACCTCGGAGCTGGAAGGCCTGTCGCCGGACTCCCTGTTGGAACTCATGCAGTTGGCCCAACAGTGTATCAGGGCGTTCAAGCTCGTCTTCAGCCCGGATGGGCTCAACTTGGGCTTCAATCTGGGAGCGGCCGCCGGCGCCGGCGTCAAAGACCACCTGCATCTGCACCTGGTGCCGCGCTGGGCAGGAGACACCAACTTCATGCCCGTTCTTGCCGACGTGCGAGTGATCCCACAGTCGCTCGATCAGACGTACGACCTGTTGCTCGAAGCGTTCGATCGGCTGGAGAAGGAGGCTTAGATGACGGACGGGCTCGCCGGCGGATGGCATCTGTCGCGTGAAGGCGCGACATACGGTCCCTACGACTGGAGCGACCTGGTCGCCTGGGCCCGCGAGGGCCGGGTCGGACCCAACGACCTGGTGTGGCACGAACAACTCCCGAGCTGGACCCCGGCCAGGCAGGTGCCCGGTCTCATCGCGCCGGAGGCCGGCGGCGCGACTCAGTGGAGTGCGATGGCCCCAGGCACCGCCGTCGAGGGCGCCGCCGCTGTCG
>JAAYJE010000034.1 GCA_012523095.1 Actinomycetota bacterium | reverse complement strand
CTGGGGGTTGCTCCGTATTCGAGGCATGGAGTCCAGGTCTCCAAGTGATTACGCTGAAGGCTTCTTCTGCCGAAAGATAGTGTTGAGATGACAAACACGTCCCTGGGAGAACCATCTTGAAAGTCCTCGTCACCGGACACGAAGGTTACATCGGGTCTGTACTCGCGCCTCTGCTCCTGGAGGCGGGGCACCACGTGATCGGACTAGATACCCGGCTCTTTCGTCACTGCGACTTCGGAGAGGGCCCCGCGAAGATACCTATGCTCGAGGTAGACCTTAGGTCGGTAGGTCCGGATGCACTCGCAGGCTTCGACGCGATCGTGCATTTGGCGGGCATCTCCAACGATCCCGTGGGAGATCTCGCTCCCGAACGGACCTATGAGATCAATCATCAGGCGTCCGTGCGCCTGGCCACCTTGGCCAAACAGGCACGGGTGCCCCGCTTTCTCTTCTCATCGTCCTGCAGCCTCTATGGCGCTTCAGGCGAGGCGTACGTCCAAGAGAGCGCCGCCCTCAGCCCCGTCACTCCTTACGGTGATTCAAAGAGGCTGGTGGAGCAGGATGTGACCTCGTTGGCGGATGACGACTTCAGCCCCGTGTTCTTACGCAACGCCACCGCGTACGGCGCGTCCCCGCGCCTACGCACGGACCTCGTCGTGAACAATCTCACCGGTATCGCTTTTCTGAATGGCGAGGTTCTACTTACCAGCGACGGCTCAGCATGGCGTCCGTTGATTCACGTGAAGGACATTTCACGCGCCTTCCTCGCGTGCCTGGAGGCTCCACGGGAGGTGATCCACAACCAGGCCTTCAACATCGGAAGCACCGACGAGAACTACAAGATCCGCGAAGTGGCAGAGATCGTCCAAGGGGTGGTGCCCGAAAGCAGGGTGGTGGTGGGACGTGGCGCTACGGCCGACGTCCGCAACTACCGGGTGGACTGCGGCAAGTTCTCTCGAGCTTTCCCGGATGCCGTCCCCCAGTGGACCGTACGCCGAGGCGTCGAGGAGCTCTACGACGCATATCTGAAGAGAGGGCTGACGAACGACGATTTCTTCAGCCGTTTCGTACGTATCGAGCAGATCAAGCACCTGACCGCCGCCGGAAGACTCGATGCTGAACTCCGCTGGATCGATGCCGAAGAGGGTCGAGAGGGATATGATTTTCGCTGAAACCCCTCTCAAGAACGCGTACGTCATAGACATCGAGAGAATCGAAGACGAGCGGGGGTTCTTTGCCCGGTGCTGGTGCCGGGAGGAGGCAGAGACACACGGGTTGAATCCGTGCATCGTGCAGTGCAGCACCTCGGTGACCAAGGTAAAGGGCACTTTGAGGGGGATGCACTACCAGGTCGAGCCGTGCCGCGAGGCTAAGCTGATCCGTTGCACCAAGGGTGCCGTCTACGATGTCATCGTGGACATCCGGCCGGAGTCCTCCACTTACGCTCAGCATTTCGGGACCGTCCTCTCGGCGGAGAACCGCAGGTTGATGTATGCGCCGGAGGGCTTCGCCCACGGGTTCTTGACTCTGGAGGACGACGTCGAGATCTTCTATCAGATCTCCGAGTACTACTCCCCCAAGCATGCGAGGGGGTTCAGGTGGAACGACCCGTTGTTCTCAATCCGATGGCCTGCGGAGATACAGGTCATCTCTGAGCGAGACCGCACGTATCCGGATTTCTCCGCGCCCGAGATGTGAAGGGTCATGGATCATCACTTCACCGGCCGGTCCACTGATCACGACGCCATCGGCTGCGAACTCCACTCGTTGATCGAGGAGCTGTACCCCATCTGCCGGAGCATCACGGGAGACGGCTTCCGGAAGACCATGCAGGTACTGCAGCGCTACATCCCCCTCGAGCTCCACGAGGTCCCCACCGGCACGAGGGTCTTCGACTGGACGGTGCCGAAGGAGTGGAACATTAAAGACGCCTGGGTGAAGGATGGGGAGGGCGTCAAGGTCATCGACTTCCAGGAGTCGAACCTCCACGTGGTCAACTACAGCATTCCGGCCCATGAGACATTGAAGCTCGAAGATCTGCGCGGCCGTCTCTTCACGCTGCCCGAGCACCCGGAGTGGATCCCGTACAGGACTTCGTACTACACGGAGAATTGGGGGTTCTGCCTGCGCCATGATGACTATCTGCGGCTTGAGGACGGCGAGTACGAGGTGTTCATCGATTCCTCTCTGACGGAAGGTTCGCTGACCTACGGAGAACTCTTTCTGGAGGGGCGCGAGGAATCGGATGTGCTCGTATCCTGCCACGCCTGTCACCCGTCATTGTGCAATGACAACCTCTCGGGCGTGACGCTGGCCGCCTTACTGGCGAGACAGATGTGCGAAGAACCCCGCAGGTATTCCTACCGCTTCCTCTTCATCCCCGGAACCATAGGCGCCATCACGTGGCTTGCGCTGAACGAGGACAAGGCCTCGAGAGTCCGACACGGACTGGTGTTGGCAGGGCTGGGCGACCCTGGTGGCATAACCTACAAGAAGAGTCGCCGTGGCGATGCCACCATCGATAGGGTGGTCGCCCACGTCCTGCGCGGACTGGGACGTGATCAGGCCGTTCTCGACTTCGACCCCTATGGCTACGATGAGCGCCAGTACTGCTCGCCCGGATTCGACCTTCCGGTCGGCAGGCTGTCTAGGACCCCCTACGGAACGTATCCCGAGTATCACACGTCGGCAGATGACCTGAGCTTCGTCAGCCCGACACGGCTCGGGGAGAGCTACCGCGCACTTGTCGGCATATTCAGCCGCCTGGAGCGCAACCAGAAGTACCTTAATACAAATCCTAGATGCGAGCCGCAATTGGGCAGAAGAGGGCTGTACTCGTCCGCCGGGAAGTCTGTAAAGGCACTACTCTGGGTGCTCAGCCTGTCGGACGGACTACACGACCTGCTCGACATCGCCCAAAGGTCCGGCCTGGAGTTCGAGTCGATCCACGAGGCTGCCGTCCGGTTGCTGGGCGCCGGCCTGCTGAGCCCAGAGGAAGGGAGGCAGGATGGCAGCTGATATGATGACCCGCGTCGGCGCTGCTTGTACGGAAGTGGAGAGTCGCCCATGAAGGTGGTTCTGTTCTGCGGCGG
>JAAYJE010000033.1 GCA_012523095.1 Actinomycetota bacterium | reverse complement strand
TACGTGAAGACCTCAAGGTCATCATCGGCGGAGGCCAGATGGACGACACCGTGCGTAAGTACACCGGGGCCGACGCCTACGGGGACGACGCCATGGCTGCCGTGGCCTTCGCCAAGGAGACGGTGGGGGTGAACTAGATGACGGACGAACGCTGGGCAGACCTGAGCCCCGCTGAGAAGCGCGCCCTCCGCATCGAAAGATGGCGCAACCCCGGCATCGAGTTCCAGAGTCCCGAAGCGGAAGCCGACTTCAGAGCCCGCATCGACAGGGTCTTAGCGGTCATCGACCTCGAGGAGCCCGATCGCGTTCCGGTGCGCTTGAACACCGGCTTCTGGCCGGCTGAAGACGCCGGTATCACGCCCTATGAAGCCATGAGCGACCCGGTACGTGGCGCGAAGGCCTGGAAGGACTTCAATTTGAAGTACCAGCCGGATCTCTCCTGCGACCCGGTTCACAACACTGTGCCGGCCTCCATGTTCGAGTCGCTCGACTACAGACTCTACTACTGGCCCGGCCACGGCGTGGCCAAGGAGGCCAGCTACCAGTACAACGAGAAGGAATGGATGCTCCCTGAGGAGTACGACCACCTGATCTCGGACCCCTCAGATTATCTTCTCCGGACGTATCTTCCACGCACGGTGGGTGCATTCGCCGGTTTCGGTGACATGTCCTCGCTCTTCGACTATATCGAGCTCCCCTTCGTCTCGGGCAACGTCGGGACATGGGGGTCGGACGAAATGATCGCGAGCATGGAGCGCATGACCAACGCCGCCAAGGCGGTGAACACCTGGGCGAAGACAGTGTTCCCCGTCATGAGCGAAGTGACGGCGCTGGGGTTCCCGGGTTACGCGTCCGCAGGGACCAAGGCGCCTTTCGACATTCTCGGCGATACGCTTAGAGGCACGAAAGGTGTTATCACCGACATCTTCAGGCGTCCGGAGAAAGTGCTCGCCGCCTGCGAGCGTCTGACGCAGGTGGCCATCGACTGGCCCCTCAAGAGGCCGGGAATGCTGCCGACGCCGGTCGTCTTCATACCGCTGCACAAGGGCGCCGACGGTTTCATGAGCGACGAGCAGTTCCGCACCTTCTACTGGCCGTCGCTTCGAGCGATGTTGATCGGCCTCATCGACGAGGGGGCCATCCCGTTCCTGTTCGCCGAAGGCCGCTATGGTTCACGGCTGGAGGTCATCTCCGACCTGCCGAAGGGCTCGACCATCTGGCTCTTCGATCAGACCGATATGGCACGAGCAAAAGAGACCATAGGCAAGGTTGCCTGTATACAGGGCAATGTGCCCTTGTCGTTGCTCCACGCCGGCACCACTGAAGAAGTGGCCGACTACACCCGCAGGCTCATCGACGACGCCGGCGAAGGCGGCGGCTTGATCGTGGACTTCGGGGCGGTAGCCGACGAAGGTAAGGAAGAGAACCTTCACACGATGATCAAGACCGCGAAAGAATACGGGGTCTACTGATACGGAAGACCCGATGAGACGCCGTTGAGAAGAGAACCAGGGAGCGAACGCTTGCCGAATACGGTGATAATCGCCTGCGAGATGATCGAGGATGAGGTGCGATTGGCGCTGGAGGTCCTGGCGCCGGAAAATCGACCGCCGGTAGTCTGGGTCGAGAGCAAGTTGCACGATAGACCCGAGCTCCTGAAGGAGGCTCTGCAGCGACTGATAGATCTGTTGGATGAGGGGTTATCCACAGGGAGTACTGTCTCTCTCCCCACCGTCCGCCCCGGCCAGGGCGCGGCGACAGAGCGCAGCGAAGAAGTACAGGTGGATCCCGTGGACGAGGTGCTGCTGGCCTTGGGCTTCTGTGGAAAAGGCCTGCAGGGGTTGAAGGCCCAGCACCTCACCCTCGTGTTCCCCCGTGTAGACGATTGTGTCTCCCTGCTTCTCAATCACGGATGTGCCAGAGAGGACATCCCCCGGGATTCCCGCAGCTACTATTTGACTCGGGGCTGGTTCGCCCATAACAGCTCGGTCACCGAGGCCTTTGAAGACTGGACCGAACGCTACGGTCCGGAGCGGGCGGCCCGGCTGCGCAAGACCATGTTCACGGGCTACGAACGGGTAGGACTCATCGACACCAAAGCATACGACCTGTCGGAATGCATCGACCAAAGCCGCGCGTACGCAAAGGATCTGGACTTGGATCACATCGTCGTCTCAGGCTCCGTCCAGCTGCTGGAGAGACTGTTCAAAGGCGAACGCGATAGTGAGATCGTGGTGGTCCCTCCCACGGAAGCCATCGACTTCTCACATCTTTTCGCCACCGAGTGACCGTGAAACACAATCTGTCGACCACCACCAAGGCATGGAGGACGTATCCAATGGAGACACGAGTAGCGAGCGCAACCAAAGAGGTCATCATCGGAGGCGGCCGGCCTACGGTGCTCATCGGCGAGCGCATCAACCCGACCGGCAAGAAGCGACTGGCCGAGGCTCTGCGGGCCGGCGACCTGAGCGTGGTCCGCGAAGAAGCGGTGGCCCAGGTCGCTGCGGGCGCCGATGTCCTCGACGTCAACGTCGGCGCCACCGGGGTCGACGAGATCGAGATGCTGCCCCGCGCCGTCGAAGCGGTCGCCGAAGTCGTCGACGTTCCCCTCTGCATCGACAGCCGCAAGGTCAAAGCACTGGCTGCCGCCTTGGCCGTCTGCCCGGGCAGGCCCATCGTCAACTCTGTCACCGGAGAGGAATCGTCGCTCAACGAAGTGCTGCCGCTGGTCAAACAGTACAACCTGCCGGTAGTAGGCCTGACGCTGGACGAGAAAGGTATCCCCGCGGAGGCGGCTGCAAGAGTCGAGATCGCCCGCCGTATCGTGGAGCGGGCGGAGGCCTTGGGCATCCCCCGGGAGGATGTGATCATCGACTGCCTCACCCTCTCCTTGGGCGCGAACGTCCAGGCCGGCTTGGCGACTCTGGAGGCTACGCGTAGGGTGAGAGACGAGTTCGGTGTCAATCAAACCCAGGGATGCAGCAACATCTCCCACGGACTTCCCAACCGGCCGATCTTGACCGGAACCTACCTGGCACTCGCCATCGAAGCCGGTCTCACCTGCCCCACGGTCGATGTAGCCCAGGTACGCTCAGCCGTGCGCTCAGCCGACCTCGTCCTGGGGCGCGACAACTACGCCATGCGTTTCATAGCGGCGTTCCGCGAGGCTCAGAAAGCGGCGGAGGGTTAGGCGCGCACACACATAGCAGCCCCCAGAGCGCCCAGGCGCAGCAATGGTCGCAGAGTGGGCCGTCCCGACGCCGATCCCGGTCCGAGGTCTAGATCTCGCGCACGTCCAGGACATCGACCACCAAAGGCTTTATCGCAGCGATCACTGCATCGCGGTCGATATGTACCACCTTGCAGGTGACCGTCTCAGAGTCCCCATGGAGGCCCAACGCCTCGATCTGACCGCCGGCAGCCGCTATCGCGCCTGTGATCTTGGCCAATATGCCCTGCTCATGGGAGATCTTAGCCATGACGCGTACGCCGGAGGTACGGGCCCCGAACAGCTCCAGTAGGATGTTGAAGAGATGCGACTCGGTGATGATGCCCACCAATTCGGCATCTCTCATGACCGGCAGACCGCTGATCCTGTTATCGGACATGATGCGACCGGCTTCTTCCACCGGGGTGTCTTCGGTCACCGTGATGACCTCTCGGGTCATCACCTGCTCGACCTTGATCTTCTCCAGCAGGTAGTCGACCTCCCAGACGCTGAGCGAGGTCGCCGGCGACGGCGAGACTCGGAACAGATCGACGAGGGATACGATGCCCACCATTGCGTTCTGTTCGTTCAGCACGGGGAGTTGGCGGACCTTGGCGCCTTGCATCACCTTGAGCGCGTCCGGTACCGAGGCCCCCGGCGTGGTGGTGATGGGGTGCCTGGACATCCTATCGCGAACGAGCATGTGATCCTCCTATCTCCGCGGGACGACTGACTTCTAGTGTACAGCAGCTCGGAGGCTCCGACTCCTCTCCATAGCCACTTTTATCGCCTTTTTAAAGGCCACGCAGACCTCTCTGTCTTCCAGTACGGCCATGGCCGACCGGTCGAGCCCGCCGACGGCGTCGAGATGTGCGCGGAGTCCGGCCGCTGAGTCGCTATGGAGGGGCAGGAGGCGGGCGGTGTCCAACGCCGCCTGTCTGACCAAAGCTTGAGCAGCGACGCGCGGTAGACCCGCAGCCACAGCACCATCCTCTAGGCCTTCCAGGACGAGGGCCAAGAAGGCCGGGCCGGACCCGGCCACGGCGGTAACGGCGTCAAGAGCGTCCTCCGGTACGGATTCCACGATCCCCAGGGGTTCGAGGAGACGCGCGACCGTCTGCACGGTCGCGGCATCAGTAAGGGTATCGGCCGTCATCGCGAGTGCTCCCGCCCCCAGCGAGACCCCTAGGTTCGGCATGATACGGATCAAGGCCGGTCCCGGCCCGATAATGCCCCGCATCCACTCCAGCGTCGGGCCGGCCATGGCCGAGACGACGACCTGATCGCGACGGAGACGGCCGGCCAGCAGACCGAGGACTTCGGCGGCATCTTTGGGCTTCACCACCACAAAGACCACATCCGCCTTCTGCACCAGAGCATCGACAGAGCCGGCGAGAGAAACCATGTCCGAGGTGAGCAATCGCCGGCCGGCGGCTTCCACTTTGTCCCACACGACCAGCCCAAGCCCAGGAAGCGGCGAGCGCACCCATCCTTCGACGAGGGCGCCGCCCATGTTACCGGCACCGATGACACCGAGGGTCACGGCGGTCGCCGTCGAGGGTTGGGGCGTCGCCTGCAAATCACCACCTCCGATTCTCGTCGGGCGCCGCATGGTCCATCCGAACGCCGTCTGCGTCACCGCGCCATACTACCCCCGCGGCGCCCAGAGTACCATGCGCGGCTTGCTCATCTCCTTGGCCAGTTCCTCGATCTTCCCGTATCTCATACAGGCGGCCATGCAGTGCTGCACGCAGGCCGGCTGCTGACCCTTGCGGGTACGAGCCGCGCAGAGGACGCACAGCTCGGTGGGGAACGGAAGGTAGGTTAGGTACGCCTTGTCGTTGGGCAGGTTCTGCACTATCTCATGCACCCGGATGCCGCTCATGCCGGCCGGCCAGTGGTGCTCCTGCTGACAGGCCACCTGGCACGCATAGCAGCCCGTACAGTACTCGTAATCGATGAGCAGACCGTTCTTGGGAGCCTTGGCTTTCCGCTTGGCGGCCATGTCAGGCCTCCTTATCCGGGTTGCGTACCAAGGCTCCCCGGGCCGTCGCCGGCGCATGGCCCGGAGCCGGGCCGTGGGCGGTTCCTGCGACACTCACGGCTCCGCCGATCACGCCGCCCTCCGGCAACGTGTACGCGCCGGGCGGGGCAGTGTGAGCGCGGTAGACCCTGCAGAGCGTGCACTTTGCGTGCGTTCCCAGACCGTCTTTGCCTTGGTAGCCCATGGGGAGCAATTGGTTGGTGCTCGAGTCCCAGACGCCGCGCAGCGAGGGCTCAGCGCCCTCCTGCTCCGGGTACCACCAACCGTGGGCGGCGGAGGCCAGCCAGCGCGGTACGATGGGGGTGAGTTTGGCCTTCAGCCGGGCCTTGCCGAACATGTTCTCTATCCAGACCCACTCGCCGTTACCGATGCCGAGAGCCGCCCCGGTCTCAGGGTGCAGCTCCACCACCGGATCGGGGTCGGCCTCCCGCAACCAAGGGATGTTGCGATGCTCGGAGTTGAAGTACACCGGTGACCGCCTCCCCGTGGTGAGGATCAGCGGGTACTGCTCGAAGAGCTCCGGACTGGAGACGGGGCTGAACGGCGGCTCCTCGTGATGAGGCAGCGGTTCGAAGCCCCAGCGTTCCCGTAGCACCGAATAGAGTTCCATCTTGCCGGAGGGAGTCTTGAAACCCGGCTTGCCGTCGGTGCGCAACAGACCCCGCTCGTGACGGTGATACGGTGCGCTCGGGTCGCCGTCGGGGGGAAGCTCCCAACCCTTCTTGGCCAACTCATCGAACGTCATGCCCGAAGGACTCACGATCTCATCCAACAGCTCGTGCAGGTCGTTCCACTTGAGATCGGGGTTGAAGCGCCGCGCCAACTCGAAGTTGATCTCGTTGTCGGGCCGGCACCCCTCCACCTCCATGGCCTTCACGATACTCTCCAACGGCGTCCACCAGCTCCGAATACCGTCCTTCTCCAAGAAGGTGGCGGCCGGCAACACGATGTCGGCCAGTTCGGCGGTGGGCGTCATGAAGGTGTCGACTACACATACAAAGTCGAGCTTCTTAAGCGCCTTGACCCAGCGCTGCGGATCGTAGCCGATACCGCCCACGAGGTTGCAGGCCTGCACCCACATGCCCTTGATGGGATATGGCTTGCCTGTGAAGATCTGCTCCAGGGTCACGTCGGTCTGCGCGCGCCAAATGAACTCGGAGAGCACACCGTAGCGATCCCTCGCGATGCGGGTGGTGTCGACCTCTTGGCTGGGGAGCTGGATCGGTCCTCGACTGCCGGGCAGCGCGTAGGCGACGGCTCCAAAGGCGGAGCGGGCTACTACGTTGCCGCCCGGCACGTCCAGGTTTCCGGTGAGGCACCACAACGCCGCGATGGCCATGGAGGTGGGCGTGATGGCGGGGGTCATATCGACGGCCACGCCCCATTGAATGGTGGCCGGTTTGCTGGTGGCGTACAGCCGAGCGGCCTCGACGATGTCCTCCGCTCTCAGCCAGGTGATCTGGGCCACCTTGTCCACGGGGTATTCAGCCACCTCAGCACAGAAGACCGACCAGACGGTCTTCACCGGCACGGACGACTCGTCCAGCAGGTGCACCGCGCATTGTTCGGCCGGGACCTCCAACGCCGGCACCACTCCAGTCAGAGATGGAGCATCCGGCGCCGCGCCGGGCGCGCGAAACTCCAGGTTGGCCGCATCCCAGATGGCGGGAGCGCCGGTCGATGTGTCCCAAACGACGAAGTCGTCCGGCGAGCCGTCTTCAACGAGGTCAGAAGCTCGAAGGAGCGTGCCTGTGTCGCTGCGGACCAGATGAGGGGCGTTGGTCCACTTCTCTACGAACTCCCGGTCGTAGAGGTCCTCGTTTATGATGACGTTCAGGAAGCCCATGGCTAGGGCTCCGTCGGTGCCGGGCCGCAGTTGTAGCCACTTGTCGGCGCGTGAAGCGAAAAATGACAGCCGGGGATCGATGCAGATGATCTTGCTGCCCTTTTTCATGAGATCGGTGATCCAGTGGCCGAAGATGTTGTCCGGGCAGGAGGCGTTGATGTTGTAGCCCCAGATGACGATAGTCTCGGGCACCTTGTAGCGGGGATCGTCATGCCCCTTCGGGAGCCACTGGCCGCCATCGAAGACGCAGTAATCGCCCAACACCGTCTCGGAAGCCGCGATGCGGGGCGAGTAGCAGCCGATGCCGGAGAGGGCGAACATGACGTTGGGGCTGCCGTAGTTGTAGGCGAGCAGGCAGATCCAGGCACCCACGTCGCGGCCGGTGCCCATGGAGAAGACCACGCTCTCCGGCCCATACTCCTCCCGGATCTTGCCCATCTTCTCCTCGATGAGATCGTAGGCCTCTTCCCAGGAGATATCCTGCCACTTGTTCTCGCCACGCTCGCCCACGCGCTTGCGGGGACTACGAAGCCGCCCCGGATGGTCCACATATTGGGTCATAGCCAGGCAGCGCGAGCAGAGTCGCCCCCTATTGATGGGGTGCTCCGGGTCACCCTCGACCTTGACCAGCCTGCCGTCTTCGATATGGGCCAAGACCCCACACCCGCCATGGCAGCCGGGACCGGCCGACCAGGCGGTCGTACGAACGATCACAGTGATTCTCCCCTGTCCGTTACTCGCCGATTTCCGGGACAGGATACAGGGACGGTGCGCCATTCGCCAGGGTGCGCGGCCACACGCCGGGCAAGTGATCATGCGTGTAGCCGCAGATTGCGACTTGATGGCGAGGCCCGAGCGCTGAGCAACTCGGGCCTCTCATGGGAGCCGGTACACGCCGGACCCAGGATGGCAGTACTTGCATGCAGCTCATCACGCTCTTCGACGATCTGGACGCATCCCAGGCCGTCGTCGGGTCGACCGACCAGGCCATGCGCAAGTTCTTGGAGCCATGGATGTTAGCCTTCACTGTCACACGGCCGATGTTCGAGCTGTTGTGCCGTTGGGGGGAAGATCGCGAGAGCTCGCTCCATTCCGGCTTCACCGACGACCTCATCCGCGCGCGGGGCGGATCACTGGCCTGACCGGCCCCGGCCTCCCGCCGCCCGGGGGTAACCATCCACCGCGGGCCGCCCAAGCGTTAACAGGCCGCTGAGATACCTCGGTTGAGGCCGGCCTGAGACGGGGAAGCCCCGCCAAGGCGGGGCTTCCCCACTGATCCTTCGCAGGATCCGATGCCGCTCGAGACTACTTCTTGAGCGCCGTGATGCTCTGAAACATGGGGTTCGCGAAGACCTCGCCCAAACACTCACCGCTCTCCTGCATCTTGGCCTTGCCTACCGAGTAGCAGACGCAGAAGGCCACTTCCATGATCTCCTCGTCTGTGGCGCCGGCGGCCTTGGCGTTGCAGGCCTGAGGCAGAACGCCGTCCCAGTGGTTGGTCATCATGTACAGGCCCACCAGCAGCAGGTACCGGGTCTTGGGATCCAAGATGCCCCGGTCGAGCAGCTGGGCCAGCTGGTTCTGGGCGAACGTATGCAGCATCTCGACTTTGTTATCTGACCAGAAGTCCAGGGTTGGGTCCCCACCTTCACCCGGCACGTAACCCGGGCGCTGCATAGCCCAAGAGGCGAAGATCTCCGGACCGGTCTTGGCGGCCTTCATTGCCTTGACGACTTCAACTTCCTCTGGCCTTGGCATGTGTACTGCTCCTTTCGTCGCCTTTACGATCGCGTTCGTTCGGCATTATTGCCATCTGGGCACGGCTGTACCTCCGGCCGTGCCGAAGCCCTGCCCCGCAGGTAGAAGGTTCGTGAACCTTCGGACTTCTACATCATAGTGTACTTGGGTCCGCCTCCACCTTCCGGGGGTACCCATTGTATGTTCTCGAAGGGGTCTTTGACGTCGCACGTCTTGCAATGTACGCAGTTTGAGAAATTGACCTTCAGCGTCTTTTTGCCGGTCGCTTCGTCCACCGTCATCTCGTAGACGCTCGCCGGGCAGAACCGGACGCACGGGTTACCGTACTTCTCCGCGCACTCCCCGTAGCAGATGTCGAGATTCAAGATCTTGAGGTGAGAGGGTTGGGCTTCCTCGTGTGTGGCGCCTGAATAATAGACGTCGGTCTCTTTGTCGAAGGTGAGCTGCTTGTCGAACTTGATATCGCCCACGTCATCGGCCGATGGAGTGGAGGTGCCATACCTCTCAACCAATGTCTCCATATGCTCGTGGTCGGGCTTGGACGACAACCTGTTGCTGAGCACCCTTCCGCCGAGCAGATACTGTCCCACCGCCGTCAATAGGCCTGGGTACAGACCCCTGGTCATGGCTTGATGGAAGTTGCGCACCTTGTAGAGACTCTTCATCTCCTTGCTCCGGCTCATGGCCTTCGCGTAACCCGCCAGCTTGACGTCTGAGAGATCGTCTTCAAGCAGGCCCTCGAAGATGGTCTGAGCCGCCAACATGCCCGACCTGATGGCCAGGTCGATGCCCTTGATCTTCTGACTGTTGAACAGGTTGGCCCCATCACCGATGATCATTCCACCCGGGAACGACAACTTGGGTATGGAGAAGTAACCGCCCACCGGCGCCGTCTTAGCGCCGTACTGGATCAGCTTGCCGCCTTTGAGCAATTCGCTCACCATCGGGTGGAGCTTGAACTTCTGGAACTCTCTATGTGGATCAAGGCAGGGATCGGAGTAGTCAAGGCTGGTCATCTGCCCGATGGACACCATCTTGTCCTTCATGCCGTAGATGAAGCCCCCGCCGAAGGTGTCGCTCTTGAGCGGGTAGCCCATACTGTGGATGACCTCGCCGGGCTGGAGCCGCTGCTCCGGCAATTCCCACACCTCTTTGACGCCGACCTCGAAGGCCACAGGGTTCCTACCCTCGTCCAGCTTGAAATGCTCGATAAGATCCTTGGTCAGATTGCCTCTCGAGCCCTCGCCGAACACGGTTACCCGCGCATGGAGATCCGCTCCAGGTTCGTAGTTCGACTTCTTGTTCCCGTCTGCGTCAACGCCCTTATCGCCCGCCCTCACGCCGATGACCTTGTTGTCGTCGTAGAGCACCTCGACACCGGCGAACTCCGGGAATAGGTTGACCCCGTTCGCCTCGGCCAACTCGGCCATCCATTGGTTCAGCTTGGACATGGAGACCACGTAGTTACCGTGATTGTTCAGGGGAGGCGGCGTGATGGGAGACTTGATCTTGCCGCTCTTGGTGAGCAGGTAGACCGACTCCTTCTTAACCTCTCCCTCGAGGGGGGCGCCCTTCCCGACGAAATCAGGAACGAGCTCCTTGAGAGGAGCCGGGTCCATGACCGCGCCTGATATGCCATGAGCTCCGGGGGCGAACCCCTTCTCCAGGACGACGATCACGAGCTCACCGATCTTTTTGTCACCGGCCTTCTCGTCGTGGGCCTTGATCAGGTTGGTGAGATGCAGGGCGCTGCTGAGCGAGGCGATGCCCCCACCGACATAGAGGACATCGACCTCCATAACGTCTCTTGACTCAGTCATGGCCGCGACCTCAGGATGCTGATTTGCGCTTGCGGATCTCTTCCGTCAACGCCGGCACCAGCGCGACAGCGTCGCCCACCATACCGTAATCGGCGAAGTTGAAGATGGCCGCTTCGGGGTCTTTGTTGATGGCCACTATGCACTTAGAGGTCTGCATGCCGGCCGCGTGCTGGATTGCACCCGAGATGCCGCAGGCGATGTAGAGCTGAGGCGAGACGGTCTTGCCCGTCTGTCCCACCTGGTACTGATGACTGACCCAGCCCTCATCAACGATGGACCGGCTGGCTCCCACGGCAGCCCCGAGCACGTCGGCCAGTTCCTGGACCAACTTGAAGTTCTCGGCGCTCCCCATACCTCTGCCGCCGGCGACCACGGTGGAGGCCTCTTCCAGGCTGACGATGCCCACGTTCTCACAGACGACGTCGAGCACCTTGGCTAGGAGGCTGCCTGCCCCGAACTCGACCTCGAGCGAGATCACTTCCGGGTCTTTGGGTGTTTCTTCGCGAGCGAAGACGTTCGGCCTCACGGTAGCGACGGCGACGCCGCCCGTGGCTTCTTTCTCAACGATCACGGTACCGCCGAAGCAGGGGTGGGTCGCGATGAAGCGTCCGTCCTTCGCTTCGAGGCCGGTGAGGTCCACCAAGAGACCGGCGTCGAGCCGGGCGGCACAACCCGCGGCCACGTCGCGCCCGTCGGGAGAACCCGAGCACAGGACCATCGCCGGCTCGGCTGCTTCAATGGCGGCCATGGCCGCGTCGATGAAGACGTTGGATCGGAACACCGCGGCTTCGGGAGTCTCGACCACATAGACCCGGTCGGCGCCGAATAGACCGGCGGCGGCCACGAACGGCGCGGCTTCCGCGGCGGCGACGACAACACTGACCGGACCACCGGCAGCGGCCGTCAGGGCACGTGCCTGTGTGATGCTTTCCAAGGTGACGTTGGCGAGCTTCCCGTCTTTGGGCTCGGCTACAACGAGGATGCCACTCTGATTGCTCACTGGTATATCTCCTCTCCTACACGAGCTTCTCGCTCGCCAGGAACTCGGCGATCTTCTGGGCGCCCGAACCGTCGTCCTCCACCTTCACTCCCGCCTTGCGTGGCTCAGGGATGCGGGCTGAGAGCACGCGTGTCTTGGCCCCGTCCAGGCCGATCCGGCTCTTGTCCAGAGACAGCGCGCCCGCATCCTTCACTTCAAGGGGCTTCTTCTTCGCGCCCATGATGCCCATCATCGATGGATACCGAGGTTCGTTGATCCCTTTGATGACCGAGAGGACGGCGGGAGTAGGGCACTCGTACGCGACGTAGCCCTGCTCAGTCTCCCGATGGACCTTGAGCGTGGAACCCTCCACCTCCACCTTGGCCAAGGTGGAGAGAAGCGGAATACCGAGACGCTCGGCCACGGCCGCCGGCACACAGCCGGTCTCGCCATCGGTGGACCTGACCCCGAAGAGGATCAGATCCCACTCCAAGCCTTTGAGCGCTTCGGCCAGGACGTAGGCCGTTCCCTGCGCGTCTGAACCGGCCAAAGCCTCATCGCTCACCAAGACGCCCGTGTCGGCTCCCATAGCCAGAGCCTTGCGCACCGCGTCGGTCGCCTTCTCCGGACCCATGCATACGGCCACCACTTGGCCGCCATGGGCTTCTTTGATCCGCAATGCCTCCTCCACCGCGTACTCGTCGTACGGGTTGAGGATGCAGTTCACGTTGCGGTCCAGACGCCAGGAAGAAGGATCGAGCTTCTTCTCAGCTTCTGTATCGATCACCTGTTTTACGCACACCGCAATGTTCATCAATCATCCATCCCTTTTTCAAGCGACACCCGGCCGCACCTTCACCCGGAGCTGCGGGTATTCTATATGATAATCCGTGACCGCCGCAAACGGCGCACTTCCACTCAACTTTTCATCGCCCCTCGAAAGTATTACCATAGTGTATAGATGGAACTCGATTTATTCAGATCTTTCGTTACCGTTGCCGAAGCCCGCAGTTTCAGTCGGGCCGCGCGACTCATGCACTCGACCCAACCTACCCTCAGCAGGCAGATCGCCCGCCTAGAGAAAGAGTTGGGCGCCCGTCTCTTCGAGCGATACGGACGACACGTGGAGTGCACCGTCACGGGCCAGTTGCTGCTGCCACTGGCTCGGGCGATCATAACGCGGACCGACGAGGCCGTCAGCCTCATCCGCGACGAGGCGGGCACCGGCTCTGGTACCGTGCGGTTCGGCGCCGTCGGCAACGTCATGGCCATTCTTCTGACGCCGATCCTGGCCTCCTTCTTCGCAGCCTACCCTCGGGTGAGCGTCGACCTGATAGAGAAGGACGACGCTCAGCTGGAAGAGGCCGTGATCAGCGGGGAACTGGATTGCGCGGTCGTGACGCCCTGGGGCTCCACGCGCACGGCGACTCAGCATCTTCTCACAGAGGAGATCCTGCTGGTCATGCCCCGAGACCACCCCTTGGCGAAGGAGCCATGCGTCGACCTGAGCATGCTCGCGAACGAGTCGGTGCTGCTACCCCGAGCGGGACTCAATGCCGGCAACGTGATCGCCGACGCTCTACGACGGGCCGGGCTTGAGCCCAGAATCTCGCGCCGGGCCAACTACCCCGAACTGACCAAGGCGCTGGTGAGGGCAGGCGTGGGGATCGCGCCCATGCCCAAGATGGTGGCGACGCCCGAGACCCTGGACGGGCTGGTGGCCGTCCCCTTCCGGGAGCCCCTATACCGGGACCTCAACCTGATCTCCCCACGCGACCGCCCCCTGACCGCGTCGGCACGGGCTCTGATGGTCCACATCCGTGCGGCCATCTCCGGCCGTGGCGGCGAAGACCAGGGCTGTTCATCATGACCGCGAGTGCGGGTCGTTTGTCGTATCGTATACGTCGACGTAATACTTACCGTCACCCGATGAAATGTTGGGGAGAAGTCGTGTTCTTGGCCACTGCTGGTACTATCATGTTGCAATCCACCCGACCGGGCGTCGGTCGGGTTGGCGACCGGTCGAGACGGCGCCAAGGTGGGAGTCGGCAGCAGCCCCTAAGGGATTCTAGAAGGAGATGGTTGTATGGACTTCAGATTGACTGAAGAGCAGGAGATGATCCGAGACATGGTCCGGGATTTCGCCGAAAACGAAGTCGAGCCCGTGGCCCTGGACTACGACCACAAGCAGGACCCTAAGGACTGCGTTCCCTGGGACCTCATCAAGAAGGCGTCGGCGTTAGGCCTGCGCACGGCGGCCATCCCTGAGAAGTTCGGGGGCGTCGGCGCGGACTACCCGACGCTCGCGCTCATCCTTGAAGAACTGGGAGCGGCAGACCAGGGCTTCGCCACCATCATCAGGGGCTGCTACACGGAGTCGCCCCGGCTGGTGGGAGAGTTGACCCCGGAGCTGCGCGAGGAATGGCTTACCAAGTTCATGGAAGAAGACACGTTCCTCCTGGGCCTGGCCCGGTCGGAGCCAGACGCCGGCACCGACTCCCACTTCCTCTATGACGAACCCGGCGCCTCGATCCAGACCTACGCGGTGAAGGACGGCGACGAGTACGTCATCAACGGCACCAAGCACTACATCTCGTGCGGCGGAGTAGCCAAGCTGTACTTCGTCTACGCGCGCACCGACCGGAAGGGTCCCATCTCTACGAGCCTCAGTTGCTTCTTGGTGCCGGACGACGCTCCCGGCTTCAAGATCGGTAGGTTCCACAACAAACTGGGCCGCAGATTGTTGGCCAACGCTTCGCTCATCTTCGAGGACTGCCGCATCCCGGCCAGATACCTCCTCGGTAATGAAGGAGAGGCCTGGGGCACCGAGGGCGAATGGGGCGGTCCGCAGTTCGACTGGTCGAAGACCCCACAAGGAGTCCCGCCGCCATTCGGACTCCTGGGCGCCGCCGCCAACCTTGGCACCGTGCGCTCGGTCTACGAGGAGGCCCTCGAGTACGCTAAGCAGCGCGTACAGGGAGGTAAGCCGATCATCGAGCATCAGCACGTGGCCATGAAGCTGGCGGAGATGAAGATGCAGTATGAGGCGGCGCATGCGTACCTCATGAAGTCCGCTTGGTCGTATAAAGAGAAATACGAGTACAACCCCAAGTGCGGCATGCTGGTGAAGGCGTTCGTCGACCAGATCGGAGTGAACTTCGTCAATATCACCTGTGGCATCATGGGCGGCTACGGCACCACCGACGACGACGTACCGTTCGGCAAGCACCTGAGGGATGTCTACTGCATGCTTCACGGCTTCGCCACCACGGAGATGGCCCTACTGAACGGAGCGCCCACCGCGTAGACGGCTATTGCGCGCCGGCACACTCCAGGGAGGATAAGGCATGGCAGAAGAAGTATTCGTGAACTGTACAGGCGGCGGCGTGATCCGGGTCCACGTGGAGGACGGCAAGATCACTAAGGTGCGTCCGCTGGTCTTCGATGAGACCGACGCTCCTTCGTGGACCATCGATGTCGGCGAGGACAAATATACCCCGTTCCGCAAGTCGTGCGTGGCTCCGTTCTCTTTGGTGGAAAGGGCCCGCGTGTACTCGGAGGACCGCATCCCCTATCCCATGAAACGGGTGGATTTCGATGCGAGCGGAGCCCCAGGCTCCACGGGACCCGGCGGCAGGAACCACCAGAACCGCGGCAAGTCCGGCTATAAGAGGATCAGCTGGGACGAAGCGCTCGACCTGGTCGCGCAGGAGATGAAGCGTGTGCGGGAGACGTACGGCCCCGAGGCCGTCATGTCCCGCGCTTCCTCCCACCACAACTGGGGCAACCTCGGCTACCGCTCCGGAGCATGGGCCCGCTTCTTCAACCTGATCGGGTTCACCGACATCCTCGATAACCCCGACAGCTGGGAAGGTTGGCACTGGGGAGCGACCCACTCGTACGGCTACTACTGGAGGCTGGGCAACCCGGAGCACTACGACCTGCTCGAGGATGCGCTCCGCAATACCGAACTCCTGATCTCATGGAGCAACGACCCCGACACCACCCACGGCATCTACGGAGGCACCGACTCCGCCGTCTGGCGCCTGTGGCTGCGGGAGAGAGGCATCAAAACCATCTTCATCGACCCGTTCCACAACTACACTGCGGCGCACATCGACGGCAAGTGGATCTCTTACCGTCCCGGCACCACGTCGGCCCTGGCCATAGCCATCGCCTACGTCTGGCTTGAAGAGGACACCTACAACAAGGAGTACGTCGCCACCCGCACCCACGGGTTCGACGAGTGGAAGGACTACGTACTCGGCAAGAGCGACGGCGTTCCGAAGACTCCTCGCTGGGCGGCGGAGATCTGCGGCATCGAAGCCCGCACCATCGTGGCCCTTGCCCGTGAGTGGGCTTCGCACAGGACTTCGCTTGCCGGCGGCACCAAGGGCGGCGAAGGCGGCGCCTGCCGCTACGCCTATGCGACCGAAGCGGCCCGGCATATGGTGTTCCTGCAGGCCATGCAGGGCCTGGGTCTGCCGGGCATCAGCATCTGGGGCACGGCCAACGGTCCACCGTTCAACCACACGCTGGAATTCCCGGGCTACGCGCAGGGCGGCTTCAATCTGATCGCTGAGAAGCCGGCCGTCAACCCTGTCAAGCAGAGGCTGTATCGGCTGACGGTACCGGACGCCGTCCTCGACGGACACATCGCGTGGATGGGCGAGGGCTTCTGCGGCAACTCCCTGGAGCAGCACTTCACCAAGTTCACCTATCCGTTGCCCGACCACTCCGAGGTGAAGATGTTCTACCGCTACGGCGGCTCGTTCCTCTCCACCATGATCGACACCAGCAAGTGGGTGCGGATGTACCAGAGCGACAAGCTGGAGTTCGTGGTCAACCAGGACTGCTGGTTCACCAACGAGACTCAGTTCGCCGACGTCATCCTGCCGGCCTGCACCAACCTGGAGCGCACCGACATCGCCGAATGGGCCAGCTCGGGCGGCTATTCTCTGCACGCCTCGGGTAGCGCCAACCACCGGGTGATCGTGTACCAGCAGAAGTGCGTCGACCCGGTGGGTGAGTCGAAGCCGGACTACGACATCTTCGTCGAGCTCGCCAAGAGATTGGGCTACGAGGAGCAGTTCACCGAGGGCAACACCTGGGAGGACTGGATCAAGAAGATGTACGACTGGTCCGACATGCCCGAGTACATGGACTACGAGGAATTCAAGAAGAAGGGCTACTTCGTGGTCCCGCAGTTGCCGGACTACAAGCCGACCTACGCCCTGCGCTGGTTCGCCGAGGGCCGGCCGTGCGACACGCCCGACACGAGCAACCCCAAGCGCGGCACCGACAAGGCCCACGAACTGGCGACCGACACGGGACTCATCGAGTTCGTCTCGCAGAGCCTCATGCGTCACACGCCCGACGATGACGAGCGCGCTCCCCTGCCGAAGTACATCCCCAGCTGGGAAGGTCCCGAGTCCGAACTCTTCAAGAAGTACCCGCTCCAGTTCATGTCTCCGCATCCACGCTTCTCGTTCCACACACATCATGACACCCGCGTTCCGTGGCTCTCTGAGATTCCCGAACACCGCATGTGGATTGACGGCTACAACTACCAGATCTGCCGCATCCATCCCACGGACGCGGAGGCGAGGGGCATCAAACACGGTGACGTGATCAAACTGTACAACGACCGTGCAGCCGTCCTTTTCGCCGCCTATGTGACCGAGAGGATCCGGCCGGGAGTGGTGCACTCCTACGAGGGGTCATCCAGATACGACCCGATTGAAAAAGGCAACCCCGACAGCCCCGACAGAGGCGGCTGCACCAACCTACTCAGTCCCGGCCGCATGATGTCGAAGAACGTGCCGGGCATGGCGCCGAACTCCTGTCTCGTCGAGATGACAAAGTGGGAGGGATGACACATGCCTAGGTACGGAATGGTTATCGACGTCACTAAGTGTGACGGCTGCTACAACTGCTTCATCGCATGCAAAGATGAGTACTGCGAGCAGGAGAAGAAGGGCTACTCCGCCGCCCAGCCGATGACCGGCCAGGACTGGATGAAGATCATCCCGGTGGAGCGTGGCCAGTTCCCCAAGGTCAAGCAGGACTATATCGCTGTGCCCTGTATGCAGTGCGAGAACCCGGCCTGCATGACCGATTCGAATGGGGCCGTTCACATGCGCGACGACGGCATCGTCATGATCGACCCCGAGAAGGTCAAAGGACAGAAAGACCTGGTCACCAGGTGCCCATACCGCCGGATCTACTGGAACGCGGAAGCGGACGTCGCGCAGAAGTGCACGTTCTGCGCCCACCTCCTGGATGCCGGCTGGAAGGAGCCTCGATGCGTCGAGGCGTGTCCGACCGGCACACTCATCTTCGGTGACCTGGATGATCCGAACAGCGAAGTCTCCAAGGCGTGGAAACGAGCTGAAGCCATGCATCCCGAGTACAAGCTCGGAGACAAGGTGCGGTACATCGGGCTGCCGAAGAACTTCGTGGCCGGCTCGGTGGCTTTCGGAGATAAGGACGAGTGCGCGAAAGGCGTGACCGTGACCTTGACGGGTGAAGACGACGCCCAGACCACCCAGACCGACGCGTTCGGCGACTTCGAGTTCGAAGACCTGCCCGAAGGGAGATCCTACAAAGTCACGGTGGGTGCGCCTGGTTACAAGACCCAGGAACTCGAGGTCAAGACGTACAAGAGCATCTACCTGGGAGACATCATCTTGTAAGAGTCTGGCCTCGGTCTTATGAGCCAAGCCCCCGTGACCCGGTGGGCCGCATAGAAGGTACAAGAGCCCCGCGAGAGCGGGGCTCTTCTCTGTTCCGACTGATTATTACGCCGACCTGGTCGTCCGGACTTGTCTGACCCAGCACCTGCGCACCTCCCTCCGCGCTGATCCGTGAGCCGGCCGCGGGAGACACGAACCTATCAAAGCCTCCATTGCAAGGTTATAGTTATCTGGCGACGGTAGGTGGCGCAGATTGAAGGTGTCCATACGCAAAGGAAGGTACTCCATGAAAGCGGCAGTCTGCTACGAATTCGGCAAACCCTTGGTGATAGAAGATATCGAGATCCGCCCTCCCGCCCCCGGGGAAGTCAAGATCAAGAACGTCGCTACGGCCGTCTGCCACAGTGACATCCATCTCGTGAGAGGCACCCTCCCCTTTCCGCCTCCCGTCGTCGGAGGTCACGAAACAGCCGGATACGTCGAGGAGATCGGCGAAGGGGTCACCGGTTTCGAGAAGGGTGACCCGGTCGTTGTCTCGTTGCTCATCTCATGTGGCGAATGCCGCATGTGCATCACCGGCCATCCCAATCTATGCGAGTATCCTTGGGAGCGCGGTGCCGATTCTCCATACAGGAACCAGAAGGGTGAGCCCGTCGACCAGGGGTTCCTGATCGGCAGCTTCGCCGAATACACGGTCGTCCACAAGTCGCAGGTGGTCAAACTGCCGCCCGACATGCCGTTCGACGCAGCCAGTCTGTTGGCCTGCGGGGTCGCCACCGGTTTCGGAGCCGTCGTCTGGCGGGCCAAGGTGGAACTCTGTTCGAGCGTCGCGGTCATAGGCGTTGGCGGCGTGGGGCTCAACTCCATCCAGGGGGCGTCTCTGGTCGGCGCGTACCCCATAATCGCGGTCGACGTGAACGACGCCAAACTGGAAGCGGCGAAGCAGTTCGGCGCCACCCACACAGTGAACAACACTGAAGTCGACCCGATACAAGCAGTCAAAGATCTGACCGACGGACGAGGCGCCGACTACGTCTTCGTCACCGTCGGCTCTCCGCAGGCCCTGGAGCAGAGCATCCCTATGGCGGCGCCGCGGGGCTCGGCAGTATGGGTCGGCATCCCCAACATCAAGGACACCGTCACCTTCTCCCCCTTCCCGGTGTTCAGGGAGGAGCGCTCCATCATAGGTTGCTGGATGGGCAACACGAATCTCAAGAACGACATCCCCAAGTTGGTGACGCTGTATCAGCTGGGCAAGCTCAAGCTTGACGAGCTGATAACCAAGCGATACACGTTGGAAGAGATCGACGAAGCCATGGAGACGGTCGAGAGGGGCGAGGCGCTCCGCAACGTCATCATGTTCTAGGACTTGAACCTGTGACGGCGGCCGCCAAGGGGGTGGCCGGACAGTGCCGTGACACGCGATCGTGCAGAGAGCGTAGCGAAACGGCGATCCCCTTGGCGGCGCTCCTACCCGCTCCAGGAGCATCACGAGCGTGGTCTCCTCCATTGCCGCGATCACTGCAGTACTGATAAGGTCTCGTCAAAGTCACGCGGCATTCGAAAGGAGGGTCAACGTGGATCTTCCCCAACCTTCACAGGCCCCCAGGCCACTGCAGATCCCCGCCAGGCCGGAACCCCTCGACCTTGATCTTGCACGCACCGCGCTCATCGTCGTGGACATGCAGAACGCCTTCACCAAGAAGGGCGGCATGGTCGACCTCTTCGGTTGGGATCCGTCCCCCCACGCCTCGGTTATCGAGAGACACCAGAAGCTCATCCCCGCCTGCCGGCAGGCCGGGGTGAAGATAGTCTTCATCAAAATGAGCTACAACAGAGATTACTCCGATTCCGGCGGGCCGGAGTCGCCCAACTGGCACAAGGAGTTGGCGCTGGTCCTCATGAGACGGCACCCGGAGTACTGGGGCAAGTTGATCACAGAGGGCACCTGGGACGAGGAGATCATCGAAGAGCTCAAACCCGAGGCCGGCGATACCATCGTGCGCAAACACCGCTACAGCGCCTTCGCCGGCACAAAACTCGACCACGTTCTGAAGACATATCAAATCAAGTATTGCCTCTATTCCGGCCTAGCCGCCAACGTGTGCGTCGAATCGACCCTCAGGGACGGCTTCTCTCTCGACTACTGGCCCATCCTGGTGAGTGACGCCACCAATCCGCTGATACCCGGCCCGACTTACGAAGCAACGCTCTGGAACGTAGAGAATCTGTTCGGCTGGGTGACCACCACCGACGAACTCGTCGAGGCCCTCGCGAACAGCTGAGCGGCGGTCGCCTTCGACACCGCCTGAGCCCGTTTTCGAGGTCTTGTGGAGCCGAGTTGGATGCTGACGCGTGGAATATTCCCCCGACGACTTGCAAGGTGTAAAGCTGGAGGGCATATCGGGCGATACTAGAGTCTGGATGGCCTGTTCGTTGGGAAGAGCGCCCAGGCGGGTGATTCAGGTCGGCAATGTTCCTTCTAGGAAGAGAGAGTGAGACGACCATGCAGTCAGACGGTCTTTCAGGCTATGCGGAGCCGGCCGTGGCGGCGGACGCCGCCGCTGCTGACGGCACGACGGAGACCTGGGTGACATTCCAACTCGACGAGCAGACCTACGCTCTTCATATCTGGGAGGTCGAGAGGATAGTCCGGGCCGTCGAGGTCAAGCCCGTACCGGAATCCCCGTCTCACATCCGGGGCGTCGTCAACATCCAGGGCCGAGTCCTACCCGTCGTGGATCTCCGTGCGCGTTTTGGGCAACCTACCCGCGACATAGGTCTGGATGACCACTTCATCATCGCAAACACCTCGACCACCTCGGTGGTCCTCCCCGCGGACGCAGCGCTGGGCTCTCTGGAGGTGTCAGGCGGATTCGTTCCTCACGACGACGACGAGCGGACGCGCTGCCTCCAGAAGATCGTCCCCGTAGACGGCGAGCTCATCTACGCCCTCGATCTTGAGAGGGTGGTCTTCAGAGACGGATCCTTCTCCGACCGTGACTTTGCCTCAGTTCTGGCCGAATTGGAAATGACATGAACTACGACCTGTCGGTGCCGGCAAGTCGTATCGCGGAGCGCATGGGGCTCAACTTCCCTGAGGACCGCTGGCCGGACCTCGTCAGGGGGCTCGAGGGGGCCGCACAAAGCCTGGGCTTGGAGAGCCCTCACTCTCTCGTCGCCCGACTCCTGTCCGATTCCTTCGGCCGGCGCGAAGTGCAGGCACTGGCGGCTCACCTTACGGTAGGTGAGACCCATTTCTTCCGCAGCCCGGACACTTTTGCCATGTTGCAGTCTTCGTTGCTTCCTGAATTGATCGCCGCCCGGCAACACACCACGAGGAGGCTCAGGCTCTGGAGTGCCGGGTGCGCCACCGGACAAGAACCCTACTCCCTAGCGATCCTGATCTCGCGTCTCATCTCCGACCGCGCCGATTGGGACGTGACCATCCTTGCCACCGACGTCAATCCCGAAGCCGTCGCTGCAGCGAACAAGGCAGAGTACACACAGTGGTCCTTCCGCGGCACGCCTTCGTGGGTGATAAACGGGTACTTCACCCGGACCCCGGAGGGCCGCTACCTGCTCGACCCCGCGATACGCGACATGGTGACCTTCCGCTTTCTCAACCTTGCCGACAACGTCTACCCTTCGCCGGGGTCGGACATCCATGACTTCGATCTGATCCTGTGCCGGAACGTGCTGATGTACTTCTCCAGAGAGATGGCTGCAAAAGTCGCTGAACGACTACACAGGTCCTTGAGGGAAGGCGGCTACCTTCTGGTCACACCCAGCGAGGCTTCGCGAGAGATCCAGGGCGGCCTCACTTCTTCCATGAGCAACGGCGAGATCGTCTACAAGAAGACTCCCAGGTTCAGTGGAGCTGTACACGACGACCTCCACGTTCCGCTCGCGGACCGGCCCGCAGCAGCGCCACCGGAAGCCCCTCGTGTGGAGCGGCGTAGCAAGAACAGGCCGTTCTCCGCCCACGCCGAGAGGCCGGCAGCCGAGACCGCGAAGAGGCCGGCCAAGGCGACGACGGACCCGGTGGAAGCCGCACGAGAGGCGCGGATTCTGGCCGACAGAGGGGAGTTGAATCGAGCACTGGCTTGTTGCGAATCCTCCCTTGAGTGCGACAAGCTCAACCCATCCCTCTATTACCTGAAGGCCAGCATATTGCAGGAACTGGACCGCCCCGACGAGGCGGAGCAGGCCCTGCAGTCAACGCTGTTCCTCGACGGCGGCTTTGCACTAGCGCGGATAATGCTGGGCGCCATCGCCCGTAGCCAATCCAGATCAGGTGAAGCCGCCAAGCATTTCCGCGAGGCGCTCGTCCTGCTTGCGCAGATGCCGTCGAGCACCGTATTGCCTGAGGCGGACGGACTCACCGCCGGCGAGATGGCCGAGACGGTGGCGTCCCTGATGGGAAGTGAGTGTGTATCGTGAATGAAGCGTCCATGTCAGAACCTGAAGTAGGACCACTCCAGGAGAGCCCTGAGCCGCGCGCGGGCGTCACCGAGACGGATCCGATTCGCGAGATACTGAGGCGCCGGGCGAGGGAACTGGCCAAGACCCCGGATGCCGAGGTGGGCGGGGCACGGCTCATGGAAATCCTAGAGTTCTCCCTCGGTCCGGAGCGGTACGCCTTTGAGACGTCGTTCGTCCGCGAGGTGTTCCCCCTCATAGAGATCACGCCGCTGCCGAACGTGCCGCCCTACATCCTCGGAGTAGTGAACGTGCGGGGCCGCATCCTGTCCGTCATGGATATACGCCGTTTGATGGACTTCGTGAATGTCGGCCTCACTAATCTCAACAAAGCGATCATCCTGCACAATGGAGAGATGGAATTAGCGGTCCTGGCCGATGAGATCGCGGGGGTGTACGCGATCGACGGCGACCAAGGCCAGCGCGCACTCGCCACATTGTCCGGGAAGCGCGAGGAATACCTGAAGGGAGTCACCCAGGACAGGGTCGTGGTCTTGGATGCCGAGAAACTGCTTGCTTCCGAAGATCTATTGGTGCGGAGCGGACTATAGGAGCGCCTGAATCGCGTGTAAGAGAGGTCCGAGATGACTGAAGACGAAGAATTCCTTAGAGACTTGATGGAGACGTTCCGCCAGGACGCGGAAGAGCACATCGGTGCACTGTCCACGGCGCTGGTGGAGCTCGAGGCCGCTGGGGAAGGCTACGCCGCCCACGCCCCCCTCGAGATCCTCTTGAGGGAGGCGCACAGTCTCAAGGGGGCGGCTGCCGCCGTCGAATACGCGTTGATGGTCTCCATCTGCCAGAACGTAGAGTCCGTGTTCTCCGCGCTCAAGCATGCAGAACTCCAGGTCACCTATCCGGTGGTCGACGCGCTCAGCGAATGCGTCGACTGCCTCCAAGGTTGTCTGGTCGCGGGCGAGGCGTCTATGGAAGGACGGGTCGACGCCGCGCTCGAGAGATTGGCGGCCGTCGGCAAACCGACCAACGCGAGACCGGACAGACAGCAAACCCCGCCGATCGCCGCCCCCGATGCTCCCTGGAGCGGATGGCGCCCTGAGGAACCGTTTACGGATGAGTCTGCTCTCCCGGTCGAGCCGCACCGAGTTCAGCCTGAGCGTCAACCCACGCCGACGGCGCCTCCCGCGGCTCAAGGCACCTCGGCCGAACAGCAGACCACCCCCACGGCCCCCCTGGCAACGGCCACCGATACGATCCGCGTGGCCACGAACAAGCTGGAGTCGCTCATGCTGCAGGCGGAGGAATTCATCTCCGTCAAATTATCCGCCGGCCAGCAGGCAACCGCTCTGCGTGACCTGAGTTCCCGTTTGGACATGTGGAAGAGGGAGTGGTATCAGACTCACATCAGCGACGACCGCGACAAGGTCGAGGACTTCCTTGAGTGGAACTCCACCTTCATGGAAGGTGTGATCGCCGACATCCGTGCGCTATCCAAAGCCGCGGATGACGAACGGCGCACGATAGACCCGATGGTCGACGACCTGTTGGACGGGATGAAGCGCGTCCTGATGCTGCCCATGTCCTCTCTTCTCTCCACCTTCCCCAAGATGATCCGCGACCTGGCCCGCTCCAAGGACAAGCTGGTGGAGTTCTCCATCGTGGGCGCCGACGTCGAGATCGACAAGCGCGTGATTGAGAATCTCAAGGATCCGCTCATCCACCTGCTTCGCAACAGCGTCGACCACGGGATCGAGACGCCGGAGATCAGGATGGGCCTGGGCAAATCGCCACGCGGTCTGATCTCTGTCGCCGTCTCTCAACTCGAAAACAACAAGATCGAGATATGCGTCTCCGACGACGGCGGTGGCATCGACGTACAACGATTGCGCGACACCGCGGTGCGCGAGGGCCATCGCACCCAGATACAGGTGGACGACACTGACGACGGTGAAGCTCTTCGCCTGGTCTTCGCCTCCGGTCTCTCCACAACCCAAGTGGTGTCACAGGTCTCCGGCAGAGGGCTCGGACTGGCCATAGTGGAGGAGAAGGTCGAGAACCTCGGCGGCTCTGTGGCCATCGAGACCGAGTTGGGCAAAGGAACCACATTCCGCATCACTATACCGGCGACCCTGGCCACGGCCCGGGGCGTAGTGGCCCAGGTCTCCGATTGGCCGTTTGTCATGCCTGTCGTGGGAGTGGACCGGGTGGTTCGGATCCACAGAAGCAACCTGCGCCTGGTGGAGAACCGCGAAACCATCCAACTGGAGGGCCAGACGCTGCCGCTGGTGTACCTGCATGAGGTGCTGGACCTACCTCTCAAGTCTCAGAGGGGTGTCTCTGAGTATATCCAAGCCGTAGTGGCCGGCAGCGGAGACGAGCGTGTCGCGTTCGCGGTGGACAGCATCATCGACGAACAGGAAGTGCTGGTGAAGACGCTTGGGCCGCAACTCATAAGGGTACGGAACATCGCCGGCGGGACGATCATGGGATCCGGCAAGGTAGTCCCTATCATCAACATCAGCGATCTTCTGCAGTCGGCCCGAGGTGGCATCTCATCGAGAGGCCGCGATGGAGCCTCCGCCAACGGCGGCGTCCCCAGGAAAGCCGTGCTGGTCGTCGAGGACTCCATCACTTCCCGGATGCTGCTCAAGAACGTGCTGGAAGCGGCGGGCTTCTACGTCAGACCCACTGTGGACGGGGTTGACGCTCTCACCGCCCTCAACGAGGAGGATTTCGATCTGGTCATCAGCGACATCGAGATGCCACGCATGGACGGCTTCGAGCTGACCAACAAGATCCGCGGCGACGCGCGCCTGTCACGGCTGCCCGTTATGCTTGTCACAGGCATGGAGTCCCAGGAGCACAAGGAACGTGGCATTGACGTAGGGGCGAACGCCTATCTCACGAAGAGTTCGTTCACGCAGGGGACACTTCTGGAGACCGCTCGGAGTCTCCTGTGACACAAAATACGGCTCGAACGATCAGACTGCTGATCGTCGACAACTCGCCGACCGCCCGGGAGCGGCTCTGCGGGCTATTCGACCCCATCGCCGATATCGATGTGGTGGGCGAAGCAGCGACCGCGGACAAAGCACTGTGCCTCGTTGAGGAAGTCACGCCGTCCGTCATTCTGGTCGATTGTGACCTGCCCAACCCAGGCAGCTACGCAGCGGTATGGGAGATCATGAGCGGGCATCCGGTCCCCATCGTTATGATGTCGAAACAGGCCGACGCGCCTGTGGCCACCCTCGAGAGCCAGGCGTTGAACGTCGGAGCAGTGGCTTTCGTCACTTGGACCCCCACCGGCTCGGATGCACGCGCCAGCGGCGACAGACTGATAAGCACCGTACGCGCGATGTCCGAGGTCAAGGTCGTGAGACGGAGGAACCGCCGTTCTCAGTCGCGTTCGCTCCCCCCGGAAGCGATTCCGCCCCCTTCGCCGGCCCGGCCGGCCACCCGCATCGAGGTGGTGGCCATAGGAGCGTCAACAGGAGGGCCGCCGGTGCTACAGACCATCCTGCGCGGGCTGACGCGGCCTGTTCCGGTACCCATCCTGCTCGTCCAACACCTGAGTCCCGGCTTTCAGGCAAGCATGGTGGCGTGGCTGTCCGAATCGACCGGCACCCGGATCTGCGTCGGCGAACACGGCATGCCCCTCCGTCCAGGCTTGGTATACCTCGCGCCCGACAACCGGCACATGACTGTGAACCGTCAGGGCCGGCTGGTGTTGAACGACGACCCGCCGGAAAACGGCTCTCGCCCGTCGGTCTCGGCACTCTTCCGATCGGTAGCCCAGCACTACGGCGCGAATGCCATCGGTATCCTCCTGACGGGCATGGGCAGAGATGGAGCCAAGGAACTCCGGCTCATGCGCGACAAGGGCGCCGTGACCATCGCCCAGGATGAGGAGACATCTGTGGTCTACGGCATGCCTGGGGAGGCCATCAAACTCAAAAGCGCTCGCTACATACTCTCGCCCAACCGTATCGCGCATGTGGTGGAGCAGCACGTCTCCGTGCTGTCGAACGGCAAGCGTGGGCAGGGCGCCCTGCCTTTGGCCACCTGTTGACCCAGCCGTCACCCGCCTGACGGCGGCTCGGCCACTCGCGAGGAGGCGGCTGTGTCGAGCCTGCGGAGTCCCTGATTCGATCCTGCTACTCGGTAGTGTTAGTCCCCACGCTGCGTTATCCTCACCAGACACTCGTGTGGTAGAAAGGGCTCATCTCATGCATCTCTCCGAACGTGCTTTCTGCGGGGAACTGGCTCCCGCCGACACCGGCCGCGAAGTGGTGGTCGCCGGCTGGGTAGACGCCTTCCGAGACCACGGCGGCCTGATGTTCGTACATCTTCGCGACGGGAGCGGCATCATCCAGCTGGTCTTCAGCCCGGAGGAGACGCCGCGGCATATCTGCGAGCGGGCCGCCGCGCTGCGCTCGGAGTACTGCATTGCGGTGAGGGGTGAGGTGAGACGCCGCCGCCCGGGAACCGAGAATCCGGGCATAAGGACCGGGACGGTCGAGGTCATGGCCACCGAACTTGAAGTACTCTCAGAGTCGGAGGCCCTTCCCTTCACGGTCTCAGAGAAAGGCATGGTCGCCGGGGCCGCCTCCACCGAGACCGGCCACGTGACGGAGGATCTGCGCCTCCAGTACCGGTACCTGGACATCCGCCGCCCCTCCATGCACGACAACCTGGTACTGAGGCACCGAATCTTCCAGACTGTGCGCCGGGTGCTCGATTCTAAGGGTTATGTTGAGGTCGAGACTCCTATGCTGACCGCCAGCACCCCCGAGGGAGCGCGAGACTACCTAGTGCCCAGCCGGCTTCACCAGCAGAGCTTCTACGCCCTCCCCCAGTCACCCCAGCTCTTCAAGCAGCTCCTCATGATCGGGGGCATGGAGCGCTACTATCAGCTGGCCCGCTGTTTTCGCGACGAAGACCTACGCCCCAACCGGCAACCGGAGTTCACACAGCTTGACATCGAGGCCTCCTTCATCGACGAGGAGTACCTCTATGAGTTGGTCGAAGAGTTGGTCGTCGAGATGTTCGCCGTGGGCGGCATCTCGCTGACCCGGCCTTTCCCGCGCATCACCTACGCGGAGGCAGTGGATTCCACCGGCTCCGATCGCCCCGATCTACGTTTTGGTCTGCGCTTCGTCGATGTGACCGATCTGTTCGACGAAACCGACTACTCGATCTTCCGTCGGATAATTCTACGGGGTGGATGCATCAAGGGGCTTAACCTCAAAGGTCAGTCCGATAGACTCAGTAAGAATGTGCTTCAAAACGAGTATGCCAAAGAGATAGCACCTTCATTCGGCGCCAAGGGCATGACTTGGATGCGGGCTGAGAACGGAGCGCTGGAATCCAACATCGTCCAGTTCTTCAACGAGAGAGAGCTGCAGGGGTTGCGCGAGCGCTTCGAGGTCGCGGATGGCGACGTCCTCATCATGATCGCCGATCCCGCGTACGATGTGGTGACCTCGGCACTAGGCCGGCTTCGCCTGCACCTGGCGGATAGGCTCGGGCTGATTCCCGCGGACAGCTTCTGCCCGGTCTGGGTCACAGACTTCCCCTTGTTCGACGCAACCGACGAGGGGAGCGTCACTTCCAGCCACCACCCGTTCACGGCGCCGGACCGCACCGATTTCGACCCGAACAACGTGGAGGAGCTGCTGACACTGCGCTCCCGGGCCTACGATCTGGTCATGAACGGCGAAGAACTGGGCGGCGGCAGCATCCGCATCAGCGACCGCGAGGTACAGCAAAAGATCTTCGCCGCGCTGGGGCTGACGGACGACGACGTCAGAGAGAGGTTCGGGTTCTTCCTGCGGGCCTTCGACTTCGGCCCCCCTCCTCACGGCGGCCTGGCGCTGGGCATGGACCGCACCGTGTCGATGATCCTTCAGACACCCTCCATACGGGAGGTTATCGCCTTCCCAAAGAATCGTAGTGCCGCCTGCCCTCTCACCGGCGCGCCCGCCTCGGTCAAACGCGAACAATTGGCCGAACTGGGGCTGCTCGACCTGGGCGGCCGGGAAGTGCCGCCCGACGCCGCTGAGAGAGAGGACCGGGTGGACCGCATCTCATGGCTGTCTCGCATCGGAGTCGCCCCGGAGGAGCATCCGGCGATGGAGATCGTCCTCGACCAAGCCGAGGAGCTGGCCCTGCTGGCCGCCAAGGAAGCGGGAGAGCTGGAGCCGATGTACTCGGTTGTTCCCGTCGTCAACCGCACGCGGCCGGGAACGGTGGGGAAGCGCTCGGAGTCCGCCGAAACGGGTGATCTGCTCAAGAACGCCCCCTCTCTCAAAGGCGACTACTTCAAAGTCGCCGGCATCCTGGAATAGGGAGACACCTCATGAAGCCCGCTCTTCAGCAGGATATGACCGTCGCGGTGCCGTCCAACATCTCGATGCGGGGTCGGCCGGCGGAGGCAGGTTCAAATGCTCTTACCGGCTATACGGCGGTGGAGGATGCCACCGTCGTAAGACGGTTGCGCGAGGCCGGAGCCCATCTGCGCAGCTCAGCTTGTGTGGGCGAGTTCGGCTTCGGGCTGCCGGTGGGCGGAGCGGCCGCGGTGGCCCCCCGGCCGAGTGCCGGCGGAGCGGAGGCTGTGGACGGTGCCGAACTGCTCATGGACTTCATGGGCGAAAGCCGTTTGGCCGCGGCCCACGCATCCATTTATGGCCTCAAACCCAGCTACGGGCTGGTGTCACGCTTCGGCCTGATCGGACTCATCCCCTCCATGGAGTGTTGCGGCATCCTGTCCGGGAGCCTGAATACTATCGGGGAGGTGCTGATGACCGTCGCGGGCCAGGACGGCCTGGATTTCTCGCTTCCCGAGGAGGACGCTCCCGACTTCTCCCCGCGGGAGATCCGACCGGAAGAGATCACCATCGGGATCATCACCGAAGCGCAGAGCATGGCCGCAGGCGCAGAAAGGTCGCCTGCGACAGGGGACTCGCGGGGCGCACCGACGCCCAGAGGAGCAGAGGGCTTCCGCGCGAGCATGGAGGAGCTGAGGCGCTTGGGCTTCACCCTGCGGGAAGTGTCTCTGCCCGGCTACGAGCTTTTCTCGCTCGTCCATAGGGTCGTCGGCTCCGTGGAAGCCTCCTCTGCCGCCGGACGCTACGATTCGGTGCGCTACGGACCCCGTGCGCCGGGCGCCAAGAACTGGAACGAGATGTACCTCATGTCGCGTGGCGCTGCGTTCGGCACGCTCATCAAGAGCTATCTCATCCAGGGGGCCTTCTTCCAGTTCGAACGCTACGAGGCGTTCATCGACGCCTGCCGCATCCGCGCCCGTCTGGTCGAGGATATGCGGCGGCTCGAGTCGGAGGTCGACTTCTTCGTGCTGCCGATGGACGACGGTCCGGCGCAGGAGGTCCGCAGCGGCGCGGGCGTTCCGCCGTCGCTCGCCGGCCTTTACGAGAGTCACGCCTCCACCCTCTACGCGAATGTGACCGGACAACCGGCGTTGTACCTGCCGCCGGTTCCCGGCTCCGCACCAACAGGTTTCCAGCTGACGGGGCCGAGACTCAGCGATGGGCGTCTGCTGGACTTGGGCCGATTCATCTCAGAATCTTGGGGAGGTGAGTAGACATGGAATTCGAAGCGGTAATCGGACTCGAGATCCATGTCGAGCTCAACTGCGTCACCAAGATGTTCTGTGATTGCCCGAACCATCCCGGCGACCAACCCAACGCCAACACCTGCCCTACGTGTCTCTGGCTGCCCGGGGCGCTTCCCCGCCTGAGCCAGGAAGCCCTTGAGAAAGCCTCACTTCTTTCTCTGGGGCTGGGCGCAGAACTCCAACCCAGGAGCGCCTTCGACCAGAAGATCTACTACTACCCCGATCTACCCAAGGGCTTTCAGTTGTCACAGATCCACCTCCCGCTCTCCCGTGGCGGAGGTATCGACATCCTGGACGAGGACGGCGTGACTCGAAAGCTCCGTATCCACCATATCCACATGGAGGAAGACGTGGCCAAACTCGTGCATGAGATGGAGGGACGTCTGCCGGTCGGTCTGGTGGACTTCAACCGTGCAGGAGCTCCGCTGGTAGAGATCGTCACAGAGCCCGACTTCCGCACACCTTATCAGGCCATGGAGTTCCTCAAGACGCTCCGAACCCGAGTCCGCTACGTGGGCTCCTCCGACTGCAACATGGACGACGGCACCATGCGCGCCGACGCCAACATCTCAATACGTCCTCGCGGTACCGACCAGATGAACACCAAGGTCGAAGTCAAGAACATGAACTCTGTGCGTCACGTGGGAGACGCCATCTCCTATGAGATCGCCCGCCAAACGGCGGCCGTTCAGGCGGACGAAGCTGTGATACTGCACACCCGCCTATGGGACCCCGACAAGAAGGCCACCCTCCCCATGCGGGCCAAATTTGAAGGACCCTGTGTGCCCGATCCGTGCGTACCCGCAATCGAACTGTCCCCCGCATGGATCGAGCAGATGCGGACCCGTCTTCCAGAGATGCCGACTGAACGCGGGGAGCGTTTGACCGCACAGCACGGGCTCACGCGAGAAGAGGCACTGTCTCTGAGCGCCGACCCCGAGGTGGCGGCCTACTTCGATGCGCTGGTCGCGCGCGGCATTGCACCGCGGACCGCCATGCACTGGTTGACCACTCAGTTGATCCCGGCCGTCAGGGAGCGACGGCAGGATCTGAACACCTCGCCGGTCGCCCCGGAGCGCCTGGCCGCGCTTCTTGACCTGCTTGCAAAGGACGAGATCAATGCCAACGCGGCGCGCGAGGTACTCGTGGAGATGTTCGGATGTGATGAGGCTCCGGAGGCGATCGTGGCCCGGCGCGGATTCAAGCAGATCTCCGATGCCGACGCTCTAGACCCGCTCATCGACAAGGTCCTTACCGAGCAGGCGAGGGCTGTGGCCGACTTCCAGAGTGGGCAGGTGAAGGCCCTCGGTTTCTTGGTCGGTCGCGTGATGCAGGCATCGGGCGGCAAGGCCGATCCCAAGGTCATACGCGAGCTGCTGGACGAGAAGCTGGGCGCCGGGTGAGACGGACCGGCCGTCGTTCTGGATCCCTCGTCGGCGGAGCGGACTGTGGTAAGGGCTAGAGACCGAGTCTCCGGGCGATCACCAGCCGTATCACCTCCGAGGTGCCCTCACCGATCTCCAGCAGCTTGGAGTCACGTAGGTAACGCCCCACCGGGAACTCGTTGATGTAACCATACCCCCCATGAATCTGGATGGCCTCCAACGCGGCCTTGGTCGCCATCTCCGAGCCGAAGAGCTTGGCGTAGTTGGCCTCCAGCGAGTAGGGCTGCCCGGTATCCTTGAGCCATGCGGCCTTCAGGTACATGTTCCTGGCCAGCTCGATGTTCATGGCCATGTCGGCCAGCTTGAACTGGATGGCCTGGAACTTCCCGATGGGACGGCCGAATTGGCAACGTTCCTTGGCGTACTTGAGGGCGGCGTCCAAGCACGCCTGAGCGATGCCGACCCCCATCGCACCGATAGCTATGCGGCCGCCGTCCAACACCACCAAGAACTGTTTGTAACCCTCTCCGCGCACCCCGATCAGGTTCTTCTCCGGCACCCTCACGTCGTCGAAGAACAGCTCGGTGGTGTTGGAGCCGTGAAGGCCCAGCTTCTCATATCCCGATCGCACTGTGAACCCGGGCGTGTCGGTGGGCACGACGATATCGCTGATGCCCCGGGTGCCCTTATCCCTGTCGGTCACCGCCGTTATGGTCACGAACTTGGCGTAGCCGGCGTTGGTGATGAAGCACTTGGAACCATTGATGACCCACTCCCCGTCTTCAAGGACGGCGGTCGTCTTGGTGCCCCCGGCGTCAGACCCGGCCTCCGGCTCGGTGAGGCCGAAGGAGCCCATGCTCTCGCCGCTGCACAGCATGGGGAGATACTCCCGTTTCTGCTCCTCAGTCCCATAGTAGTAGATCGGCATGCACCCGAGAGAGATGTGCGCCTCGTAGGTCAGACCCGTGGACCCACAGGCCCGGGTGATCTCTTCCAGGGCCAGACAGTAGCTGGTGTAGTCTCCCCCGGCTCCCCCATACTCCTCAGCGATCGGCAGGCCCATGAGGCCGAGGCCGGCCATCTGTCTGAGGATGTGGAGGGGGAAGGTCCCCGACCTATCGATCTCCTCTGCCTGGGGCGCTATCTCGCGTTGCGCGAAATCCTTGGCGGTATCGCGGATGAGTTGTTGATCCTCTGTCAGCTTGAAGTCCACTTCGGCTCCCGTTTCTCTAGAAAGGCACCACAACCCTCGCAGGGTTCGTCGGTAGAGAAGACTACCGCATACAGACTCGATTCGAGATGAAGTGCCTTCTCCAGGTCCATCTCCTGACCGTGGTCTACGGCTTCTTTGCTGAGTCTCACGGCCAGCTTCCCGCAGGAGGCGATCCGCTTGGCCATGTCGAGACAGTAGTCCATGAGCTCGTCTGCAGACACGACTTTGTTGACCAGACCCATCTCGTAAGCCGCCTGAGCATCGTAGTGATCACCGGTGAAGAGCATCTCCTTGGCCTTGCCGGGCCCCACCAACCGCGGCAGCCTCTGCGTCCCGCCAAAACCGGCGATCATGCCCAACTTGACCTCCGGTTGCCCGAACACCGCCTTATCCGACGCCACCCGGATATCGCAAGCCATGGCCAGCTCCGTGCCCCCGCCCAAGGCGTAACCGTTCACCGCCGCGATGACCGGTTTCTTCATCTTCTCGAGCATGCCCACCGTGTCCTGGCCGTACTCCGACCACTCCTTGGCCTGCCGAGAGGAGAAGTCCTTCATGTGGGCGATGTCCGCGCCGGCGATGAAAGCTTTGCCCGTACCGGTGACGACAAGCACCAAGATGTCGTCATCACCCTCCACCTGCTCGATGGTCTCGCGCAACTCGGCCAGCATGTCCACGTTCATGGCATTGAGCGCCTCGGGCCTGTCGATGGTCAGCACCGCGACTCCGTCTTCCTTGCGTAGATCGACATACATACCGGCTCACCGACCTCCCTATGCCGCACTGATCGCCATCGAAGCGCGCAAACGGCGTCGAAATTCTCCCAGGCAGGCTAGAATACCCCGCAAGCGCATTCGCGACACGGGCATCTGCGACGGTGACGTTTGCGATACGGGCGTCTACGACGGCTAGAGAGAGAACGGATGATCCAGATACGATGGCACGGCAGAGGCGGACAAGGCGCCATAACGGCGGCCAAGATATTCGCCACGGCGGCATTCAAGTCCGGGTACACCGGAGTGGTTATGGCCCCGACTTTCGGCACCGAACGACGCGGCGCTCCGGTCTTCACCTCGCTGAAGCTCGCCAAGGAGAAGATCTACGACATCTCCCCCATCGAGACCCCCGACATCGTGGTGGTACTCGACCACCTGCTGTTGACCGAGGCCGACGTCACCGGGGGGCTCAAGGAGAGGGGGCTCATGGTCTTGAACACCCCCAAGCCGCTGGATTCCTATGACTTCGGCGTCGAGCGGCTGGCCGTGGCCGACGCGACCTCTCTCGCGGTGGAGGCGGGGTTACCACGCGGTGTGGTGAACTCCGGAGTGATCGGGATCTTGTGCCGCGCGTTTGACATCGTACCCTTCGAGCGAGTGCTCGGGGAGATTGAAGCCGAGTTCAAGACGAAGAGACCGCAGGCGAACGCCCAATCGGCTAGGCTGGCCTACGAGAGGACGGTTGTGAACGGCTCCCCGACCGTCGCCGACGCGGACGACGCCGGAGCGATTGCCGGGCGGCTTGGTGCTGATCTGGTCGCTGTGGTGAGAGACCCGGGCTCGGCCGTGTCTGGGAGTGGGTGATGGGGACCAGGGACTATCGTTACAAGACTTCGCACAGCCTGTCCGGGCCCGGTGACGGAGGCAGGACAGGGTCTTGGCGGGTACAGCGCCCGATCATCGACCTGGAGCGATGCACCCCTGTCAAGCGCGGCAGCGAGGCCTGCTTCATCTGCTGGCTCTACTGTCCCGACGCGGTCATATCGCGTACCATCCCCCCCACTATCGACTACGAGTACTGCAAGGGCTGCGCCATCTGTGCCGAGGAATGCCCGACCAAAGCCATCACCATGGTCGACGAGACGGAGAGGCCCGAGGAGGTCGATACGCCGGACACCTGCTCGTTTGAAGGACCCAGACCGTGCACGTGATCGAGAACGGCAACGTGGCGGCTGCACTGGGAGTGAAGCTCGCCGGAGTCCAGGTGATCGCCGCCTACCCCATCACGCCACAAACCCCGCTCACCGAGAAACTCTCCGAGTTCATCGAAGCCGGGGAGATGAAGGCCGAATACATCCCGGTGGAGAGCGAACACTCCGCCTTGGCCGCCTGCATCGCCGCAAGTTCGACAGGAGCCAGGGCCTTCACGGCCACCAGTGCCAACGGACTGCTCTACATGCACGAGCAGGTCCATTGGGCGGCGGGCGCCCGGCTGCCTATAGTGATGTGTGTGGTCAACCGCGCCGTGGGTGCGCCCTGGAATATCTGGAACGACCATCAGGACTCCATCTCACAGCGCGACACGGGATGGATCCAGATGTATGCCTGCGACCACCAGCAGATCATCGACAGCGTGCTCAAGGCCTTCGCGATAGCCGAGACCGTCAGCATACCGGTCATGGTGTGCTACGACGGCTACCTGCTCTCACACACCTACATGCCTTTCGAGGTACCGGAAGAGAAGCAGGTCAAGCGCTTCCTGCGGCCGTTCAAGCCTCACTACGCCCTCGACCCTCAGAATCCCGCCAACCTCAACACCGTGACCCTACCCGACGTGCGCATGGACGTAGAGGGCGAGATGGCCCACGGATACATGGAGTTCCGTTATCTGCTCCAGGAAGACCTGAGACAGACCTTGACCATCGCCCAAGAGATCGAGGATAGGTTCACGCAGATCTTCGGGCGCGGTGGGAACGCCCTTCTCGAACCTCACCGGTGCAACGATGCGGACTACATAGTGGTCGGCCTTGGTTCGCTGACATATCAGCTGCGTGACGTCGTGGAGACGCTGCGGAGTGAAGGGCTGAAGGTGGGCGTACTGGGCATCCGGATGTACCGGCCCTTCCCCGATGAAGCGGCGGTCGAGGTCCTGCGGCGCGCCCGTGGGGTGTTCGTCATCGAGAAGGCGCTGTCCTACGGATACGAGGGGGCGCTCTCTTCCGATATCAAGGCGGCTCTGTACGGATGCCGCGGCGATGGCGCCGACGCGGCCGGCGGCCTTCCCGGCGACCGCACCGACGTCACGCAGCGCGGAGGCCCCTGCGTCGACGGGCCCTTCGTTAGAGGCCTCATCGCCGGTATAGGCGGGCGAGATATCAGGACCGCCGACCTTACCGACACGCTGCGCACCGCCATCACCGGCGCCCTTGACGATCCCGGTTGGATCGGTCTGAAGATCTGAAAGGCTGACATGTCCGCCAAGACCACCATACTCACGCTGCCTAAGGAAGAACTGGTTCACCCGGGCAACCGAGCCTGTACAGGCTGCGGTCTAAGCATCGCGTACCGTATCGGGCTCAAGGCCCTGGGGCCGGACACCATCCTTGTCGTGCCGCCGAGTTGCCTCACGGTCCTGCAGGGGCTGTTCCCTGTGGCCTCCACTAAGCTGCCCTGCCTGAACGTCACCTTCGCCTCCACCGCCGCGGCGGCCACCGGCGTCCTCGAAGCGCTCAAGGCCCAGGGAAGAACATACATCAAAGTGGTGGGCTGGGCCGGTGACGGAGGTACCAGCGACATCGGCATCCAGGCGCTCTCCGGAGCCGCCGAACGCGGCGACGACTTCCTCTTCATATGCTACGACAACGAGGGCTACATGAACACCGGGGTGCAGCGTTCGGGCACTACGCCTCAGGGCGCCATCACTACGAACACGCCCTTCAAGGGCAAGCAACAGAGGAAGAAAGACGTGCCCGCCATCATGGCCGCCCACGGCATCGACTATGTGGCCACCGCCTCGTCGGCCTACCCTCTGGATCTCTATGACAAGATCAAGAAGGCCCTATCGATAGAGGGCACGAAGTACATCCACATCCACACGCCGTGTCCGCCGGGATGGGGCTTCGACACTCGATACACCGTCAAGATCGGCCGGCTCGCGATCGAGACCGGGTATTTCGACCTCTACGAGGTCGACCATGGTGAGTTCAGGCTGACCGGCGCATCGGGGAAACTCCTCGAGAAGCGGCCGTTGACGCCGGTGATTGAATACTTGAAGACGCAGTCACGCTTCAAGGTCATGACTGAGGAGCAGGTCGCCGACATCCAGGAGCAGATCGACGCCAAATGGGCCGGTTTTTCCCGCGCGATCTGAGGCATCAGTCGCTCCGAGGACACTTCGCAGGCCGACGGAGAGCAGGCCTTCCAACCGGCGAAGCCTACCTCCAGGGCAGCGCCCGGAGCAGGTGCTCGTGATCGAGATTGCCTCCGGACATGATCAGCACCACCTTCTTGCCGGCCAGCCGCTCTTTGATCTTGAGCGCAGCGACAAGCGAAGCCGCCCCCGCCGTCTCAGCGAGGTTGTGTGTGGTCTGGAGAGCCAGCCGCACCCCTTCAAGGATCTCCTCCTCGCTTAGCAGCACCACGTCCGCGACAAGGTCCTTCATGATCACCCATGGCAACTGGAAGACGCTCCGCGCCGCCAGGCCGTCGGCCACCGTGTCGGCGCCTTCTAAGGTGACACGCTCCCCGTTCTTCCGCGACTCGTAGAAGGCCGCGGCCCGCTCGGCTTGGACTCCGATGATCTCCACATCGGGATCGACGGCCTGAGCCGCCTTGAGGAGCGAGGCGCAACCGGACCCGCCCCCGATAGGACAGATGATGACGTCCACCTCGGGGAGGTCCTGGAATATCTCCAGACCCATGGTGCCCAAGCCGTTCAATATCTCAGGTTCGTTGCCCTGCTCCACGTAGTAATAGCCTGCGCTGTCCACCAGCTCGTCACAATACGACTGGGCATCGTAAAAATCTCGCCCCTGCACGATGAGATCGGCTCCGAAGCTCTCCACGATACGGTTGATCTCGGGATTGTTGTTCTCGGGGACCACCACGGTGCAGGAGACGTTGAAGAAGTGCCCGGCCCACGCCATGGCAAGTCCGTGGTTGCCACGTGTCGCAACGAGCACTCCTGTCTCCAGATCTTCCTTCGACATGTGATGGAAGAAGTTGAGCGCGCCACGGATCTTGAACGACCCTGTGGGATTGTGGTTCTCGTGCTTGACGAAAACGTCACAGCTTATAAGACGAGACAGTTCCGAGTAATAGGTGAGATTCGTCCGGTTCAGGTAGCGGCCGATGACCGCCGCGGCCTTGATGACGCCTAACAGGTTGACGTCCTTGCTGAGCGCCTCGTAGTTCCTCATCAACGACCCTCCGGGCTCGCTCGTGATCGACCTCCGTCCTTCGAGGGTGACGCGGCTCCCCGCCTCACGTCACCCGCACCGCCTTGATCATCAGTCGTCTAGAAACCAAACCCCTCGGGTAGCGCCTCGAGCTGAGTGCCCGCCGGCGCCCAGGAAAGGTCCAGGATGGTATAGGTCGGATTGTAGTGCTTGAAGACAGGTACGACCCGCATCCCGATCTGGGGCTCACCCACCAGCAGATAGCTGAAAAGGATGGTCGACACGCCCTGGAACTCTATGTTGATGAAGCGGATGGGCTTGTCGAGCATGTTGAAGGCGCCGGACCTCTCGCACACCATGTAGGTGTGGATCGTGGCCGTCTTCTTCGCGACATCGGTCATGTCGATGACCGTGTTCTTCGAGAGACAATCGGGGCAGTGGATCCTGAAGGGCTGAAAGATCGAGCCGTTCGACTCGCACGCAGGATTCTCGCACTTGGTGGCGAGGAGCTTGCCCTGCGACAACGACTCGAAGAAGATCGCCTCGCCGCCGTACGTGTGCACATAGGTCATATCCCTCGGCTTGGTGACACCGACGAGCTTCCAATTATCGTCGGCGTCCCTGATGGGCATATTCTGTTCAAGGCGATGGAAATCACCCCGGAACTTATAGCGTCCGTTCTTGACCTGAACCTGTCCGTATGAGCTCATCGTCGCCTCTCTCAAGCGTCTTTCTTCAATAGATGATCGGGATCCATGAGGATGGTCGCTGTCACGTGCGACCCCACGCCGGCGTGACTGATGGAGAGAGCCCTCTTAGCCCCCTTGACCTGTAGGTCGGTCCAGTCTTCCGGTTTCTCGCGACCGAACTCCTTCCAGCGCTTCTCGTCGCTGTGGATCTCGGCCCAACGCCCCCAGAGGTGAGTGGCGATCTCGAACACCTGCATGATCCCGCTGGCGCCCACGGCATGCATGCAGCCTATCAGTCCGCCGGAGAGGTTGGACGGGAGCCTGCCCGGCCTGCCGGTGAGCGGGTTCTTGTGATAGCAGTCGCCCGATTCGACAAAATCGCGACCCTGCCCGTAGGGCCTGAGGCCGATGTCTTCGTAGGTCTGCACGTCGCTTATGGTGAAGGCGTCGTGAAGCTCTATGACATCAAGGTCCTCCATGGGATCAGTGATGCCCGCCATGTGGTAGGCGTAGTATGCAGCCATCCTCGCCGCGAGAAAACCGGTGAACCCCGGGTAGCGATCGCCGCCGGGGAACTCCTTGGCCAAGTCCTTGTACTGGTCCGCCGCCTCGTGCGGAAGGAGCGGGATCTCCATATCACGCCGGTCGGCGGGGCGCAGAGTATGGGAACCCGCGGTGACCCAGATGCGGAGCGGCTTGTTCTTACTGTTCCTGGTAAGTTCCATGGCAGTGGGCTCGTCACAGAGGATCGCGCAGGCGGCTCCCACACTCATCAGACAGCAGTCGAGGGCACGCAGCGGGTCGGCCACCATAGGCGAGACCAGGACATCGTCGGTGGTGATCTTCATGCCGCCGTGAGCGAACGGATTGAAGCGGGCGTAGTCGTGATGCTTCACGGAGATCTCGGCTAGGGTGCGTCTGAACGAAGCTTCGGCTTTGCCGAACACCTGCCAGTATTTCTGAGCCATGACCGCGTAGTAGCCCGTGTAGATCTGACCCATAGGCGATTCCCAGTCCCGGTCGGCGGCGGAAGCGATGAGGAAGTTGCCTTCGTCGGTGGGGACCTCATCCATGCGCTCCCAACCCATCGCGAGAACACAGTCGGAATAGCCGGAAGCGACGGCTTTAGCCGCTTCCCAAAGAGTCGACCCACCCGTGGCGCCACCCGACTTGACGCCGATGTTGCCGAGGGGATCAAGACCTAGACGGTCGTGGATGACCGCCTCACCCAGAAGTTGGTCTCCGAAGTGGTCGGCGAAGTGCCCATAATAACAAGTGTGTATGTACCGCTTGAGCTCGGTGGGAGTAAGATTCAGCATCTCGGCCGCCATAGTCAGGGCGTCGACACACAACTCCTCGGTCCGCTTCTCCGGGATCGCCCTCGCGTACTTGGACTGGCCGGCAGTCACCAGATAGACCGGCCGCATGAACTTGGGCGTCTTGAGCTGCCGTTCGCTGAACTTGATCATGTGTTCCCTCTTGTGTTGGTAGCCGGGCTCTGCGTGATCGGGCGAACCCATTTCCTTATAGAGACCCTATGATAGTGCGTGAACCCCTCGCGACCAAGGCCCGCCAACAAGATCCTGAACCACTTCGAGTGTGCCGATGACCGTTGCCGGGTATCCGTCATTACTGGGTGCATGGATCCTCAGCCGCTCGGACAGGAGAAGATATGCCGCGACCACTTTGGAGAGGGGCCATCAGTCCTGGTTTGGTGACCATCCCAGTATCACTAGGCAAGACCGATCTGGAGGCAGCCGGATCTGAGACCACCCGGACGTCGACATCATGCACTTCGTGGACGGGGTGGAAGACGGCGCGGGAGGTGACGGCCGAGACGTCGCCGAGGAAGCGGGAAAGGGACCCGGCGCATGGCCGACCTCTCTGAATCCCTGAACGGCGTCATCCTCACTGATCCCAACCGGGTCTATTGGCCACGCGACCACATCACCAAGCGAGACCTCGCCCACTATTACGATCGAGTCACCCCCTACATGCTGCCCTACGTGCTGGGAAGGCCCCTGTCGATGGTGCGGTGTCCCGGAGGTCTTCTCGAACTGCCGCCCGAGATCCGCCGGGGGCGGCGCAGAGTCCATGTCTGCTTCTTCCATAAACACCCTTCTAATGGCTTCCCAGGGCCTTTCGCACGGATCACGATCCCCGAATCCGGCGGGCCTGCCCCCTATATCACCATCACCGAGGCGGGAAGTCTCACCGCCCTCGCCCAGATGGGAACCCTAGAGATCCACGTTTGGGGAGCGACCTGGCCCGACATCGAGAATCCAGACACGCTCGTCTTTGACCTCGATCCTGATCCCGCCGTCCCCTGGCGGGAGCTGGCGGACGCTGCCCGCCTTGTGAGAGATCTGCTGAGCAGCGCCGGTCTGTCGAGCTTCGTCAAGACCACGGGCGGCAAGGGCCTGCACGTTGTTGCCCCCATCAAGCCGGAGCACGATTGGGAACGGGTCCGCGTCTTCTGCCGACGAGTCGCCGAAAACGCGGCGGGCGAAGCGCCGGACAGACTCACCGTCGACATGTCGAAGGCAAAGAGAACAGGCAGGATCTACATCGACTACGTACGCAACAACCGAGGTGCCACCGCGATAGCCCCGTACTCCACTCGAGCGAAGGAGAGGGCCACGGTCGCGGTGCCGTTGAGATGGTCGGAGCTGAGCGGACGTATCCGACCCGACACGCACACGGTGAGAACTGTGTCGAACAGACTCAGGCGGCTCGAGGGAGACCCTTGGAGCGGCTATTTTGAGATCGGACCCTCTCAAAGTATCCCGACGGCCTAGGCGCGACGCGGCCCCGCCGGACGACGCGGCCCCGCCGGACGACGCGGCCCCGCTGAGCAGGCGGCCCCACCGGCCGGCCTGTTGTCCCCGGCGCACCGCGCGGCGGGTTTGACCCGTCCGGCGCATGCTTGCTACAGTGCCATTGGTCGCGGCTGCGACTACACCGAGTGTCCCTGAAAGGCGGAACGAGATGGCGTGTTTTGTTGCACCTGCCGCCACGGCCATCGTAACGACGGTCGTGCAGAGGGTTGTTGAGAAACGAGAAGGCGGCCGAACCCCGGAGCAGACGCAGAAAGTCCGGGGCACATGGTCTCAGAGACTACGGTGGCTCAACACCATGCTTTGGGGTGGAACGGCACTCCTGGCTTTGGAACACGTGTGGCACGGCGAACTGGTGCCCTGGCCACCCTTCCTTACCGCGATGCAGACCCCGGGAGAAACCGGCCCCATGCTCCATGAGATCCTGACCTACGGAGTGACGATGACGGCCGTCGTAATCGCGGCCTGGGGGATCATGGTGGGGGTGGCTGAGCTCAGGGCCCGGACCAAGACTCTGCCTGAAGTCGAGGCTGAGATAATCGACGGAGGCTCGTGATGTGGCTGCTGATCACAGCCTTGGCCGCGCTGATCACCGGCGCCATGTGGTACGTGAGCGCTCCGTTCGATAGGTACAAACTCGGTTTCCTCAGCCTTATATACTGGGGAGCCACACTCATGTGGCTCGTGGATCACGTCATGGCCTACGCGCAAGAGGGAGGCCCATTCTTCGAGATCGACGCCCAGGCGACCGCCGTCGGCCTGTCGGTCCTTGCGCTCGGCCTATTCATATGGTTCGTGCGGCTCCTGCTGAGCGACCCGAAGCGAGTGCTGAAGACGGTACTGAAGCGCTAGGAGACGTTCCTCGACCGGCCTGAGCCGTCTGTCTCGCCTCCGAGATCGGCCGGGAAGTGGACTACCTGCGGCGGCTATGCGAGAGGTCCGACCGGCAGGTTGGCTTCTTTCCCCATCATCCCCAGAAACGTCTCCAGATTGGCCCTGTACTGCTCGTGATTGTAGCTGCGGGGGTCGAAGTTGTCCCATTCGAACGTTAGCACCGGTATACCCAGCTCCTTCGTGACCACGTTCTTTATAGGGAGCGCGTCCCCCGCCACATACCGGCAGCCCACGTGATAGTGATTGAGCACCCCGTCAAGGTGCAGTCGCCTGCACGCGTCAAGGACGATGGCCAGTCTCCCCCCTAGGGTCTGCTGGGCCGCTGAGTGGAGGTGCTGTCCTATCAGGTCGTACGGATCGTTCGGGTCGAGTACGCCTGCTCCGTCGTGGCCTTGACTGGAAGAGAACTCGAAGTCGGAAGCCGCGATAGCGATCCCCGCTTCGTTGGCCACGTGCTCCCATCTGGGATCGGAATGATGGGTGGGCAGCACCCCGAGCACGCGCGGCGCTCCTTTCGGCGTCGCCCCGATGCCCTGGTTCACCCGCTCCAGCAACTCATCGGCAAGCGTGTCGAGCGCCACAGTGAGAGACGCCGTCTCGTCACCTTTGAGCACAATCTCGTCGAGCGCGAAAAGAAGGTGTAGATGGGTGGACGACATGGGGATGGGATCGCTGTGGCGCATCAGCTCATGCACGCGCTCCTTGGCCTGCGAATACTTCTTCCTGGCCGACAGATTCCGCCACAGCATCTCGTCTGTGATCTCGATGCCGAATTGTTTGCCGACATCTTCGGCGAGAGTGCGCAGGCTCTTCGCGAAGAAGCTGGTGGTTCGCTTAGCATAAGGGAACTCGCGGAGCTCACGGTCCTGCCAGCAGTCTACATAGTAGCCCGGGATCCCGAACCAGTCCTGGATCAACCCGATCGTCTTGGCCCCAGTGTCGCAGAGGAACCCACTCGTCACAGCCAGATCGGGTTTGGGAACCATGTTCAACGCCAAGGACCCCAGGGCGCACTTCACATTACCGCAATGGGCGACCCCACCGGTCCGAAGCCACAGCTTCTCCGCAGCTTCCATCAAGCCCGCGCCTTTGTCGAACATAGAGCTCACCACGATGAGGATCGTGTAGTTGGCGTTGACCCAGGCCACGTTGTCGTGATTCGCCATCATGGTGGAGCCCAACACCTGACAACCCGGCGCCATAAACGAGAACGCCACTTTGACCCCCTCGCGCTCCCGTAGCAGCACCACATCTGTGAAGTCCTTCAGGAGGGCGCCCAGGATCTTCCTCACCCCGGACAACTCCACGTCGAAATATGTGCTGATGCGCGCCTTGCCCCGCGGGAGGTCTTCGTCGGTTATCCCCACCATGCCCAGAGCCTTGCCCACGCGCGCGGATTCGGTGTCGATCTCATGCGGCTCGTACCCGCACAGCTCCAGCAGTTCACGCATCGGCCGGCCCTCCCTGGACTACCTCGAGGAACGCTTCAAGTCTCGTGCGAATAGATCCCGAGCGCAGATCGTCGTAGTTCGATTCCAACGTCAGCATGGGGATATTCAGCTCCCGCAGCTTGTTCTCGAAGAAGTACGCTTCTTGGTCGTAGAACTCACAGCAGAGCAGCTCGTACCAGATCACCCCTTCCACCTGGAACCAGGGGATGATCTTGGACACCATCTCGAACCTGGGACCCGTGGACGACCTCATGAAGGCCGCCGGCACCCTGTCCACAAGATGGGCCTGGACGAGGGCGTCGAGCGGGTCGCCATCCTGCCCCACCGTGCACCAATAGTCCCTTACGCCTTCGAAGACATCCTCCATGACCACATGCGCGCCGGCACTCTCCACCATCTCGAGGATCCCGTAGTCGCCGATACCCACATTGGGGCCGATGAGCAGCAGCCTGGGCGAGTCGTCGGTCTCTCCCTGCGCGGCGGCCTCTTGCCGCCCGGAGGCCTCTCCCTGTACGCCGGCCGCTCCCTGTACGCCGGTTTCGTCGGGCATGGCGGCCACACGTTCACCGTGGAACACCTCGAGGGCCTCGGCCATGGCCAGGGGATCACCGACCAAAGAGGCGTGGTTGAGCTTCATGAACTCCAAGCCGCTCACTCCAGGCGACAGATTTCGACGCAGCAGACTGATATTGCGAAGGGCCTCCCTCAAGCGGTCGTAGACGCCGATCGCCTCCTTGAGCGATGTGTCGGTGATCTTCTTGCCGGTGAGGTTCTCCAGCCTTTCCCACAGGTCGGACAGACGGTCACGGAAGTAAACCATCGACACCTCTTCTCTGGGATCGTAAGGCACCCCCAGCTTGAAGATGTCGGTCCACTCTTGGTGTTCCCACACGTCACCGACCATCCTGTAGTGTTGGCATGTGCTTGGGACCACCACCATGTCGATCGCGTCATAGACCGGCCTGTTCTTGAGCAGCATCTCGCCCACCTGGGCGCGCGCGAACGGGCAGATGATGGGAGGAAGCAGAGACAGAGCGTAGTCCGCTACCTGAGCGTCACCACCGTATGCCAAACATACGGGCAGGGCCCCAGATGCGTAGATGAGCTCCTCGGGCACGTACGGCCCAGGTAGGTAGCCAACCACTTTGACGCCCTCACTCTTGGCTCTCCGGACGGCTGCCGGGAGATCGGTCATCAGAGACTCCAGACGCTCGTCATTCATGTGGCCCACCTCACCCTGTTCGCCGCCCACCGGCCGTCGGCGGCTCGCCGCGCCCCGGCACGATGCAGATGAACTCTATCGGGGTCCTGCCGGCGTTCTTGAAGGTATGCATCTCGTTCGACGCCACGTACACATAGTCACCGGCGGAGATCGGCGCCTCGTTCCCCTCGCCGTCCACCGCCACTCCCCGGCCGGCCTCTACCCTCACGAGATGCGGGAAGTCATGGGTATGGTGCGGAGTGGCCGCCCCCGCATCCACGGTGAAGTAACGCAGTGCGACCTCTTCCGACCCGTCGGCAGGCCCCAGGACCACCTGCTTGCCTACGCCTGGGCATCCCGCCATCGCCACCGAAGGCACGTCCTCGCGCCGCTTGATCTTCACCGTCTTCCTCCTCAAGTCTCGTCGGGAACCCACCGGGCAGCCTTTCGCCGGCGGCGCCCTCAACTCCTCTCGGTCTATGCTACCTCACCGCGACTTGGGGCCGACACCTCGTCGACGCTTATCGATGGTAGGCTCTTTGCGAATGCAGACGACACCTTAAGAGACACCCCGAGAACAGTATGCAGCTTATGGGAGGTGTGCCGTGGATGAGTCCCACGACGAGACGGTGCTGGAGCGCTTCCGACACCGCGCACTGGAGTTGGCCCGCCTGCATGCGCTTACCGCCGAGGCCGTTGAGGTGGTTTCCGCCCGTCCGCTCACACCCGATGAGGCCATCGGCCGGCCGGAGCGCACGGATTTCCCTATCTTGAAGGGCAAGGAGTTCATGATGGAGGCACGTTTCCGCGACTGTCGAGGTCACGCCTTCACCTCTGAACCGGGTCATTTCGAAGGCACCATCGGGGAGATACTCGGCAGGCCCCTTCTGACAGACTTCGATCGCGCCCTCGTGGTGGCGACCGCCAACGCCCTCCTGGCCCATCTGGGACTCACAGAGAATACCGCCCACTGTCGTGACGACGGACCCAGACAGTGCGCCGACGGCATCGCCCGATATATCCGTGATCGCTTCGGGTCGCCCCGCTTGGCGATTATCGGATTCCAGCCCGCGATGATAGCGGCCTTGGCGCCGGAGTTCTCAGTACGCGTGACCGACATGGACCCGGACAACATAGGACAAGAACGCGCGGGAGTGCTTATCGAGGGAGTGGAAAACACGAAGGAGATCCTCGATTGGGCGGATGTCTTACTGGTCACGGGCACCACTCTCGCCAACAACACCCTTGACGGTCTTCTGAGCGCCAAGCCCACCGTCTTCTACGGGGTCACCATCGCCGGCGCTGCCGCCCTGTTTGGGTACGAGCGCTACTGCCCCTACGGCAGCTGAGTCGATTGCTTGTGCTAATTTGTTCATGGTAATAGATGCTAATTGCATCTATGTTGTGCTATGATGTAGCTACGCATGGGACGCGTCCTTCGTCCCGCTCGACGAAAGCGAGGTACGTCATGCCCAGAGGCGACGGAACCGGACCTCCCCAGAGAGGGGGCGGCCGAGGAAATATGGGCGGACCTCGAGCCGCCGGACCAGGAGGATCATGTATCTGCACCGCTTGTGGCCATCGGGAGGCTCATGTGCAGGGGCAGCCCTGCAATCAGCAGCCCTGCCCCAAGTGTGGCGCGGCCATGACCAGGGAGCCGTGAGCGCGTCCGTTGCGTGGACCTACTCAACCATCTGCGTCGACCACAGAAGACCCACACAAGAACACACGGGAGGATCAAGATGCCAAGAGGAGATAGAACAGGACCCAGGGGCGCGGGCCCGATGACGGGACGCGCCGCCGGATACTGTGCCGGTTACGACGCCCCAGGTTATGCCGATGTCGGGTTCGGCCGGGGTTACGGCATGGGCCGAGGAAGATACGGAGGCGGCGGGCGTGGATGGCGCAATATGTACTATGCCACCGGCCTACCCGGATGGGCGCGCGGCGGCGAGTATGCCGCTCCTTATCCGTACCCGGCGCCCTATCCGTACCCGGCGCCCTATGCTGAGCCCGACCCCCAGTTGCAGAAGCAGGCGCTCAAGAACCAGGCAGACGCCCTACAGGCACAGCTGGATCTTGTGATGAAGCGCCTCACAGATCTGGAGTCCGAGTCCACCGCTAAGTAGACCAAGAATCCCACGGATCCATCGCGGCGCGCCGGCCCCACAGCGGTCGGCGCGCCGCGGTAGTATATGGCCAAGTGTCGGGTGACCGCCGACCGGACGGGAGCGCCCGTAGGCACATATGGGCCGACCAGGGCGCAGGGCCATGCGCGTGCGCTCGAAGGTACACATGCGCACCCCAAGATGAGGAAGAGATATGAAGGGACCGGGAGGATACCAGCGACGCCGCCGGGGCCAGGGTGTCGGAGGACAGGGCCCTCGAGGCCCAGGCGTTCCGGCCGGCGAGCAGAAGCGCTCGTTGATCGAGACGGCGCTCCTCATCGCCTTGATCGAAGAGAGTGGGCACGGCTATGCACTCATCGAACGCGTCCACGAACTTGTAGGTCGGCAGGTCTACGTGGATCCGGGAAGCGTCTACCGCATCCTGCGACTGCTCGAAGAGGCGGGAGTGGTGAGCTCTTCCTGGGAACCGAGCTCCGCCGGCCCTCGGCGACGCACCTATACACTTGAGCCTTCCGGGCGCGAGCTGCTGCGCTCTTGGGCTGCTATCCTGACGGAGAGAGGCAACGCTCTTCTCCACCTGAGCAGGATCGCGGAGGAGCGACTCGCGTAACCTGCGTTGTAAGGCGGATGGATGACCCAAGAAGCGAAGGCCCCCGCGTCGAGACTCGGCAACTTCCCTGTTTCATTCTTCTCGATCGTCATGGGCCTGAACGGCTTGGCCATCGCCACCCAGAAGATCGAGGGCCTGCTAGGGACCACCAACGTATCCAGCACGGTCCTGCTCGCCTTGACCTTGGCGGTGTTCCTCATCATCACGTTGGTCTATGCTCTCAAACTTGTGCGTCATCGACAGGCCTGTATACAGGAGTTCAACGACCCGGTCGGGTTGAGCTTCTTCCCAGCCTTCTCCATAAACTTCCTGCTTGTCGCCGTTGCCTTTCTCCCTGTCAGTAAGACGGCTTCGCTGGTCTTCTGGGTCATAGGCGCGGTGCTGCATCTCATGCTCACCCTGATAATCCTCAGCATCTGGGTGCAGCAGCAGAAGTTCGAGATCAAGCACATGTGCCCGGTGTGGTTCATCCCTGTGGTGGGCAACATCCTTGTGCCGGTAGCCGGAGTGGAGCATGCTCCTGACGAGATCTCATGGCTCTTCTTCAGCATCGGCGTGGTGTTCTGGGTGATTCTGCAGACCCTCTTCTTCTACCGCATCTTCTTCCATCATCCATTACCCGAGAAGCTGCTCCCTACTTTCTTCATCCTGCTTGCCCCGCCCGTGGTCGGCGCCATTGCCTACGTGAAACTGAGTGGCGGGCTGGACGCCTTCACCAACATCCTCTACTACTACGGGCTCTTCATCTTCCTCTTCCTATTGGTGCAGGTGGGCATGCTGCGCAAAGCGCGCTTCCACCTGTCTTGGTGGGCCTACTCGTTCCCTGTGGCCGCCCTCGTCATAGCCAGCACGATGATGCACGCGCAGACCGGTCTACTCTTCTACCGCGTGCTCGCCTTCGTGGTGTTCGCCATCGTGGTGATCCTCATCTGCCTGCTCGCGCTCCTGACTATTGTCAATATAATCCGGGCTCGTATCTGCGTGGAAGAGTGATAGGGTCACGGCCGGTACGCCGAGGACGACCGTCTTCGTCGCAGACCGCCTTCACGTCACGACGCCCTTGCTTCTCCAGAGCGGGCACGGATGAGGAGGGAGAACAACGCGCAGACGACCGCGGGCACTGCAATCATGGCAAGGGCCATCCTAAACCCGGCTGAGTGAGCCAGTGGGCCCATGAGGTAGGGGAACGTTATGCTGCCTACCCCGCCCGACAGGATGAAGAGCGAGGAGGCCACCGCCGACTGCCACCCAGGAAAGCGTCCCGCGTAGCTCCCGATGATGCCGTAGGAGGCCGACGCTCCCAGTCCCGCACCGACGGCGAAGACCAGAGACACGACTTGCGACGGAGCGAGAGCGATCGCCACGGTGAAGACCGCCATGGCGCAGGTGCAGACAAGCAACAGCCTTGAGGGAGAGAAGCGCCGGGTGAGCCCCATCACGATCAGCCGGCCCACGATCAGACCCACCCAGAAGAGAGTCACCGCGAAGCTGGCCCAGGCGCCGCCGGCACCGAAAGTGTCGATCTGAAACTTCGGGAGCCAGACATTCAGGGTCATCTCTGCTCCCACGTAGAAGAAACCCGCTCCCATCATCCCTACAATGAGCTTGGAATCGAACCTAACCACCTCGCGGAAGTGCGAGAGACGCACGTTCCGTCGCCCCGCGATGTCCGCAAGAGGCGCCAACGCCAGACTCAGTGCGACCAACCAGGCCAGTCCTCCCTCGACGACGAGCACCCAACGCCATGTGGCTCCGGCGTCCAACGCCAACCCAATGATCAGAGGCACGCTTATCATCGCGAGAGCGAAGAACAGGATCATGTGCAGGGCGGCGGCGGCCCTGTTCTCTTTCACGTGCGTCGAGATCCACATCCAGCAGGTGGCGTTCAGCAGGGCTCCGCCGAAGCCGACCAGTAGATAGATGACCAGCAAGGACCCGAGGCCCCAAGCCACCGCGGCCGCGAGGATGAGCGCGGCGCCCTGGAGGGCCGCGCCCCCTGCCAGCACCCACTTCGCCGGCACCCTCGCCATGGCCGTGTTGAGCACTACGATGCCGCTCACATTGCCGAGAAAGAGCCCGGCGCTGATAAGCCCTCCACGGGCAAGAGAGATACCGAGGTCGCGCATCATCGGGTCGAGGAGGGGCCCCAGCGAGACGATGGCCATCGCGCACAGGAACTGGCACGGATAGAGCGGCAGCCGGCGCCGCAGACTGGGGTTGGCCTCCGGGCCGGCGGCGACGCCGCCGGCCCTCCCGCCCGCCACCATCACACTAGGTCGTAGCCGCTTAGGGTCAGTGCCGCCGAGTGCCGCTTCTGGCGCGCCTCTCGGCGGCGTCTTACCTGCTCGTCCTCTTGGTAGACACCGCTCTTCGGACGCCACCTATCCACCGACACGGTCTGCGAATGCCACATGTCCGTGGTCAGCCAGAGCGCCTGGGTTTCGCCGCCAACGACCACCGCATTGATGGCTTCGGGGTCGGCATATGGGGCGATGAGCTCATCCTTAGACGCTCTCAGGAAGGATGCCAGCGGCTCCACCCCCATTCGCGCAGTAGGCTCCACCAAGGAGTAGACGACGTCCGAACCCCAGAACTGGCCGGCGGTCATCTTGAAGTTCTCGGACAGGTACTGGGACAACCTGCCGGGATGCTCGAACCCCTGTTCTTTGAGGTGCTTGGCCACCAGCGGGTCCATGACCAATGTCAGTGCCCCCCTCAGGCAGGGGAAGGCCTGCATGATGATCAGCATCTCTTCATGCGCCGGGCGGCAACAGCCGGCGGCGCCCATGCTGTTTATGGCGCTCCAGCCTTGGAAGAGGCTGACCGTGCTGTCCTTCTTCTTGAAGCCCTTGCGGACATGGAACGGATCCCACACGCTCCTCTCCTCATTCTCGGCGAACGTCATGTTGTTGTAGTTCATGTTGTTGCCGGTCGAAGCCAGGAAGGTGTCGCTGAGACGTGCATCGCCCAGGTTGATGGTCATGAGCGTCCAGGCCCGGCCTATGACGGTGTTGGCGTGGTTGAAGGGGCTGAGGGCGCCCAGGCCCGAGTTCATGCCTATCTCATCACGGATGGGCCCGTTCACGACGGCCATCCTGCCGAAAGAGGTGGTGGAACTCGGCATCGACGCTTCACCGCCGGCCGCGATCGCGAGGATCACGGGCAGATGCTCCGGTCCGGCGCCGGCCATCACGGCATTCACGGCCACTTTCTCCACCGTGTACTCGAGCTTCTCCTCATGGACGGTCACCGTCATTCGGCCTACGACCTCGTTGGGATCGGCAGCCGTGCCGGTCAGCATCCGGGCCACGCGCTCCTCGGTGGGCAGCACGATGGGAGCACCGTCCGTCCACCCGTTTTCTAGGAACAGTTGATGGAGGTTCTCCTCTCTGTCCGACTTCAGCAGCCTCGGGCGCGGAGCGCCGCGGGACGGCTGAGGATCGCTCTCCTCTGGGGTGAGTGGCTTGGTGAGCGCATCGATGATCTCCTGCATCAGGGGCCTGCCCGTGACCGGATCGTTGCCCTCGACATACCTACGAAGGACGTCGCGCGGCCTTCCCACCAACGGATACGGGGCGTAGTGGAACCGAAGGTTCATGCCGTGGTTCCGCGCGTCCAGGCCCAGGAAGTCGGCGAAGCGGGCGCTCGAAAGGGGCGCGGTCGGAACGCCGTACTCAGACTCTAGTATCCTACAATAGGCGGCGACACTCGCCGCACAGCCGTCTCAGCCGCCTACACCAAGAACAACCGCATCGGCGTTAGCCTTGGCGTCCTCCCACATCTGAGGCGCGTCTACGAACATGATGCCGTCTTTGCGCTTGAGGACGGTCTTCACACTGGGCATGTGGCGGGCGAACCAAGCGACCGTCTCTTCGAGGAACTCCCATCCCCCGCCGAACCCTATGTCGATCAGGTGTATGGTCTTTCCTTCAAGCGTATCCAGGCGCGGCGCCAACGGCTTGGGCTCCACGATGTTGGTCGGTTGACCCCTGGGGTCGAGAACGGTGCCAAGGGGATTAGAAGACTGTTGCGCCATGTGACTGTCTCCTACTCGGACTGACTGAGTATCATCGGTGTAGAGCTAACCGTACCACCTGCCGGGGCGCGTGGCGAACACCATAGTGCCGAGCCTGCGCAGCACCCTTGCTCGCGCCCGGCGCCTGCGACCCTGTCAGCCGTATCGTGTTTCTATCGGCCCTACATGCGGTAGAGAGGAGGAGACTGTTGTAGAAAGGAACATCATGAACGACCTGATCTCCGAAGCAGCCGGATGGCGAGGCAGAGAACTGTTCGACGCGGCCGGCAAGAGGATCGGCACAATCACAGGCCTCGCCTATCCCCGCAAGAAGTTCGGCGTCACCTGGCTGCTGGTGGAGACAGCGGCCGGAACGATCCTCGCGCCCGCGGAGCAGTTCCTTTGCTCGACGGAACGCCTGGTCCTCCCCTATCCCAAGACATATGTGGACGGCGGACCGGTCATGGAACCGGGTCGGCCTCTGTCCAAAACCGAGGAACGCCGCCTTCGCATGCATTACGGACTGGACACCGCGATGCCCAACAGAAGCTGCCGCCAAGGTTGTGGACTGTGCCAGGCGAGGCGCCGCGAGAAGCAGTTGCGCTGACTCGCTAAGCCCGGCCGTCCTCGTCCGATCCGTCCAACAGGTCCTCGAAGCGGCGAGCCACTCTCTCATGCTCCGCGTCTCGGGCGGCCAACACCTTTGAAGCCGTCTCGTCGAGAGCCGGCCTCTTCCTCTGGGCCTGCTCCAACAGCCCGTCGATGCTTACCTCAGGCTGGTCCTTGGCCGCCTGCCGCAGTATGGCCAGCAACTCCTGCTGTAAGGAGCGTTGGTTGTTGGCCGCTCGGTTGCGGAGCCCGCGGACGACCTCGTCGGGAACGTTCTTGATAGAGAGGTTGACAGGCATCCAACATCTCCTCCCTTTTCATGCGGAAGCGTGTGCACCTCGATTCTAGCGCGGACGGGCAGGCATCCGCCGCAGCGTTGCCTGTGACTGGAGGTCGGTGCCACCTCCCACTCCGGGGGACTTTCGTCCCTGAGCTGTCTTTCATACACGCGTACCAAAAAAGGCGCCGGCCCTGGGGCCGGCGCCTTCACGCGTCGCTGTTATGCGGATACTACCAGCGGTTGCCGCTGTAGCCCCCGCCGCGGTTCCCACCGAAGCCGCCACCGAAGCCGCCCCGGCTTCCGCCGTAGCCGCCGGAACGGGGCGCACGGGGCGCCTGCTCCTTGGCCTCGTCGACTTTGAGGGCGCGGCCGTCAAGCTGGGTGCCGTCGAGGGCGCCCTTGGCCTTCTGAGCTGCTTCCGCCGATCCCATCTCCACGAAACCGAAGCCCTTTGGGCGTCCGGAGTCACGGTCGGTGATGAGTCTGACAGAAGCCACCTCGCCATGCGGCTCAAAAAGAGCCCTGACGCTCGCCTCAGACGTCTCATAACTGAGATTGCCTACGTACAGTCTTGCTGAACTCACTACAGCCTCCATAAACGGAGTTACATTGCGACACACGAGAGGGAAATACTGGAGACCGGGCGAGGAGATCAAGATGCTCTGCGCTGAGCCTAAAGCGGATACCTATCGAATGCTGAGGAGCAGTGTAACACAGGGATGGCTGGGAAGCGTCGGGAGGGGCGCCCTGCGTAACACCAAGGAGCACGAGAGCAGACGCGGGGGCTCTAGGCCGGCGGAAGAACCAGGCCATCCGCAGCCTCAGCACCGAGACCAGTTGGCGTAGCTGCCGTGCCGCCGCCTCCCCCCAGATAAGAGCGGGGTGCGCCCCGCCGCAACACTCCGCCCCAGCCTGCGCAGAATGCTCGAGCGGGAGTAGAAGGTGCTGTTGCACTCGTTCATCTCATCGCCACCGGTAGCGACGGGCAACAGTCCAGGGGGTCCTCGACTGTTGTTCATGAGCCGTTCCGTACGTTATACTTCTTCTCCGATAACGAACGCCGGGCACCATTCGCACGGCCGGGCGCGCAAACAACGAGACTGGGCATGGATTGACCGACAGCTGGGTCATCTACGATCGACTCCTGGAAGAGATCCCGAGTGATGCGGTTGTGAAAGCCTGCTTGGTGGGTCGTAGCTGGACCGTAGTCGACAGCGAAGGCCTCGGCATCGCCATGACCTGCCGGGGCGATCCCCAACGGAGCGCCCTTCGCCCTCCCTACTCGGGGCGCAGGCTGAGCGAACTGGCCGCCTACTTGAGAAGCTGGGATCTTCACGAGGCCTCACTTGGGATGGCGGCGGTCAATTCCCACTACAATTCGCCCGAACGGGTGAGGGGATGGCTGAAGGGGCCGCTCGACGCCGTCCACGGAGCCGGCGCTCTGACCGACATGCTGGAGCACGTCTCGGGCAAGAAAGTGGCCGTCATCGGGCATTTCCCAGATGTGGAGGCGGCCGCATCCCGGTGCGAGTTGACCGTACTGGAGCGCGACCCCCACGGTGACGACCTGCCGGACTTCGCTGCGGAATATGTGCTCCCCGAGCAGGATTACGTCTTCATCACCGGAGTGACGGTGACCAACAAGACCCTTCCCAGATTGATCGAGCTCTCAGCGCAGGCTACCGTAGTGCTGATGGGACCCAGCGTCCCTCTGGCCCCGTGGTGGTTCGACCAAGGGGTGGACGTCCTTGCAGGGATGGTGGTGATCGACCGCGACGAGGCGTGGAGATACTGCCAGGAGGGCGGACTGAAAGGTCCGTTCAGCAACGGGGGACGGAAGGTCCAGATCACCCGAGACGATGTGCGGGCGGACTTGAGCGCCATGCAGGACGCAGCCGCGCGTGTCATCCCGCAGCCCGACGCCGGGCCGAGTGCAGTGGGCCACCCCATCGCGGAGCCCTTCACCACTGCTCCTGAGACGACGGATTGACGCGCATGGCCGACGGTATCACGGAGACAGTGGAAGCGAAAGGAGCCGAGACCCCGGCACTGAGCCTCGGCTCCAGACTCAAGGTCATCGCCGTACGGCTCCGGGTCCCGGGTCTCATCATGGTGCCTATCCTCGTGTTCCTACTGTCGGTGACGCTGGGCCGTTACCCGGTGTCGCTCGGAGAGTTGTTCACCTTGTTTGGGGCCAAACTCGGGCTCACCGACGCCACAGTGTCACCGGAAGTCGCCACCGTCATCCTCAATGTGCGCCTCCCCCGCATCTTCGCGGCCATGCTCATCGGCGCCGGACTGGCCTTGTCGGGCGCCGCCTATCAAGGCATGTTTCGCAACCCCTTGGTCTCATCCGATATTCTTGGCGCCTCAGCCGGAGCCGGTTTCGGCGCGGCGCTCGGCATCATGCTCTCCAAGAGCGTCATAGTCACGCAGTTTCTTGCCCTTGGTTTCGGCCTGGTCGCCGTCCTTGCCACGTACATGTTGGCCGGCCGCATCCGCCGAGGCGACCCCACCCTGTTCTTGGTGTTGACGGGTATTCTGGTGGGCACCGTCTTCACGTCGCTTATCTCGATACTCAAAGTACTCGCCGACCCGTCCGACAAGCTCCCCACCATAACCTTCTGGTTGATGGGCAGCTTGGCCGCCGTCAATCGGCAGGACATCCTCATCCTCATCGGCCCCATGCTTGTCGGCGGCATCGCCCTCTTGGTAGTCAGGTGGCACCTCAACCCCCTCTCATTCGGAGAAGAAGAGGCGCAGGCCATGGGTTCGGAGACGACCAAGATGCGCATCATCGTCATAGGCGCCTGCACGTTGATGACCGCTTCCGCTGTGGCGGTCGCCGGTATCGTAGGCTGGGTGGGGCTCATAATCCCGCACGTGGCTCGAGGCCTGGTCGGCCCCGACTACGGCAGACTCCTGCCCGTCTCGGCGGTCATCGGAGGGGTCTACCTACTGCTGATAGACGACATCGCTCGATTGGCCGGGGCCCTGGAGATACCTCTGGGCATCCTCACCGCGCTCATCGGAGCGCCCTTCTTCATCTTCCTCCTGGCACGGACCCGAAGGGCCTGGACGTGATCCTCGAGTTGAAAAGTCTCTCGTGCGGATACGGACGCCGTGTCGTACTCAGCAATGTCGATCTGTCCATCATCGCCGGGGAGAACCTCTGCCTGCTGGGACCCAACGGGGTCGGCAAGACCACGCTGTTCCGCACCATCCTCGGCGCCATCCAACCTATGGGCGGGGAGGTGTTGGTCGACGGCGAAAGCCTCGCAGGCCGGTCGCGTCGCCAACGCGCCCGCCTGATGGCGTACGTGCCTCAAGCCCATACGGCTCCGTTCCCCTTTCACGTCATCGATGTAGTACTGACAGGCCGTACGGCCCACATCTCGCTTACGTCCACCCCCTCGCGCCACGATGAAGAAGTGGCTAGAGCGGCGCTCGAACGCATGGACATCGCCGACCTTGCCGACCGACCCTACACTGAGCTGAGCGGCGGCGAGCGACAACTGGTCCTTATCGCCCGGGCTCTAGCCCAGGAACCAAGGGTCCTCATCATGGATGAACCATCGTCCCATCTGGATTTCGGCAACCAGTCCCGATTGCTCTCCCTGATCAAGAGCCTGGTGCATGAGCGCGATCTGGCCGTGCTCATGTCATCCCATTTCCCCAACCACGCCTTCGCATGCGCCTCGAGAGTGGGACTGATCAAAGACGGTCGCCTGATGGCGCTGGGGAATCCGACCCAGGTGCTGACCGAGGCCAGCCTGGAAGACATCTACGGCATACCGGTACGCATCCTCGAGGGAGACCCGGAGACAGATCCGAGCCTCAAGGTCTGCGCCGCCCGGGCCTTATAGGGGCCGACGTGCACGCTGGGGACTTGTCTCACGAGCTACAGAAGCGTTATACTCTGTGCCGGATTACGCGGCACGATAGGAGAGCAGCAGTGGCAGCGAAGAAGAACGGATGCACAATCCAGGCGCATCGGTCACGAGGGCCTCGCACCTCTTCGGTGGTACAGTCCACACTACAGTCCGGAGTACAGTCCGTAACGCAGTCTGCGGCCCGGTCGACGGCGGTCTTCTTGGTCCTTATCTTAGTATCAGCCCTGTTGTCGCTGTCGGCGGTAGCCTGCGGCGCCAAGCAGGATCCCGTCGATACCACCTCCACGTCGGGCGGCGAGGAGGCGGTCACCATCACCGACCATGCCGGCCGGCAGGTGACGGTCCCCGCACGCGTCGGACGGGTTTTCGGGTCCGGTCCGACCGCCACCAATCTGATCTACACCCTGGCCCCTGAGCTTCTGATCGGCTGGAACATCACGCCCACGGAGCAGGAGCAAGAGTACATACCGGCCGAGCATCGCACCATGGTCGGCCTTGGAGGGTGGTTCGGTAAGAACACCACCGGCAACGTGGAGGAGATCATCAAGCTGGCTCCCGATGTAGTCATCAGCTTGGGCGACGTGGACGAAGCGACCGTGTCCGATGCCGAGCGCATCCAAGGCCTGCTGGGTGTGCCTGTGGTCGTCGTCGACTCCACCCTTGCCAAGACAGGCGACGCATACAGGTTCATCGGACAGATACTCGGCGAGCAAGAACAGGCAGAGGAGCTGGCCGTCTATTCCGACGAGGTCCTCCGTCAGGCTCGCGATAACACGGCCGAGCTGACAGAGGCCGACCGGATAAGTGTCTACTACGCCGAGGGAGGCAAGGGGTTGCACACCGACCCCGAGGGCTCCAACCATACAGAGGTTTTCAGCCTGGTGGGCGCGAGGAACGTCGCCAACGTGGAGCTTCAACAGGGTTATGGGATGTCGCCGGTGTCGCTGGAACAGGTGATCGCGTGGAATCCACAGGTGATCTTCGTGGCCAGCGACCCCGCCGGAGAAACCAACGTCCACGAGCAGATCACCACCGGTGCAGACTGGGCGACCATCCAAGCCGTGAAGGACGACCGGGTGTATGAGATCCCGCACGGTCCCTTCGACTGGGTCGACCGCCCCTACTCCATCGGACGCATCCTCGGCATCCCTTGGGTGGGCAACCTACTCTACCCAGAATTATACGATTTCGACATACAGGCCAAGGTCAAAGAGTTCTACGAGCTCTTCTATCACTTCGACCTGAGCGACAAACAGATGCAGGAACTCATGAAGCATGCTGTTCCAACCAACTAGAGTCAAAGAAACGAGGAGGGTCCGCTAATGACCACCCGCTACTCTCGCCGTCTCGCGCTGATCGCAGCGCTCCTGTTGACCGGCGCGCTGTTGTTCGTCGCAGCCTGCGGCGAATCTGAGACGTCTGCTACGGCCGTCGCTTCCGAGACGACCACCACTATGGCTACGGATCCTGCCTCTTCCTCGGTGGGAACCAGCGGCAACGCCGCCGTTAAGGGCATGGTCGACAATCCCACCACACTCACGGCCGCACTGCTTGAGACGATGACGGTGGCCGAGATCACCGTGGACCATCCTAAACTGGGGATGACCGATTACCGGGGCGTGCTCCTAAGCGAGCTCTTCACTACTCTCGGGGTCCAAAGCGAAGCGACGACCCTCGTCATGACCGCCGCCGACGCCTACATGGGAGAGGTGCCCATTAGCGACATCAAGGGGAGTGCCGACGCCATCCTCGCCATCGGTGACGACGGCAGGCTGAGTGTCGTGATCCCCGGCCTCGAGAGCAAAGCCTGGGTCAAGGACGTCGTCTCCCTAGAGTTCAAATAGAGCGGGGGCGGGTGTGCCGCCTGAGGGTCTGATCTACGTGGTCACGGGCGAGAAAGGCTCGGGTAAGAGCACGGTCTGCGCCCGGGTGGCCCGGACGGTAGCCAAGAACGACTTCGTTGTGGCCGGCCTCCTGACCGAGCGGATCGATGACGGCGAGTGGAGCGCCTCGCGCCGGGTCGTGGACCTGCGATCCGGAGAGAGCCGGCCGTTGGGTTCTGAGTACGGGGAATGTGCGAGGAGAGGGAGGCGCGCTGTTCCGCCTGCCGAGACCCGCGGGATGGTCACCACCGATCCGCTCACCCCAGGCTGGGATTTCAACGCGGAAGCCTTTGCCTGGGCAGATGCAACCCTCTCCCAAGCGACCCCCTGCGACCTCCTGGTGGTCGATGAACTCGGGCCCTTGGAGTTGCTGGGCGGCCGCGGTTGGGCGTCGGCGCTCGAAGTGCTGCGCTGCCGTGATTACAGCGTCGCCTTGGTAGTCTGTCGGCCCAAGCTCCTTGAGGAACTGAAGAAGCAACTGGGCCCGGTCCCCATCTCCCTCTTCGAGGTCACCATTGAGGGGCGGGATGCTCTACCAACCGCCATTATGACGATGATGCCCCTGGTCGGGGCAAGGGCCACGGCCCATGAGATACTGGAGCCAGAGCCCTTTGACGGGCCGTTACAGGAGGAGAACCCATGACGCATGAAGACGCTGGACACTACGGTGCCAAACATCCCGCCGGAACGGTCTGCGACCCTGCCATCGCCGCCGCCCTTGAGAAAGTGGCTGAGAACGAGCGCGTAGCCTGCGCCGCCGCTCACGAGATAGCGGCGGTCTCCAAGATCGCGCCCTCCGAGGTGGGCAAAGCCGCCGATCTGTTGGAATACCGCATCATCAAGTGCCAGATGGGCCTTTTCGGTCACGAGCCCGAGAAGAGGACCGTCAGGCCGGCTGAGGACATCTCCGAAGACCTTCGCGACCGGTTGGGGCGATACGCGACCAACGGGCAGATCCCCTGCGCCTCCTGTTGGAAGATCGCGGAAGAACTCGGGAGCGAGAAGCTTACGGTCTCGTGTGCCTGCGAAGCTCTGGGCATCAGAGTGAAGCACTGCCAGTTGGGGGCCTTCTAGCTCGGTAGCTCGAGGCGCGCGGCACCCAGGCCTTATAGATCCGTGGAGCCCGGAAGGTCCGGGACGATCGCCGGAGAAATGAGTACGAGTCCTGACATGTAGCCGCGCGGGGGTAGACAATGCACCACGAGCTCGGGTGGAGACCCATTCGTACCCTGGTGACGTTTGCCGCCCTCTCCGCTCTTGCCCTCTCTGTTCCGGCACTTGTCGCCCTGGACTGCCGGCCTGCTACGGCTCTGGCGCAGTCGACGGCGCCCGCCTCCCCCGCCACCTCTGTTCCGGCGGTGCCCGTCTCCCCCGTGAGGTCTGCCCCGGTCGCACCGCCGAGTCCTACCTTCACCGACATGCAGGGTGATGAATGGTTCGCCGAAGCCGTCTACGCTTTGGCCGAGCGAGACGTCATCAAGGGCCGCGTGGACGGCTCGTTCGGCCCCGACGAAACGGTGAGTCGGGCCCAGATGGCCGTGTTCTTGGCCCGGGTGCTGGGACTACCCGAATCTTTCTGGCAGCCCTTCACAGACGTGACCACCCAGGACGTGTTCGCGGGCGCGGTCGGCGCCCTCTATCAGAGAGGCCTTATCCAGGGCAGCGCCGACTTCTTGTTCTCTCCCGATGAGCCGATCACCCGTCAACAGGCGGCCGGCATGCTGATGCGTTGCTTGAGCTTCGCCGCCCAGGACGACCCCGCGCTCGTCCTCGAGTACAGGCTCGAGCCAGACCAAATCTCCCTCTGGCTCGCCGGCTTCCGCGACCGGGCGCTGATCGCCTCGGACCATGTCGTCTCGGTGGCCAACGCATACCGCCTGGGGATCATCCATAGTCCGACCGACGGTTGGTTCTATCCTGATCTCAATCTGACCAGAGCACAGATGGCCGCCATGCTCCACCGGGCCTTCTTGCAGCCCGTCAAGGCCAGAAATGTCTACCCCCTGGAGTTGCCCGCCGTCTCAGGCTACCCAAGTCGGTCGAAGGGTTCTGAGGGGGCCCTGGTGTCGTTTCTAGAGGCGAGGCTCACCGCCCTCTGCTATCCCTGCGGGCCGGTGGACGGTGTCTACGACTCCCGCACCAAAGATGCCGTGATGGCTTTCGAGAAGGTTGAACGACTCAAACGGGACGGCGTCGTGGGCCCGGAGGTCTGGCAACGTCTCTTCAGAGCCCGTACCCCTGCCCCGCGTCGCTCGCTGGAGGGAACCCGCTGTGAGGTGGACCTCACCCGGCAGGTGCTCATGATGATCACCGACGACCGAGTCTGGAAGGTCGTCCACGTCTCGACCGGGAAGCTGGGTACTCGCACAGGTCATTACCAGATACAGGCCAAGTACGAAGGCTGGGTCAAGTGCGTGACTCTGGACGGCAAGATGTACTACCCCTCCTACATAGTGAGCAAGACGGCCATCCACGGATATGAGAGCGTGCCGCCCTACCCGGCGAGCCACGGTTGTGTACGAGTCCCGGTGTGGACCGCGGTCGAGCTGTACAACCAGCTGCCCAGAGGCACACCGGTGGACGTGTACTACTAGGCCGTGAAGACGGCCCTTCCCCTTGTCCTTCTCCTCGCCGTGTCGTTGGCTGTAGCCGGTTGCACGATACCGTCGACCACCGCTACGAACGCAGTCGCACCGACGCCATCCGCCGTCGACTCGACCACGGGTTCGACCGCCGCCGCTGCTGCCGACTCAATCACGAGCTCGACCGCCACGGTCGCTGCCGTCGTCTCGACCACGGGTTCGACGGCTTTGACCGTCGGCTCCACCGACGCCGCGGGTGCGCCTCACACCGCTATGTCGAGCTCCACGACCACCACTCTCGCCCCTTTCGAGCCCGCCGGCACTTTCACCGCCGAGCTGACAGGAACGCAGGTCGTTCCCCCGGTCGAGACGCAGGCCACGGGAACGGCGACCTTCAGCATCGACGCGACCGGCACGCGAGCCTACTTCAAGCTCACGCTCGAGAACATGACCGACGTGATCGCGTCGCGTGTGCACGAAGGCAGGCCCGGCAGCAACGGGTCGGGTCTGCTCATCCTATATCCCGGTCCTATGGTGGAAGGCCCGTTCAGCGGAGTGATCGCCCAAGGCTACTTCGACGCCTCGGTGCTCATCGGGTCGCTCACGGGCAGGAGCATCGTCGATTTCGCGGTCCTTCTGCAGGGTGGCTTGGCCTACGTCAACGTAGGCACGGTTCAAAATCCCCAAGGAGAGATCCGCGGGCAGATCGAGTAGAAGAGCCGCTACCCTCGCAACTCCCTAGGCAACCATACTCCCTGCTCTACCAACTTCCTCTGGACCTTCCTCATGTCCACTCGGCGGGGCTGCACCCCGTCCCCGAGGGTCACCGCGGCCGCCATCGACAAGCGCTCTCCCGGCCCAGGAGTGCAGGTAGAGCCTGACACCCGCTTCCTCCACCATCTCGTTCATGACGCACTTCAACAATTCCGGGTCGACTATGACGCTCATGCACACCCGACCGTCCTCGACGAAATCGTGGTAGTGCTTCAATTCCTCGGTGAGCTTGGGGTCATCCGAACCTAGGTGGCGTTTCTGCGGAGGCCGGGCGCCGCCCTTGACGTCGAGCCTCTGCATCACCTCGTGGCAGACCTTCAGTTCCCGCGAGGGCTCTTTGTATCGTCTTTCGGCTCGGGCTCGTCATGGTGCAGCGTCACCCCCTTCGTTCGTTCCAACCGGTGTGACCCGCAGCGGTGGTGGAGGGATGCACGGAGCATCCTTTATACACCGCCCAACAGATGGTATGGTTGTGCGCCTGCTGATGATTGAGGACGAGACTCGAGTGGCCTCGTTCCCCCAAAGGCCGAGATGCATAGATCCTCTCACCTCTCGCCCATATGGAGACCGTATGCGGAAGCTGCGCGGGATCTGGGCTACCGTCTGACCGAGGCCGCGCTTGGACCGGGCAGAAGCGGTAGCCGGCTTGATAACCTGGTCCGGCGACTTCAGAAGGAGCTCGACCGGATGATTGAGCGGGCTTTCGACGCACTGCCTGGAGATGGAAAGCCGGCCTGCGCTCCTGGTTGCGATCACTGCTGCCGAACGCTCCGAGTGACGGTCAGCCCCATAGAGGTATTCACCATCATCCATCGGCTGCGTGAAGCGCATGCTCCTAACCCTGAGCTCGAGACGCGCCTGGCCGCACCCCTGACCGGCAGCCTGCGACCCTGCCCACTGCTGGACGACGGCACCTGCCTCGTCTACAGCTCCCGCCCGCTGGCGTGCAGGGGCTGTGTCTCCGGGGACGCCTCGCTTTGCGCCGCATGCGACGATGACCGCCCGGTCCCACGCTCCACGGCACATCAACTGGGCGCCGCGGCTATGCTGAAGGGGGTCACGGACTCCTTGGACGCCTTAGGTCTGGTGGGAAGGCCCGTCGAGCTCCGCGAGGGCTTGGCTGCGGCAGTCCGTGAGAAGGACATGGAGAAGCGCTGGTTGCGCGGGGAGGATGTGTTTCCTCGCGGCTCTGTGGGTCGGGTCACAGGCCAGAGCGACGCTCACATATATGTCACGGAACAAGACGGATGGAGTCGGGAGTGAGGTGAGACCGTACAGCATGAACTTCGGCATGCCCCGCCTGAGGTCTCCCATTCTGGTCACCCACCTCTCTCGAAGGATGCGAGCCGACGGCTTCGCCCCCCTTCTCGAACAGCGCGCGGCGGACGCCGTTGCCGCATTCAACGTCGAACCTACCACCACGCCGCCCGGGAGTCAATCGGCCTTGAGCCCACCGTCCAACCCAGGCGCCGGTCCGTTGCCGACTCGGGCCGTTGACAGCTCCGGCGAACGGTGAAAGCATGGTCCTGCTGACCTCGTCATGGCAGGAGGCGACCCTGTGAACGAATGGTCTCTCGTCGGCAAACCGGCGCTTCTCGTCATCCATATGCAGAGATCCTTGTGCATGTCCGGTGGGAGTCTGGAGGGGATGGGTCACTGCAGGGCGGCCCGGGAAGCGGGCATCATAGCCAATATCCGAGCCCTACAGGACGCCTTCCGGGCCAAGGGTCTTCCCGTGGTCTTCGTCGCGGCCCGCCATCCGGCTGAGTTCAAGGTCCCGGAATATGGACTTTTCTGGTCGGCGGCCGCCGAGATGAGGATCAACCTCGAGGACACCTCAGACGTAGAGATCATCGACGAACTGAAGCCCGCTCCCGGTGAACCGGTCTTCTACAATTGGCCCTTCGACGTCTTCCTCACGAACGACCTAGACAGGTACCTGCGCGAGGAGGCCGTCGAGACGGTAGTGGTCACCGGCGTCGCCACCGGCATGGCCATCGGCCACAACTCCTTCGCCTTAGCCGACCGGCTCTACAGCCTGATCGTGCCTTTCGATACCTGCGCCGACGCAAACAGCAGGCTGCACGAGGCAGTCCTTGAGTGGATGCTGCCGCCCATCGCGCTCATCACCTCGGCCGAGGATGTCATCGCGCACCTTTGACGCCGTCACGAAGCGGCCGGAGAGACATCCTAGGGCTTCTTCTTGCCCCGCCGCGTGTAGAACTCCTCTGGGATATCGTTGGGATCTTTGTAGACATCTAGAGCCTCCATCACGGGACAGTGCACACAGTAGATGGGGAAGTCCTCCATGCCCCAGGTGATGCGGTGCGGCTTCATGCAAACGCTGACCGTCGTGGAGATACTGGAACTCCTTCTGCATCCTCCAGGCCCGCGCCTGCGCCCCGTCCTTGTCGCCGGCATCGATGGCTGCCAGAAGAAGATCCAGGGTCCGAGCCCCCATCTCCCCGAGTTCTAGGTCGGTGAAGATCCTCTTCTCTGTCATGAGAGCCACCTCTCTCCGTGCAGGTCAGCGTCCGCCGGTGTCACTATACGACGGACCCGAGGTCCACATCAGCAAAGCACAACAAGGCTCCCAAGGAAAACGCTTCGTGCTACAAATGCTTGATCACGTCCTCCGTGGTCGTGATGAGCGCGATGGCCGGCAACACCTGTCCGAGCACCACCCGGTGGACTTCACTGTCGGCGTCGGTGATCGCGTTGGAGGGGATGATGAGGTTGTAGAAACGCTCGGCCAATGCCCAGGCGGCCGTCCCCACCGACATGCCCGTGGCGACACCGGTGAGCACCACGGTATCCACGCCGTCCTCCTGCATATGCTCGTGCAACCCCGTCCCCTCGAAGGGGTTGAAAGGCCAGTTGCAGAAAATGGGCTCTTCAGGATCCGGCTTCAGTTCTTCGATGACCTCCACGTCCCAGGTCCCCATCCGGTTCACAGTGATCTGCCGGGATGTCTGCCAGAAACCTCCGTAGGCCGGCCATCTCACGTCGGGCGCCGTGTAGGTGACGCTGTAGAGCACCGGTAGGTCCTTGTCACGGAAGGCGGCCACTAGACGCACGATGGCGTCGATGACGCCTTCTTCGTGGGCGGCCCTGCCGTGCCCCAACACCTCGAGCGGGCTCGGGGTCTTGATGACCGAATTCTGCATGTGCACGATGAGCAAAGCCGGCCTGCCGGCCATGGTCCATCCGCTCACGGTACCACCTCCCGTATCTCGTCAGATGTCGGCGTCCAGTAGTTTCGCGGCCAAATGCCCGTCGTGGATGGCGTCGTAGATCTTGCGCGGCCGCACGCAGTCGCCCACCTCGGCCACCTTGATCTGCGGGTGGGCTGCGAGTGCCTCGATGAGCTCCCGGTTCGGCCGGAAACCCGCCGCCAGCACCACGGAGTCGGCCGGGAACTCGCTCTCAGCGCCGTTGCGATCCACCGTCCTCACGCCGGTCGCCGTGACCTCCACCAACTTCTGGCCGGTGTTGACGCTCACGTTCAGATCTTTGAAGCGCAACTCGTACACCTGGCGTTCGTCAAAGGTGATGTTGCACATGAACTCATCCAGCATCTCGATGAAGGTGACGTGCCTGCCTGTCTCGGCCACCACCAGCCCCACCTCGGTGCCCACGATCCCCCCGCCGATCACCGCCACCCGATCGCCCAGCACGGCTTCGCCGTGGAGCACCTGGGCCGCCGTCGCCACCTTGGGGTCGCTGATGCCGGGGATGTCCTCCAGGCCCAGTGCCGTAGCGCCGGTGGCCACGATGACCGCGTCGAAGGCGCCGCCGGCCAAGTCGTCCACCGTCGCCTCTTTGGCCACCACCTTTACTCCGGTCTTCGCAACCTGAGTCTTGAGATAGGCCACGAGGGGCTTGAGGTCGGGCGCTTTGAACTCGGGGATGGAGGCCTCAATCAGAGCGCCGCCTAATTCGCGTTTCTCGTGAAGCGTGACCTCATGGCCCTTCAGCGCCGCCACCCGGGCTGCTTCCATCCCCGCCGGGCCGCCACCGACCACGGCCACCCGCATGGGGCGCATGGCGGGCGTGATCTCGAACTCCTCCTCGCGACAGAGCGCCACGTTCACCGTGCACCTGACCGTGTTCGCGATATGGTCACCCCGAGCGAGGCAACCATCGTTACAGCGGATGCACGGCCGGATATCCTCAGGCCGGCCTCTCTTGGCTTTGAGCGGCCACTGGGGATCGGCCCAAAGCGGGCGACCCAAGCTGATGAAGTCGCCCCTGCCCTCTTCCAGGATGCTCTCGGCCAAAGCCGGTAGGTTGATGGATCCAGACGCGACCACCGGGATCCGCACGACCTTTTTGGCCGCTTCCGCCGCGTACACGTTATAGGCGAGAGGCATGCCCATGGGGCTCACTTCATGGATGGTGGTGTGGTGGATGCCGCCGGACATGTGGATGGCGGCGACTCCCAAAGCCTCGAGACGCCTGCACAGCTCAACAGTCTCCTCGAGCGGATAGCCATCGGGCTCGTAGTCGGTGCCGCTCAAGCGGCAGACCACGGGGTAATCGGGGCCCACCTCGGCCTTGACCGCCGCGATGATCTCGAGAAGGATACGGATGCGGTTCTCGAAGTCGCCGCCGTACTCGTCGGTGCGCTTGTTGGAATAGGGAGAGAGGAAGTTCGAGATAAGGTAGCCGTGACAGGCGTGGATCTCCACCAGGTCGAACCCGACCGTCTGCGCCCGCTTCGCCGCCTGCCCGAAGGCCTTCACCACCCCCCGGATCTCCTCGACCGTCATCGGTTGGGGGATGGGACAACCCTGCGCCGTGATCTCCGGCCAAGGCACGTCGGAGGCGGCTTTCGGCTGCTCCAAGATGAAGCGCTGCCTGCCCGCATGCGATATCTGGATGGCCGCCACCGCTCCGTTGGCCTTGATGATGTCGGCGAGCAGCGACAGCCCGGTCATGTGATCCATGCGTGATATGCCCAGCTGAGACGGCGACGCCTTGCTCGCGTCATTGTCCACATACGCGTACTCCACCACGATCATCGCGCAGCCGCCCTGAGCCACTTCTTTGTAGTAGCGGAGGAGGCGTCCGGTGATAGAGCCGTCCGGGTTGGCCAGACCCGTATGCTGGGGAGCTTTGATGATGCGGTTCTTAAGCCGGATGCTCGCGATGTATCCCGGCTCGAAGAGTCTGGGGAAATCGGTGCTCACGGAAATACCCTTTCGCTTCTGGATTCGTCCGTCCATTCTAGTAGACACCAGAGCGTCCGGCGGTCTCGATCAACTCCCGCGCATGCGTAGCGACTTCCAGACGGCCCCCCGGCCGTTCAACGAGCCGTTTGACGATAGATAGAACGAGTCCGCTGCCCTGGAGGCAGGCGACCGCCCCGACGATCTCCGTGCGGTGTCGCCCCGTCCCCGAAGGGAGCGTTCCTACGAAGTCCAGGTCATGGGCTTCATCTTGTCCTGCACGGCTACCATGGGCGCGGCGGCGTTACTCACTACGACGAGATCGAATTGGTACTTGCCGCCGTTCGTCAGCCGCCACTGACCTCCATAGACCGGTGTGGTGACGCAATTGAGCGTCGGATGCGACGTGCCCCATTGCACGGGGACCGTGTAGTCGATGGGGCCGGCCACGGTCTCGGCCAGTTTCGTCTCCTGCACCCGTTTGATGAATTCAGCTCTGTCGTCGAGATCGGTGGTTCGCTTGAACACATCGACCGCCCACTCGAAGAGGGCGTAGTGCATGATGGTCTGCTGCCACTGCATGCCCTTGACCTGCTCGAAGTCGTCACACAGTTGCCGGCAGGTCTCGCCGGTCAGCGATGACTTGAACGGATACGTGGGGTGGAACCACTGGGTCCCGGTGTGACCGTCGGCCAGCGGACCGATGGCCTCCATGGTCGTCGGGAACAGGGTCGGTTTGATGCCGTACATGATGTTCGGCATGAATCCCTGCTGGACGCACTGCTTGGTGAAGATGCTCCAGTCGGGGTCGATCATGACCCCCATGGCGATCTCACAACCTTCCTTCTTGAACAGGCTTATCTGCTGAGTGAACTCCTCGCTGGGCTCGTTGTAGGCGCCGCCGTCTACAAACGTATAACCGTTAGCCTTCCATTCCTCGCTCGGACCATACACGTCCCGATAGGCATTGCCGGGCGCGTTGTTCGGCCACATCGCCGCGATCTTCTGGTTCGTTGACACCTGGGAGAACATGTCCCACTCGACCTGCTGCTCCTCCGTCATGCCCCAGAAGAGGTTATAGGTCCACTGGAAGGGTTTGTCGGGGGCCCCGCCACGCTGGAAGACGAACACCTCCACGGGAACGTCGATCGAAAGACAGGGCATGCCGCTGGCTTCGCACTGGTCGGCCACGGGGTTGACCGTGTCTCCGGTCGCGGCGGCCATGACCAGGTCCACCTTGGCGTTGTTGATGAGATCGGCCGTCACTTGGGAGGCGCGGTTGGTATCAGACTGGCTGTCCTGCACCTCGATCTCGAATCGGTGCCTCTTACCGTCACCCAGCACCACGCCGTCTGCAACCGCGGCCCTCCACTTGCCCACGCAGTAATCGCCGGCCAGACCGAATGCGGCGAGAACGCCCGTGATGGGGTCGACGAAACCGACCCTGACCGGGCGCCCTTCCTCTACGCCGGCCATCACCGACGTAGTCGTGGCGGCCTCGGTGGTACTCGTAGCGGCGGCGGTCGTGGTGGTCGGACCGGCGGTCGTGTCCGCACCCGCGGTCGTACCGGCCGGCTTCTCCTCGCCGCAGGCGGTGAGGATTCCTCCGAGACCGCCCGCCAGGCCCACGACGGCTCCGGCGGCACCCGCGATCTTCAGGAACTCCCTACGGCTGACTTGTTTCTGTTCCTCGCTCACGGCCGATCCCCTTTCATCTGCCACGGACTGATCAATCGGATCCAAGAGGGTCATCTTTTGATATCCCTATTGTCATTAAATGACCTTTGACCGCCATCCTAGCATCGACTGTCTCGATGTGTCAATATATGGCTGAAGTGGTACAAAATTTGAACCATTCCACACCATCCGGACTGGAGAGGAGCCATGGGAGAAGAGACACGAGAGGGCGATGAGAGGGTCAAAATACCGCGTGAGGCACCGACGCGCACGCTGGAAAAAGGCCTGTTCCTGCTCAATCTCTTCGATGCGGACCATCCCGAGTGGACCCTCAAGGAACTGCGCGAAAAGGCCGGCCTCTCCAAGCCGACGACCCGCCGGCTGGTCAGGACCTTGGAGGCGGCCAACTGGGTGGCCTACGATCCCACGGCGCGCAAGTACCATCTTGGCTCCAGCGCGCTTAGAGCCTCCTATTTGGTCATGTCACACTCGGAACTCGTCCGCCTTGCGCACCCCCTATTGGTACGTCTGACCGAGGAGACCACCGAGTCGACCAGCTTGACGGTGTGGGCAGATCGTGGGGCCCTGATCGTCGACACGGTGCCGACCGAGAGATCCTTCAAGCCGTTCACATATGTGGGCATGCTCTTGGATGGGGTCGCAAGCGCCGACGCCCAGATCATCTTGGCCTTCAGTCCAGAACATGTCCGCGAAGCCGCGCTCGCGACTCCGCTAGAGAAGCGGACCCGGTTCACCGTCGTCGACCCAGAGGCTTTGAGATCCAAGTGGGACAAAACGCGTCGGGAGGGGATCGCCTTTGACCGCGGTGAATGGAAAGAAGACGCGCCCGCTGTAGCCGCTCCGGTATTCAGTCAGAACGGCGAGGTCAGAGCCTCCCTGTCGGTGGTGGCTCCACCGGAGCGATGCAGTGAACAACAGATGCAAGGATATGCAGAAGCGGTCAGAAGGGCGGCCGCGGAGCTGTCGGCCATGCTGGGCCACGATCCTGACGTCGACCCGCGTGGTCTCTAACAGTCGTGCCTCCGTTCAGATTGGAGGCCGGCGGCACGTCGTATAGAATAGCCGTGCGACTCATCGTGGACGTTACGACTATGACGGAGGAAGCATGAACACTATCGAGAGAGCGCTGATCCATGGGTTGTTCGTCCACATGCATCACAATATCGACAGGGTGATCGACTTCCAGGCGTTCCGGCGTCTCAACGAGCAGGTGGGCAAGGTGTGGCCGGGGGCTCTGCTAATAGGGCCCGAGAAGAACGATGACGCCGCCGTATTTCAAGTGCCGGGCATGGACGGTTATGTCGTCGCTAAGATGGAGAGCCACTGCTCTCCCTGCGTACCCCGGCCCTATGACGCCGCCGCCACCGGCGCCGGCGGGGCGATGCGCGATGTGGTGGCCATGGGGGGCCGCCCCGTCTTCCTCCTGGATTTCATCGGAACCCGGCCTCTCGACCAAGAGGTCATCGTGGGACCCTGTGGTTTCGCCGGAGAATGCACCTGCGGCGAATGCAGGGTGATGACCAGCGGAGAGCGGCTGAACATCATAATCCAAGGGCTGAGCGACATGTGCAGGGCCATGGACGTGTTCGTCGTCGGCGGGGGGCTCTCCACCTCGTTCTCCGACATCGTGCCGGCGGTGGTGGTCTCGGTGTTCGGAAGGTTGATCACGGAGGAGCCTCTTACCAAACCGGCGAAGAACGCCGGCGACAAAATCATCATCATCGGCGTAACGGGCAACGACGGCAACGACACGCTATATAGGGCCGGATTGGTGGAAGAGATGCGCCCCGCCCTTGCCCTGTTCGACAACGAGCGGGAGGCGATGGAGGCCGCCTTGGCCGCCTTCGCCACCGGCAAGATCAACGCCTGCTCGGATCTAGGCGCCGCCGGCATCGGGGCGGCGGTGTGCGAATCGGCGAGATACGGAGGACTGGGCGCAAGAGTGGACCTGACCGAGGTGCCGGTCTCGGTGCAGGGCATCACTCCGCAGGAAGTCCTGATCTGTGAGACTCAGGCCCGATACGTGGTTCAAGTGTCGCCGGACTCTGTCGACGAGGTCGTGAGCGCCATCCGCGCCAAGACCGACCACGTCGCCGTGATCGGAGAGATCACCCCAGGAGAAGAGGAGACCTTCGAATACGACGGTGAGGTCGTGGCCGTCATTCCCAACCGGCCGTCGGAAGAGGTGCTCCGGTCCCTTGGCGCCGGCCGATAGTCGGGTCCCGGCCGTGTGACCGGCCGCGCCGCCTAGACCGCGCCGCCCAGACCGCTCCACTAAGGCCGCGCCACTAAGGCCGCGCCGCCCAAGGTCACCCGCGCCAGTAGTTGTTCGCCGCAGCGACGGTCTGGAAGTTGATGGCTACGACTTGCGACGCCGCCGTAAGCGAATCGGCGTTGGTCGAGTACTCTGGACGAAGCCTGTGCAGGACTTCCGGGTCGGGTTGTATGTACTTGACCCCCCGGCGGCTTAGGGTGATGGCGAGCTCGAAGCCCTCCTGAGGCGTGTCGGTGATGAGCGTGGTCAGCCACGTGTCTGTCATGATCTGAGCCTCCTTCTGATCGTCTTAAAAGGCTGCTAAGCGTGCAGATCGCAGATCAGTTTTCCGCCCGAAGAGACACATTCAGGCGACGTCTCGTGCATAATCACGACGATGGTCTCTTTGCCCAACCCGAACGCTTGAGAGGCCGCCTCGGTGAGTGTCTCGGCCAGCTTGCGTTTCGTGTCGAGATCATCGATCTTCGGACCTTCGATGGTTATCACCGGCATCTCGGCTCCTTTCCGCGGATGTCGCTCTTCTGCCATTATGCGACCGTTCGTCGAATACCAAACCCATGTCGTTCCCCCATGGGGCGATATCCGGTCGCGATCACCCGACGAGATACTCACCATCGTGGTCGTCGTCTCGCTGCTCGTGACCGGCTGCGGGGAGACAGTAGTGACCACCACCGCCCCGCAGGCACCACCTACGACCACCGACGGCAACGCCGCGACCACCGGTGGCAACGCCGCGACCTCCAGCACAGTGGAGGACGAAGCTACGGCTCAGTCGGTCATCGATCTGGCTGAGAGCACAGAGGCGGCGCTGGCCAAGGATGCCGCCGGCACCATCGCCGCCATCAACGCCGGTGACGAACGGTTCACCGACCCCGTCCGTCCCGACATCACCGGCAGGCTTTGACGCGAAGAGATCGTGCAACAGGCCGCCGCCGGCAAAAGCGGATGGATGGACTATGTGTACGAGGCCGGTGACGGCCCCGGCTACGTGAACAAGTCCTGCCACTTCACGCCCGCTACCGGCAGCGACGGGGTGAAGTACGTCATCCTCGCGACGCGCACCTTGGGGCCCTATACCGATGACACCACACAGGGTCAGAGTCCCACCAAGGCCGACGTTCAGGCCTTCGTCGAGAAGGCCCTCGCCTACGTCGAAGCCCACGGTAAGGAAGCCGCGCTTGCGGCCTTCACCCAGGAAGGCGGCGAGTTCCACCAGGGAGAGCTCTACATCTACGCCTATGACTTCTCAGGGACCGTCCTCGCCCACGGCGGGAATCCCCTTCTGGTGGGTCAGAACCTCATCGATCAGATCGACGCCAACGGTGACGAAGTCATCCAGAAGGCGGTGAGTTCGGCCGCTGGGGATCAGGCGGGAGAGACGTACTACTGTGACTGTGCGCACGCTACGGTCGAAAGGACCGGGCTCGCGCTGATACGTCCCGCAGGACCTGGAGCAGTTGGCGACCCCAGGTATCGATAGTTGTTACCATGCCCCCTCGATCACGTCGGGTAATCGGCGAGAACAACGGAGACCTCAGCGACAGCATCGTGCTCCCGGCCGGCTTCACCATCGAAGACGCCGTCACTCCGGCCGATCTCGAGGAAGTGATCGGGAAGACCGGCTGGGAGACGTTCCCCTGCCCCGATAGTAGCCCATCCGAGGGCAGGCCCGAAGTGGACTATCTTCTGGGCGACGACAAGGCTTCCAAGATCGACTTCCGGCAACTCCAGTTCGACCACGACCGGACCGTGGCCGCCGGATCTGAGCACATCGGGGTTCTCCGTGCCGTCGGTGACGCGGCACGGGGGCTCTCCGGCCTACGATAGTGGCTGCGGGGGCTCCTCAGCCGCAGCGTATCAGGAGCCTTCCTTTTTAATACGCTTCACCTCGGCCTTGCTCAGTTTCTTGATGATCTTCGCCATAGCAGCACCATCAAGCTCGTCTGCAGCTTGAGACTCGGGGCCTCTATCCGGAACCTCCAAGGACTCATCTGAGACCTGGGAAGCGCCGCCCAGGACTTCGGAGGGTCCGCCGAGAGCGTCAGGGACTCCGCCCGGTGACTCAGGGCCCCCACTTTGAAGCCCGGGCAGTCTGGGGAACTCACGCGCCACTCCGCTCGGACCCTCGACCCGTGCCTCGCGGATCTCTACAGCAGCTGCTGCTGTAGACCGCTTGCGTTCACGCCGCCTCCGGCTGCGGGCCAGTAGATAGTCGGCCAGCCGTTTACCGAACTGGCCGATGAAACCGGCGGCCAGCACGATGAGGATCCATTTGACGATGTCGTGCCAGTCGATCTTCGGCGCCTTCCACTTCTGAGAGTCAGTGAAAGCCTAGCAGATGGGATGAAGATGGGACGAGCATGGACAACTTGGGGGCCGTCATTCACAACCAGGGGGATCAGTCGGGCAGCAACCCCTCGAACGGAAAGGGGGGCATTTGCGAACCGACAGGCATACGCCGGTCACCCCCGGCCTTCCCGAAAGCCAAGAAACTGACCTCTTCGCTCAATTCGTCATAAACCCCGTACATGAACACGGATGTATATCCGGAAGCGATGACGCTGACGTCCACCAGACTCCCCAGTGCAAGTGAAGGGGTCGATAGCTGGTAGTACCCCTGCTCAGTGGTCACAGCCGCGCCGATGAGATTCGACGCACCCGATACATACTTCGGATCCGCCGCGTTGTACACGACTCTGACTGTCGCTCCGGCCACCGGGCGGTCGTCGCTGCCGAAGACCCGCCCGAATATCCTGGCTCCAGCCACTGTGCTGGTTGAAGAGGTGGACGTAGTCGTGCTTGTTGGGAGGGTGGTGGTCGTAGTCGTCGAGGTCGTCTCGGTAGGTGAAGTGCCCGAAGTCAAGGTGGTGGTAGTGACCGGGTAGGCATTCGCGGCAGCGCGAAGCAAGAGGGCCGCTCCTTGGACACGACTGAGGTGGTTCAATGGGTCCAGCCTGCCTTGACTTCCTTTGACAATCAGCTCGTCTATCGCATAAGCCATCTCATCGCGTAGCGTCGGAGTCACCGCACTTCCGTCGGAGAACGCCGCCAAGACCGCAGTCGCACCCACGACGTCATACTTGGTCTCGGTGTCCACTCCCCGGGAGCGGGCCAGCCAGCGCGCGATCATGGCAACAGCCTGTTCGCGGGTGATCTGGCTATCGGGCGAGAACTTGCCTCCGCCCACACCGGTAGTAAGACCAGCCGCCGCGGCTCCCTCGACGTAGGGAAAGTATGGATCGCTGCGAAGCACATCGGAGAAAGACGCCACTGAGGGCGTCGCCTGCGAGATCCCTAGGGCGCCCGACGCCATCTTGACGAAGTGTTTGCGCAACATGGGGTTATGAGGTTTCCACGAACCGTCGCCGTAGCCTTGAGATATCGCAGCTAGATCATCCTCCGTGAACCCGTATAGCGCGACCAAGGACGGGGTCACGTCGCTCCAAGCCGCCAGCGCTACTCCTGCCAGGCCGAGAGCAATGACGCCTATCAAGAGACCCGTGATCAGTATGGTCGCCGAACGCAGTCGGATTCTTCGCAACGCCGCACCCCTCACGTCGCCCACCTCATTGTCTATTCGTTTCTGAACCAGAGAAGCGCCCCTGCCCCGCGCAGTAGCGCGGGGCAGGGGTTGAAGTGCCGATCTATGGCTACGGAGTGATGTAGTTGGGCATCAAGTATTCGTAAATCTTGGGTAAGGGCGGCATATCCGGGTCGTCCCACGGGAGTCGCCGATCACCATACCCATCCTGCGTGAAATTGAGGAAGCTGCACACTACGACCGGCCGGTCGTATACGCCATACTGCATCACTGGATCGAAGATGTCGGGCAGCACAGCGTTTACCTCTACAATGCTGCCGATCGGAAGGTTGCCCACATTGATGACATAGGTGCCGTCTTCCAGCACAGTGCCGGTGTCAACCAAGTTCAGCGGTGAGCCAGCGCCGTGGTAGTTGGGGTCGGTTGCATGGAGCCCAACAGTCACCGTAGCTCCCACCGCAAAGACCTCTGAAGGGATGTCCGTCAGACCCCTGACCGTGCCTTTGATCTGGCGCAACTCGTAACTGTACCGGCTGCCGTCTCCGGTGGCGCTGGTGCCTCCGGCGGTCACCACTTGGATGTAGACGGCGCCGACAGCATGAGACGGAGAAGAGAGGATGGTGATCTGAGTATCGGAGTCCACCTGGAAATCTGCAGTAGGAATAGCCGACCCACCGAAACGGACTGCACTAGCGCCGGTGAAGTTGACTCCGGTCACGACAATCTCAGTGCCTCCCGTATTCGGACCACGATTGGGACTGAGAGACGTGACCACCGGAACGGGAGGAGGACCGGCATTGACGGTGATGGGGCCGGTGGTGCCGGTCAACGAGCCGGACTGCGCCTGGATCTTGGCCGTGCCCGGCGCATGGGCGGTGAAGGTGGCGCTCTTGTTGCCGGTGGCGGCTACCAGGTCTCCATCCACCACTCCGTCGGTTTTGTCGATCAGCGACCAGGTGGCAGCCACGTTGGCGATGAAGTTGTCGGCGGCGTCACGGCTGATGGCGTAGACGGTGAGAGTACCGGTCGAAGGATT
>JAAYJE010000159.1 GCA_012523095.1 Actinomycetota bacterium | reverse complement strand
CTCATGAATGCCCTGGAATTGCCAGCCAATGGCCTGGTGGTGGTTGCGGGCATGAAAACGGAGGATCCGGACCATGTCTGGGAGATCCGCCGTTTGTGCGGCATGGTTTTCCAAAACCCCGACAACCAGATCGTGGGCACCACCGTTGAAGAAGATGTGGCTTTCGGGCCGGAAAACCTGGGCATGCCGCAAGCGGCCATCCGCCAGGCGGTAGACCAGGCCCTGGCACGGGTCCAGCTGACGGATCTGGCCGATCAGCCACCTCACTTGCTGTCGGGGGGGCAAAAGCAAAAATTGGCCATTGCGGGTATTCTGGCCATGAACCCGGCCTGCCTGATTTTAGATGAAGCCACGTCCATGCTCGACCCCATCAGCCGCAGGGAATTTATGGCCCTGGTCCAGGAACTGGTGCGCAAGGAAGGCCTAACAGTTGTCAACATCACCCACCACATGGAGGAAGTTCTTCTGGCTGATACGGTCCACATTGTGTCAGATGGCCGCATTGTGGCAAGTGGCACACCAGATGAAGTCTTCGACCAGGTGGACTTGATGCTCGCGGAAGGCCTGGATGTGCCCATGCACCGGGACATTGCTGAAAAACTGTCCCGACGGCTGGATCTGCCGCTCAAGGCCCAGGAGGCCACATCCTGGCAGGGCGCTCAACAGGCCGTCATGCGGTTGCTGGCTGAAGACCACAAACGCCCTGCAGGCAGCCAGATCAGCCTGGCCAATGACCAGGCACCGGCCAGCGAATCAGCGCCCGAGCCGGTCATCCAACTGCGGAACCTGTCCCACATCTATGCGCCTGGAACAGCCATGGAACAAGAGGCCCTCACAGACATCTCCTTCGATGTTTACCGGGGGGAGGTGTTCGGCCTGATCGGACACAGCGGCTCAGGCAAATCCACCCTGATCCAACACCTCAACGGCTTGATCCGGGCACAAAGCGGTCAGGTGTCTGTGCTGGGGCTGGATGCCACCACCAATGCGGACATCCGCAAGATCAGGCGTCAGGTGGGTCTGCTTTTTCAGTATCCGGAACACCAGCTTTTTGAAGAGACTGTCTTTCAGGACATTGCCTTCGGGCCCAGGCGATTGGGCCTGGACATGCCGGAAATTGAACGGCGGGTGCTCCGGGCTGCCCAGCTGGTGGGCCTGTCTGATCAGGAGCTGGAACGCTCTCCCTTTGAGCTGTCCGGCGGCCAGAAACGACGGGCAGCCATTGCCGGTGTTCTGGCCATGGAACCCCAGGTTTTGATTTTGGATGAACCGGCGGCAGGCCTGGATCCGGCTGGCCGCGACAGCATTTTGAACGACATGATCCAGATGCGCCAGACCGGCACTACCATTGTCCTGGTCTCGCACAGCATGGAAGACATTGCCCGCTTGTCGGATCGCATTCTGGTCTTGTCAGAGGGACGGGTCCATGCCTATGGCCGCCCGGCTGAGGTTTTTTCCGGTGCTGTGGACCTGGAACAGGCCGGCCTCTTCCTGCCTCGCTCCATCGCTTTCCTCAAAGACCTGTCCGATCGCTTGCCTGGTCTGGATTGCCAGGCGTATGATGCTGTACAGGCGGTTGACCACCTCTTGGCTCAGGATCAGGCCGCCAGGCCAGAACAGGGGAGGTGACCGGACATGCTCAAGAACATTACGCTGGGCCGCTACTATCCGGGAACATCTGTGCTGCATCGACTGGATCCACGCATCAAGATGGTCTTGTCGCTGTCATTCATGGTTGTGATTTTTCTGACCTCCAAGCCCTTGCCCTTGCTGCTGGTCACCGCCCTGACCCTGGTGCTCGTTGCCTTGTCCCGGGTTCCGGTGTCATATATTGCAGGCAGCCTGAAACCGATCCTGTTTATTTTGCTTTTTGCCTTTGTCTTGAACCTCTTTACGGTGCCAGGCGACCCCCTGTTTGTCTTCGGTCCCCTGACCATCTCCGACCAAGGGCTCTACACGGCTGTGCGCATGGCTGCACGCCTGATCTTCCTGGTCATCAACACGACCTTGCTGCTGACCCTGACGACCACGCCCTTGTTGATTTCGGACGCCCTGGAACAACTCCTGAACCCCCTCAAGCGCCTGCGCTTTCCGGTCCATGAGCTGGCCATGATGATGTCCATCGCCCTGCGCTTTGTGCCCACCCTGCTGGAGGAAACCGACAAAATCATGAAAGCACAATCATCTCGCGGAGCTGACTATGACACCGGCAACCTGGTTGCCAAAGCCCGGGGCCTGGTGACCGTTTTGATTCCCCTCTTTGTCAGCGCTTTCAAGCGGGCAGAGGAGCTGGCGATCGCCATGGAAGCCCGCTGTTACCGGGGCGGGGAGGGACGCACGCGCCTGCATGTGCTCAAGCTGGACGGCAAAGACAAAGGCTTTGCCGCAGGCTTTTTCCTTGTCACAGTGGTCATTATCCTGGCACAGTTTTTATAGCGCCGACAAGATCGGGCAAGCCTTGCCCGATTGGCTTGCTTGGCCAGCTGTTGTTAAAATGCAACACAGCGGCCCCAAAGTTCAGCGGATGCGTGGGATTTATGATGGCAACGCGCTTGACAGCTGTTCCGAAACAGATCATAGCCAAAGCGTAGATAAAAGTGGCACACATGTGAAAGGTCTGAACCCTGTTGGCCAACATGTTGCGCGCCCGCTTGTCTCACACTGTTTTTATACGCCTATAATAGCAGCATCGGCCAGATGGCCCGGTGAGAGACATCGTTGGCGCAACGCGAGGAGGATGAAGCGGCCTTTTACACGTTGTGG
>JAAYJE010000032.1 GCA_012523095.1 Actinomycetota bacterium | reverse complement strand
GCGAGAAGGCCTGATCCGTCGATTACCGCACAGCGGGTCGGGTTCGGCACCTCGGGGCACCGGGGTTCCGCGTTGGAAGGGTCTTTCAACGAGGGGCACATCCTAGCCATCGTTCAGGCGATCTGCCAATACCGCAGGCAACAGAAGATCGATGGGCCGCTGTTCGTCGGTATCGACACTCACGCGCTCTCGGTCCCCGCCTTCACCACGGCTTTGGAGGTCCTGTCGGCCAACGGAGTACAGGTGATGGTCTCCAAAGACGACGAGTACACCCCGACCCCGGCAGTCTCCCACGCCATCCTCACCTACAACCGGGGGCGAAGGAAGGGATCTGCCGACGGCATCGTGATAACCCCTTCGCATAATCCGCCCCAAGATGGCGGCTTGAAATACAATCCGCCCCACGGGGGACCGGCGGAGCCTGAGGTCACGGGCTGGATCGAGCGAAGGGCGAATCAATTTCTTGATGAGGGTCTTCGTGAGGTGAAGCGGATTCCTTTCGAGAAGGCCATTCGCGCCTCGACGACACACCGGCACGACTATCTCAACGCCTATGTCGGCGACCTCGACCGCGTCATAGACATGGAGGCCATTCGGGGCGCGAAGGTCAGGCTTGGGGTGGACCCTTTGGGTGGTGCGGGCGTCCACTACTGGGCGGCCATCGCCGAACGCTGCGGGCTGGATCTTTCCGTAGTCAACGACACCGTCGATCCGACCTTCCGTTTCATGACCGTGGATTGGGACGGCCGGATCCGCATGGACCCTTCTTCGCCGTACGCCATGCGTGGGCTTGTCGATCTCAAAGACCGCTTCGATATCGCATTCGCCTGCGACACCGATGCCGATCGGCATGGGATCGTCACCCGGAGCGCCGGGCTGCTTCCCCCGAACCACTATCTCTCGGCCGCCGTTTACTACCTCTTCCAGCATCGCGATAAGTGGCCCCGGGAATCGGCGGTGGGCAAGACCGTGGTGAGTAGTCGGATGATCGACCTGGTCGCACAGAAGCTGGGGCGTAGATTGTATGAAGTCCCGGTGGGGTTCAAGTGGTTTGTGGAGGGCCTGCTCCATGGTTCTCTGGGCTTCGGAGGGGAGGAGAGCGCGGGAGCTTCTTTCGTCCGCCTCGACGGCAGCGTATGGACCACCGACAAGGACGGCATCGTCCCGGCGTTGCTTTCAGCGGAGATCCTCGCCCGCACGGGTCGCGACCCGGGAGAGATCTACCAGGAACTGACGCACGAGTTCGGCGAACCGGTCTATGATCGGGTGGAAGCCCCGGCGAGCGCCGAGCAGAAGGAGCGGCTTGCGAGACTTTCGCCGCAGCAGATCCAAACCGAGGAACTGGCCGGTGAGCCCATCCGGACCATACTCACCCAGGCCCCGGGCAACAGCGCTCCCCTCGGCGGGATCAAGGTGGTCGCCGATAGCGGCTGGTTCGCGGCGCGCCCCTCAGGGACGGAGGACGTCTACAAGATCTATGCGGAAAGCTTTCGTGGGATGGACCATCTAAAGCACGTTCTGGGGGAGGCCCAAAGCATGGTGGACGAGGTCTTGGCTACGGTGCCGTGAGCGCTCCGCATGACCGGCGCCCGGACGAGAGCAGAGAGTGGGTTTCCCTCTCACGCTCCACGGGAAGGTACCGGAGCGTACAGAGCGTGCGGAGTGATGTCGAGGAGGTGTCTGATGGGGAAGGTACCGGACACGCCGGAGAACATGGCCCGCTGCATATGCGGCGGCTGCCCTTCGTATCCCAAAGAAGGCGGATTCTACTGCGCCAAGGGCAAGAGCGATAAGGAGATAACCAAGCGGGGCTGCGTCTGCGGCGATTGCCCTATCTTCGAGGAGTACGGCTTGGCAGACGGTTACTTCTGTGTCGATGGGATGGCGGAATAATCGGGATGGCAGGATGGCGGAATGAGGCACTCGGGTCCCGCCCACCCCAACACTATTCGTATCCCAGGTACTGCTCGCTTGTGATGGCCTGCCGCTCCACCCCTTGGCCGGCCAGGATCTGCCCCAGCGACGTGACGAGAGAGGGTGGTCCGCTCAGGTAGTAGTTCCAGGACCTGAGGTTCCCCAGCTCCTCTTGCAGAAGAGCTGCGTCGATGTGGCCGTTTCTGCCTTCCCAGGTGGACGACGGCCGGCTGATCACATGGATCACTTCAAGCTGTGGGAACTCCGCGGTCATCTCCTTCAGCTCCGCCTCAAAGGGGATGGACCGGTCGCTGCGATTCGCGAAAAGCAAAACCAGTCGATCGGGACCATCTGCAGCGCGGGTATCGATGAGGTGGCGAAGGATGCTCCGAGGAGCGGTTATCCCGATGCCGCCGGTCAGGAACGCCACCTTACCGGGCGACGGGGGAAGGAAGAAACTGCCGAAGGGCCCTTCGGCCTCGATCATCGCGTCCACCGGCAATTCGGTGAGCGCCTTCTTGAACTCGGAGTCGCGCAGTCGAGTGGTGATCTCGAGGAACGACTCGCTGGGTGAGCTTGAAAGTGTGAAATGGTGAGCAAGCGAGGAGTCGGGCAGGGTGACGACCATCCACTGCCCCGGTTTGTAGTCGAAGTCCTCGGGTCGCTCGAACTGGAAACTGACGATGTCCGCGACGCGGGGGATCTTGCGGACGAATCTGGTCTCGAACGCTGTCTGGACCATTCTCCATCCTCTCTCTTGGAGCGGGATCGGCCTACATATTCACCTGCGGCAGTCGTCTCTCTCGGGCTAATGAAGCTGCCGCATCGCTGGCGGAGGAGAAGAAACGGACCTTGTCGTTCTCGAGGAATCCGGTGAACGTCAGGACTCGGTTCGTGCCGGCTGAAGCGCCGATTATTCCCAGCCAGCCGTCGGCGGGCAGTTGGCCGATCACGGAGAGAAGGACGCCCAATCCGCCGCTGTCGAGGAAGGTGCAGTCGGTCAGGTCTATAAGCATAGCGTGGGGCGGGAAGGGACCGCGCAGGACCTCGTTCACCGCGTCGTAGGCGGACTGTTTCGACGATTGGTCAAGCTCGCCCTCGATCACTATGAGCGGAATGCCGTCGATAGCGCCTTCGGTCACGTTCATCAGCAACCCTCCATTCGCCGGCCCTGCGTGCTTAGCATCTCACCCGGCGACGGCTCTCTGCTCGCGCGTTCGCCGTTAGTGGGATGTCCGGTCTGTTACCCAGTATCGGCACGGGGGAAACCGCCGGGCGGCTAGTCTTGGTCTTCCAAGGCGGCGGTCGACGTGGTCGTCCGACGGGCGCGACCGCGATGTCTTAATACGTACCGGACCATGGGCCGGAGGTTCTCCCTGTCTCGGACGATTATCACCAAGGCTAGGAGGATGTAGGCTGCGGAGAAACCGAGGCGCACGGTCGTCTGGGGGAAGGGGAATTGCAGGAAGAAGAGAGCCGCCAGCGTCACCGCCTCCTTCCAGCTGAAACGTAGATTGAGAAGGACGGCGAAGCCGAGCACGGTCTGGGTGGCGGTCAAGATGAACTCTTGGGTCTGACGTCCATCAAGAGGCAGACTCCCGTTGTCGCCTCCGCCGATCAGGTAGGCGAAGGGGATGGCGCCCACCAGAAGCGTCCACTGGTTGATCTTGGACGACAGCAGGGTGCCGATGGCGTCGTCGCTCCGGAGACGATAGGCGAGCAGACAGGCGACTATCAGCTCCGGGGATTCCGACACGAGGGGCGCCAGCCACTGGACCAGCAGGAACTCGTCGATCCCCAGGCTCGTGCCGGTGAGAACAAGCGAATGCGCGAAAGGTTCGGCGGACGCGAGAATGAAGGCGGCGGCCGCCACGAACATGCCGACCACGCAGGCCCGCCGGTATCTCTTGGGTAGACGGCCGATGGAGGCGCATACCCCGATGAGCTCCGGTTCCTCCCTCTCCTCCTTGGCTACGCGCCACAAGTACACGGCGTACATCCCAAGAAGGATCACCCCGTCCCACAGGTTGATGCTGCGGAATAGGGGGATCACGAAAGAGTAGAGTGCGGCTACACTGAGGAACGTGAGCTCTATGCGGCGTTTGGCCAACAGCTGTATGCCTCCGCCCACCGTGGCGACTTCCCTGGGGTCGTCCCGGCCGACAGCTTTCGAGTCTCCCGCCCGCCGCTTCTTCCGCAGCTTACGAAGGCCAAGGGCGGCTACGAGCGCAACCAGGGGCCAGCCGAAGCCGAGCAGCAACCGGTTGCTCCCAGTCATGTTGGCGGCGGCGTACTGGGCGTAGCCGGGTTCGTGACCGGCGGTGTAGGCGAAGACCAGGTCGACGGCATACTCGGGCAGCACGGCTATGAGGGCGAGTACAGCGATGGCGAGGCTGCCGGAGATGTCGAGCTGAGCCGTCTCGGCTGCCCAGGCCAGCAGCACCGCCGCGCCTACGATGGCGGCTCCGTAGGCAAGGAGAGACCAGTAGGGGGAGAGCTCGATTCCCGAGAAGCGGATGACAAGTGCGGGGAGGGGGATGGCTACGGCTACAGCCAGCTTCAGCAGTGAGTCTCTCGGCATGCGGGTCGGCATGCGGGCCCTTTCTTTAGACCCGGCCGTCTCGCTCGACTGCGGCGGCAAGACCAGGCCGGGTGATTACACCGCTGCTGGTCTCGTTCGCCCTCGTCAAGGTGGGAGACCGGGACCCGAAGGGCCGTATTGACGATCTTCCCGCGCCGTCGGTGCCTAGAGCACCGAGGCGGAACTACTCCCCTGCGAGGCGGCATGTTACCAGGCGCGGGCCGTCGGCGTCTACCTGCGCCGGTCCCTCCACTGCCGGCGACTCGCGGGTGAGGACCTTGCGCTGCGCCATGCGGGGCCCTGTCCAAGACCGGGACGGCGGGCATCCTCTGATGTCTCCTGGCGGGGCTTGTTGACAAATGAAGCCGGGCGGACTAAACTGATGTAAAGTTAGTCAGACCTAAAAACGGAGCGTACCTCTTGAGCAAGGCAGCCGGTACACCCCCCCAGCCGCCGCAAAGCGAATTGAGTGAGAGCCTCGAGGATTACCTGGAGGCGATCCTCGACATCGAGGGCGAGAAACAGGCTGCGCGCCCCAAGGATATTGCGCTCAGGCTTCAGGTGGCCCCGCCCTCGGTGACCGCCGCACTCCAGAACCTTGGTCGCCGAGGTTTGGTCAACTACGCTCCCTACGACGTGGTCACACTGACCCCCCGGGGCCGCTATCTGGCCCGGGATGTCCGGCGTCGTCATGACGCCTTGGAGCGTTTCTTCGGCGATTTCCTGCAGCTGGACCCTTCCGAGGCCGACGATCTCGCCTGCCGCATGGAACATCAGCTCTCTCCACAGGCGCTCAAGCGTCTGGTGAAGCTCATGGATTTCATAGAGACCTGCCCCCACTCGGAGATTCCCGGTTTGCTCCGTGGCGGTCTCGAGCCCCGTGTTGCCGAACGGGGTGACGCGGAGGCAGGACACGAGCATTCTGACGACCACCCGGCGGACGACCACCCGGCGGACGACCACCCGGCGGACGACACTATCTGACCATCACCGACCACGATACTAGGAGGGTTTCAACATGGCGCAAGAGTTAGTTGAAACTAATGTTCTTATGGTCCCCGAAAAGAAACGGGTTTCTCGATGGTCCCTCCGGAAGCACCGCAGACGCTGCTGCGACGGTGGAGAGCGGCAGGACGATCTCACCTGTGCGCGGCAGTGCGAGGCCCCTCTCTCGCTGGTGCCTGCCGGAGAGTCCGTGGAAGTGACCCGGCTGGTGGGCGACGAGGCCTTCCGCGGACGGATCATGGCACTTGGCATCGTCCCCGGGGCGGTTTTGAACGTGGTCTCCGGTGGATCGGGCCGCCCACTGGTGCTGGCGGTATCCGGGAGCAGACTGCTGCTCGACGCGCGCAGTTCGCAATCGATCCTGACTCACGATCACGAGCGTCGAGCGTGTGCCAAGGCTGCTTGTTACGGAGGAGGGATAGAGGAATGCGCGTGAGAGATATGAAGAGCGGCCAGAGTGCCGTCGTCACCGGATATGACGTCGGCGCCCCTACGTACCGCGGCAAGCTGTTGGCCATGGGCCTGACCAAGGGCAGCCGGATCACCATGGTCAGTGTGGCACCGCTGGGCGACCCCGTCAAGATAGAGGTGCGCGGTTACGTCCTTTCCCTCCGCAAAGCGGAAGCAGATGCCCTCATCGTGGAGGGTGCATGATGACGAACGCCCCGAAGACCGTAGCCATCGTCGGCAACCCGAACTGCGGTAAGACCACCCTCTTCAACGCCCTCACCGGCGGGAGTCAGCGTGTCGGCAACTGGCCTGGGGTGACCGTGGAGAAGAAGGAGGGGAAGATACCCCTGTGGGGCACACCGGTGCCTATCGTCGACCTTCCCGGTATCTACGCCCTCCAGGCCTCATCGGAGGACGAGCGGGTGGCGCGAGACTACATCTTGAGCGGGGAGCCGGGGCTCATCGTCAATATCGTCGACTCCACCAACCTGGAGAGGAACCTGTTCCTGACGACCCAGCTCATCGACATGCGGATCCCCCTCGTGGTCGTCCTTAACATGACGGATTCGGCCGAGAGCCAGGGCCTCTCCATCGACGACGAAGCGCTCAGTCGGGAGCTGGGCTGTCCCGCTGTGGCCATCTCCGCCACGCGCAAGCGGGACATCCGCAGAGTGCTCACTCTCATCGAACAGGCCTGGGGCACGGAGCCCTCTTCGGACGTCCGGGTGGAGCAGCCGGAAGCGGTGGAGAGATTCTGCGCCACATGGGAGCGCCGCCTGGAAGAGACGGCGGCCGGTCTCGGAACGAATCCCCGCTGGCTGGCCCTCAAGCTGCTGGAGCGTGACGAATGGTCGGTCAAGATGGTTGTCGACTCCGGAGCGGCCGGAAGTGAGGAGATAGAACGGGCGGTCGAGGCGGTCGAGGCGGAGCTGGGCGACTCCGCCGACGTCGTCTTGGCGGAAGCGCGGTACCGTTTCATCGAGACTGTCAGCCGGAGGACTGTGTCTCGCCGGCGGTCTGAGTCGTCTGAGACCGGGAGATCTGAGACCATGAGCGACAGGATCGATCGGGTGGTACTCAACCGTGTCCTCGGCATCCCCATCTTCCTTCTGGCCATGTATTTGCTCTTCTGGTTCACCATCAACGTGGGGGGCGCGTTCATCGATTTCTTCGACGTGGCCACCGGCACTATCTTCGTTGACGGTTTCGGACGGTTGCTCGAAGGTATGGGCAGTCCCGCTTGGGTGGTCGGTATCCTCGCCGGTGGGGTTGGAGCCGGTCTGCAGACGGTGGCTACCTTCATCCCCATCATCTTCGCCATGTTCCTGGGACTGTCGCTCCTCGAGGACTCCGGCTATATGGCCCGAGCGGCGTTCATCATGGACCGGTTCATGCGCTGGATCGGGCTCCCGGGCAAGTCATTCGTACCCATGCTCGTTGGTTTCGGCTGCAACGTGCCGGCCATCATGGCGACCAGGACCCTTGAGAACAGACGTGATCGGTATCTGACCATCTTCATGAATCCTTTCATGTCGTGCGGTGCGCGTCTGCCCGTGTATGCGCTGTTCGGAGCCGCCTTTTTCGGAGCTGCCGGCGGCGCGATGACCTTCTCTCTATATATAGTCGGGATCGTGGCCGCGATACTCACCGGCCTGATGCTCAGGCATACCCTGTTCAAGGGTGAGGCTTCACACTTCATCATGGAACTGCCGTCCTACCACGCTCCTCGCCTGCGCACCATCTCTCTCTTCTCTTGGAAGCGCCTCGTCCTGTTCATGACCCGGGCTAAATACATCGTCCCCGTCGTCGCGATACTGGCAGTACTCAACTCCGTGGGCACCGATGGGACCATGGGCAACCAAGACACGAGCGGGTCCGTGCTTTCCAGCATCGGCCGGACGATGACTCCGGTGTTCGAACCCATGGGGGTGAAGGAGGACAATTGGCCCGCCACGGTGGGCATCTTCACCGGCATCCTTGCCAAAGAGGCGGTGGTGGGCACGCTCAACTCCCTCTACGGTCAAGAGGCCGCCGCATCTGCGTCACCAGAGGAGGGATCCTTCAGTTTCTGGGGAGGGATGGCGGATGCGTTACGTACCATCCCGGAGAACCTGGCCGGTGTGCCGGCCAGCCTTGTCGATCCCCTGGGCCTGGGTCTCATCGGGGGTTCTGGGGAAGAAGTAGCTGCGCAGGTCGGCGCCAGTACCAGCATCTATGTGGGGCTGCGCGCCGGTTTCACCGAAGGCCGTCCTCAGGCCTACGCATACCTCTTGTTCATCCTGCTCTACTTCCCCTGCGTGGCCGCTTTCGGCGCTATGACCCGAGAGATGGGCCTGCGCTACAGCTTACTCTCGGCCGGATATCTGGGTGTGACCTCATGGTCGGTGGCGACCCTCTTCTATCAGGTGACGGTGGCTCGTGACCCCCTGTGGATCGCCGTCCCCATCGCCCTCATGGCTCTGTGCGTGCTCGTGTTCTGGATCGTCGGCAAGACGGCAAGACCGATTGAGAAGCGAGCACGGAGGAGCGCCGCCCCTGCCGACTCGTCGGCGGGCGTGAGTTAGCGGCCCGGGATCCAGCCTGTGAAGCGTGAAAACTACGAGGGCTTCAGACCGTCCGCCGGGTGCTGTACCATGAGGGGTGGCTCACCCATATCTGACGCAAGAGAGAGGGCCGGGGCCCGGCGACGGGTCTCCCGGTCCGGCCTGGCTTGAGGGGGGTACGGATGAACGTCTTCGATCTTCGGTACGAGCTCATCGCGGGGTACGAGCAGTACGCCAGGAGTTTCATCCGAATCCAAGATGAACGCATCCGCGATATGGTCGACCAAGAGATCGACGGCGGCCTCTTCTGGCCCGATCCTCTGGTGCAGCTCAATCCTTCGTTCGAATCAGGGGGCCGGATAGCGGATCTCGTCGGCGACGGCGTGCTTCACTCTGAGTGCGAGCGGGTCTTCCGCGTGAAGAAGGCCGCCGACGGTGTCGGCAATCCTATCACCCTGCACCGTCATCAGACCGAGGCCATCCGCACGGCAGCCGAGGGCGACGACTACGTGCTGACGACGGGCACCGGCTCCGGCAAGAGTCTTGCCTACATCGTCCCCATCGTGGACCGGGTGCTTCGTGACGGCTCGGGCAAAGGCATCCGTGCGATCGTCGTCTATCCCATGAACGCTCTAGCCAATAGTCAAGTGGGGGAGTTGGGCAAATTCTTGTGTGATGGTTATCCGGATGGCAGGGGACCCGTGACTTTCCGGCGTTACACAGGCCAGGAGTCCGACGAGGAGCGCAACGAGATCATCGGTAACCCGCCGGACATCCTCCTCACCAACTACGTGATGCTGGAGCTAATCCTGACCCGTCCCAGGGAGAAGGACCTCATCAAACACGCGCAGGGACTGCGGTTCTTGGTACTCGACGAACTCCATACCTATCGCGGCCGGCAGGGGGCCGACGTGGCCTACCTGGTGCGACGGGTACGCGACCGCCTTGCTCCCGAAGGGCTGCAGGTCGTCGGCACCTCGGCCACGCTCGCCGGCGCCGGCTCCTACGATGAACAGCGGGCCGAGGTGGCTCAGGTGGCCTCCCAGCTCTTCGGGTCGGTGGTGAAGCCGGGGTGTGTCATCGGCGAGACCCTGCGCCGGGCTTCCGCGCCGGCGCCGCTGGACGATGAAGGCTTCGTCCGGGCACTGCGCGACTCGGTTCTCGAAGACGGGGGCCCGGTGCCGAACAAATACGAGGGTTTTCTTGCCCATCCTATGTCGCGGTGGATCGAGGGGGTTCTGGGGGTCGAGCCCGATCCCCAGACGGGGCGGCTTGTTAGAGCGAAGCCTAGGAGCATCATCGGGGAGGAGGGGGCCGCTCAAGCCTTGGCTGAGCTCACCGGGGTGCCTGAGGAGGCCTGCGCCGGGCGCATCGCCGACTTCCTGCTTGGAGCCTCTGAGTGCGAGCGCGATCCGGTGAGCGGTTTCCCGCCCTTCGCCTTCCGTCTACACCAGTTCATCAGCCGGGGCGACGCCGTATACGCCTCTCTCGAGCCGGAGGGGATTCGAGACCTATCTACCAACGCTCAGCAGTTCGTTCCCAATTCGCGGGATAAGGTACGTCTGCCCCTGGCCTTCTGCCGTGAGTGTGGCCAGGAGTACTACGTGGTGCGCTCCACCGAGAGTCCCGACGGAGGCCGGGTGTTCGCGCCCCGCTTGGTCTCTGAGCGCGTCGGCGAAGACGAGGGCGCGGCAGGGTTCCTCCATCTTGACGGCGAGAACCCTTGGCCCGGCGACATCGACGCTATGCTCGACCGTATCCCCGAGGACTGGGTCGAGGTCACGGGTGACACCCGCCGGGTGCGCGGAGACCGGAGGAAGTGGCTGCCCCAGCCTGTGCAGGTGCGTCCCGACGGGTCGACCGGCTCCATTCTCGGAGGCGGCGGACGAGGCGGGGACACAGACCGGCCGCATGAGGCGATGGTCTGCCACTTCCTGCCCACTCCCTTCAGGTTCTGTCTCTCTTGCGGCGTCTCTTACGCGGGGCGCACAGGTGATTTCGTCAAGTTAGGACAGCTCGGTTCGGAGGGGAGGAGCACGGCTACTACCATCCTGGGCCTCACTGCCATCCGCAATCTGCGCGAAGACACCGATCTTACTCCGCGGGCGCGCAAACTCCTCAGTTTCACCGACAACCGCCAGGACGCTTCGCTGCAGGCCGGTCACTTCAACGACTTCGTGGAGGTCGGTCTTCTCCGCTCGGCACTCTACCGAGCGGTGGAGGAGGCGGGGGAGGCCGGCATCAACCACGACCGGCTCACCCAGAAGGTCTTCGACGCTCTGGATCTGCCGCTGGAACAGTACGCGGTCGATCCGACGGTCAAGTTCGCCGCCCTGAAACACACCCAGGGCGCTCTCCGCCAGGTGCTTGGCTACCGTCTGTATCGGGACCTGCAGAAAGGCTGGCGCATCACGTTGCCCAATCTGGAGCAGTGTGGCCTACTCAACATCGAGTACGAATCCCTCGACGAACTATGTGCCGCCGAAGAGGAGTGGACCGGGGCTCACGAGGCTTTGGTCACGGCCGCTCCAGAGCATCGCAGCGCCATCGCCCGCACCATGCTCGACTGGATGCGCCGCGGGCTTGCCATCAAGGTGGACTACCTGCGGACTGAGTCGCAAGAGAGCATCAAGCAGCAGAGCAGTCAGCATCTTTGTTCCCCTTGGGCCATCGATGAACGAGAGAAGCTCGAGACGTCCCGAGTGGTGTTCCCCCGCCCCTCCAGGCGGCACGATTCCAGGGAGCATCTGTTCCTCTCGGGGAGGGGAGGCTTCGGCCAGTACCTCCGGCGCCCGACGACGTTACCGCATCACCACTCCAGACTGCTTGTGGCTGATGCGGAGATCATCATCCGCCGGCTACTGGAGATTCTCCGGCATGCGGGGCTGGCGGAACCGGTGATCGAAGGGAAAGAGGGGGAAGTTCCCGGATATCAGGTGCCTGCGGCGGCCATGATCTGGAAGGCGGGGGACGGCCTCACCCCTTATCACGACTCCATCCGGGTGCCGAGTCCGCCGGCTGAAGGGGGACACACCAACGAGTTCTTCGTCGGCTTCTACAAGAACACGGCCCGTGGCATCGCCGGGATCGAGGCCAGGGAGCACACGGCCCAGGTCGCCTACGACGATCGCGAGGAGCGCGAGGAGCGTTTCCGGGAGGGGAGACTCCCTGTGCTCTTCTGCTCTCCCACCATGGAGCTGGGCGTGGATATCGCTGAGCTGAACGTGGTCAACATGCGCAACATCCCGCCCAACCCGGCCAACTATGCGCAGCGGAGCGGGCGGGCGGGGCGGAGCGGTCAACCCGCCCTCGTCTACAGCTACTGCACGGTGGGGAGTCCGCACGATCAGTACTTCTTCAAGCGGCCGGAGCTCATGGTGGCGGGCGCGGTGACGCCACCGCGCCTCGATCTCGCCAACGAGGATCTCGTCCGAGCCCATGTGCATGCGGTGTGGCTGGCTGAGACCGGCCTCTCGCTGGGCAAGTCGCTCACCGATTTGCTCGAGGTCGGCGGCCACGAACCGACGCTTGAGCTCCAAAAATCGGTTCGAGTCGATGTCGAGGCCGAGCAGCCCCGTGAACGGGCTCGGGCCCGGGCCGCTGCGCTCCTCGAAGGCTGCCGGGCCGAGCTCGAAGAGGCCGACTGGTACAGCGACGGTTGGTTGGACGAGGTCTTGGATCAAGTCGCGCTCCGTTTCGACCGGGCCTGCGACCGGTGGCGTGGCCTATATCGCAGCGCGCTCAGCCAGCGGGAAGCGCAACACAACATCATAGGCGATTCGTCGAGAAGTGTCCGGGACAGAGAGGTGGCTAAACGCCTCCGGGCTGAGGCCGAGCAGCAGATGAAGCTGCTCACCGACGTCGATAAGCTGCTCCAATCCGACTTCTACAGCTACCGCTACTTCGCGAGCGAAGGCTTCCTCCCCGGCTACAGCTTCCCGCGGTTGCCGCTGTCGGCCTTCATCCCGGGCAGGAGGACGGGCCCGGGTGGCAAGGGTAGAAGGGGGCAGGAAGAATTTCTCCAGCGGCCGCGCTTCTTGGCCATCTCGGAGTTCGGTCCGCGGGCCATCGTCTACCACGAGGGGGCGCAGTACATCATCAACAAGGCCATCCTCCCCGTCAGTGAGGAGGATGACTTGGCCCAGAACCGGGCCAAGATCTGCCCGCAGTGTGGCTATCTGCACCAGTTCGACGAAGGGGACGGCCCCGATCTCTGTGAGAGTTGCGGCGTCTACCTCAACCAGGCTCTCACCAACCTCTTCCGCCTGCAGAACGTCTCCACGCGCCGGCGGGACCGCATCACCTCCGACGAAGAGGAGCGCATGCGTCTGGGTTACGAGCTCGCCACCGCCGTCCGCTTCGGCCACGATGGGGTCAAGATGCACGGCAGCACGGCGATGGTCAGGGCGGTCCCCGGTGGAGCGGCGGTCGGGACGGAAGCGGCGGTCGGGACGGGGGAGCCGATCGCCAAGCTCACCTATGGCCACGCCGCCCTCATCTGGCGGATCAACAAGGGCTGGGCGCGGCGGAAGGACAAGGAGCAATTGGGCTTCGTCCTTGATATCGAGCGGGGCTACTGGGCCAGGAACCAGGACGACGACCAGGATGAAGACGATCAGGATCCAATGTCGCCGCGTACGGCCCGCGTCACCCCCTTCGTCGAAGACCGGCGCAACTGTCTGCTCATCGACCCGGCGGTCCAGCTCAGCCCGACCGAGAGCGCCTCGCTGCAGGCGGCGCTGAAGCGCGCCGTGCAGGCCCGTTACCAGCTCGAAGACAACGAGTTGGCGGTCGAGTCGTTGCCCGGCGATGACGATCCGCGCCGTATCCTCATCTACGAGGCGGCCGAGGGCGGCGCCGGGGTGTTGCGGCAACTACTGAACCCCGGAGCGCTGAACGCCGTCGCACGCGAGGCGTTGGCGCTCTGCCACTTCGACCCCGACACCGGCGAGGATCTCCGGCGCGCACCGCGGGCCAAAGAAGACTGCGAAGCCGCCTGCTACGACTGCCTCATGAGCTACCAGAACCAACGCTACCATCAGCTTCTTGACCGCCAGTCGGTCAAGGACGTGCTGCTCGAGCTGCGCGACGCTGCCGTGGAGAGTTCGCCCACCAACTTGACGCGGGCGGAGCACCTCCAGGTGCTCATGAACCTGGCGGACTCCGAGCTGGAGCGCTCGTGGTTGCGGCTCTTGGAACAGCAGAACCTCCATCTGCCTTCGCATGCCCAGAAGCTGGTCGAGGCCTGCGGAACGCGCCCCGACTTCATTTATACGGACCAACAGGTGGCTGTGTATATCGATGGTCCGCCGCACGACTTCCCTGAGCGACAGGCCCGCGATGACGCTCTGAACACCGCCATGGAGGACTACGGCTACACGGTCGTTCGTTTTCACCATCAGGAGGATTGGTCGGCGATCATCGACCGGTTCCCGAGCCTCTTCGGCAAGGCCCGCGGAGGCGCGTCGTGAGCCGCGGCGCCGCACCCGGGCGCGCGGCTGCGCCGGGTGCCGCTCTCCACGGCGGCGTTCCCTTCGGCGGCGCCGGCACCCGTGGCGCTGAAGGAGGTCGCCCGTGACGTTCGCCGTCGGTTCCTTGGTGCGCGCCCGCGGACGCGAGTGGGTGGTTCTGCCCGAGTCTGAGGGCGACCTGCTGGTGCTGCGGCCGCTACGCGGCACCGAGGACGAGGTCACCGGCGTGCTACAGACTTTGGAGAGGGTCGAATCGGCTCAGTTCGCGCTGCCCGACCCGGGCGACCCCGGGCAGATCGGCGACTACCGCTCGGCGCGGCTGCTCCGCGACGCCGTGCGCCTCGGCTTCCGTTCGAGTGCGGGCCCGTTCCGCTCTTTCGCCTCGGTGGCGGTGGAGCCGCGCCCGTATCAGCTGGTGCCGCTTCTGATGGCCCTCCGCCTCGACCCCGTGCGGATGCTCATCGCCGACGACGTGGGTATCGGCAAGACCATCGAGGCGGGGCTGATCGCGAAGGAACTCCTCGCCCGTGGCGAGGTCGAGCGCCTGGCCGTCCTCTGTCCGCCGGCTCTGGCCGAACAGTGGCAGGGGGAGCTCAGCGACAAGTTCCACATCGACTCCGAATTGGTGCTTTCATCCACGGTGACGCGGCTCGAACGCCATTGCGGGCCCAACGAGTCCCTGTTCGACCGCCATCCGTTCGTGGTGGTGTCCACCGACTTCATCAAGTCACCCCGCCACGTGGAGGAGTTCAAACGGGCCTGTCCCGAGCTGGTCATCGTCGATGAGGCCCACACCTGCGCCTCGGCGATGGAGGGCCGGAGCGCTCAGATTCAGCGCCACAAGCTGGTCGCGGGTCTGGCGGCCGACCCCGCGCGCCACCTGATCCTGGTCACGGCTACGCCGCACAGCGGCAAAGAGGAGGCGTTCCGGTCGCTTCTGGGATTCCTCGACGAAGAGTTTCTCCAACTTCCGATGGAACTTGGCGGAGACCACAACCGCTCTCATCGGCAACGCCTTGCCCGGCACTTCGTCCAGCGCCGCCGGGGCGACATCAAGCAGTATCTGGATGAAGAGACGCCCTTCCCCGATCGGGAGGAGGCCGAAGACACCTACAAGCTCTCTCCCGAATACAAGAAGCTGTTCGACCGGGTGCTCCGTTATGCCCGCGAGACCGTGCTGGATGCGGCCGGGGACCATCGCCGCCGTGTGCGTTGGTGGTCGGCACTGGCGCTGCTCCGTTCGCTGGCCTCCAGCCCGGCGGCGGCTGCTGCCACCATGCGCACTCGGGCCGCCGCTGCCGACACCGAGACTCCCGAAGAGGCCGACGAGATCGGCCGCCGCACGGTGCTCGACCTCATGGACGCCGATCTGGCGGAGGGCACCGACGTCATCCCGGGCGGCGACGCCGAAGAAGAAGGCGAAGAGGCCGGCGCCCGCCGCCGTCTGCTCGAGATGGCCCGGGAGGCCGAGGCTCTGAAGGGCGCGAAAGACGCCAAGTTGCAGAAGGCTGTGAAGCTGGTCTCTGAGCTTCTGGCCGACGGCTATCATCCCATCGTCTTCTGCCGCTTCATCGACACTGCCGAATACGTGGCCGAGGCGCTCCGCAAAGCACTGGACGGCGACACTGAGGTGGTGGCCGTCACCGGCACCCTCCCGCCGGACGAGCGCGAGACCCGAGTAGCCGCCCTGGCCGAGCATCCCCGACGCGTCTTGGTGTGCACCGACTGCTTGAGCGAAGGCATCAACCTCCAAG
>JAAYJE010000156.1 GCA_012523095.1 Actinomycetota bacterium | reverse complement strand
GTTGCCAGCAAACTATCGTCTTCCATCGATCCTGTATCTATGTTGGTGATGAGGAAGTGGGGCAATTCCTTGAGCCCCAATGTATTATCGCGGCAAAAGTTCATGGCGGATTCCAGTATATTGATCAGCTCCCGGACATTGCCCGGCCAGTCATAAGCCAGGAAACGTTCCATGACTTCAGGGGCTACGGATTTGATATTGCGGTTCAGTTTAAGATCAAGAGCTCTAATGAAGTAGTCAACTAATTCCGGGATATCACTTCTCCGTTCTCTTAAAGCCGGGATGTGGAAATTGATCACATTGAGTCGATAAAACAAATCAGCGCGGAAAGTACCCTGGGCAGTCATGGCATATAAATCCTTATTAGTGGCGGAGACGACTCGGACATCAATGGGGATGACCTGTTCACTGCCCAGACGTTCTATTTCTTTTTCCTGCAGGACCCGCAGCAGTTTGGCCTGCATGGTGAGGGGCATATCGCCAATTTCGTCCAGGAAAATGACCCCTTTGTTGGCCAGCTCAAATTTGCCCATTTTACCGCCTTTGCGAGCCCCGGTAAAGGCACCTTCTACATAGCCGAATAATTCTGCTTCCAGAAGTGTCTCTGGGATGGCAGCACAATTGACTTTTACAAAGGGATATTGGGAACGGTCGCTGTGAAAATGGATGGCCTGGGCAAAGACTTCTTTGCCGGTGCCGCTTTCTCCGGTCAGAAGGACGGAGGAAGGCGAATCCCAGATCATCAGGATGTTTTTTTTCAATTCTCTCATAATGGGGCTGCTGCCGACAATATTTTCAATCCCGAAGCTGCTGGTATGTTTATCATAAAATTCATTTTTATAAGCTGTAAGTTCCATCATGGCTTGGTTAATACTGCCGATCTGCAAGCCTTCCAGAACATTTATATAGCCGTCTCCAAAAATGTTTTCTTTCAGATCCCGGCTGTCAATGCTGAAATATCTGCCGTATGCACCAACAAAATTTCCATCATGAAATACCGGATGGCGGGAAGCCACCAGATTTCTGCTGGCAGAGAAAATTGATAAGAGATCGGGTTTTTGAGTTTCAATAATGCCATGTAATCCGGGATCGATACTGTATTTGTCAAAATGCTGACCTACAAGCTTTTTCTTTGGGACCTTCAGATAATTGGCCAGAGTTTCGTTGATCATTCGGATGATGCCCTGTTTATCGACCAGGAGGAAGCCTTCATAAGGGTTTTCTATTAACATGCTGATGGCTTTGCTTTCTAACGGCTCCAGATAAAACAATATACCTGAATCATCTTCTAATGGATAACTATTAATAATGAAAGAGATTTCATCAATAACTGCCAAACTCAAAGACGGTTTAAGTCCTGACCCTTGAAGGTCTAAATCCGGTATTAGATCAAGTATATTACTGCCTGGAGCAATATCTATTTTGTTGGTCCAGGAGATTATTCCGAATGAATCCGCCAGAATGGTTGATGGCAAATAGTTTAAGATGTCGCTAAGTATTGAAGAGTTCAGTCGCTGCATAGTAAGGCACTCCTTTTTGAATGATAAATTCAGCGGACAAATTTAATAAGGTCCGTGTTTATAAGTATAGCATCAAAGGGTTCACAATTGAATCCTCCAGGAACCAAATATGAACCCAAATGAAACCGGTAATTTTAAAAGGGGCTGATTACAGGGCATTTTTTCATCTGGCACGGGAGTTGCAATTAATAAGCAGTAAGTAATAAAAATCACAAAAGGGGGTATTCAATGAACGGGCTATTTCAAGGTGTAAAAATAATTGATTTAAGCAGATTGCTTCCAGGACCCTTTTGTACGCAGATGCTGGGTGACCTGGGTGCCGACGTAATTAAGATCGAAGAAACTGCCGGAGGTGATTATGCACGCTGGATGCCGCCCAAAGCCACTGTTGACGGAGGACAGTTTTTGAGTTTGAACCGTAATAAACGCAGTATGAAATTGAATCTGCGTACACAGGAAGGCAAGGATATACTTATCAAGCTGATCAGTAATGCTGATGTGGTGGTAGAACAGTTTCGTCCAGGAGTGATGGAACGGCTGGGATTAGGATATGAAACTTTAAAAAAACACAACCCCCGTATTATCATGTGCTCGATTTCCGGATACGGTCAGGATGGGCCCAAGAGCCAGATGGCCGGTCATGATATAAACTATCTGAGTGATACCGGAATTCTGGAGATGATCGGCAACTATAAAGGCAGTCCGGTGGTTCCGGGCATTCAAATCGCTGATGTGGGCGGCGGTTCTCTCTGGGCGGCCTTCAGCATTGCTGCGGCATTGTTCGCCCGGGAAAAAACCGGTAAAGGGCAGTATATCGATGTTTCTATGACCGATGCTGTTTTTACTTTTATGTCGGCCCTGGCGGGGGCATATTTTGTGGACAAGAATGTGCCGCATAGAGCAGAGACACTGCTGGGCGGAGGGTTTGCCTGGTATTATGTTTACCGGACCAAAGATGACCGGTATATATCCCTGGGAATGCTGGAAGCTAAATTCTGGGAAAGCTTTTGCCAGGCCATAGGACGCGCCGATTATATTCCTATTCAAAACGGCCCGCCGGAAATTCAGGAAAAAATGAAAAAGGAATTGTCGGAGTTGTTTTTAACCAGAACGGCTGATGAATGGATGGAGATCCTGGCACCTCTGGATGCCTGTGCGGCCAAAGTCAAGAACCTGGAGGAAGCACTGGCTGACGAACATCTTAATCATCGCGGCATGATAATCGAAATGGATCATCCTGTAGAGGGAAAGGTTAAAAGCATCGGCTTTCCGGTAAAATTCTCTGAACAGCCTTACACAGTGAGGATGGCCCCGCCCGCTTTTGGCCAGCATACTGAGGATATATTAAAGGAAATAGGTTTTAAACAAACAGATATTGAGGCATTTAAAAAACAAGGTGTTATTTGATTCCATAAGTATCAGGCGGATTAATCTTGAAAGGGAGGGATGTTTCCGAGAGGCTGCAGATGAGGCAAAGAAGTCATAGTATTTAATACTTTTAAGGAGTGAATCGATAATGGCAATAAGTGATTGGAAAGAAGATTATAAAAGGAAACTGGGAACATTTGAAGATGCTGCCAAGCTTATCAAAACAGGGGATTATATTTGTTGAGGTTTCATCAGCAATACCCCTTCTGCTGAAATGTACGAAGCAATCAGAGCCCGGGTCGATGCCGGCGATTTGGATAAAATTAGATTTTATGATGGGTTGCGTATGAAACCAAGCTTTTTGCTGGATCCCGAAGCCCTGACTAAATATGCCGGGCATATAGATTATATGAACTGTTACGGTGCACCGGTACCTTCAAAGGCTGTTTTCAGAAGCAAAACAGCAGATTTCTTTCCCTGTAATTCAACGGACTATCCTTTAAAAATGGCGCAAATAATTGATGTTTTCATGATTGCCATTTGTCCACCTGACAGCCGGGGATATTGTAATATCGGACTGACCAATTTCTTCAGTCTTGATTTAATAAGATTGGGTAGAAAATCAGGAAAAATGAGAGTTTTGATTGCAGAAATCAATGATCAGATGCCGGTTGTTTACGGTGATAACTGGGTGCATGTATCTGACATTGATTTTTTTGTTGAAAAGTCTTCACCTTTGGTTGTCGGACAAAGGGCTACAGCTACAGGAATTGAAACATCCATCGGCAAATATGCACTGGAATTAATCCCGGACGGTGCAACTATTCAAATGGGCTGGGGAGGAATAACTGAAACCGTTGTGGCAGGTCTGGAAGGCAAACATGATTTGGGGGTATTGTCCGAAATGTTCCCAGCTGGTCTGAATAACTTGGTGGAAAGTGGCATTGTCACCAATCGGCTTAAATCGGAATTCACCGGAGTAAGCATTGCTTCTATTACTTTGGGCGATCAGGGCCTGTATGATTTTGTAACGGAAAACCCGGGTGCTCAAATCTATCCTTCCTCGGTCACCAATAATTTGGCCATGGTATCCAGTCACAAGAATATGATTTGTATGAATGCTGCCTTGCAAATCGATTTCACCGGACAAATTGCCGCAGAAGGGATAGGCAACACCATGATAAGCGGTTCCGGCGGACAGATGGAATTTGCCATGGGGGCAGCCTATGCAGATGGCGGTAAAGCGGTTACAATGCTTGCTTCTTCAAGAAAGGGCAAGGATGGAGAGCTGATTTCCACACTGGTACCCGAATTGGAACCTGGAACACCCGTATCAGTGCCAAGAACCTATACTGATTATATTATCACTGAATATGGCATTGCCCATTTGCGTTATAAAACAAGAATCGAAAGGGCCAAAGAACTAATAGCCATTTCTCACCCAGATCTGCGGGGAGAACTGCGAGCGGCTCTGAAGAAAAACTTTTATCCGGGTTCCTGAAATATGCTTTAAAAGCAAACCGGGGCTTTAATCTGTCGAGATAATACTTTGCTTTACCGGGCTTTAAATAACGATGGCCCGGTAAAGCAATAGACTCAAAATACTACTGAGGGATTACTTTCCCGGGTGATACTGCTGTGATAACCAATGGATACCAGCGGAAAGGAGAAAGTATTATGGCTTACGGTACCAGTGTTGATCTGGAAATAATAGAAGGTAAAATCGCGGTCGTCAAACTTTGCGAACCCAAGGGTCTGAATCCGGTGGGACAGGTGTTCCTTGACGAGATTGCAGCTATCCAGGACGCGATTGATGCGGACAAGGGTCTGCGTGTGGTGCTGCTTAAATCGACAGGGAAAATATTCAGCGCCGGGATCGATATTAATTTTTTGATCGACAATATCAGTTCACAATGGATCATGGATACCCTGGTCTCTTTGCAGAACATTTTCAGCCGCTGGCAGGATCTGCCGATTCCGGTCATTGCCGCAGTGAATAAAAGCTGTTTTGGTGCCGGGGTAGAACTGATTTTAGGTTGTGATTTTCGTATTGCCGGCACTGACGCTGCCTTTACTCTGCCGGAAGCACGTTTTGGACTTTCGCCGGATTTGGGCGGTACGGCCAAGCTGACCCGTTTGGTGGGCGCGAGCCAGGCCAAACGTATACTAATGACCGGGGATACCATCGGGGCGGAAGAGGCACTCAGAATCGGTCTGGTGGAGATAATTACCGAACCGGAAAAACTTCAGGAAACTGCCCTGGACTATGCCAGGAAGATTGCAGGATTACCGCCCCTGGCCCTCAGATTTGTGAAAAAGGGTGTGAATGCAGCCGAAGAAAGCAGTCTGGCTGCCGGTCTTTTGTTTGAACAGGCACAGTCTACCTTCTGTGCGGGAACGGAGGATCTGCAGGAAGGTTTACGTTCTTTTATGGAAAAACGCCCACCGGTTTATCAGGGCAAATAGACGTGAACCACGGGGAGCCAAAGGAAGAAAACGATTGAGGTGCGGAAACAATGGATTTGAATATGACAAAGGAACAGTCGCAATTGCAGACAGCGATGCGCGAGTTTTGCCAGAAATATATTGAACCCATCGAACCGATATTGGACCGGGAGGCCCGTTTCCCCTACGAAGAATTTCGTCAACTGGCAGAGGGCGGCTGGCTGGGGTTGGTGGTGCCGGAGGAATTTGGCGGATCCGACCTGGATTATCTGACTTATATGCTTATTATCGAGGAGATGTCCAAATATTCAGCTTCTATATGTGTTAATGTTTCCTGTCATGCCAGCTGTCAACGGTTGATCAATTTATATTGTAATCAGGAGATTAAAAGGAAGTATCTGCCGGCAATGGTGGCCGGGAAGGAAATCGGAGCACTGTGTATCACAGAAGCTGGCGCCGGTTCAGACGTAGCGGCGATGAAATCTACGGCAGTACGTGATGGCGATACCTATGTTTTAAATGGTCATAAAACTTTCATATCCAATGGGCCGCAGGCTGGTGTTCTTTGTTTTGCCGCTTATACGGATATTTCCCGGCCGGGCAAGGGGATCAGTATGTTTCTTGTGCCGACAGAGCTGCCAGGTGTCCGCATTGGTGAGCTTTATGAAAAGATGGGGATGCGGGGCTCGGAAACCTCGGAGATAATCCTGGAAAACGTCAGGATCCCTGCATCTTACCTGATGGGAGAAGAAAACCAGGGCATGAAGATATTGCTGAACGGACTGGATTTTGGGCGTACTGTTGTAGCGGTACAATCCGTTGGTATTGCTCAGGCAGCTATGGAAGAAGCAATAAATTATGTTAAAATACGTGTCCAATTTGGCAAACCCATTGCGGAAAACCAGGGTGTACAGTGGCTGATCGCCGAGATGGCAACTGAGATCGAAGCTGCCCGGGCACTGACCTGGCAGGCGGCATTGAAGGCTGATCAGGGCAAACCGTTTTCCAAGGAGTCTTCCATGGCCAAGTATTATGCTTCCAGCATGGCCTGCAAGAATGTATCCCGGGCATTGCAGCTGCATGGCGGCACCGGATATGTGCGGGGAATCAAGGTTGAACGTCTGGCCCGGGATGTGCGGGTGACCGAAATTTATGAAGGTACTAATGAAATTCAGCATATGATCATCGCCAAATATTTGCTGGATTAAAAATTTTAATCAAATTTGCCGCAGAAATGGGAGGAATAAAAAATGAATTTTGATCTTACCAAGGAACAATCGATGATACAACAAACAGCCCGGGAGTTTGCGGAAAAAAGTGTTGCCCCGCTGGTGGAGCAGATAGAAGCCAGCCACCAGATCCCTTTGGAACTGTTTAAAGAGGCGGCCGACCTGGGTTTGCTGGCCATACCGCTGCCGGAAGAATACGGCGGATCTGATGCTGGTTATGATGGTTATGTACTGGCATTGGAGCAGATCGGCAGATTTTCGGCTTCATTATCTATGGCGATCATGGCTCATGTACTGGGCTTATCAATGATCAATACCTTTGCCAATGATGAGCAAAAACAGATGAGCCTGCCCCCGGGATGCCGGGGAGAACATATCACTTCTTTTGCTTTTACGGAGCCAGGTACGGGTTCTGACCCCAAACAGCTTACTTCTACTGCCAGAAGAGAAGGCGATTATTATATCCTCAACGGAACGAAGCGTTTCATCACCAATGCGGCCTATCCGGGATACATGGGGGTGGTTTTCAAAGAAGCGGAATCCGGCAAATTAACTACTTTTCTCATCGATAAAAAGGCGGAAGGATATTCCACTTCTGAACCCTTGGAGAAGATTGCCATGAACGGCGGTCAGTTGCTGGATCTTTATTTTAATGATTGTAAAGTGCCGGCAGCCAACATGATCGGACAGGTGGGGGAAGGTTTTTATCACCTCCAGGCTGGTATTGGCTACGGGAAACTGGGAATATCTGCTTTTTGCCTGGGATTGGCTCAGGCGGGATTTGATGCGGGGATGGAATACGCTACCCAGAAGATGCACCGGGGCACTCCCATTGGTGTTAAATTTCAGGCGATTCAGTTAATGATTGCCGAGATGTATGAAAAATTGGAAGCTGCCCGCCTGGTTTTATATAAGGCGGCCACCAATGCTAACAAGAATTCCCGGAACAACCCGGCGGTATTTGCCCGGGACTGTGCGGCAGCCAAGGATATCGTTTCCCATACTGCCCGGGAAATCGTGGGGATTTGTATGGATATACATTCTTCTTACGGACTCATGAAGGATTATAAAGTGGAAAGGCTTTATCGGGAAGCGGTCATGATGCCGCAGATAGAAAGCCCCAGTCATATTCAAAAGATAATTGTCGCTAATTCGATTCTGGCTGACTATAAGTAAAAATGTCTTTATGCATTAATTTGAAAAGGGGAACCGGAAATGGAGAAATTTGATGTCATCATTGTAGGCGGCGGGCTGGCGGGACTATCTGCTGCTTATACCCTGGCACAGGAGGGGCTGGAGACTCTGGTACTGGAAAGGGGCGATTATTCAGGGGCCAAAAATGTTACCGGGGGAAGAATGTATGTAAATCCTATCCGGGATCTGTTCCCTGATCTATGGAAGAAAGCTCCTTTTGAACGCTTCATTGCCCGTGAAGAAGTAAGTATTATGGCTGAAGAACGTTCTGTTACTATGCAGTATGACGGTAATGAACTGGCACAGGAGCCCTATCAGAGTTTCAGCCTTTTAAGGGGTAAATTCGATAAATGGTTTGCCCGGGAAGCGGAAAGAAAAGGCGCGATGCTGGTCAGCAAAGCCCGGGTCGATGATGTCATAATGGAAGACGGTAAAGTCGTTGGGGTCCGGGCCGACGGGGATGAACTGCGGGCGGATGTTGTAATAGCCTGTGATGGAGTTTTGTCTTTTATCGCTGAAAAGGCCGGACTGAGAAAACCTCTGGCATCCAAAAACTATGCAGTAGGCTGCAAAGAAATCATAGAAATGGATCGGCAGCTGCTGGAAGACCGTTTCAATTTACAAGGTGACGAAGGGATGGCCCGTTTGTATATGGGTGACGTTACCGGCGGCAGTTTCGGCGGCGGTTTCCTTTATACCAACAAGGAAAGTCTGAGTCTAGGGATCGTGGTGGGAATCGATGCACTGCTGGAAAATGAAGAAGCTTTTAAAGCCCCGGAGCTTTTAGACCGCTTTAAACAGCGGCCGGAAATCGCCAGCCTGATCAAGGGCGGGCAAACAGCAGAATATTCGGCCCATGTCATCCCGGAAGGCGGAGTAAAAGCAATGGGGAGTCTGTATGGCAGCGGAATACTGGTGGCGGGTGATGCGGCTGGTTTTTCCATGAACATTGGTGTGACGGTCAGAGGTATGGAATATGCAATGGCTTCCGGTTATTATGCCGCCCAGGCTGTGATGGCAGCTAAAGCCAGAAATGATTTTTCCGGGGCCAGTCTGGCAGAATATAAAAAACTCCTGGATAAGAGTTTTGTCATGGAGGATTTTAACAACTTCAAAGAATCCCTGGATGTTCTGGATCATTCGCGCTTTTTCACCTTCTATCCGGAATTGGCCGGCAGTATTATGAGGGATTTGTATGCCGTGCCGGCGGGAGCTAAAGACAGGATATTTCCTACCATTAAAAAGCATATGACAGTCGGTGAAATATTTGGTATAGCCAGGGATATGTGGAGGCTGAGAAAGATATGAGTGAAGTTATGGGGTTAAAAGCCAAACTGGGATTGAATGTTTTTAAAGAAGATAAGGAATTCCACATCAGGATCAAGCCGGGCCGGGAGAAGGATGAGCGTTTAAAGAAGGCGGTCATTGTATGCCCGTCGGGACTTTACAGCGCAAACGATGCCGGGGATGTGGAGATAAGTGTCGATGGCTGTCTGGAATGCGGCACCTGTCTCATTGCCTGCGGCGAGGAAGTGCTGGAATGGCATTATCCCAGCGGTGGTGCCGGTGTACAATTCCGCTTTGGTTAGAATGATATACATCTTTTAAGGAGGAAGATCAAACATGGATATAGTTGTCGCAATGAAACAGGTTCCTGATTTACAGCAGCTCAGGATCAGAAATCGGGAACCAGTTATGGCAGACGTACCTTTAACCTTTGGCAAGATAGATAAAAACGCCCTGGAAGCCGCGGTACTGCTAAAAGAAGAACATGGCGGAGAAGTGGTAGTGGTTGCGGCGGGCAGCGAAGAGCTGGAAGACACCATCAAGGAGGCTATGGCAGCTGGAGGGGACAGGAGTATTATGCTGGCAGATGACAAGGCCGGGGATCTGGATAGTGCAGAGTCTGCCGAGATATTGGCTCAGCTGATAAAACAGGTAGATGATTGTGGCTTGATAATCTTCGGTGAGGGCAGCGGCGACAATTATTCCGGCCAGGTTGGTTCAAGAGTGGCCGAAAAACTTGATCTGCCACAGGTGGGCAGTGTTACCCAGATAATCATTGACGGTGAAAAACTAAGGCTTACCCGTTCTCTGGAAGACAGCGTGGAAATCGTGGAAGTAATGATGCCGGCAGTAGTAATTGTGACAGCTGATTTAAACGAACCGCGCATTCCCTCAGTTTCGCAGGTTTTAAAAGCGGGCCGCAAACCTAAGGAAATAATAAGTCTGGACGAGCTTGAACAGCCGGCGGCGGAGAAAACTTTGACAACTTTAAGCAACCTGGCACCGGAAGTAAATCGCAAGCGTATCACAATAAAAAGTGTGGAGGAACTGGTGGAGATTTTGAAAACTGAAGGCTTTGTGGGAGGTAATTAGTATGGCAAATGTATTGGTGTTCAGTGATAAAACCAGGCTGGCTGCTGAATTGATCACTGCTGCTGAAACGATCGGTGATGCGGTTTGGGCAGTGACGGTCAATGATGAAATGCAAGCCAGGGAACTGGCCTCTTATGGAGTTAAAGTGCTCAAGATCGATGTGCCGGAATTATGTCTGGCGGATACGGCTGCTGTCGCGGCAGCAATTTATCAGGCCGCTGAACATGCTGCAGCGGATACGGTTTTACTGGCTGCCAACCGCGCGGGTAAGGAAATAGCGGGCCGATTGGTGCAAATGATGGGGGCAGGATGCCTGGCTGATGTCAAAGCGGTTAATACTGACAAGGGCGAAATAATCGGGGTCAGGAATGCTCTGGGCGGTGCAACAGTGGCTGAGCAGGTCATAAAGACAGCTAAAAAAGTCCTGGTGATATCACCGAAGGCTTTTAGCCCTGCACCCCAGGGACCGGGCGGCAGCATGGAAGATTTTAGTGTCAATGTGAAAACGCCCCGGGTAAAAGTAGTCGAGACCCGGGAAAAGAAAGTGGAAAGTGTGGACATTGAAGCAGCAGAGGTGCTGGTAGTGGTGGGACAAGGATTAGATGGTATGGAGACACTTGCCCAGGCGGAGGACGTCGCTCAAAAACTAAATGGGGAAGTGGCTTGCTCAAAACCGCTGGCAACTGATAAGAAATGGCTGTCTGAAGCCAGGGTCGTTGGTATATCAGGTAAGATCTGCCAGCCGGAACTGGCTGTCATAATGGGTATCTCAGGCCAGGTGCAGTTTTCGGTGGGGATCAGGGACGCCAAAACCATTATTACTGTCAACAATGATGAAAATGCTCCCATTTGTGAAATGTCAGATTATATTCTGACAGCTGATATGAATCAAGTCTTAGCGGAACTAAGTAAGGGGCTTTAGTAACAGCAGCTGGAATGCAGTGCTGTTATTCAAATAGCAGGAGCATTATATAAGAAAGGAAGGGAGTTTCATGGATTATAGCAATTATCAGACTGTAAAGGTGGACATTCAGGGCAATATCATGCTGCTTAGCCTCAATCGCCCGGATAAGCTCAATGCATGGAATAACGAACTGATCGATGAAATGTATGAAATCACCACCAGGTTGAAAGAGGACAAAGAAGTCAGTGTAGTGGTACTGACCGGTGAGGGAACGAAAGGTTTCTGCGGCGGTCTGGATGTAAAGAACGTTTTTACTCCGGAAGTTTATAATTCTGTCAGCAATTTATACGACAGCCAGCTGAAAATGGCTAATACCATCCTCAATATGAGACAAATGCCGCAAATCATCGTTGCTGCGTGTTTCGGGGCCTGTGTGGGAGGCGGTTTTATTTACGCCATGGCCGCGGATATCAGGATAATATCTGATGATGTCAGATTTGCTGCGCCTTTTGTGAAAATTAAAATGGGCGGTGCCGACCTGGGGACCAGCTATTTCCTGCCCCGTCAGATTGGTGCCGGGGTATCCTATGATCTGCTTTTGACCGGCCGTTTCATGCTGGCCGAGGAAGCTATGCGGCTGGGATTTGCCTCTGAATGTGTGGAACCGCAGAAAATCAGAGAGGCAGCCATGGCCAAAGCTCAGGAACTGGCAGCTATTGATCCTATGACTTTGCGGCTGACCAAAGAGGCTTTGAATGTCAATCTGGATCTGGGCAATCTGGAATCTTGCATGATGGTGGAACACCGGAATCAGCAAATGATATTTACTAAATTATGGAGAAAAATCGCAGGTAATTAAAAGCAGTTTAAAAAATGCCGCAGCTTAAATAGTATTGCTTAAAACTTATTATACGAGGAGGTATATATAATGAAAACGACTTTACCCTTTACAGAAGAACATGAAATGTTTCGCGCTGCCTTTCGGAAATTTGTAGAAAAAGAGATTGCCCCTTTTTACAAGGATTGGTATTTAAAAGATCGGGAAGTACCCAAAAAACTATTCAAAAAGATGGGAGAACTGGGCTATTTATGTACCTGGGCGGATAAAAAATACGGCGGTTCCGGCCTGGATGTACTGTATCAGGTAATAATGACTCAGGAAACTGCCCGCCGCGGCTTTGGCTGTGTCGGACAATGGCTGCACTCGGATATAGTAGGTCCCTATGTGGAACATTACGGCAGTGAGGAGATCAAGGATAAATATCTGCCCCAGATGATCACGGGTGACAAGCTCATATGTGTGGCCATGACTGAGCCGGAGGTGGGTTCTGACCTGGCTTCTATCAAAACAACAGCCATAAAAGACGGCGATCATTACATCTTAAATGGCGAAAAAACCTTTATTACCAATGGTATGATCTCGGATATCTGTATTGTAGCCTGTCTCACCAACCCCGAATTAGGCAGGAAAGGTATCAGTTTGCTGCTGGTGGAAATGGATTCACCGGGCTTTACCCGCACCAGATTGAATAAGATCGGATTCCACGGTCAGGATACCGCAGAATTACATTTCACTGATGTTAGTGTACCGGTCGGCAACCTGTTAGGCGAAGAAGGCAAGGGTCTGAATTATTTGATGTCCCGCTTGCAGCCGGAAAGAATGTTTGCCGCGCAGCTGGCTCAGGGTCAGGCGGAAAGGGCACTGGAATCAGCTGTTGACTATGCCAAACAGAGACCGATGTTTGGTAAACATTTAAGTGACCTGCAGTACACCCAGTTCCTGCTGGCTGATATGGCCACAGAAGTGACCATCGGCAGAGTATTTGCTGATGCAGTGGTCCTGGCAGTTATGAATGGCGAGAATGTGGCTGCAGAAGTCAGTATGGCTAAATACTATTGTACAGAGATGGCTTTCCGGGTAAGCGATAAGGCCCTTCAGATTCACGGCGGCCATGGCTATTGTTATGAAGATTATGATATTGGCCGCGTATTTATGGATACCAGAGTCCAGCGTATATCTGCCGGGACTTCGGAAGTTATGAAACTGCTGGTCGCCAGGTCATTGGGAGTATAAGCAAGCCGCTTTTACTTCTGAGCTGGATTTATAATTTCATCTTCGGCCTGTCATCTTTCTCTCCTTCCCCCCCTACAAGATGACAGGCCGGGAGATGAGACCAGAATTTTTGCCCAAGTTTGTGAAAAGTGTAGCAAAACTTTGGAGGCGATCGAATGGCTACGGAAAATGATTTTGAAAAACAAGTTGCAATGTACGAACCACTCTGGCTCAAACAATATGATGAAAGTGTCAGACGTAATCTTCCGGAACCAGACCAAACAATGAAAGAAATATTGTTAAAATGGGTGTCTGTACAGCCGGACAAACCGCATATCATTTATAATGACCGTATCATGAGCTACAAGGAAAGTAATGCAGCAGCCTGCCGACTGGCAAATGCACTGCTGAAACTGGGTTGTAAAAAAGGTGACCGCTTGAGCATCATGCTGCCTAATATTCCTGAAGTTATTATTGCTTTTATGGCTTGTTACAAGACCGGTATCATTGCAGTGGGGTATAATCCCCGCAGTGCAGAAGCAGAAATTAAAGGAAATTTGCTCGACAATGGTGCTGAAACAGTTGTTATTAACGCTGCTAATGCAGATAAAGTAATCGATATACTTAAAAATGGCGAAACAAAACTAAAGAACATCCTGGTGGTTGATTATGGTGAAAACAGTAAACCAGATGAAAATATATTCGATTTATATGAGCTGATCAATAAGGAAGAAGCAGATGAACCGGATATCGAGGTTTTTCCGGATGATATCCAGATACTCTACTATACGGGAGGAACGACCGGTGTCAGTAAAGGATGCTGCCATACCAACAAAGGTATAATCGGCCACGAACATGCCTTCATGGAATGGTTTGGACCGGCAATGGATGGTGCTGATACCCGGATCATTATGAGCCTGCCTATGACCCATGGATACGGCATCAACTGCGGGATCAACTGGTGCCTGGTAGCCGGCGGGACCGTTATCGCACTGGATACAGCCAATACCGATGTCATACTGGAAGCGATCAACCAGCATGAACCTACCATCTGGCCTTCTGTGCCCGCTCTCATCAACCAGATCGTCTATCATCCCCAGGTGGGAAAATCAAAGATATGGGCGCTTAAACTTGTTATTTGCGGATCGGCACCCCTGCCGGTGCAGTCCCTTTTAACTTTTAGAAAACATACCAATGCCCGGGTGGCAGAAGGTTTCGGCATGTCCGAGGGAATTAATGCCACCACCTTCAACCGCGTCACTGATGGCGGTAAACCGGGCAGCATAGGAGTACCGTTTCCGGACACCGATATGCTCGTTGTTGATGCCGTCAATGGCGAAGAAGTGATGTCCTTTAACCAGAAAGGGGAACTGATCTGGCGGGGCCCGCAGCTGATCAAGGAATACTGGAGAAACCCGGAAGAAACAGCTTATGCTATTCGTAATGGCTGGATGTATAGTGGTGACATAGGTTACATGGATGAAGACGGCTACTTTTATATTGTGGACCGAAAAAAAGACATGATGGACATAGGGGGTTTCAATGTTTTCCCGCGGGAAATCGATGAACTGCTGGCTAAACATCCCCAAATATTTGCCGCTTCCACTGTTGGTGTGCCTGACTCCCGCCTGGGTGAAGTGCCAATGAGCTTTGTAGTTATCAAGCCCGGCGAAAAACTTACCGCGGAAGATGTTAAACACTATTGCCATGATAATCTGACGGCATACAAAGTTCCCCGCTATGTGGAATTTGTTGATGAAATACCCTTAACCAAAGACAATAAACCGGATAAAGAACGGATGAAAAGGATGGGTCGGGAAATTATGCTTAATGAAGCAGGTATAATCGCATAAAAAATTTTCGTTATAAAGGTTGAGCGGGTGGGCATAAAAGGGCCCGCCCGCATCGCAATATTGCGGGAAGGTGTGGTGGAAGATGGATTACAAATTGTCTAAAGAACAGGAAATTATGAAGGATAGCATAAGGAAGTTCTGCGAAAAATGGCTGGAACCCATAGCAGTTGAAACTGATGCCAACAGCCGCTTCCCTGCTGAAGTATTCAAGGAACTGGCTGCCGGCGGCTGGCTGGGGATGCCCATCCCGGAGGAATATGGCGGGGCGGGTCTTGATTACCTGACCTATACCATGGTGTTAGAAGAAATTGCCCGGGTGAGTGCCGCAGCCAGTCTGGATATTTCCTGTCATACCGGCTGCGCTCTGGTCATCAATAATTTTGGCAGTGAACAACAAAAACAACTCTACCTGCCGGCTATGGCCCGGGGAGAAAAAATCGGGGCATTTTGTGTGACGGAACCAGGTGCGGGAACCGATGTAAAAGCCATAACTTCAACTGAACAATGGGATGGGGAAGCCTATGTTTTAAATGGAACCAAGACTTTCATTACCAATGGACCGATAGCCGGCGTTTATCTGGTGCTGGCTTACACCGACAAAGACCAGGGCAGCAAAGGTATGAGTCTTTTCATCGTTCCGGAAAAGACCCCCGGCCTCAGAGTGGGCGCGCAATTTGAAAAAACCGGACTGCGGGCGTCACAGACCTCGGAAGTCATTTTTAAGGACTGCCGTGTACCGGCAGAAAATCTCATTGGAACCGAGGGCCAGGGCATGAAAATAGGACTGATTGCCCTAAACCATGGACGGATAGCCATTGCCGCCCAATCCATCGGCATTGCCCAGGCCGCCCTGGAGGAATCGATTATTTATGCCAAAGAACGTATACAGTTTGGCCGCCCCCTGGCCGGTCAGCCAGCGATACAGCGAATGTTAGCGGAGATGGCAACAGATATAGCCGCTGCCCGGCACCTGGCTTATCATGCGGCCGTCCTGAAAGATAACGGCAAGCCCTTTGTCCAGGAAGCTTCCATGGCCAAATTATTTGCTTCCACCATGGCCAACCGGCATGTATTTAAAGCAGTGCAGATCCATGGCGGCACCGGCTATATCAAAGGAATCAAAGTCGAACGATTGTCAAGGGACGCCAGAGTAACTGAGATCTACGAAGGGACAACCGAAGCACAACATATGATAATCGCCGGCAATCTACTGGCATAGAAAAACGTTTTTATCGGGAGTTCCAACTTTCCACTTTCTTCTTTTCCCCTACCCAACTACCCAACCATCCCCTTAAACCCCGCGGGCCGACAGGGACGCCGGCCCCTACAACTGCTTGTGGCACCATATTCCTCATATTTCCAACTTTCCACTATCCACTTTCTACTTTTCCCTACCCAACTACCCAACTAACCAACTACCCAACTAACCAACCAGCCCCGGCCCCCGCGGGCCGACAGAGGCGTCGGCCCCTACAACCGCGACCAGTGCGCGGTCGCCTCACTCCTCACTCCTCACCCCTCACCCCTTCCGCCTCACTTGCCCCCCGCCTCTTGACCCATACCCAAATGTGAACTTACAATAATATTATACTGCCGGGGAAATTCGGCAATACTAATTCAGGCTGGAAAGGCGGAATTTTACCAAAAAAATCAACAAAATAAGGAGGCGTCATTTATGGAAGGTATCGGCTATCAAATGCAGCTCACGCTAAAAAGGTTTCTTGATTACGGAATGATTTACGCACCCAATCAGATCATGAAATACCGGGATGAATTTGAGTATACTTACACTGATCATTACCGGCGGGTCAAACAGCTGTCC